>CAJUJJ010000001.1 GCA_910586765.1 uncultured Clostridia bacterium
TAGAACTTTCTGACACAGCAACAGCAAAAGTTGATGTAGCAGAAGATGCAAAAGTAAACACAATTTCATCTACATCAACAGGCAAAACAGAAGTAAGTGGTGAAGGAACTGTTGATAAAATCGAAGCTACAGACCCAAGTACAGTAGATACTTCTAATGCTGGAGAAAATATACCAACAGTAGATAAAAAAGAGGAAGATAAACCATCTACACCAGCAACAACAACAATCACAGCTGCACAGTTGAAAGATGTAGCATTAACAACACCAAAAGCAGCAAGTGAAAAAGCTAGTGTAACAGGATTGCCTACAGGTGTAAAACAAGAAGGAACAGCATGGTCTCCTGCAACTGCAAGCACACCAGCAGCACAAACAGGTGAAACTGGTGACGGTACAACTGGTGACGGTACTGGAAGCGGAGACAGCGGAACTACAACACCAGATGATGGTAATGATAGTGGTACAGATACACCAAGTACACCAACAACAAAAGCACATACCGCAACAATTACATTAACAGCAGACACAGGATATGTTTTTGATACAACAATAGATAAAACAGCCTTTACTGGCTTGGGAACTGCTGTAACAGATGCAAAGACAACTGCTTCCACAATTACACTTACTGTAACAGCAGATATAGCAGATAGTGGCACTACACCAACACCACCAGAAGAAGATGAAGCAGCTATTACAATTACAAAACCAGATGATTTTGATTTAAACACTTGGGCTACAGACAATAATACTGTAACAATCAATGCAAAAACAACTGGTATTGCTGACGGCGAAAAAGTTACTTGGAACGTAACAGGCGGTGTAACAGATACTAAATTTGCAACAGCAGACAGCGACGTTACAAACAATGCTACTTCTAATGTATTGACAATAGCTGAAGGTCAAACACCAACAACATTGAATATAACAGCTTCTTATGATGGTAAAAAATTAGGAACAACAACGCTTGTTCTGAAAAAAGAATTTAAAGGTGCAACAGCTGCAGCTGGAACAGTTGAAATAACAGGAAAAATTGGTCAACAACTTCCTGCTGACCAAAAAATCACTGTTACATTAGCAAAAGCTGCTGACGCAGAAGAAGGTGCAGCAGAACCTAAATTTAAAGCAGTTACAGCAACAGAAGCTGCAAAATGGATTACAGGATTGCCAGAAGATATTACTGCTACTGCAACAGCTATCACAGCAGACGCTAATAAAGTTGAATTTACATTATCAGGAACACCAAAAGCTAAAATTGGTACTGTAGCAATTACAATACCTGCAAAATGGATTGCTAATCAAGATGAAAATTCATCAGAAACAATTACAGCAACAACAACAGGTGTAACATTTAATATTGCTGATGGTGATATAGCAGCAACTGAAATAACAGCATTACCTGCAGCAGCTGATATGGTAGATGAAGCAACATTTGCTTCATTAGAAGCAAAAATAACAGCTAAAACTGGTACTGATGTACATTATGAAAAAGGCAATATAAAATGGTTCTCTAAAGACACTAATGGTGCTGGTGACTATGCGGCTGTAGGTGATGACGTATCTGCATTAGAAGGCGGAAAGAGCTATCAAGCAGAAATTACATTGAATGCAGCTACAGATTGGGCATTTACTGACGCAGCAAAAACAGCAATTACACTTCCAACTGGTTTTTCAGTAGTAACCGACAGTGCTGCAATAGCAAATGGTGCATTAACATTTAAAGTTGAGTTGGGTGCTGTTGAAGCTGGTAATACAGGAGAAAATGACACAGTAACTGGAACAGTAACTGGAGAAGTAGCTGGAACAGCAAAAGTAGATCAAACTCCTGGAACTCTTACAGATGGCAAAAAAACAATTACTGTTACATTAGATACAGCTTATAAATTTGTTGCATTTACTGATGAAAATAAAGACGCTTTAAGTTGGTTTACTACTCCAGCATTAACAGGTAGTGGACTTACTGTTACAGCTGCAAAAGGTACAACCGACAATGTAGCTATATTAACAGTAGGAGGAGAAGCAACAAAAGCTGTAACATCTGAAACTGTTGCACTTGCAATTCCAAAAGCATTAATACAAAAATCTGATGGTACTGCAATTACTGTAACAGGTAACACTGTAGCTTTAGCATCAAAAGATACAGCTGCAAAATTTGCTATCACATCTACTGGCGGCGGCACAATCGCAGCAGCAGACATAGCAACAATCACTATTCCTGCACCAGTAGGTGGAGAAGAAGTACCTTCAGGAGCACAAACAATAGACGTAGGTAGTTCAGCTAATTATACTGTAACTTACGAATATAAAACAGATGGTACTAATGCTGATAAATTTATTACTGGTACAGCTGATACAAGTAAAAAATACTTCAAAGCTGGAAGCACTGGTGTAGAAGCTACAGTTACAGTAACACCGAAGGATACGTATAGTTTTGCTAATGATGTTACATCTCTTAAAGTAAAATTTGGTGATGATGGTACAGAACAACCTATATCTTCATTAGCAGCTGGTACTGACCAAAAATCAAAAGTAGGTACAACAACGGTAGATATAGCAGCTGGTACAGCAACAGCAGAGGCTGATGGTGCAGGTATAACAGGAACACAAGGTGCAGCTGTATCTGGTACAGTAACTATTACATTAACAGGTGATGCTTTTAAGGGAATAGAAGATACGACTGATGATTTAAGTAGTTTATTTGAATTTACTAATTTACCATCTAACTTAACACCTAAAATGAACGCTGCGGTAACTGAAGGAGCAAAAACAGCAACAATTAAATTTGAGGGTAATTTAGCTGCCAATGCAACAACCATTAATAATATATCAGTTAAAATAAAAGCTGATGCTTTATTAAGTGGAAAAGCTGATGGCATTTCACCAACAGATAAATTCACAATTACAGTAACATCTAACGATAGTGGAGACGAACCAAGTGAACCAGATGGACCAGTTGAACCATAAAATACACATAACAAAAAAATTGCATAAACTCAAAAATAGTATAGTTAGAAATAAATATAGTTCATAATAGTAAGTAATAGAAGTGTTCAAAAAAGTTAACATTGATACAATTATACTAATAAAACAAATATAAATACTGTGATAGCTTTGCCCTATAATATAAAGCTATGACGAAAAGGCATTCACAAGTGCCTACAAAAACAAAAAGTATATTGCCCTATTGCTGCTCTCTTTGCCGGAGAGGGGGCGTATACTGGCTGTTTTTGGCTCTGTTCTTATCGGCTCAAGGACAGAGCATTTTTTATTGCAGAAAATAAAAAAATGGTATAAAATTTGTATATCGATAGTGTTGTCACCTCAATTTTTATTGTGTCTTTTCCCCTATTTCAGCTGTATAAAAAATACTTAAAACTGTATACATAAACATTTTTCGCCATTTTTTTTAAAATATCACTGTAAATATTTTACAAATGGAGCATTTTTGATGCGTAATGTATTAAAAATAGTACAAAAGGAGTATAAAAATAGCTTTTTCAGATTATTGTGTTTTTATTGTATACATAGTATAATATTAAACAGAAAAACAAATATAAATTGTGCAAAAAAGTATTTATTTTATGTAAAAAAAATAAAATAGATAAAAAAAGTCATTTTTTTTGAAAATTTTTATTCATATTTTTGTAATGATGAAATATAAAAAATACTCCTAAATGCTCTATTTGTATCTAAATTATATAAATTGTATAAAATTATAAACAAAGAACAAACAAAGCAGTAACGAGAAGAGATGAATTATTATGAATACAATAGACAACAATGACTTTATGATATTAAACAGCATTATTTATAAAATATATACAAATCCCGATTTTTTGGCTATGAGAAAAGAACTTCTGGAACAGTTGAAAATGATAATTGATTTCGATAGTGCAGAGTTTCACCTTTCTAAAGGCGATGGTAGTATTTCACTGACATCTTCAGTTTCTTATAATAAAAATGCTTCTGTTGATTTTTCTCAGGTATATGAAAATATTGATTATAGTCAAGGAATACTTTCCACAGGGAAAAGTATGGTTTATAGAGAAACAGATATTATTTCCGATAAAAAAAGAATGGAAACAGAGTATTATAAAAATGTGTATGAAGTAAATAATTGGCATTACTCTTTACAGTTGGTATTAGGACATAATGAACGCTTTTTAGGGGTCATTACATTTTATAGAGATAAAGAAAAAGATGATTTTAAATATTCCGATGTATTTAAAGTTCAGCTCATAAAAGACCATCTTGCTTATAGAATATATCAAGAACAGGAAAATAGTACAAAATCTGGAGATAAAATTTCTATACAAGAAGCAGTTGAACTATACGGATTGACCAAAAGAGAAAGTGATATATTAGAATTGCTTATCAGTGGTTACAGCAATAAAGAAATTTGTGACCAGATTGTAATTGCTAATAATACATTAAAAAAACATATATTAAATATATACAGAAAATTGGACATCAAAAATAGAGTGCAGTTATTCCGTATGATAAAAGAAAATTAACATTGTATTTGTGTGTCGTTGTAATCTATATAAGTGGATTGCAGTGAGTTCAAATAAGAAGTACCATTCTAAATCAAATTGAGGTGATAATCCTAAAAAAATGTTTTTTATTCTGATTGCTATAGAAAGAGCAAAAAGAGAAAGCAGTAAAAGGATTAGCGTGTAAGCAAGTTGATTTACACAAAAACTATCGTTTAGAAAACAAGGAGGAAAAAGTATGTTAGAAAAATTTAAAGACACAAGCGAATATTTGGGAAGAGTTTTAGGTTACATTCATTCAGACATAAGCGAAATTTCAGATGCGGAAAAAGAAAAAATTACAAAAGAAACTGTAGACCATTTTGACAACTATGTTAGCCCAGGCTGGTTAAAATATCGTAAATCTGTATCTACAAATGCTGCTATGTTAGAGTGGCAAGACCATGATAGTAATGTTACAGATTTGTATGGCAATGATTTTATTGACTGTTTAGGTGGTTTCGGTATTTATACTTGTGGTCATAAAAACAAAGAAATCGTTGAAACAGTAAAGGCTCAGTTAGACCATCAAGCACTTCATTCCCAAGAATTATTGGACCCACTTCGTGGATATTTGGCAAAAGCAGTTGCTCAAATTACACCTGGTGATTTACAATATTGCTTCTTTACAAACGGTGGTGCTGAAGCAAATGAAATGGCTCTGAAATTGGCTAGAGTTGCAACAGGCGGACGTTGGTATGTTTCTACTGTAAACGCTTTCCACGGCAAATCTATGGGTGCTGTTTCTATGGGTGGTAAAGGTACATATCGTACACCATATACACCAATGGTACAACAAGTTGTTCACGTTGAATATGGTAATGCAGAAGACGCTAGAAAAGCAATCAGAAACTTAATCGCTGTTGGCGAAAAAGTTGCAGCTATGATTGTTGAACCAGTACAAGGTGAAGCTGGTATTATCATTCCTCCTAAAGGATACTTAAAAGAAATCAGAGCAATCTGTGATGAATATGGTGTTGCTATGATTTGTGACGAAATCCAAACAGGTATGGGACGTACAGGTAATATGTGGAGATGTGAAGGCGAAGACGTTGTTCCTGATATTTTAACATTTGGTAAAGCATTTGGTGGTGGTATTATGCCAATCACAGGTTTAATTTGCCGTCCTCCAATGTGGACACAAGATTTAGTTGACAATCCATGGTTACTTGGTTCTCCTACATTCGGTGGAAACCCTGTATGTTGTTCTGCAGCTATCGCAACAATCAAATATATGATTGACCACGACATTCCAGGCGTATGTGCTCAAAAAGGTGCATTGATTAAAGAAGGTTTGGACAAATTGGCTGCAAAATATCCTGATTTGATTGACGAAGTACGTGGTATTGGTTTAATGCTTGCTGTTGAATTCAAAACTTCTGAAATCGGTTATGAAGTAGCAAAAGGTATGTTTGCTCGTAAAGTTATCACAGCTGGTACATTAGTAAATGCAAAATGCGTTCGTTTCGAGCCTGCTTCTGTTATCACAGAAGAACAAATTGCTCAAGTTATTGAACGTATGGACGAAGCTTTGGCAGACACAAGAGCAGCTCAGAAATAATAAATCATTCTATCTCTCCCCTTCAAACATTGTTTTGTAGGGGAGAATATGAAATAATATAAGGAGGAATAGCATGACAATACAAGAATTAGTAAACAATGCAAGAAAAGCTCAAGCTCAAATTGCTGATTATACACAAGAACAAGTGGACAAATTAGTTTATGAAGGTGCTAAAATTATTTATCAGAATGCAAAACCTTTGGCAAGACTTGCTGTTGATGAAACAGGTTTAGGCTGCTATGAAGATAAAATCGGTAAAAATACAGATACAGCTGCTGTTTTCTGGGATTATTTAAAAGATAAAAAATCTGTTGGTATCATCAATGAAATTCCAGAATTAGGACTTTTGGAAGTAGCTCACCCTGTAGGCGTTATTGGTGCAATTACACCTGCTACAAACCCAACAGTTACTCCACTTGGAAACTTTATGCACGCTTTAAAAGGCAAAAATGCAGTTATCATTTCTCCTGCACCTCGTGCAAAAGAAACTACTTCTCAAACAATCGATTTAATTAGAAAATCTTTAGTAGCAAATGGTGCTCCTGCTGATTTAATACAAGTAGTAGATGATGTTACAATAGAACGTTCTGCTGAATTGATGTCACTGTGTGACCTTGTTATAGCAACAGGTGGTTCTGGATTAACAAAAGCTGCTTACTCTAGCGGAACTCCAGCTTACGGCGTAGGTCCTGGTAACCCTCCTGTAATATTAGACAGAGGATATGACCTTGCTGATGCAGCAGAAAAATCATTTATTGCTATCGGTAGTGATAATGGTATACTTTGCGATGGTGACAATTTACTTCTTTATCCTGAAGAATTAGAAAAAGACTTTTTTGCAGAACTGAAAAAAGCTGGTATTGTTCTTTTTGAAGACAAAGCTGATATTACAAAATTCAGAGAAGCATTATTTAGCCCAGAAGGTAAAGTAAATTCTGAATTAGTTGGTAAAGATGCAAAAGTCATTGCTGATGCAGCTGGTGTTTCACTTGCTGATGGTATCAAAGTAATGGGTATTAAAATTGACGGCGTTGGCAAAGAAGATTTCCTTTGCAAAGAAATTATGGGACCTATTGTTGTATTGAAATCCTATGACACATTTGAAAACGCTGTAGATATGGCAGTTAGAAACATGAAAGAAGCTGGTGGAACTGGACATACAGCTGGTATTTTCAGTAACGATAAAGAACACATCAGATATGCTGGCGAAAAAATTCCTGTAGCTCGTTTGTTAGTAAATCAACCAACTCCAGACGCTTGGGGTCCTGCAACAAATGGTTTGTCCCCTGCTGTTTCTGAAGGCTGTGGTACATGGGGTAACAATATATTAGCAGGCAACGTTGACTACATTCATATGGTAAACGTTTCTAAAATCGCTATGCCTTTAGATGTAAAGGTTCCTGATGCTGATGAAATTTTTAAAGACTGATAATTTTATAGTGGAAAATATACAATAATGAGAAAATTAGATACACATATTAAGGAGGAAATTAATTATGGTAGGTAAAAAAGTAGTACATCACTTAATGATGAGTGCAAAAGATGCACACTATGTAGGCGGATTAGTAAATGGTGCAAGAATCGTTGACCAATGGGGCGATGTTGGTACAGAGCTCATGGTTTATGTAGACGGTGACATCAGCTTATTCTTAGGCTATGAAAAAATAGAATTTTTAGCACCTGTATATGTTGGTGACTTCATGGAATATCATGGCTGGATTGAAAAAGTTGGAAATCAATCTTATACATGTAAATTTGAAGCATGGAAAGTTGCTACACAATTAGACAGAACAGATGCAGATTTATCTGGCGTAGCTACACCTGGCACAGCAGCAACAGCTTGTGAACCTCCTGTACTTTGCGGTAGAGCAACAGGTAGCTTGTTTATTGCGAAAAAAGACCAAAGAGGTCCTCAAGAGTCTTCTTTCATGGACAGAAAACACCCAGGAGAATAATTTATAATACAATACCCGAATAAGAATATTATTGTGAATATAAACTTTAATTATTCCTTTTAATTAGAATTATCATTTGTTGATTTTGACAGTATACCAATATATAGGCTATAGGTTTGTTTTTGCAAGCGTTTTATAATATGGCATAAATACACCTTTTTACACAAAATCGCCTTTTTGCTTCTATATTTTGGTTGCTGTCAGCATCAACTTATTTTTAGCACATTTTATGGTATTTATACAAAACCTTTACTATAAAAAGGAGGTTGGTCTATGGAAGGAACAAAAGAAACATCAAAAAATGGCTTTAAAAAACTTTTAATAATATATGGCATTATATTTGCCGCATTCATTTTAATAGGATTTTTAGTACCTGATAATCCAGATGATTTTGGAATACTTACTGTTATTCCAGCGGTATTTATGATTATTTTCATATTTAGAACAAAAAGAATTGTAGAAGGTCTGACATTAGCAACTATATTATGCTGTATCATGGTACATAAAGGAAATTTTATTCCAGCTTTTGCTGATATTGCACAAGTGGCTATGTTGAGAGAAGATACTGCTTTCTTGATTATTGTATGTGGTTTGATGGGCAGCCTTGTTGCCTTGATAGAAAAAAATGGTGGTGGATTTGCCTTCGGTGAATTTGTTGCCTCTAGAGTAAAATCACCTAAATTAGCTCTTTTTGGTACAATGTTATGTTCTGCTCTTTTCTCATTAGATGACTATTTAAGTTCTTTGACTTCTGGTATTGCTATGACGCCTGTGAATGACAGATATAAAATTCCAAGAGAAATGACAGCTTATGTTATTGATACAACAGCCGCTCCTATTTCTGTTTTAAATCCTATTTCTACATGGGCAGTATTTATAGGCTCTCTTATGGTAGCAAATGGTATTGCAGAAGAAGGTCAGCAATTACCAACTTATATGGCAACTGTACCTTTCAATTTTTATGCAATATTTGCACTCCTTGTTATGATATTAACTGTTTTAGGCGTTATTCCTAAAATAGGACCTATGAAAGGAGCATATGAAAGAGTTGCAGCTGGCGGTCCATTAGCACCTCCAGATTCTGAAAAAATCGATATTCGTTCTGGTAAAGATAGTATCGTTCCAGAAAATCCAAAACTTCGTAATTTCTTTGCACCTATATTGATATTAATCGGTGCTGTTGCTTTCTTTGATTTTGATATGCAAAAAGGTATCATAACAGCAATATTTATATGTTTCATATATTTTGTTGCACAAGGTATGGACCCAGAAGAATTT
This sequence comes from uncultured Clostridia bacterium, assembly GCA_910586765.1. Lineage (GTDB taxonomy): Bacteria > Bacillota > Clostridia > Lachnospirales > Anaerotignaceae > Coprocola. Next base: position 9,323 of record CAJUJJ010000001.1, read on the forward strand.
GCAGACACAGTTGTAGAAGGTCTGAAAAACATGGTTTTACCTATATTACTTATGATACTTGCATTCTGTTTTGCAGAAGCAAGCCAACAAGTTGGATTTATTGATTATGTTATTGACGTAGCAGTTAGAAATATTACATTACCATTTTTACCTGTAACTGTTTTCTTAGTATTTGCAGCTACTGAATTTATTATGGGTATTAACTGGGGTATGTACATTATTGCTATTCCTATTGTTGCACCAATCACACTTGCTTTAGGCGGAAATATCGCTGTAACAGTTGGTGCGGTAGCAGCAGCAGGTGTTTGGGGAAGCCACTGCTGTTTCTATTCAGACGCAACAATATTAACATCATCTTCAACAGGTTGTAACAACTTTAGACATGGTATTACACAAATTCCTTATGGTGTAATGGCAGGTATCCTTTCTGCAATATGTTACATCATTTTAGGACATATAATATATTAAGAAAATTTTGTCATATAACTTGATTACATTATTTATTCTACATATAACAAACATACATAATAAAATCACAAAAAAAATACAGACAGTTTTATTTAAAACAATGTCTGTATTTTTTTACGGTTTGTTTATTTCACACAAAAGCTTTTTTATCTTTTTCTGTTTCGACTGCTTCTTCTATATCTTTTTGCCTTTTTATTATATTTTTGTTGTTGCATTGTTTCTAATGTTTGTGTAGTTTCTTCTTCTGTTGCTTCTGCTGCTTGTTCCCATGACTTTTCTGTTACTTCTGCCATTTCTTTGTCTTCTATTATAAAATCTTCTTCATTATATTGTTGTTCTTCTTCTTCTTTTTTTACCAATCCATTCCCTGCCATATCATATGCTTGTTCATAAAAATATTCTTGAGAATTTAATTGTCTTATTGCTTTTTTTAGTTTTTGATATTTGCCATCTGGCATTTGTTCTCTTGCTTTGACATTATCTTGAAGCATTGTTTGAAACATTGTTCTAATTCTATTTTTAATGTCATCATCATATATTGGTACTGCTACCTCTAAACGGCGTACAGTATTCCTTGTCATCAAATCTGCTGAAGAAATATACATTTTTTCCTCTTTATCTTTTCCGAATATATAAATGCGAGAATGTTCCAAATATCTTCCTACAATACTTATTATTCTAATATTATCTGTATATCCTTCTATTTTAGAACGCAAGCAACAAATTCCTCTTACAATCATATCTATTTTTACACCTGCACGAGATGCTTTTATTAATTGGTTCATAATTTTTTTGTCTGTTAAAGAGTTTATTTTAATGCCAATATACGCATCTTCTCCTCTTTTTGCTTTTTCTGTTTCTCTTTCTATCAATTCAATGACTTTATTTTGAAGGCATTTTGGTGCAACCATTAAATGTTCTACATTTTCTACAACTTCTCCTAATGCAATGGCTTGAAAAACACTTGATGCTTCTTGTCCAATATCTGGATTTGCTGTAATGAGAGAAAGGTCTGTATATAATTTTGCTGTATTTTCATTATAATTGCCTGTACCAATTTGTGTAATATATTCAATTTTGCCTTCTTTTTTCATTGTAATTAAACACAACTTAGAATGTACTTTTAAATCATCTAATCCATATATCACGTGACAGCCTGCTTCTTCTAATCTTCTTGACCATTCAATGTTATTTTCTTCATCAAATCTTGCTTTTAATTCTACCAATACATCTACTTGTTTTCCATTTTCTACTGCCTCAATTAACGCACTTACAATTTTACTTGATTTTGCTAAACGATATAATGTCATTTTGATAGAAACAACATTTGGGTCAACTGCTGCCTCACTGAGCAAGTGTAAAAATGGTCTCATACTTTCATAAGGATAAGAAAGTAATCTATCTTTTTTTTCAATTTGCTCTATCATATATTGCCTATTGTTAAAAGAAGCAGAATTTTGTGGTACTCTTTTATCAAAAAACAACTCTCCTTTTGCTCTCAAATAATCTCTAATATTTGACACAAAAGATAAATCAATAGGTGCGTGAGAATAAAATGTCTGTTCTTTTTTTAATTTCATATATTCACAAAGCCTTGCTACAGTAGTACCATCTAATTCTCTTGTATGCTCTAAACGCACAGGGGACAATTTCCTTCTACGTTTTACTACCTCTGCCATGTGTTCTCTATAATCTAAATCTTCATCATAAATTTGTTCTGCATCAATATCTGCATTTCTTGTAATACGTATTAATGATTTTGCACTAATTTTATAACTTTTAAATACTTTAGGCAAAAAGTGCAATATCAGTTCCTCAGCAAGCATAAAACTTCCTTTTCTGGAAGGAATTTCGATTAGTCTTTCAAATACACCTGTATTACATGGTATTATTCCAATTTTTTCCTTCTCGTTTTTGGTACTTAACACTGCTGCTGCATAAATATCTTTATTTTTCAAAAATGGAAAGGGTTGTTTTTTTCCTACTACAATGCTAGAAAGCAAAGGAGCAATTTCTTTTTCAAAATATCTCTCCAAATATTCTGCATCTTTTTTAGACAATGACTGAAAATTGATGATATGAACACCTTCTTTTTCTAACCCTTGAAGCAGTTCTTCATATATTTTATCTTTTTTGTCTCCTAATTCTTTACAACGTTTTAATATCGCTTCAATTTGCTGTTGTGCTGTCATATTTGTTTTATTATCTTTTGTATCTTCTGATAAAAGCATTTGGTCACGCAAAGAACCAACCCTTACCATAAAAAATTCATCTAAATTACTTTGAAAAATAGACAAAAAAGAAAGTCTTTCGCAAAGAGGTACATTTTTATCCTCTGCCTCCTCTAATACTCTCTCATTAAATTGCAGCCAAGACAATTCCCTATTTTGAAAACAAATTCTTTTTTCCTCTTTCATATTTTTTCCCCCTCTTATTCTATTATTACTATATTTATGGTATTGTGCAATAGTACAATATGCTTATTATATTTATAAATTACCCATATAATCATACCATATATTTTGTTGATAGGAAATGCTATTTTTATATATTCTATGGACAAACATTATATATGTTTCTATTTCATATCATATTTATTTCATACTGCTTTTTGCTAATATTCTAATCCCTTTACAGCTTTTATTCCTTTTTGATAATAATGTTTTACACATTTCATTTCTGTTACTAAATCTGCATACTCTATCAATTTTTTGCTTGCATTTCTTCCTGTTAGTACAATATCCATTGTGTTTTTTGTATTTTGAAGCACTGCAATCAAATCATCTTCTGTAAAAAAATCAGACACACAAACTGTTTTCATACAAAATACATTTACAATTTCATCTAATATTACCATATCATATTTCCCACAAAGCAATATTTTTTTACACAGTTGCCATGCTTTTTGAATACATTCTTTTTGTTGCTGAGGCGTTTTTGTCCAAGAATATCCTATTCCCGTCTGATACAATTCTAAATTTAATTTTTTAAGTAATTTTATTTCTCCGCTTTCTGTATCAGGCGATTTTAAAAACTGTATCATGCAAACCTTTTTTTCCCACCCTAACGCCCTAATACACAATCCTATTGCTGCTGTTGTTTTTCCTTTTCCCTGTCCTGTATACAATAATATCATTTTTCTCACCTCTTTATCATTTTCCCAATCTTTTTATGAAAGTCATTGTATCTATATTATTTTTGCTTTATAATAGAAAAAAATCAATGTAATTACAATATCATATGAAAGGAGATTTTTTTTTGTCAAATTACATTTTAGAAGAAAAAATAAAAACACTCTCTACACAATACATTGAACAGCAAGCTACAGCAAGTCTTTTGTTGCTTTTAATGAGTGCTTTAGACAGAGAATATCAAAAAACAGATATTCATTATACCATACACAATGATATTTTAGACTTACAAAATACAATCAAACAGTATATTATACAGTTTCAGGAGATATTAGATGACGATGATGAAAAAGTACGTCTTTCTGCATTAGAAGATTGTATTCATTTAAAAAAGAAATTACTTTCTATTTATGAAAATATATATCAATATACTTCTTTATGGAATATCCATTATACCAGAATTGGAGATGAAGTTGCTATTAGAAAATACAAAGAAGAAAATATTTCTCAAAAAAAAGTGGAATGGGAAATTTTTTATTTAGATTGTATGGAATTTTTACAAACTGCCGAAGATGTTCTAACACAAAAAAACAGAATAGGACAGCTTTTAAAATGTATTCCTTTTCAAATAGCACGCTCTAAATATTATGATATGATAAAACAAAGTTTACAATACTCTTTTAGTGGTGAGTCAGAACAATTTATTTCTTATTCTTTAAATACTTTTTTTAATATTATTTTTCCTGAAAAAAGTAAATATTATGGAAAATATTTTACAGAATTATCACAGTGGCTTTCTTCTCGACAAAGTATCGTGCCAAGTGAATTATCCGATGAAGCATTAAATGAAGAATACAGTGATTTTAATTCTGTTTTTGAAAATTTAGAGAATATAGAAGATATGTTCAGTTGTCTTTTTAATGACATTAATTCACTGATATTACTTTTTTATTTGGGATATTCTTTTTCAGAACTCACTGAAAAAGACGTTAGTCATGCCGACCTATATCATACCGTATGTGAAATGTTTAATGGAGAATTATCTGAAACAGAAAAAGAGGCTTATTTAGAGCAAGTTAGAAATTCTTTGGAAAATGCTGTGGAACCTATTATTGACAAAGCAAACGATATTGGCCATGAAGAAATCAAGTATATGAAAAAAATAAATGATTTTTCAGAATTAAGTGATGATACTAAAAAAATACTATTGACAGAAGATTTTATTCGTAGTTGTTATTATGGTGACTTAAATGAAGAATTATTTCACTTTGATACACCTCAAGACCAGCCCCCTGCTTCCCAAGAATGGAAACAAAAAGCATTTGATGATTTTATATCTCATATCAAAGAAGCATTTTCTGTTATGCCTGTCGCTGCCAGAAAGGCAACTATGCAATTATTTTTAGGTGTTTTGCCTCCTATGATGACAGTAGAAGAAACTATTTTTATGATAAAAAATGCTATAGAAAATGCTCAAACATTTGAACAAAAAATACTTATTGTAGATAAAGTGGGCATGATATTTGAAGGACACGGTTTTCAATGTAGTAGCCAATTAGACCAGCATTGTGACTGTGGACATGACCACCACCATGAACATCATCATCACGATTGTAATTGCGGACACGACCACCATGAACATCATCATCATAACCATCACCATCATTAAATAATATAAAAGGAGGTAATATAATATGGATTTTACATTTAACCATTACAACTATAATGTATTAGATTTACAAAAAAGTATGCAATTTTATGAAAACGCCTTAGGTTTAAAAGAGGTAAGAAGAAAAGAAGCAGAAGACGGCAGTTATATACTTGTTTATTTAGGAGATGGCAAAACAGATTTTACATTAGAATTAACTTGGCTGCGTGACAGAAAAGAGCCATACAATTTAGGCGAAAATGAATTTCATTTAGCATTCGTAACACAAGATTTTGAAGCAGCACACCAAAAACACAAAGAAATGGGTTGTATTTGTTTTGAAAATCCTACTATGGGTATCTATTTTATAAATGACCCTGATAATTACTGGTTAGAAATTGTTCCTGCAAAATAATACCAAAACTCCTCTTACTTTAATATAAGAGGAGTTATTTTTTTTACTAATTCCCATAATATAAAATGAATATGAAGCAAAAATGATACTACTACAATACCAAAAAATACTCCTGTAAAAAATCGTAAAGCATTATTACTAAACCATTTTGTTTTTAACTGTAATGTGCCATCTATCACCAAAGGCATTGCAAATACAATGCACCAGCCCCAACTAGCATACCAATGCAATGATAAAAACAATAAACATTCCAATATCATTCCTACTAATTCACCAGTACATCTAGCACAAATGGGAAATTGTTTTCCTTTCCAAAAAAAAGAACGAGCAGGCAAACTATGACAACCAAAAAATATTTTTAAAAAAAATCCTATTTTTTTCATATTTCTATTCTCTTAATTAATAAGGAACTCCATTTATAAACAGTATGCTATATACTAAAAAATAAAATGCAATAGGCAATACTGTACCTAATACAAATCCGATTATTGCACCGATACCTGCTTTTTTACCGCTCTCAGGTTTGGTATCTCTCCACACAATATACAATATCAATCCCACAATAGGAAAACAACAGCCTAATACACTCCACCATGTACTTCCATCATCTTGTTGTATGATTTGATTTTGATTTACTGGTGTATTACAATATGGACATTGTACTAAATTGTTATCTATTTCTTTACCACAGTTTCTACAATACATATTTTTTCACTTTCCTTATTTATAATCCATAACTTGCAAAGGCTAATATAATCATAAACAAATAAAATAATATAGGAATTAATACACTTAATACAAATCCAATTAATGCACCAATACCTGCCTTTTTACCACTTTTAGGTTTGGTATCTTTCCATACTATGTACAACACCAATCCTGCAATAGGAACACAACAGCCTAATACACTCCACCATGTACTTCCGTTATCCTCTACTACTGTTTGACCTTGCATTACTGGTGTATTGCAATATGGACATTGTGCTAAATTATTATCTATTTCTTTACCACAGTTTCTGCAATACATATTTTTTCATCTTCCTTTTTTACAACAATTCATAACTTATAAAGGCTAAAATAATTATAAGTAAATAGACAAATATAGGAAGTAATACTCCTATTAATGCACCTATACCTGCTTCTTTACTGCTTTTAGGCTTGGTATCTTTCCATACTATGTATAATATCAATCCCACAATGGGAAAACAGCAGCCTAAAATACTCCACCATGCACCTCCGTTATCCTCTACCACTGTTTGACCTTGCATTACTGGTGTATTACAATAAGGGCATTGTGCTAAATTATTATCTATTTCTTTACCACAGTTTCTGCAATACATAAAATCTCCCCTCTTTAATTCTCCTTTTTACTATTCCATAATAATTATAGCAATAATTATCGTTCTAATCAATGCTTTTACTTTGTACAGCAAAAATAGCAGAGAACATTTTTTTATTTCTCTGCTATTTTTATCATTTATATATTATTATTTTTTCATTTGTGTTAATCTTTCTTCTACCTGTGCTAACATTGCTCTATATTTTACTTCTTTTGCTTTTTCTTCTTCAATTACTTTTTCTGGTGCTTTCGCAACAAATCCTTCATTGCTTAATTTTTTTACAACTCTTTCAATTTCTTTTTCCAGCTTTTCTTTTTCTTTTGTCAAACGCTCTACTTCTTTAGCAATGTCAACCAATTCTGCAAATGGCATATATATTACTGCATTATGAATTACAACAGAAACAGCGTCATCGCCTATATTATTTTTATCAGACTGTATGCACACATCACTTGCATAAGATAATGTTTTAAAGAATACTTTTGATTTTTCAAATATATCTGCAATTTCATTATTTTCTGTTACTACAAACACTTGTGCTTTTTTAGAAGGTGCTACATTCATTTCTGCTCTAATATTACGGATACTTCTAACTGCTTCTTTTATTACATCAATTTCTTTTTCGTTTTCTGTAAATGCCCATTCTTGCTTAAATTCTGGCCACTGTGAAATCATAATGCTTTCTTCTTCATTTTGTACATTCAAGAACAATTCTTCTGTAATAAAAGGCATATATGGATGAAGTAATTTTAATGCAGTAATCAATACTGTTTTTAATGTCCAAAGTGCTGCAATTCTAGTATCATCTTCTTTATTATAAAGACGTGGTTTTACCATTTCAATATACCAGTCACAATATTCGTCCCACAAGAAATCATGTACTTTTTGTGCTGCAATGCCCAGTTCATAGCCTTCCATATTTTCTTCTACATCTTTGGCTAATGTATTTACTTTGGAAAGTATCCATTTATCTGCTGATGTCAAATGAGAAGGCATTTCTTTTGGCAAATCTTCTTCCAAATTCATAAGCACAAAACGACAAGCATTCCACAATTTATTTAAGAAGTTTCTGCTAGCTTCTAATCTTTCCCAATAAAAACGCATATCATTTCCTGGTGCATTTCCTGTAATCAGCATCAATCTCAAAGCATCTGCACCATATTTTTCAATTACCTCTAATGGGTCAATGCCATTGCCCAATGATTTTGAGAATTTTCTTCCTTTGTCATCTCTTACCAAACCATGTATAAATACATCATGGAAAGGTGTTTCTTTCATCCATTCCATACCAGAAAATGTCATTCTAACTACCCAGAAGAATATAATATCATATCCTGTTACCAATACACTTGTAGGATAAAAATGTTTTAAATCTTCCGCATTTTCATCAGGCCAGCCTAATGTAGAGAAAGGCCACAATGCAGAGGAGAACCATGTATCAAGTGCATCTTCATCTTGTGTCAATGAAGTGCAACCACATTTTTCACATTTTTCTGGTGCTGTTTTAGAAACAGTAATATGACCACAGTCAGCACAATAATATGCTGGTATTCTATGTCCCCACCAAAGCTGGCGAGAAATACACCAATCTTTAATATTATCTAACCAATGCAAATATACTTTACCAAATCTATCTGGTATAAAACGAAGTGATTTATTTTTGTATATTTCAATCGCTGGTTTTGCTAATTCGTCCATTTTTACAAACCATTGTAATTTTATCATTGGTTCTACAACTTTATTACATCTTTCATGTGTACCAACAGCGTGTGTAATATCTTCAATTTTTACTAAATAGCCTTGTTCTTTTAATTCTGCAACAATTTTTTCTCTTGCTTCATATCTATCCATACCTTGATATTTTCCAGCATTTTCATTCATAGTACCATCATCATTGAGTACATTAATTCTTTCCAAATTGTGGCGAACACCTACTTCAAAGTCATTAGGGTCATGTGCTGGTGTAATTTTTACGACACCTGTACCAAATTCTCTATCTACATAACTATCTGCTACAATAGGAATTTCTTTTCCTACCAAAGGCAATATACATTTTTTACCTATAAGATGCTGGTATCTTTCATCATCTGGGTGTACTGCTACTGCGGTATCTCCTAACATTGTTTCAGGACGTGTTGTAGCAAGAAGTAAATTTTCATCGCTTCCTACAATAGGATAATTTACATGATAAAAATGTCCTGCGGTATCTACATGATTTACTTCTGCATCAGATATTGTAGTCTGGCACTCTGGACACCAGTTTACTATTTTTTCTCCTCTATAAACATATCCTTTTTCATACAGTCTAACAAATACTTCTAATACCGCATCAGAAAGACCTTCGTCCATAGTAAAGCGAACTCTTTCCCAGTCGCAAGAACTTCCTAATTTTTTAATCTGATTTAATATAATTCCGCCGTATTCCTCTTTCCAAGCCCATGCTCTTTCTAAAAAGCCCTCTCTACCGACATCAGCTTTTGTCAAACCTTCTTCTGTCATTTTTTGTACTACCTTTAATTCTGTTGATATACTTGCATGGTCAATACCTGGTAGCCATAATGTATTATAACCTGCCATTCTTTTCCATCTAATCAATATATCTTGTATTGTATTATCTAATGCGTGTCCCATATGAAGCTGTCCTGTAATATTTGGTGGTGGCATAACAATACAATATGGTTTTTTACTTTTGTCAATAATGGTATGAAAATACTTTTTTTCCATCCACTGTTCATATAAACGTTCTTCCACTATGGAAGGGTCGTAATTTTTTGCTAATTCTTTCATTTGTTTTCCTCCTATACCTTCACGTTTGTTCTTTTTTATTAATTTTCAAAAAAAGAGCTTTCTATCCAATAAAGGACGAAAGCTCGTGGTACCACCTTTTTTTCTGTTTTTTCATTTTTTAAAAAACAGACACTCAAAAGTCTATAACGGGACAAAACGTTTTTGCTTACACACGAACATCGCTTCTGCAAAAAAGCTCCAAAGCTACCTTCTCTATTTCCATACTGAAAAACTTACAGCATTTGTTTTTCTCTCTGAAAGCTGGAATATAGATACTCCTCTTTTTCTTTGCTTTTTTCTTAATACAAATTTTATTAAACCTTTTCGATTTTGTCAACATCTTTTTCCACAACAATGTGCACAAAATGGAAAATTAGTACAACATTACTCCATTCCCTTTTGATACTTAGATATATTCAACAATATTCCTATCATAGACATAGCGATTGCTAATGAAGTACCGCCATAACTTACAAAAGGAAGCGGTTGACCTGTATTTGGTATTGTATTTGTTGTAACAGCAATATTAATAATACTCTGAAAAGCAATTTGTGCTGTAATGCCTGTTGCTACCAAACTTCCGAACTGGTCTTGTGCATTCATAGCAATTTTAATACCACGCCATACCAATATTGCAAAAAGCAGTATAATTAGTGCTGCTCCCAACATTCCCAATTCTTCCGCAATAATAGCAAATATAATGTCATTATATGCCTCTGGTAAAAATGTTTTTTGCCTGCTCTGTCCAAGTCCTAATCCAAATAGTCCCCCAGAAGCCAAAGCATAAAGTCCTTGTATAATTTGGTATCCTTTATCCGTTGGGTCTGAAAAAGGGTCTAACCATATTTGTATACGTGTCAAACGGTATCTTAAACCTGGAAGTAATATCGCAATCGCTCCTGCACCTACCACAGGCCCACTAATATAAGCAAAATATTTTACATCAAATCCTGCTGCAAAAAGTATTGTTCCTCCTATTAAAGCCAAAAGTAAAGCTGTACTAAAATTTGTAATTGCAATCATAGCACAAGGAATTGCCGCAACAGCCAGACACTTTGCAAAACCTGTAAAATCTTTTAAATATTCTTTATGTATACATATAAAATGTGCTAAAAACAATGTTGTTGTTATTTTTACAATTTCAGAAGGTTGAAATCCCCAAAGCCATCTTTTTTGTCCATTTGCTACTGTACCAAAAGGTATCAGCAACAACAGCAATATACAACCTATAATATATGCTGGTAATGTAAAACGCCTTAAATGTCTATAAGGGAAATTTGCCATAATAAACATACCTACAAATCCTAATAGCCCATTTCGAAATTGTTTTTTTACAAAATAAAGCATATCATTATTAAAATCATCTGTTGTCATTGCTTTATAATAGCTGGAGCTAAATATCATTACAATGCCAAACAATACCAATAATATTACCACAAAAAGTACCATATAGTCATAAGATGCTCTTGTTGGTTTCTTTTTTACTGTTGTTGTTTTTCTTTTTTTAGCCACAGAGGCTTCCGCCATATAACACACCTCTTTTTACTTTATATACGATTTTACTAACTCCTTAAATAAATCCCCTCTTTGTTCATAATTGTCAAACATTCCCCAACTTGCACAGGCTGGAGAAAGTAATACACAATCTCCTCTTTCTGCTTTGTCATGACACAATTTTACTGCTTGCTCAAATGTTTCACATTTCGAAATTGCTGTAAATCCTGCCTCTATTGCTTCCCTTTCAATTTGCTCTGCTGTCACACCAATTAACACAAGATGTTTTACTCTGCCTTTAAAAAGTTTTACCCAATCTGCAAAGGATACCCCTTTATCATATCCTCCGCCAATAAGTACAATAGGACGTTTCATTGCTAACACTGCTCTAATAGAGGCATCTGTATTTGTTCCTTTAGAGTCATTATAATATTCTACATCATCTATTGTTGCTACATATTCTATTCTATGCTCTACCCCTGCAAATTCTTTCGTAATTTTTATAATTTTTTGCAAAGGAACACCAGCACAAATAGCAATGGCACAAGCTGCCATAACATTTTCATAATTGTGTATGCCTAATAATTTCAATTCATCTACATGAAATAATGTTTCGTTTATATTTTGCCAGCAAACTTTTATATACCCATCTTTCAAATAAATACCTTCTTTTAAAACAGTTTGACTGCTAAAGAAAAATACTTTTGATTTTGTTTTTTCTGCCATAGCCTTACAAAAGCTATCTTCCCAATTTAATATACAATAATCGCTTTCTGTTTGTTTCTGCCATACTCTTTCTTTCATAGCAACATAAACTTCCATTGTTTTATGTCTATTTAAGTGGTCTGGTGTAATATTCAGTACAGCACTGATTTTAGGGTGGAAAGTATGTGCTTTTTCCATTTGGAAACTACTTATTTCTGCTACAACCCAGTTATCACTTTTTAAACTTTCTACTTTTTCACTGTATGGCACACCAATATTACCTACTACTGCTGTATTTTGATATTCTGCTTTTAATATTTCTCCTACTAATGTTGTTGTTGTTGTTTTTCCATTTGTTCCTGTAATAGCAATAACAGGACATGGCGTCATAGTATAAGCAAGTTCTACTTCACTCCATACAGTAATATTATTTTTTTCTGCTTTTTCTAAAAAAGGTAAATCACAAGGCACTCCAGGACTTAATACAATCAAATCTTGTTCTAATACAATATCATCTGGATTTTTACCTGTATACAATACAATTCCTTTTTTTTCTAAATCCTCTAAATCTGTAATTTCATTTAATTCTTCTCTTTTTTTTAAATCCTGTAATGTAACAGAAGCTCCCTTTTTACAAAGCAATTCCGCTGCTGCAATGCCGCTTCTTGCCATACCACAAACAAGTACATTTTTTCCTTTATATTCCAATGAAAACCCTTCTTTCTATGCCACAAACAAATATCGACAAGCTAAAAATGCTATCAAACAAAGCATTGTAGTAATTACATAAAATACAGTTACTACTTTTGTTTCACTCCAGCCGCACAATTCAAAATGATGATGAATTGGTGCCATTTTGAAAAAACGCTTTCCGCCTGTCTTTTTAAAATATACTACCTGTATCATAACAGAAATGGACTCTAAAAGATATATAAATCCTACTATCACAATAAATATAGGCATTTTCAGCAAAAATGCTGCTGCTGCAACAAATCCACCTAATGCAAGAGAACCTGTGTCCCCCATAAATACCCTCGCTGGATACGCATTAAATATCAAAAAGGCAAGCAATGCACCTATAACACCTCCACAAACAGGCAATATTGTACTTCCTGCTCCCCAAGATACCAACATAAAAAAAACAGCTACAATCAGTGTTACACCACCTGCTAATCCGTCTAAACCATCTGTTAAATTTACACCATTAACAGTACCTAATATAGCTACTATTAAAAATGGTACAAAAGCAATGCCTAAATCAATTGTCATACCTTTTGTAAATGGTATATAAATTGCTGTTCCTAAATTAGATTGATAGAGATACCAAGCAAATAAGGCAGTAATCACAAGCTGCCCCACTATTTTCTGCATAGGTTTCAGCCCTAAAGAACGTTTTTTTACAACTTTAATATAATCGTCTATATAGCCTATTATACCAAATCCCAATGTTACAAGTACAACAGCTATACCATCATAATTCTCTTTTAAAAAGAAAACACTGCCTCCACAAAATGCAATCAATATTGCAATGCCCCCCATAGTAGGTGTACCTTGTTTTTTTAAATGGCTTTCAGGGCCATCATCTCTTTCTGTCTGTCCGTATTTCATTTTATGCAATATTGGTATAAGTATAGGACAAAGTATTACCCCTATTACAAATGCAATGATAATTGCATAAATCCCTTGTATCAACTGTTCCAAAATCTATTTCACCCCTTGTAATTTTTCCGCTGTTTTTTCAAACTGTTTACTTCTTGAAGCCTTTATTAAAACAGTGTCCCCCTCTTTCAATAAAGAAATTCCATTTTGCCAAAAATCTTGTTGTGTATCAAAATGGTATACTTCTTTTGTACCTTTTTGTTTGGCACTTTCATTATAAATATCTGCTACTTCTCCTATTGAAATCAATACATCAATATTTTTTTCTGCTACATATTCTCCAACTTCTTTGTGCATTTGTGTTTGGTTTTCTCCTAATTCTCCCATAAAACCTAATATAGCAACTTTTCTGCCTTGCGCCGCTGCTAAAACATCTAGTGATGACTTCATAGAAACAGGATTTGCATTGTATGTATCATTTATAATTGTAAAACCATTCGCTTTTACAATATTCATACGCATCTTTGTAGGCACAAATGATGCTATCCCTTTTTGAATTTGCTCCAATGTCAAACCTAGTTCTAAACCAACAGCAGTTGCTGCTAGTGTATTCATTACCATATGTTCCCCAGGTACATTAATATTTGCTTTAAATATTCCTTTTGCAGTATGCACATCACAAGTAATTGCTTCTACACCATAAATTTCAATATTATCTGCATAAATTCCTTTTTTATTTTCTATGCCATACCATATAATATTTTGTTTTATTTTTCCTTCTAATGTTTGCAGTTTATCATTGTCTGAATTAAGTATAGCAATTCCTTTTTCATTCATACCATCAAATATTTCACTTTTTGCTTTTAATATGCCATCTCTATCTCCTAACATTTCTATATGTGCTACACCAACATTTGTAATGACTGCAATATTTGGTTTTGCAGCTATAGAAAGATTATGTATTTCTCCAAAACTGTTCATACCCATTTCTAATACTGCTACATCATGTTGCCTTGTCATTTGTGCCGCCATAAGAGGCATACCTATATTTGTATTATAATTTCCTGCTGTTTTAAATACACAATATTTTTGTTCCAAAACAGAAGCAATCATATCCTTTGTTGTTGTTTTTCCTACACTTCCCGTAACTGCTACAACAGGTATAGACAATTTTTTTATAATATATTCTGCTAAACATAACATTGCTTTTACAACACTTTTGACATGAATAGCATATTGTCCTTGTTTTATATCACAGTCTTTTTCACAAAAACAGCATACTGCTCCTGCTTCAAATGCTTTTTGTATAAAATCATGTCCATCTACTTTTGCCCCTATTATAGGAGCAAATATATCACCTGTATTTACTTTTCGGGAGTCGCTTTGTAATCCTATGGCTTTTTTCTGTAATCCTTCTGTATCACCTAAAAAAGTTCCATTTACAATTTTTGTTACTTTTTCCAATGTTATCGCTATCATAAGGCGTCGCCTCCAAAAGCCTTTTTTACTTCTTCTACATCATCAAAATGTATTGTTTTATCTGCAAAAATTTGATAGTTTTCATGTCCTTTTCCTGCAATAACAATCAAATCTCCTTTTTGGCCATATTCTACTGCATGGCAAATGGCTTTCCTTCTATCTACCAATTTGATATACTCACAATTTGTTTTTTTCATGCCTACTTCCACATCATCTAATATAGAAGCTGGGTTTTCTGTTCTAGGATTATCTGATGTAATAATACAATAGTCTGACAAATTCCCTGCAATTTCTCCCATAATAGGTCTTTTTGTTTTATCTCTATCACCGCCACAACCAAAAACTGTAATAATTTTACCTTTTACAAATTCTTTTGCTGTTTTTAATATATTTTCCAATCCATCTGGTGTATGAGCATAATCTACAATAGCATTTGCTTTATTGCTTTTTATTGTTTGAAATCTTCCTGCAACTCCAGTATTGTTATTTAGTCCTGCAATAATGTCTTCCATAGCAATGCCCATAAATATACAAGCACCAATTGCACCTAAAGCATTATAAATGCTAAATCTACCAGGTGTATGTAGTGATACAGCATATTGCTTATTATTATAACACAATGTAAATTTTACGCCGTCTGCTGATATATCAATCTCCTTTGCTATAATATCCGCCTGATTATCTATGCCAAATGTCAACACTTCTCCTTTGGCATTTTGTTTCATAAATTCTCCTGCTTCATCATCTATATTGATAACACTTTTATCACTTCTTTGAAAAAGCAATGATTTTGCTATTTTATAATTCTCCATTGTTTTATGATAGTCCAAATGGTCTTGTGTTAAATTTGTAAAAATACCAATATTGTATTGTATACCATCTACTCTATGCAAATCAAGAGAATGAGAAGATACTTCCATTACAACATCTGTCACATTTTCTTTTTTCATTTGATAAAATAATTCCTGTAACTCCAAAGATTCTGGTGTTGTTCTTTCTGTATGAAGCACTTTTTCGCCAATACGATTTTCAATCGTTCCTACGATGCCTACTTTATGCCCAATACTATCTAATACAGATTTTATAAGATATGTCGTTGTTGTTTTACCATTTGTTCCTGTTACACCAATTACATTCATACTGTCACAAGGGTGTTTATAATAATTTGCAGAAAGCAATGCCAATGCCTGACGTGTATTTGAAGTTTGCAATATTGTTACATTTTTATTATCTGATTGTATTTCTTTTTCACAAAGTATTACTGTTGCTCCTGCTTCTATTGCCTTTTGCGCATATTTATGACCATCTGTTTGAAATCCTGTAATACACACAAATAAATCCCCTTTTTGTACCTTTCTGGAGTCATATGCTATCGCATTAATTTCTTTTTCTTCTTCTCCATATAACAATTTATACTCTATATTTTTCAATAATGTCGAAAGTATCATGTGTTTTTATCCTCCTTTATGCTGTTGCAACGGAATATCATATCGTTTTATTATAGCACAATTCTATAACATTACAAAAGATTTTTTACAATGTATTTCCTATTCTGCCGAAAGAAGTATCTTGGTATTTTTATTTACTTCTTCTCCAGATTTTGGAAATTGAGTTGTAATGATTTCTCCTTCTCCTTGTATTTCATAATCGATTTCCTGCTCATACAACGCCTTTTTTGCTTCTTGTACTGTCATACCTACAAAATCAGGCACTGTTATTTTTTGTACTTCTTCCATCTCTAATTCCTTTTGAGAATATATTGTTTCAATACCCAAATAAGGCAGTATATTTTGCAACAATTCCTTCATAACAGGCCCTGCTACACTTCCGCCGTAATAATTCCCCTGTGGTTCATTTATCAAAACCAATGACAATACTTGAGGATTTTCTGCGGGTGCAAATGTCAAAAATGATGCAATATATTTTCCGCTTCTTCTTGGCAGTTTTTCAGAAGTTGCTGTTTTTCCACCAATACGATAGCCAGGAATATATGCTTTATTTCCTGTTCCTTCTGAAACAACACTTTCTAATATCTTTTTCATTTGTTCTGAAGTGTTTTGAGAAATCACTTGTCTTCCTTTTTCATATTCAAATGTCTGCACAACAGTTCCATTTTCATCTAATATTTCTGTAGCAATATGAGGTGTTATTAAATTTCCACCATTTATAATGGCTGATACTGCTCTTAATAACTGTAAAGGTGTAATCTGAAAGGACTGTCCAAATGACATTGTTGCCAATTCTACTGGGCCTATATTTTCCGTTTTATGTATAATACCAACTGCTTCACCAGGCAAATCTATACCTGTTTTTTCACGAAATCCAAATTTTGTCATATAATCTGCAAATATTTCTGCTCCCATTCTTTCTGCTACTATCATAAATACAGGATTACAGGAGTTTTGAACGCCCTGTACAAATGTTTCTGCTCCATGTGTTCTAGGATATCTCCAACATTTTATTTGTCTATCTCCTGCTACATAATAGCCATTACACACAAAAGAACTTTCTGGCGTTACAACGCCTTCTTCCAATCCTGCGGAAGATGTAATTGTTTTAAATGTGCTACCTGGTTCATAAGTATCGTTTATGGCAGTATTTCTCCACATTTGATTTAGTGCATCATTTTTTTCTTGTTCACTCATATTTCCCCAAATACCTGCTAATTCTTCACTGTTGATTGTAAAAGGGTCATTCAAATCAAAACTAGGGTAATTTGCCATAGCATATACTTCTCCATTTTGAGGGTTCATTACAATAATAATGCCATTTTTCGCTCCTTTTGCTTCTACTGCTTTCGCTAGTGTCTGCTCTGCATATTGCTGTACTACAACATCAATACTTGTCACAAGTGTTTTTCCATCTTCTGGAGCAATTCTTTCTTGTGCATTGTCTACTGTAAGCCCCCTAGAATCTGTTAATGTCAATATTTTTCCTGCTTTTCCTTGCAAATATTCGTTATATTTTGACTCCAAGCCTATAATACCCTGATTATCTTTTCCTACAAATCCAAGCACTTGAGAAGCTAAAGAAGAATAAGGATATACTCTTTTAATATCTTCGTCCACTACAATACCTGACATTGCTTTTTTTCTAATTTCTAATGCAGTTTGTTTATCTACTTTATTTTTAATACGTACCAATGCTACATTTTGTTTTATTTTTTCTAAAACAGTATCATATTCTAGTTCCAATACATCAGACAAATATTTTGCAGTTTCTTCTTTTTGTTTTACTTGTATAGGAATAACACTAATTGTGTTGACTGTTTCTGTCAGTGCAAGCCCTACTCCATTTCTATCTAATATACTTCCTCTTTTTGGTGCAATCAGTCTATCTCTTGTTTGCTGCTCATATGCTTTACTTTGCAAATCTTCCCCTAAAACTACCTGTATATATACTACCCTAGCAAACAATATCAGCCAACCTATACTAGCCAAAAATAAAAATATTAACAATCTTTTTTTCATCAGTATTGTAATTTTATCCATAAAAAAACACCTTGCCTTTCTCAATATAGTTCAATATATTGGCAAAGGCAAAGGCATATTCATAAAATATTGTTACATTTACTACTCATTTGTAGTATTATTTTCTTCGTCCTCTTTTTCTCCCATTGTCAAAGTGATTTTTGTACCTAATTCTACAGAAACACCATATTTAGGACTTTGTGACAATACAACTCCTTTTGTTTTTTCATCTTCTGCTTCTGCTTCAAAACCACTATCATTTAACAATGTAACTGCTTCTGTATACGTTTTTCCTCTTACATCTGGTACTGGCATAGTTCCTTCGTCATCTTCTCCTTTTTCAACGTAAAGTGTAATTTGACTGCCTTCTTCCAACTGTGTACCACCATGAGGAAATTGATTTACTACTACATTGCCCGTTCCTACTGTTTGATAATTTAAGTTCTTGCTATCTAATGACAACAATGTAGAAAAAATATCAGAGCCTGTATAATCATCAACTGTTACTGTACCCTGTTTCTTAGTAATTGTTGTACCGTCTTCTGCATAACTTGGTTGTATATTTTTATATTTAATAATGCTTTCCATCATTTCTTTTGTCATAGGAACTGGTGTCTGTACACCATCTTGATAGTTTTCAGGCATATATATCAGTGTCAATACAACATACTGTGGATTTTCTACTGGAAAATAAGTTAAACAACTTAATGCCCATTTATTATTTTGTTTACGACTACCATTTTGTGCTGTACCTGTTTTACCACCAATAGAATACCCTTCTATTTTTGCCTTTTTTCCTGTACCTTCTTCGATAGTTGCTTTCATCATAATACGCATAATGTCTGAAGTTTCTCTTGAAATAACACGATTTCGCACTTGAGGCTCATTTTCATAAACAATATTGCCATTTTTATCAATTACTTGTGAAACAACATAAGGTTTCATCAAATTACCACCATTTATTACTGCGGAAAATGCAGTAATTGCTTGTATCGCTGTTGCATTAAAGCCTTGTCCAAATGACATTGTTGCCAATTCTACTGGGCCAATGGCATCTTCTGCATATACTGCTTTTATAGCACTTTCTTCAGCTGGCAAATCAATGCCTGTCCTAGAACCAAAGCCAAAATCTTTAAAATATTTATACATAACCTCTCTGCCCATTCTTTGAGAAATATATATCATAGAAGGGTTACAGGACTGTGCTAACGCTCCTTGCACATCTAATACACCATGTCCAGAACGTAAGTGACAACGCATTGTTTCTTCATACATTTCTACTGCACCAGTACAATTAAATGTATCTTCAGGACGAATAATACCTTCTTCTAATGCTGCCGCCACTGTAATAGGTTTAAATATAGAACCTGGTTCAAAAGAACTCACTATATTAAAATTATTCCACATAGTATTTTTATAATTTATTTGTTCCTCACTTGTCATAGCTTCCCATTCTTGTTGAAATTCTTCATCAGCCATTTCAGGTATTTCGTCAGGACTATTTAAGTCAAATGAACTGGAGTCTGCCATAGCATAAATTTCTCCTGTGTTTGGGTTCATTACCATAATTGCAACTGTTTCAGAAGGCCACTGTTGTGCTGTTTTTTGTACAATATTTTCAGCATATTGCTGCATGGTATAATCTATTGTTGTTACAACAGTGTTGCCATCTTCTGCATCATATTCCTGTCTTACTGCTGTACTATTTCCATCATAAGCAATAAAAGAACGTCCAGGCGTTCCTGTCATATATTTATCATAATAATTTTCAATGCCCCATTTTGCATCGCCTCTCATAAATCCAATGACATGACAAGCTAATGCTTTTAAAGGATATGTTCTTTTTGTTGTTTGTTCAAAATAAATACCCTTTAATTTTTGTGCTTCCAAACTTTCTTTAATTTCTTTGTCTACACTTTTAGCTAAAACCTTCCAACTGTTGTCTGTATAAGGTTTTTGTGTTGCTGGGTCAATTTGCACACCGTGTCTTAGTTCTGTATAATCTAAATCTGGAAACACTTTTTCTAATGCCGCAAATGTTTTATCTTGCTGCTCTTTTCTTGTTTTATCATCAGAATTTGGCAAAGATAATACACGAGAATCCAATATAACATCATATACAATGGTACTTACGGCAAAAGGCTGATTATTTCTATCTACAATAGAACCTCTATTTGCTTGTACCATAACATCATAACGATTAACCTGTTGTTCTTTTGCTCTGTTTTCAAATTCTGCTCCTTTTACTGTTTTCCAATAATACACACGTCCACCCAATATTGTCAAAAATATTACAAATACAAAAAAAGCAAAATATAATCTTCCCTTAATAGGTGCTAATTTTATTCTTTTTTTCTTCATATCTGATACATCATTCCTTTTTAAATAAACCTACTATTGTTCTTACTAAAGCATTTTCTGTATTTTTGTCTTCTGGTTTTTCTGTGTCATCTTTGTAGTGAATGGTATAACTTTGTTCTGGAACATCTATGTATTGTATTTGATAAGGCTGTGGTTCTACCATACCTAATTTTTCTGTTGCAATCTGTTTTACAGTATCTAAATCCATCTGCTCTGCAACATCTATTGCTAATATTGCATTTTCACTTTTTAAATCTGCTAATTTATCTTTATATTTTTGTGTTTCTACTCTCTGTGATGTTACCATTGCACTAGACCACATAAAAGCTAATGTTCCGCAGAAAAAAACACCTAATACTAAAGCTACTTTAATACTATAAGCTCTGTTAGCTCTGCCCTGCATTGTCAAATTTTTTCTGACAGATGGTTTTGCCTTTTGTACCTTTTTTTTCTTCTTTTTAGGAGCAACATATTCTTCTTCCATAGGTTCTATATCATACGCTGCACCGCCATGTGTATAATATGCTTTGGCATCTTGATACATTTTTTTAGATACTTTTGTTTTTTTAGCTGCCATAATTGATAACACTTCCTTATTTTAGATTTTTTCCAAAACACGTAATTTTGCACTTCTGGAACGATAATTTTGTTCCAATTCTTGCTCACTAGGCAATATTGGTTTTGTTGTAATGACTTTTCCCATAGGTTTTTTGCCACATACACAAACAGGAAATTCTTTAGGACACGTACAAGGATTTTGTTGCAAACGAAAAGCATTTTTTACAATACGGTCTTCTAATGAATGGAATGTAATAATGCAAAATCTTCCCTGTACATTTAATAATTCTACTGAATTCATAATTGCCTTTTCCAATACTTCTAGTTCTTTATTAACTTCTATACGTATCGCCTGAAATGTTCTTTTTGCTGGGTGAGGGCCATCTTTTCTAGCTCCTTTTGGTATTGCTTTTTTAATACATTCTACTAATTCAAATGTAGTTTGTATTGGTTTTTGTTTTCTTTGTTCCACAATAAATTTTGCAATTCTTCTTGCCCAGCGTTCTTCTCCATATTTCCATATCACTTGATATAACTGTTCTTCACTATAATCATTTACAACATCATAAGCAGAAAAGTCACTTGTATTGTCCATTCTCATATCTAATGCTGCATCATTTTGATAAGAAAATCCTCTTTCACTTTCATCAAGTTGATAAGAAGAAACTCCAATATCTAACAATATGCCATCAACTTTATCAATGCCTAATTGCTGCAATATCGATTTTATGTTTACAAAATTGTCATGAACAAATGTCACTTTTTGTAAATGTTGTTTTAATCTCTCTTTTGCTGCTTCATGAGCTTGCAAATCTTGGTCTATAGCAATCAATTTTCCCGTTGTCAATTTTTCACAAATAGCAAGAGAATGACTGCCTCCTCCCATAGTGCCATCTATGTAAATACCATTTGGCTTGATATTCAAATTTTCAATACATTCTTTTAACAGCACTGATACATGATGAAATTCCATGTTTTTACACTCCTAGAGGCTTTTTATTATTTTGTTATTTTATCCCTATTGTAATACAAATGTATCAAAAATACAAGGACAAACTCATAAACCATTCACTTTTTTGGCCATATATAGTGCTGTTTCTACACAGTTATACACAGCATAATTTTTTATTGTTATATTGCTTTTGCTTTATTATTTTGATACCAAAGCAGCACAACAGCACATACAATTAACAATGCTGATAATATTTGTGAAACAGCAAAATTTGCTATTTTTAACTGGTCTGTCCTTAATCCTTCAATCCATACTCTACCACAAGCATATCCTAACAAATACAAACCAAATATTTCTCCATCAAATTTTTTTCTTTTTTTCAGTATAAAAAGCAACACAAATATACCTACATTCCACATAGATTCATATAAAAATGTAGGGTGTACTTGTATATATTCTACACCATTTACTGTTACCACTTTTTCCAGTACAGACGGTGCAATATTATGAACTTGCTCTTTTAAATATCTCATAGCAAAAATGTTGTCTGTATATCCTCCAAATGCTTCTCTATTAAAAAAATTTCCCCATCTACCTATTATTTGTCCCAAAAGTAAACTAGGTGCTGCGGTATCTGCTACAAGCCAAAAATTCAATTTTTTTATTCTAGTATATACTATTACTGTAATAATACCTGCAATAATTCCTCCATATATTGCAAGACCACCTTCTCTTAATGCAAATATTTTAATAGGATTATCAACATAATATTTCCAAGAAAATATTACGTAATATAATCTTGCACCAATTACAGAAAAAATCACACCAAACAATGCAATATCTACATAATTCTCTGTATTTTGTTGTGTTCTTTTTGCTTCTTGTACTGCCAAAGCCAATGCAAGCAATACACCACTTCCTATAATTACACCATACCAATATACGTCATATCCAAATATTTGAAATATCACTCTGCTTAAATGCTTGATTTCAATTCCTAAATGCGGAAACCATATTTCTGGCATATTTCCCATACAAATTCTCCTTTCTACTTCTATTTATTTTATTATTTTACAACAGAAACTGTCATATTATTTTCTAAAAAATCCTTTTGAAAAACTCTCTGTACTTCTTCTTTTTTAATTCCTTTTAAAGTATGAAATCCATCAAACAAATCTCTATTTTTTAATGCCAGCTCCAACTGACTCATACAAATGGCATAAATAGAATTAAATCCTCTTACCATTCTACCTACTTGTTTGCTTTTTGCCCTCTCAAAAACTTCTTGTGAAATGCCTTCTTTTTGTATTTTTTCTATCTCTTTTAATAATAATTCTGCCGTTTTTTCAGCATACTCTCCTGTGGCTGAAAATGCTGTAAAAGCATATCCATCACCAGAAAAAAACTCACAGTCTACAGGTTGCTGTATCCATTCCTTTTGATATGCTTCTTCAAAAAAAGAAGAACTTTCTCCAGCTAATATATCCATAGCCATACGCATTAAATAAATTTGTTTTAAACTTTTGCTTTCTTCTTGCGGCTTTTGTTTAAATCCTATTTGAAATATAGGTTCCATCAATGACATGTCTGTTTGACAATAAGGTTTTACTACCCCTTCTGGTTCTTTTTCAAAAAGTGAAACTGCCCTATGTCCATTTGTAGGCTTCATAATTCTGTCTGCCATTTCTAATATTTCATCACTTTGTATATCTCCAGCACAAACTAAACAAAAATTTTCTGGTGTATAATAGGCTTCATAACTCTTTTGAAGTATCTCTTTTGTCACCTGCTGTATAGAATTTACTGTACCTGCTATAGGATTTTTTACAGTATGATTATGATACATATTTTCTAGTAAATTAAAAAATACTATCCAACTTGGTTCATCTTGATACATTGTAATTTCACTTGCTATAATCTTTTTTTCTCTTTCTGTAGATTGTTCTGTAAAATGTGTATGTTGTACAAATGACAAAAGTAATTTTAAATTTAATTCAAAATTTTTTTGACAGGAAAAATAATATGCTGTTTTTTGAAAATCTGTAAAAGCATTTGCTGTAGCAGACTGTTTTGAAAATGCTGTAAAAGCATCTCCCCATGATTGTTCAAAAAGTTTATGCTCTATAAAATGTGCTGTACCTAAAGGCATATCATGTTTTTGTTCTTCTGTAGGTCTTCTGTAAACAATGTCATTTGAACCAAATTTTGTACAAAGCACTGCCATTTTTTCGTCATATCCATTCTTGGGAATTATATAACATTTCATACCAGATGACAACTTTTTTGTAATAATGGTATCTCCTATTACATTATTTTCTTTTCTCATTTCCATATTTTTTCACTCCTTTTACTGCAAAAAATAAATGGTATTCAAACATAATTCTTTTGCTCTTTTTTGTACATCTTGCTGTGTTACCTGCTCTATTTCTTCTATGAATTGCTCTATTGTTCTATTTGTTTTTAATATCCACTCATTTAATGCAAAATCCATCAATGCTGTTTGACTATCTTTCATTGAAATATAATATCGTATTATACTTTGTTTTGCTTGTTCTAGTTCTTGTTTTTCCACTGTTTTTTCTTGTAATAGTTTCAGAGAATTTTTTATTATTTCAATCGCTTTATTATAATATTGCTTTTCTATGCCTGCCTTTACCATAAGTATAGGACAAAGTCTAAATAAAAAAGAATTGATGTCATAACAAGCCCCTTCTTTTTCTCTCACATTTTGAAACAGTAGTGATGTGGGGCTACCTCCAAACAATTCATTACAAATCAAAAGAGAAGCAAATTCTTTTTGTTCTGGCATCACTTTAGTGTCAAATCCCATCACAATACGGCTTTGTGCAGTATGAAGTGTTTGTTCAATTTGTTTTACTTCTTTATTCTGTTTTAAAACAACAGGCTCTGTTTGCCATAAAAAATCACTTTCAAAAGGCATTTTATTTGCCAATTCCATCATATCATTTTTTTGTTGTTTTTCTCCTGTCATAAATATTTCTACTTTAGAATGTTTTATAATATTTTTATAGTGCATAAGCAATATCATTTCATCTATTTCTTTTATGTCCTCTATATATCCATCTGCAAATATACCAAAAGCATTTTCTTTGCACATTTCTTCTAAACATCGTATTTTGGCATATTCCTTTTTATCATCTTGTCTACTTTTTATTTTTTCTTCTAATATTTTCTTTTCCCTCTGTACTATTTTTTTAGGAAATCCTTTTGCTTCCTCCAATGGTGCAAACAACATATTTTGTAAAAAATCAAACCCTTGTTTTAACAATTCTTTTTCATATTTTACTGTTTCTAAATAAAAAAACAATATTTGCTCTTGTCCTTTTTTTAATATAGAAACATCAAACACACTTCCTAGCATATCGTCCATTTTTTGGCTGACTGCTCTTTTAGAAGGATATTTTTTACAGCCATTTTTTAGCACTTCTGCTAACAGTGCGGTTTTTGTAGTATTTTGTCTTGTAAGTGGTATTCTTAATA
Source organism: uncultured Clostridia bacterium (assembly GCA_910586765.1). Taxonomy (GTDB): domain Bacteria; phylum Bacillota; class Clostridia; order Lachnospirales; family Anaerotignaceae; genus Coprocola. Next base: position 35,231 of record CAJUJJ010000001.1, read on the forward strand.
ATATACTTATCACATTTGTTTTAAATTGTTGTTCTTCTAAAAAATGAATGTGACATTGTTGTATTGATTTTTTTTGTTGCTGCATTGTTATTGTCATAATTATTTCACCTCAATATTATATAATTATTTATTCTTTTCCATTCTTCTTCAAAATATCCAAGTGAAAAACCACAGTAATACATTTTAAATTCATACATTGCTATGGAAATAAAAAGCAGTATGTATTTTATGTTTTTAGAAATAATAAAAAGGAAAAAAGGTGGTGATAAATATTGGATATTTATATCAAGCCGAACGAAAAAATAGCAATCACAGGCAGGAAAATAGTTTATCTAAAAGAAGTAGGAGAAATTTGGATACCAGACCAAAGCACTGCTTGCATTGAAAATTTAGTAGTATTTGAAATACCAGAAGATACAGAAAAAACCTACTTAATTAGTGTAATGGACATCATAAAAGCCATTACGCTCAAATTTCCTGATGCTACAGTAAATAATGTAGGTGAAATGGATATATTAGTAGATTACAAACAAAAACCAAAAGTACAAAATAAATTATGGCTTTATACCAAAGTGGCAGCGATTGCACTCATATTATTTTCAGGTGCATCTACTTCTATTATGTCATTTCATTCTGATGCTCAAATACCCAAAATATTTCAAAATTACTACTACATTTTTTTTGGAGAATATAATGATATGCCTTTGATATTAGCAATTCCTTATACCATAGGATTAGGTGTTGGCATTATATTATTTTTTAATCATTTTTCAAAAATATATGTTACAAAAGACCCTACCCCTATTGAAATTGAAATGACCACATATGAAAAAGAAACAAATACCAGTATTATTGATGCTTTAAACCGAAAACAAAAAAGTGGTGACAGCTCATGAATTTATTTTACACTATCATATTAATAATATTAGGACTTGCTTCTGGCGGTGTAGTAGCAGGAGGTATATTTGCATTTATTTCTGCTATAGGTATTGTACCTCGTATGGCAAAAAGAACAGTTACACAAAAATACATTCCTCTTTATGAAGATGCCATAACATTAGGAGGCATATTTGGCACTACAACATTATTTGTCAGATACCATTTACCTATTGGAAATATTTGTGCAGCTATATTTGCTTTTGCCAATGGCATATTTGTAGGTTGTTTAGCACTCGCATTAGCAGAAGTGCTAAATGTCATTCCTATTTTTTTAAGACGTTCTCGCATTATAAGAGGAATACCTATATTTATTTGCTCTATTGCTTTTGGCAAAATATTAGGTTCTATGTTGTACTTTACAGTAAAAGGATTTTTTATAATGAATTAAGGAGGGAATAGAATGGAAGAAACAACACAAGCAAAACAAATGTACGATAAAATGGTAAAAGAGGCTTCTCCTGACAGCCCTATTGTACTAAATTGTATTAAAGCATTTGTGTCAGGGGGCATTATATGCACAATAGGACAACTTTTAAGAAATTATATTGAAACATTTTCATTAGGAGAAGACACCACTTCTTTAATTGTCTGTATTGTATTAATACTTGCTTCTGCTATACTTACAGGATTAGGCATTTATGGAAAACTAGGAAAATACTGCGGAGCTGGTACGATTGTTCCTATTACAGGATTTGCCAATTCTGTAGTATCTCCTGCTATAGAATTTAAAAAAGAAGGACTTGTATTTGGTATGGCAGCAAAAATGTTTTTAATTGCAGGGCCAGTTATTGTTTATGGTACATTGACATCTATTATAGTAGGATTAGTATACTATTTTGTATCTTAAGGCGGTGAAAAAATGAAAAATAAACGTATTGGCACACAAACAGTAAAATTATCTCATCCAGTTGTAATTGCAGCAACATCTTCTGTTGTTGGGCCAAAAGAAGGTGAAGGCCCTTTGGGAAATCTTTTTGATAAAGTAACACAAGAAGCATTATATGGAGAAGATAGTTGGGAAAAAGCGGAAAGTAAATTTGTCACAGAAGCATTACAACTCGCAGTAGAAAAAGCTGGCAAAAAAATGGAAGATATAGATTATATATTATGCGGTGACTTGCTTAATCAATGTACAGGTACTACATTTGGTATTAAAGATTTTAAAGTTCCCTATTTTGGATTGTTTGGGGCGTGTTCTACTATGGGCGAGTCCATGAGTTTAGGTGCTATGCTATTAGACGGAGGATTTGCAGAAAATGTTTTAGTAGGTGCTTCCAGTCATTTCTGTGCAGCAGAAAAACAATTTCGTTTTCCTCTTGCACTGGGAACACAAAGACCTCCTAGTGCTACATGGACAGTCACAGGAGATGGCTCAGCAGTATTGTCTAAAACAGGAAAAGGCCCTGTAATTACAGAAATTACAACAGGAAAAATTGTAGATATGGGTGTAACAGATACTATGAATATGGGTGCTGCTATGGCTCCTGCAGCAGTAAATGTATTAACAGCACACTTTAAAGACACAGGTAGACAGCCTAGCTATTATGATGTCATTGCTACTGGAGATTTAGGTTATATCGGAAAACAGCTTGTAATAGAACTTATGGCAAAAGAAGGTTATGAAATGGGAGAAAACTTTACAGACTGTGGTATTGAAATATTTGACAAAGAAAATCAAGATACCCATTCTGGTGGTAGTGGCTGTGCTTGTTCTGCTGTAACATTTGCAAGTTATTTTTATAAAAAACTGCAAGAAGGTACCATAGGCAGAATGTTATTTTTACCGACAGGTGCTTTAATGAGCCCTACCACATCTCAACAAGGTTCTACTATTCCTGGTATTGCACATGGCGTAGTGATTGAAAGCAGAAAAGAATAGGACGTGATAATATGGATTTAGTAAAGGCATTTTTAGTAGGTGGTGCAATATGCGTAATAGGGCAAATACTCATTGACAAAACAAAATTGATGTCTGGTAGAATATTAGTGATGTTTGTGTGTATAGGCTGTATATTAGGAGGTTTAGGCTGGTATGCTCCTATAGAAGAATTTGGTGGAGCAGGTGCAACAGTACCTTTAACAGGCTTTGGATATAATCTTGCAAAAGGTGTTATGGAAGAAGTAGATAGTATTGGATTTTGGGGTATATTTACAGGTGGTATGAAAGCTGCCGCAGGAGGTATTACAGCAGCAGTAGTATTTGCTTTTTTAACGGCACTTGTATGCAATCCTAAAGAAAAATAATCGTATTTTAAAAAGATTGAGCAATCATTTTTGCTCAGTCTTTTTTTGTAATATAAAATTATATTTCATTGATTTATTTGCATTTTTTACTACAAAATATTATAATAGTATAAAATTCTGTTTTAGAAAATAAAGGGGAAGGAATGATTATAGCTATGGAATATGAATACGAACACATAACAGCAGAAGAAAATGCCATTGAAAAAATAGCAGAAAATCTAACTTATAAACAACAAGGAATTTTTTTGCTTATGACAACAGAAAGAATGTTTCAAGTATATAAAAAATATGCTAAAGGTCAAGAATGGGACAGAACAGAAAAATTAAATGCTTTTTTAGAAGATTGTTGGGACGCTATGATAAATGATATGGAATTTGATTACATTACAGATAGAATAAAACCAATACTAGATGAGTCAGAAGACCAAGATAAGTTTCTTTATGAATGTATGGACGATTGCCCTCAGTACATTATGGAAATCGATGAAGAAAATGATGAGATACCAGATTATATGGAAATATTATCTGACATAGTAATATATATACATAAACTACTGCGTCAAACAGCAGTAATATCTATACTTAAAAAAAAGGACAACATAAAAAAAGAATTAGTTGTTGGAATATTTAACTTTCCATTTTTAGAAAAATTTTTATGTTATTATTCTCCACAAATTTTAGAAGCCAAAGAAAATGGTATTGACGATTTGTTTAATCAGCATGAATTGGTAAAATTAGAATTTGAAAGAGAAAAACGAGATATAGAATATTTAAAAAATGAAAAAAATATGCAAAATATATATAAAAAATATCATTATGACTTACAAGAAAACATACTAGGGGAATATTGGTTTCATAGTGATAATCAAAAAACTGGTGAACAACCATTTGAAGAATGTGAAGAACAAAAAAATACACCAGAATATTATTTTAAGTATGCTTGTAAAGGTGATGAAACGGGAAATTATGAAGATGCAATAGTACTCTATGGTGCAGTAATTGCATTTCAACCAGACAATGTAGAGGCATATAATCGTCGTGGTATTGATTTTATGCGTTTAGGGCAGTTTGAACAAGCAATTTCTGATTTCAATAAAGTAATTGAATTAAATCCAAATGATGAAAGGGCATATTCTTCATTAGGAGCAATATATACTTATTTTCAAGATTATAAAAAGGCATTTCCTTATTATAGTAAAGCAATAGAAGTTGACCCTAACGAGGAAGCCAATTATCATAATTTAGGAGTAATGTATAATAAATTAAAAAATTATAAAAAAGCAATTCCTTATTTTGAAAAGGCACTTGCATTAAATTCTAATTTTGAAGTAAGTTATTTTAATCGTGCAGATAGTTATATTGCTTTAAAACAATATCAAAAAGCAATAGAAGATTTGGATAAGGCGATTGCATTAAAACCAGACTATATAGATGCTTATATCAATCGTGCTGAAATTTATGATAAATTAAAAGAATATCAAAAAGCAATAGAAGATTTTAGTAAAGTGATTGCATTATGTACAGATATTATAGGGGTATATTGCAAACGTGGAGATATATATTTTAAACAAAAAGAGTATCAAAAAGCCATTTCTGATTATAGTAAAGAAATTGAAATAAACCCTAATGATAAAGAAGTCTATTTGAGTCGTGCAAAAGCTTATCGTGCTATAGGAGAAAAAGAAAAAGCAGTTGCAGATAAAACAACTGCAAAAAAATTACAATAATTGCACTACTTAGGAAGTGATAAATACAAAACTAGAATAGATTACAATTATCAAAATAGTTAATAAATAAGGGGAAGGAATGACTATAACTATGGAGTATAAATATGAACAAACAAAAGAGTTTATGATTAATGAAATGGCAAAAAGTTTAACTTTTAGACAACAAGGAATGTTTTTGTTAATGGCAATAGAAAGAAAATTTACACTTTATAAAAAGTATGCAGAAGGAAAAGAATGGGATAGAACAAAAAAATTAAATACTTTTTTAGAAGATTGTTGGGACACTATAATAAATGATACAAAATATGATTATATTGTTGAAAGACTAGAATTTCCAGAAGACCCAGAAGATGAAGAAAAATTTATATATGAATGTTGGGAAAATAGTCCTTCTCACATGATAAAGGATTATAAATATACTATTTGGATAGAAATATTATCTAATATAGTAGGATATTTGTATGGCATGATAGACCAAATAGCAACTATATCATTGCTTATAAAAGAAGATAACAATAATAATGAGTTAAGGGTTGGAGTCTATAATTTTAGATTTTTAGAAGATTATTTTTCATGTTATGCTCCTGAATTATTTGAAAGAGCATTTGAAGAAGGTGAAGAAGAATTATTTCAAGAACATGAATTAATGTGTTTAGAGTTTGAAAGACAAAAAAGAGATATAGAGTATTTAAAAACTGAAAAGGATTTACAAAAAATATATCAAAAATACCATTTTGATTTACAAGAAAGTATAATAAATGACTATTACTTTGATATTGTCAAAAAACAAATACCTTGTGTATAGTTACAGAAAATATAGGAGACGATGAAATATGAAACCAGAATACATTGCAATTATCAAAGCAGTTGACAAATTTTTAAAACAAGGGGAAGAACCAGACACTTCTATGATTGCAAAACAAACAAATTTAACCAGTCAGCAAGTATATGATTTTATTGCAGAAATGGAACAACAGCAATTACTCATTGCATTTGAAATTGATATGTGTTGCGGAGAAGATTATATTGTAAAAGAATTAACTGAAAAAGCAAAACAAATGCTATAACTTACTTATTAATTTTTTGTAAAATTAAGTGCATTTGAGCATATACTATGTTATAATAACGTTAGCATAAAATATAAAAATATTATTTATGCTATACTAATTTTACAATATAAAGGAGCAAACTATGCAAAAAGCGATTGGTTCTAAAGTCAATTTGAAAAATATGGAAGATATGTTAGCCGTAGAATATATGTCCTGTGTATGGGATTTAATGGACGAACAAAAAATTCAAAAATTAGATGAACACGTACAGCATTGTAACACAAGCAGATTACAACATAGCATCAATGTATCTTATTACAGTTTTTTAATTTGTCGTTTTATGGGTTGGGATTATCGTTCTGCTGCAAGAGCAGGATTGTTACATGATATGTTTTATTATGACTGGAGAGTAACAAAAGGCAACAGAACAAATCATGCAGCATGGCACCCTCGTGTAGCTTATGACAATGCCAGAAAAATTACAACATTAAACAAAATTGAAAAAGATGCCATATTAAAACATATGTGGCCATGTACATTTGTTCCACCTAGATACAAAGAGTCTTATGTATTAACATTTGTAGATAAAACTTGTGCTATAGTAGAAGCAGTAGGTCAAAAATGGCATAAAGTAGTAGGTGCCCATTAATCAAATGGCTTTAGAAAAAAACAAGTAAAAGACTTTGCAAAAAGTCTTTTACTTGTTTTTTATGCTTTTTCTGGAATATCTAATATCACCTTACGACAATCTAAACAATAATAACATTTTACTACATCTCCTACCCAAAGTGAAAGAGGTGTCAAATGACCAGTTGTTAAAGGTATTTGTTGCTCCTCGTCAATATAAAGCTGGGGTTTTACAATAGGGTGCTTCCATTTTGATGTAATCTCCCCTAATTTCATTTCTTTGTTGCAGTAAGGACAATTCATATAACATTCTCCCCTTTCTATTTCTATAAAAATTATGTATTTTATTATAAATGTGTTCGTCTTTGTATTTCTGAAAAAAACAAATCTCGTCGAAACAAAAACAATCCTCCAAAAAGTATAATACTTACAGAAACGCATATCGCAGAAGGATACAATACATTTAATTTATGTTTTAAAAGAAGTATCAAAGGAATTACTGCTAATATGCCGTCTAGTATCAAATACAATATATATTCACTTGTATGTAGTTTTAAAAAATAGGCAAGTAAACACGTGCCTACCATAGCACCAATACAAAGAAAAGGTAAAACATATTCCAATGACCAGCCCCTATATCCTGTTTTTATATCCCAAAAATAGGCAAGTATAGAAAGTATTACTACTTGCCACAGTATATTTTTAGGAACATTATGCCATTTTTTCATAGCGATACTAATGGATAACCAAAAGCAACCACTTCCTGCCAACACAAACAATACCCACCAACCATCTTGAGGACGAGAAAGATTAATACCAACACAAATAGCAACTGCAATCAATGTAATAAATAGCCCCATACGAAACATTTTTTGACTAAGAGGGTGTTGCAATTCTATAATAGGAAATACATTTTGTTCTGCTGTTCCTGTCAGTTCTCCCTGACAAAGAGGACAACATTTTACATTTCCTCTTACTTTGACATGACATTGTTTACATTCATACATTTTCACTCCTCCTGTTCTATATTTGTTGTAATTTCAATTTCTAAACCCATATCAGACAAATGACAGAAAAATCTTTTTGCTAAATCTCCTTTTAAAGCAGTTGCAATGCTAATTACAAAATTATCTTCAAAAGAACAAGTCGCAATTTGTGTTGTTCTTGTACTAACAAACAAATCAAAAAGACGAATGTATGGTATCATCTCCTGAGGCATTTTTATTTTTCCAACATTAGAAAGACAAGAAGTTGCTTTTTGATAAGAAATCCAATTTGCAAAACGCAATACATAATCCTTTGTAGCAAGAGGAACTAATTTCATAGTGATATTGTGCTCCAATGCAGAAAGTGTATTCATACCCTTTCTTAGTTCCTCCTTTGTCAATTTTTGCTGAAATTGCTTTTTAACAGAACATAAAACAGTTTCCAAATCTTCTTTTTGTTCTCCAAAAAAATGTACAATTTGTATTACTTTAAAAAAGTTTCTTGTACTTTCAGAAGGAAAATAATTTCTTAAATTGACAGGAATACTTATTACTATAGGCTTTTTTTGTTCTTTTACGCTCATACCTTCATAAATAGAATATATCCAAATAGCAACAAGAAATTCTGTTACAGTAGATTTATGTTGTTTAGAAAGCTGTAATAACTTTTTTACAGACACACAACCTTCTATTACACCCATTTGACCTATATCAAAATATTCTCCTTTCACATGATAAGCAAAAGGAATTTTTTGTTGTTTTGAAGTATGTTCTTTTTGAAAATACTTTGAAAAACTATCTGTACTTTTTTCAGAAGCTGTTGTTGCATTTTCCAAATAAATTTCTTTATTTAAAAATGCCTCGCTATACTTTTCTAAAATATAATAATATACAAGTGTTCTCAAAAAAAGTAATGCACCAGAACCATCTGAAAGTACATGATGTACTTCCAAATTAATTCTTTTATGATAATAAGAAATGTCAAAAAGAAGACTTTTTCTATTAGGAAAATATAAAGGAGAACAAGGATATTTATTTTCTATATGAACAAGTGGCTTTCTTTCTGTATTTTCAATGTAATACCAAAACAATCCCCTTTTTAATATAGAACAATAATAAGGAAATTTCTGTAATGTTTTTTCAAGTGCTTTTTGTAAAAATATAGGGTCTACTTCATCATATAATTCACAAGAAAAACGAAATACTTTTGTATCTCTTTTATCTGTATTAGCTGGAAATATTTTTGCAGCATTATCTAATTTATGCCATTGTGGTTTTTTTTTCATTTTCAAAATAAACTTCACTCCTGAAGAAATTGATTTATAATTTTATAAGTATATTGTATTAAATGATTTTTATTAGGCAAAGAAGAAAAATATCCGTGTAAAGCATCAGGTATTCTTTCTATTGTGACATCATTTCCTGCTTCCTGTAATTTTCTTCCATAAGCCTCTCCTTCATCTCTTAAAGGACAGTATTGTGCTGTAATAATCAATGTACGAGGTTGTTTGCTGAAATCTTTTTCTAAAAGTGGTGCAAAATAAGGATTACGCCAATTTTTTTTATTAGGACAGTACATTTCCATATAATCAGAAACTGTTTTTGATGTCAATATATAATCTGTGCCATTTTCTCTTACAGAAGAAAACGGTGATGTTTCACTATGATTATTAAATGTAGCAGGATAAATCAATATTTGTTGTTTTGGTAAAAATTCTCCTCTATCTCTTGCCATAAGAGATAATGCAGCAGCTAAATTTCCTCCAGCACTATCTCCTATTATTGTAATTTCATCTGCTTTTGTTTTTAGCAGTGTATCATCTAAAAAAATCTCTTTTGCTACACAATAGCAGTCTTCCAATGCAGTAGGAAAAGGATATTCTGGTGCAAGACGATAATCTACAGAAACAACCACACGGTCAGTCATTACTGCCATATTCGCACATACACTATCATAACTTTCAATATTGCCTGTTACCCAGCCCCCTCCATGAAAAAATAAAAGTACAGGGTGAGGTAAGTCATTAGGAGGAGAAAATATGCGAACAGCAATGTCATATCCATCTCTTGTAATTTTATGATTCCATATTTTATAATAAGGTGGTTTTATCACTTTTTTATGTGCTAATGTAACAAGTTGTCTATGTATTTTATATGTTTTTTTTATATCTGGGCTGGAATGGCTTAAAAATTTTAATGCAGCTAATGTTACTTTATGAAATGCCATATGAAAAACAACTCCTTTTAAAATAATCATATTTACTATAACACTACTACACCATTTTCGTCAAAGATATTTATAAATAATCATAATACCACACCATAAAAAAAACTAATATAACATCATAGATATGAAATCATATTAGCTTTTTATTTTACTATTATTTTAATAATACATTATCAATGAAATTTAATTTTAATAGTCTTGTCTTTCTCTTTCTCTCAAAATTTCCTCTCTTTGCAAATAAAGCACAAATTCACGAATACTATATTCCTCATTTGGTTTTATATCTTCAAAGCAGCATCCATAACAACGAATTTCTTCTTCGCCATCTTTTGTTTGTCTTTTTAAATCTTGTATTCGTAATATTCTAGCTTTTACATCGAAATTTGCTTTAGCAGATTTGAAATGGTATATGACGATTTCTTTTTCCATGAGCATTTCAGATGGGCAAGTAAACATAATTCCTCCGGCACTAATGTCTATTAATTCAGCAGTAACCTCTTTCATACCACGAAATGACAATGTTAAATTAATTTTCATATCATGTGCTTTTACTTTAACATCTTGACGACGTTGTATTGTTTCTAATTTTTGTAATGAAGAAAATACAACATTTACTTCTCTTGGAGCATTTCCACTGTAAATATTGGTAGACTCCGCATGAAAATAGCACATACCTTTTATATTATGTGTCATTAAAAGAATGACCTCATTTTGAACTGCATCATTTTCTAATAATTGTTTTACTTCATCTCTTGACGTTTTATTGAAAGCAAGTGTAACAGTATCATCACCTTGTTTTATTAATGTAGCATTTTTAATTAATTTTCTGTCTAGTGTATAAACTTTAACTTGTTTGTTATACTCATTTATCGCCATAATTATCCCTTCTTCCTCAACTGTGCATTAAAACGCTTGTAATGGATACTACTTTTATTATACATGAAGTACAAAAGTTCTGTCAAGAAATTAACTTTATAATTAGTATATTTTGACTATATTTATTTATATTGCTTATTTTTATTGTCGTTGACAGAGGGGATTAAAACATAGTAGAATAATAACCATAAAATAGAAACATTAGGAAGTGAAACCATTGATTTCTTATATAAAAGGAATAATTACATACAAAACAAACACATTTGTTGTAGTAGAATGTAATGGAATAGGATATAAAATATTTGTTTCTTCTGCTACACTTTCTCAATTAAATGAAACAGAAACTGTAATGATATATACCTTTATGAATGTGAAAGAAGATGATATTTCTCTTTTTGGTTTTTTAACACAACAAGAACAAACAATATTTCATCAGCTTTTGAGTGTTTCAGGTATTGGCCCAAAAGGAGCATTGGCTTTTTTATCTGAAATGACCCCTGAAGATATTATTATTGCAATACTTTCAGAAGATATTAAAACACTAAGCAAAACACCAGGTATAGGAAAAAAGACAGCTCAAAGGCTCATATTAGAACTTAAAGACAAAGTAAAACCACAAGAAGTAATACAGCAAACGCCACAAAAAGATACCAATGAAAAATGGGAAGCGGTAGAAGCATTAACATCATTAGGATACAGCAGAAGTGAAGCAATGCAGGCAGTAAACGCTTGTTATAAAGAAGGGCTTTCTGTAGAAGAAATTTTAAAATTATCATTTAAAAAATTGACAAAATTTTAACGAAAATAGGTGATTTATGTGGAAAACAGACGAATTATTACCTCTAGTTTTCAAACAGAAGATATAGAAGTAGAACAAAAATTACGCCCTCAAACATTAGATAACTATATTGGACAAGAAAATATTAAAAGTAATATGAAAATATTTATGCAGGCAGCAAAACAAAGAAAGGAAGCACTTGACCATGTACTGCTTTATGGTCCTCCTGGACTAGGAAAAACAACACTTTCAAACATTATAGCCAATGAAATGGGCGTAAATATTAAAACAACTTCTGGGCCAGCAATAGAGCGTCCCGGAGATATGGCAGCAATATTAAATAATCTTTCAGAAGGAGATATTTTATTTGTCGACGAAATACATAGACTAAATCGTATGATTGAAGAAATACTTTACCCTGCTATGGAAGATTTTGTAATTGATATTGTCATAGGAAAAGGGGCAGGTGCTCGTTCTGTACGTTTAGACTTACCCCACTTTACATTAATTGGTGCTACTACAAGAATTGGACTTTTGACAGCACCTTTACGTGATAGATTTGGTGTAATACACAGATTAGAGCTATATACTATTGAAGAACTAAAAACGATACTGCATCGCTCTGCTGAAGTATTGCAAATTGAAATGGAAGACAAAGGTGCAGAAGAAATTGCAAGGCGTTCTCGTGGAACACCTCGTATTGCAAACCGCTTATTAAAAAGAGTACGTGATTTTGCACAAGTGAAATATAAAAGCCATATTACAGAAGAAGTTGCAAAATTTGCTTTGGATTTATTAGATGTTGACAAGGTAGGGCTTGACTATATAGACAGAAAAATGCTTTTGACTATGATAGAAAAATTCAATGGCAGACCTGTAGGATTAGATACCATTGCCGCATCTATAGCAGAAGCACCTGAAACAATAGAAGATGTTTATGAGCCTTATTTATTACAATTAGGCTATATACAAAGAACACCCAGAGGACGTATTGTAACACAAAGAGGCTATGAACATTTTGGAATACCCTATCAAAAGGAAGGAGAAACAATATGAAATTATCTGTACAAGAGGTCATTGAATTGGTCACAGAAGAATTACTTTGCTATGAAGACATGGAACAATATGCACAGCAATGGGAAAAAGAATTTATACAATGGGTAAAAAAGAAATATCCTAAAAAAGTGTATGTTATGACAATAAAAGATGAAGATGAAATTTTTGAAATTGCAGATTCTTATAGAGATGCCATTGAGCAAAATAGCATTAAACAGTATTGGAAAGAATTTTAAAATAACAATGCAGTCTGTACAATATTATTTCATAATGTCACTGTACAGACTGCTTCCCAATAATATAACATATTACTTTGATACAGAGGCTTGTGCAAGCCCCTTTTCTACTGCATCTAATATTAGCTGAGCAGTATATGTATTTTGAGAAGATACATCTATTGCAGTAGACTGCTGCTTTACAATTTCTTTTGCTAATTCTTGTGCAGTTGTTTCTACAAGAGGATAGAAAACAGAAATTGTTTCAGGAGTATCTGTCAATGAAACAGATTTTATATTATTTTTATCCACAACAATTTCTACTTGTGCCATTTCGCCATTGAGTGTAAATTGTGCATAATAAGTACCTGGATTATAAACTGCTGTTTGTTCTTCTTTTGGCAAAAAGAAATAAATAAGCCCTATTATAATCACTACCCCTAATATGGCAAAAACAGCCGTTTTTACCAACTCCCTAAATTTAATGACCACAAATTTTGTTCCGTTCATACTGTGACCTCCTAAAATGAATAATACATTTACAATACTGTATGAATTTTTTGCTGTAATTATGCCATTTGTACAAGCTAAAAAGAAAGAAGGGATACCTATGAGTTTGCGTTTTGTTATCGGACGAGCTGGCAGCGGAAAAACACATTACTGTTTAAACGAAATCATACAAAAACAACAGCAAAAAGGAAATTTTATGTTACTTGTGCCACCACAATATTCTTTACAGGCAAACAAAGAATTGATTGAAAAAACACAAGGAAAAGCAATTTTATATGCAGAAGTATTTGACTTTAACAAACTCGCTTATATTGTATTTCAAAAAAGAGGACTATATAAAACAACTCCTTTAAATACTGTAAGCAAATCTATGATACTGAGAAAAATATTGAACCAAAACAAAAACGATTTTCTATATTTTAAAAATAGTTTAGACCAGCAGGGATTTATAGAGCAGTTAAGTAATACTATTTCAGAATTATTTCACTATCAAATAGGAACACAACAATTAAAATCATATCAAAACAATGACAATATTTCTCAAAAGGTAAAAGATAAATTGTTTGATTTGAATACAATTATGGAAGGCTATCAAAATTTTTTAAAAAACAACTATATTTCTGGAGATGAATTATTAGATTTACTTGCTGAACGTTTACAAATAATACCTCATTGGCAAGATACAGAAATTTGGTTAGATGGTTTTAGGGGCTTTACTCCTCAAGAATACAATATCATAAAACAGCTTTTACGCTTATCAAAAAGAGTAACGATAACATTAACAATAGATGAATATACCTTTTTTCAATCAAGTGTACCTATGTTTAATGGATTTTTTGAGCCTTCTGTTACAGCAAAAAAAATAAGTGAAATTGCAAGACAGCTAAATTGTAATATAGAGCAAACTGTTATATTAAAAGAAAACAAAAGAACAAATAAAAAAGGACTTCTTTTTTTAGAAAAAAATTATTTTAGATATTACAGAAAAAGCACAGAACAATCAGAAGGCATCACTTTATTTGCTGCTGCTAATCAATATGAAGAAATGACAATGGTAGCACAACAAATTATTTCACTTATCAAAAAAGAAAAATATCGATATAAAGACATTGCCATTGTTACAAATGGTTTATCTCTTTATGAAAAAAGTTTGAGAGGAATATTAGAAGAATTTGATATACCTTATTTTATCGACAGAAAAAGAGAAATTATATCTCACCCTTTAATTGAATGTGTACGAAGTATATTAGACGCATTAGCTTACCATTTTACTTATGAAAGTATGTTTCGTTATTTAAAAACAGGATATTCTCTTTTGACACAAGAAGAAATTGACAATTTAGAAAATTATGTATTAGCTTATGGCATAAAAGGGAAAAAATGGTTTAAAGACACTTGGGAATATGGTATGCAGCAAAAAACAGAAGAAGAAAAAGCAGAAATTAATTTATTAAAACAAAAAGCAATTTCTCCTTTTACAGAATTATATCAAATGGCACAAAACAAAAAAAAGCATACACTTATTAACTGGTCAAAAGCACTTTTCAATTTTTTGCAATTTGTAAATGCCAGTGAGAAAACAATACAAATGGCACAGCAAACACAAACAATAGAAAAAGCAAAAGAATATCAACAAATTTGGTCTATACTTATAGAGCTTTTAGAAAGTGCAGCGGAAATACTAGGCGAAGAAAACATAACGATAGAGGAATTTTACAAAATTATAGAGGCTGGTTTAGAACAAAGTGAAATGGGTATTGTTCCTCCTACAGCAGACAGTATTATTGTTGGTGACATTGAAAGAAGCCGCTTACCGGAAATTAAAACACTTTTTGTATTAGGTGTTAATGAGGGCATACTCCCCTCTCCTACAGAACAAGGTGGTATTTTCACAGAAGGAGAAAGAGAAAATTTAATTATACAAGGAGCAGAATTAGCACCTAGTGCTAAAAGAAAGGCTTTTGAAGAACAATATCTTATTTATAAAGGCTTTTCTCAACCTTCTGAAAAATTATACATCAGCTATTGTATTGCTGATATAGAGGGAAAACCTTTACGTCCTTCTTCCGTTATTATGAAATTGAAAAAAATGTTTCCTAATTTAAAAGAAAAATTTGAACTAGATACATTAGACCATATGGCAACACCAAAAACAGCAATACATTTTTTAGGAGAACAAATGAGAAATTGTTTTTTATCTGAAAACAATGATATGGACGATATGTGGAAAGATGCCTATAGTTATTATAATACAAATGAACTATGGAAAGAGCATATTTCTATGTTAAAAAGAGGCCTTTTTGCACAGGAAACAATAGAACATATCTCTAAAAAAATGGTTCAAAAAATGTATGGTAATCAAATAAATACAAGTGTTTCTCGTTTAGAAAAGTTTTGCTCTTGTCCATTTTCTTTTTTTGCAGAATACCATTTAAAAGCAAAACAAAGACAGTTATATCAGCTTAGAATACCCGATTTAGGAATATTATTTCATGAAGTAATGGAAACATTTTCAAAACAATTACAGCAAAAAAATATTTCGTGGCATAATTTACAAAAACAACAGTCTGATGAAATAATAGAGTATGCTGTAGAAGAAGCAGCACCAAAAATAAGCAATCAAATATTGTTTGATACTTCAGGAAACAAATATTTATTACATCGTTTAAAAAGAATTTCAAAAAGAGCGGCTTGGACACTTGCAAAACATATACAAATGGGAGATTTTGAACCATATGGTTCAGAAGTAAGTTTTGGTTCTGCTTCTTCATTGCCCCCTATTGTAATAGAATTATCTGAAGGAGAAAAATTATTGCTCAATGGTAAAATCGACAGAATTGACATTATGGACAAAGATAATACCAGATATGTCAAAATTATTGATTATAAATCTGGTCAAAAAACATTTCAGTTCAGCGATATTTTTTATGGTTTGCAATTACAACTTCTTATTTATTTAGATGCTTTTTTAGAAAATAACAAACAATATTTTGATATGAAACCAGGAGCAGTATTTTATTTTCGTATGAAAGACCCTTCTGTTAAAGTGGATAAAGAAATGACTTCAGAAGAAATATACAATGCTTTGTTTAAAGAATTAAAAATGTCAGGATTGGTATTAAATGATGTCAAAGTAATACAAGGACTTGACCACATATTTGATAGTGGAGAAGAAGATAGTATTGTGCCAAGTGTAGAGTCTTCTATCATACCTGTTTCTTCTATCAAAAAAGGGCAAAAAGGTGTTGTAAGTAAAAGAGCAAGTGTAGCAGATGAGCAAAATTATAAAAATCTTATGGAATTTGCCAAAAAGAAAGTACAGCAAACAGGCGAGGCATTATTACAAGGAGAAATTGCTCCATTTCCTTATAAAAAAGGAAATGATACACCTTGTATGTACTGTCCCTATAATAGTATTTGCCGATTTGATAAAAATTCACCTAATAGCCAATATAGAGTATTGAAAAATATAAAAGAAAAAGAATTTTGGAATTATATTTCACAAAAACAAACAGAGCAAAACGACTAATATAATATATTTTTATATTGTTATACTTGTTTTACTATATTCTGTTGCTATTTTGTTTTAGTATTGATACAATAGTATTATGATTACTGAAACTGTACAAAAGTTAAGGAGGATTTTATATTATGGAAAAATCAAAAGTATATTTTACAAATTTTAGAGCAAGACCTGGCACAAATTTACAGCAAAAGTTAGCTCATCTTATCAAAACAGCTGGCATTGGTGATATTGATTTTGACAAAAAATATGTTGCTATTAAAATTCATTTTGGTGAACCAGGAAATTTAGCTTATTTACGTCCTAATTATGCTAAAACAGTAGTAGATGTTGTAAAAGAATTAGGCGGAAAACCATTTTTAACAGACTGCAATACATTATATGTAGGTGGCAGAAAAAATGCACTTGACCACATTGATTCTGCTTATTTAAACGGATTTACTCCATTTTCTACTGGCTGTCATGTCATTATAGGCGATGGCTTAAAAGGTACAGATGAAACACTTGTTCCTATTGATGGAGAATATATCAAAGAAGCAAAAATCGGTAGAGCAGTTATGGACGCAGATATTATTATTTCTTTAAATCACTTTAAAGGACATGAAATGGCTGGTTTTGGCGGTGCATTAAAAAATGTAGGTATGGGCTGTGGTTCTCGTGCTGGTAAAATGGAAATGCACAATGCTGGTAAACCTCGTGTCAAAGAAAGAAAATGTATTGGCTGTGGTATGTGCCAAAAAATTTGTGCTCATAGTGCCATCACAATTACAGATAAAAAGGCTTCCATAGACCACAATAAATGTGTTGGCTGTGGCAGATGTATTGGTATTTGTCCTCATGATGCAATATTTGCTGTAAATGATGAAGCAATAGACATTATGAATAAAAAAATGGCAGAGTATTCTCTTGCAGTATTAAAAGATAGACCTCATTTCCACATCAGCCTTGTTATGGACGTTTCTCCTTTCTGTGACTGTCATGCTGAAAATGATGTTGCTATTGTACCAGATGTAGGTATGTTTGCCTCTTTCGACCCTGTTGCATTAGATGTTGCTTGTGCAGATGCTGTAAACAAACAACCTGTTATTTCTGGCAGTATATTAGAAGAACATATTGCAGAACATAACCATAGTGAAGAAGAAGACTATTTCCATTTAGTTTCTCCAAATACAAGCTGGCGTTCTTGTGTAGAACACGCTGAAAAAATTGGTATAGGGCAGCAAGCATATGAATTAATAGAAATTTAATAATAACTGTGAAAAAATATATTGTTTCTTTATTGACATTAATTTGTATTTTTGTTTTTATATGTTGTCAAAACAGTACACAGATGCAATCAAATACAGCAGAACAAACTACTTCTTCTTTTTCAATATGGGATACAATATTGTATGCAGAAATAGAAAAAGCATTTTATTCTGCATTTCCAGAAAAATCAGAAGTAATACACTATCAAAACTATTCTCAGGCTTTATCGGAGCAGGAGTTGCAGCAAACAAAAAATATGGCAAGAGCATATTATGAAAATGAATATTGCTATGATTTACTTTCTTTAAAAGCAGCGGAAAACGATTGTCACTGGTATTATGACTATCCACAATATCAGCAGGGAGATATTATTATATTCAAAGCTGAAACAACGCATGCTGGTGAAGGAACATATCGCTATATTGTTATTGCAAGAGATAACAGCAGTAAACAATGGAAACAAATAAACGAAGGATATTAAATAGTAAAGGAGTTTTCTAATTTTTAGAGAACTCCTTTATTATTATTTTTTATGGCACACTAATAATACGCTAAAAATAGTATATTTATGTTGTCTATATCAGTAATGTATGCTACAATAATGAATGGTATATGTTGTTAATAAAAGGGGGAATAACTATGAAAAAGGCAATAGCATATGTTTCAGCTATGGCAATCATTACAACAACAATTTTAAGTCAAATTTCATGCAGTTACACATCGCATATAGGTAAAACTACAGTTTTAAATGTATTTTCACCAAAAGTAGTACAGGCAGCACAAAATGTTTCTATCGTTTTAAATGGCAATCATTTAGCGTTTTCTGGTACTCAGCCTCAATTAGTAAATGGTAGTGTTTTAGTACCTGCAAGAGGTGTTTTTGAAAATATAGGATTTGAAGCACAATGGGATAATTCTACAAAAACATCAACATTGAGAAAAGAAGGAATGACTATTGTTTCTCAATTAGGTGCTTCTTATTTTACTGTAAATGGAAGTCAGAAGTCTTTAGATGTTCCAGTGCAGATTATAGATGGAACTTTAATGTTACCTCTTAGAGCCATTTCTGAAGCTACAGGTGCTCAGGTAAATTGGGACGCTAATGCTTTTACTGCAAGCATAAATACAAATGCCCAAGCTTCAACTCCAGTACAACCATCTCCAGGCAGACCAGAAGTCGAGGATATCATTTTTGATGGTTATGTTGTCAATAAAGTGAATGTGGGAAATGGAGTAACTCTTTGCAGAGGTGATACAAGAGAGATTGTTGAATCCCTTCTTGGCAAACCAGACAGGGATGTATCAAATAACCCCTACCATGATGATAAATCTAAATTGGAAGAACGTAAGTTTATGTATGATGATTTAAATTTAGGTATATTATATACTAAGGATGGATTGTTAGCTGAAATTATTTATGATAATCCTAATATTTCTTTTATGGGATATAGAAAAGGTGATCCTTTTAGTCTTGATCAGCAATTAAGGTCTTATGAAGATTGGACTCCTGGGTTTGGGTATACTTGGGGACACTTACAAGGTCAGTATAGAGAGTCATATAAACGAGATTCTTTACCAGATACCTACTTGTATCCTGTAATTTACAGTATTTGTGGTAATACTCGTTTAACTACTGAGCCTGAACCAACCTCAGTTGGTCTTGTAGCTATATATTTTTATTATTACTAACTTTAAGGCTATTCTTTGACTAGATAGTCTTTTTTATACATTACAATCAACTTATACATTTAATATATTATCAAAACACCCCCTAGAAAAAACTAGGGGGATTGTTTTTTTATTTACAGCAATATATACCACATAGCAAATGCAAATCCTGCTCCCAAAAACAACAAACTTTTTGACAAATCATCTTTAAATATTTGTTTTCCTCCCTGCTGATATACTGTAAAATATACATTTTCTTTTGGTATTACTTTGTCTGTTTTATGGTTAAACACATACACTTGCAAAAGTGCTATTATGCCATCTGTAATAGAGCCTATTGCTCTGGCTACAAAAGCACCCAAAAACGGCAGCAGTCCTAACAATACTGGTCTATATATTTGATGTTCTAAATTCCAGCCTTCTGCCCATTTATCCAAATATATCGTTTCACCATTACTACCCTTTTCCGTAAGCAATTTTCGTATAAACAGCAAATACACCACTGCCCCCACTGCAATAGAAATAACTGCACCTTTTAAATTTACCCACGAAAAATAATGTATGATATGTGCTGGTGCGTGACCATATACAAAACTTCTTGCCATCTGTGCAATATTTTCTTGTGTCTGATGAGGAAACAATCCAAACACCAAAGGCAATACTGCACAAAATGAAAGTAATATTTTAGAAACATTGTTCATATATTCTTTTTTGTTATTCCATTTCTCATCTGGCTGCTCTACAAACACAGCAACAAACAATTTTGTCATATATGCAACTGTCAAACCGCCTGCAAACAAAAACAAATATTCTATTACTCTCATTTGTGTTATACTTTGTCCTGCTTCTGCCAAAAGTGCAATTTCCTCCACAATACTTTCGTGTATTAGTGTTTTGCTGATATAGCCATTACAAAGCGGAACACCCATAACTCCTAATGCCCCCATAGCAAATATTACTTTTAAAAGCGGTTTATTTTTTCCGTATCCTCTTATGTAATTCAAATTCAAATTTCTGGTGTTAAAATATATTACACCCGTCGTCATAAATAATATCAATTTTATTATGGTATGATTTGTCAAATGCAGTATACTGCCGTCTACTGCCAAAGCATTATGTTCTCCCAATATTCCCTGCATACCTATTCCTACCAATATAAAACCAATTTGCGACAATGAAGAACAAGCTAATGTTCTTTTTAAATCAATAGAAAATACTGCCAATATTCCCCCTAACAACATTGTCATAACACCAAAATAAACAATTAAAGTTCCCCATTTGGCATCGTGTAAAAATATAATGCCTCCTAATATCATAATACCATAAATACCTGTTTTAGAAAGCACACAAGAAAGCAATGCTGTTGCAGGAGCTGGTGCTGCTGGATAAACTTCTACAAGCCATGTATGAAGCAAAAACATACCTGCTTTTGCACCAAAACCAAACAATATCAATATCCCTACTACATACAGTTGATCTTTGTTTTGTATCAGCGAAACCGCTTGAGGCAGTTCATTCAATATTAATGTTCCTGTCATATGATAGAGCATAAATATTCCCATTAGTGTCACAAGTCCACCTATTACTGCTACAGCTAAATAAGTCGCTGCGGCATAAAGTGCTTCTCCTGTGCCTCTGTGCATAATCAGCACATAAGAAGTAAATGACATCATTTCAAAAAATATAAATGTAGTGTACAAATCTGCTGACAAAAATACACCCATTGTTGCCCCCAGCGTCATAAGCATAAAAAAATAATATCTGTTTCTATTTCTATCCTTTTGAAAATATTCCTTAGAAAGCACTGTTGTAATAAACCATACAAATGCTGTCATTACAGCAAGCACTTTATGTATGCCTTCTCCACTAAATGAAACGCCCAAACTACAAAAACCTTCTACATAATATGTTTGCTCTGCTGTTAAAGAAATACTCGCTGCCAATACAACGGCTGTTACTATCCAAGTAAAATAATCTCTTGCTGTTTTATTTTTTTTACCAATGATATAAGCAATAAATGCACTCAATATAGGAAAAAAAACTATAAATGCTAACATTTTTTTCCTCCTTTACTATAATGTTCCTTGTGCAATAGCATCAAATACCTGCATAAAAAATTTAGGATACAATCCTATTACAACAGAAATAGCACTTAAAATTAACAAAGGTACTGTCATCAATTTGTTAGGGTCTGCTACACCGTCATAATACCACGCAGGATATTCTTTTTTTACAGGAAAATACGCTTTTATTACCAATTCAAATAAATACATTGCAGTAAGTAATGCAGATACTATTAATGCTACAATACCTACAAAAGCATAAGCATTTCCTGTTGCTGCTGCTGCTGTACCTAAAGCATATTTACTATGAAATCCTGCAAAAGGTGGTATGCCTGCCATACCTACTGACACGATTGTCATACTCAAAAATATCATAGGCATTTTTGTACCAAATCCTTGTATCTCATAAGCATATTCTCTATGGTTTTGATATAATATTGCACCTGCACAGAAAAACAATGTAATTTTTAATACTGCATGATAAATCATATGTAGTAGTCCTGCTGATAGTCCTGCTGGTGTCATTAGTGCTATGCCAAACAATATATAGGACAAATTACTTATTGTAGAATATCCATATCTTCTTTTAATATGCGGTGTTCTCAATGCCATAGTAGAACCAAATACAATAGTCAATGCTGTCATAAGTAATATGACATTTTGTACCCATGTACCTTTTAAAAATTCTGTGCCAAAATTGTAATATGTCAATCGTATGATAGCAAAAACACCTGCTTTTACTACTGCTACTGCATGAAGTAATGCTGTAACAGGCGTTGGTGCAACTGCTGCGGTAGGCAACCAATAATAAAATGGCAATACTGCTGCTTTGACACCAAATCCAAAAAATGCCAGCAAATATACTACATGAAGCATTTCCGCATCTTTTGAAGCAAGTTCTGTATTTAATATTCCTCCCATTACAAAATCAAGAGAATTTCCATATATTACAAGAAATACAAGTCCTATAAATGCAAGAGAGGCTCCTCCCATCATATAGATTAAATAAATTCTACCTGCATATCTTGTTTTTCCATCTGTTCCATGCATTACCAAAGGTAATGTCACTAATGTCAAAAACTCATAAAACAAATACAATGTTA
Source organism: uncultured Clostridia bacterium (assembly GCA_910586765.1). Taxonomy (GTDB): domain Bacteria; phylum Bacillota; class Clostridia; order Lachnospirales; family Anaerotignaceae; genus Coprocola. The sequence continues at coordinate 58,070 of CAJUJJ010000001.1, forward strand.
CCATATTTCCTGAAAATGCAATTCCTATTATTATGCCAAATGTCATCATAAAAAAGGAAAAGAATTTTGTTTCCATACCTTCGTGTTTCATATACTCAAAAGCATAAAATGTAGTAATTACCCACAATATAGAAACCATTGTACCAAACACCATTGACATACCATCTATATGAAGTGTTAAAGAAAGTTTTTCACTAAAACGGTATAATACAAATGCTTCTTTATTATCAAAATACAATATAGATAGTACAAATATTGCATTTAATATTACTACAAAACTGACATATTTTTGTCTTTTTTGTCTATCTTCCAGCTTTGAAATTAAAAGTATTACTCCAGCGATAACTGGAAAAAGAATAGGCAAAAGTAACAATAATTTTTCATTCATAAACTATTCCACCTCTCTTTTTACAGTGATACAAACTGAAATATACTGTTTGATATTTGTGTTATATGCGTCATTATGCCATTTGGAAACATACCAAAAAGTATTGCTAAAACAGAAAGTATACACAATGGCACTGTCATTAAAAAACAAGGCTCTTTATTTTCTTTATGGTAATATTCTTCTGCTTTGCCCGGAAAAAAAGCATCTGCTACAATAGGCAAAAGATAGCCTGCTGTCAATAAAGCACTTACCATCAATATCGCTGTTCCTGTTAATCCCAATGCTGCATATTCACAAGACAATCCTCCCTGTGCTAAATACCACTTGCTCACAAAACCGCTTGTCGGAGGTATTCCTACTAATGACAATGATGCAATGGCAAAACACCACATTACAATAGGCATTTCTTTGCCTATTCCTTTTAATTCATTGACATATGTTTTACCTGTTTTATATATAATTGCTCCTGCGGTAAAAAACAATATATTTTTTGCTACAGCATGAAATAGTATCTGAAGCATTGCACCACAAAATCCCAATGGAGAAAATAACATTAGCCCAAACAATACATAAGATACTTGACTTACTGTAGAATAAGCAAGTCTTTTTTTCAATAATCTTTCTTTGTAGGCAAGCATAGAGCCCATAAAAACAGTAAACATTGCAAGCACTAAAAGCACTTGCTGTACCCATGTGCCTTTTAAAAATTCTGCACCAAACAAATAATATGCTACTCTTATAATGGCAAGTACACCGCCCTTTGTAATGATGCCAGAAAGTACAGCACTTGCTGGAGAAGGGGCTACAGGGTGTGCTGTAGGTAGCCAACCATGCAAAGGAAACATACCCGCTTTTCCACCAAATCCTATCATCATTATCAAAAATATTACAAGTAATATATTTTCATTTCCTTTTACAAGTGTCATATTTAATGTACCACCTGCTGTAAATGTTGTAGTATGGCAATAGTAATCTAAAAAGAATGCCCCCAACAATGCCAAACCTGCACCAAATATAGAATAGCCTAAATATTTCATTGCTGCCTTTTTTGCTTCTACTGTACCACTATGTATTACAAAAGGCACTGTCAAAAGTGTCATCATTTCATAAAATAAATACAGTGTAATGAAATTTCCAGAAAAAGATAATCCTATTAAAGCACCTAATGTCATAATATAAAATGTAAAAAAACGTTTTGTATTTTGCTCATGTTTCATATATTCCAAAGAATATATCGCTGCTAAGCACCATATCACACTAATCAAACAAGCAAAAAATCGAGATAAGCCATCATTTTGAAATGAAATAAATACATTTTTGCCCATATGCCAAAATGTCATTTGTCTGTTTTGTGTCAGACATAAATACCATACAAATAATACTTCTAACAATACTACACTAAATATATAAATTTGTTGCTGTTTTTTTCCCTTCACAGTCAAAAAAAGCAGTCCAGCCACTATTGGAAATAATACGGGAAGCAACAGCATTTCATTACCAATCACACACATCACTCTTTTCTACAATTTTTCAATTACAATAAACGAATACCTAATTCAATCATATCAATAATCGGTTTATAACAAATACCTAAAAAGAAATTTGTGACGATAAATATACCTATACCAATTTCCATTCTTCTGGAAGGTTTTGTATATTCTGCCCTTTTTTCCACTGGTGTCCATATTGCTATTGCAGAAGGTATAAAATACATAGCATTTAATATCATACTTACTGCCAATGTCAGCAACGTGATTACCATTTTTTGAGGAGAATATATTGTAGCAGAGGCAAAATATAATTTTGAAACAAACCCTGCTGTTAAGGGAACACCTACCATAGAAAGCCCCCCTACTGTAAATCCAATTCCTGCCATAAGATTTCTATGTGCTGCACCTCTCAAGTCGTGTATGCTGTCGCTTCCTTGTGAAACAGCCATAAGCCCCCCTGCACAAATAAAAAGCATTGCTTTTGTTGCAGCATGAGCCAATATATGAAAACAAGCCGCTACCATACCAGCATGGTTACCCAATCCCAAGCCCATATAAATATAGCCAATTTGTGCTGCGGAAGAATAGGCAAGCATATGTTTAATACGTGTTTCTTTCAGTGCAGAAACAGAACCTACTACCATACCTATCAATCCAAACAAAAATAATACATTTGTAATTTTTAAACTTCTGATTAAATCTATTGTGAAAACACAATAAAACATTTTGATATTTAATATAATAAAGCTTTTGAGTACAAGCCCAGATAATATACTGCTTGATGGTGGCGTTGCAGCAGGGTGTGCACTCGCCAGCATAAAATGAAAAGGAAATACTGCACTCTTTATTGAAATGCCTATAATTATCATACCAATTACTACTGCAAAAGGAAAAGCATATTCTCCTGTTTTTGTAAGCTGTATAATAGACTGCTGTATATTAGGCATTAAAAGATGTCCTGTAATGCTGTACAACAATGAAATGCCTATTAAAAAAAGTCCTGAGCCTAAAAGACATATAATCAAATAATGTAATGTTGCTGCAATACTTTCTCCTGTACCTTTTGCCATAATAATAGCACAAGAAGCAATGGTATTGATTTCCAAAAATACATATGCTGTGAATATGTCATTGGTATATATCAATGCAAGCATAGAGCCAAAAAGTAAATTTATCATAACAAAATATAAATTTTGTTTTTCAGGCAATATGTCTTTTTGTACAAATTTTGCTCCGCCTAACAATGTATTTGCCATTACAAATGAAAATGTCAACGCCATCAATGCCTCCAAAGGGCCTGCTCTTAATTCATTTCCCCAAGGAGCAGGAAAATGCCCCATCATAAATGTAAAACTTTGTTCATTTTTCCAAACATTTACTAAAAGCACTGCTGACAATATCCCTACAATACACACAATAATAAAATTTATTTTTTGTGCTAATTTTCCTTTTGAAAACAAAGGCGTAATAATACCACCAAACATTGTTAAAAATATACTAATAAAAGGAATATTATGTATATAGTTTACGCTTTCCATTAATGTCCCTCCTTTTTTGCCTTTTGCATAATTTCATCTAAATCAAGAGAGCCATAATGTTTATATAATCTTTGCACCAATGCCAATGAAAATGCTGTTACACTTACAGAAACAACAATACCTGTCAACACCAATCCACTTGGTACAGGGTTTATAAATTTTTCTACTGTCGCTGTTGTTCCTTCTGCTACAATAGGTGCTGCCCTTCCTTCTATAAATCCCTTTGCTGCCAAAAATAAATATACTGCGGTATCCATAATATTTAAACCTATAAATTTTTTAATCAAATTACGAGAAAGAAGCAAGTTCATAAATCCAATGCCAAATAATATTACTGCTGCTGCCTCGTAATGATTTGTCATTAAATTTGTCATTCAAATTTCTCCTTTTGTGAATAAAGCATAAAAACCATATATTGTACAAGCTACAATCATTCCAACACAAATATTTAAAGGCAATATCAGACCCCCACTAAGTAATGCTCCTGGTATCCCTTTGGGTATGATATTAGGCAAATGATTTGCTCCTGTAAAAAAAGAATATCCTTTTAATATACAATATGTCAGTAAACAAGTAACATTAATACGTACAAACATTTTATAGTCTAAAAATCTTTGCATTTTTTGCTGTCCATTTACAGAAGCATACAATACAAAACCTGCTCCTATTATCGCCCCTCCTGAAAATCCTCCTCCAGGAGAAATGTGACCATTTAATACAACATAAATACCAAATAAAAATAGCAAAGGTGCTAACAAATTCGCTATTCTTTTTAATATCGTATTGCTGTCTTCTTTATCAAACATTTCATCTTCTTGTTCTTCTCTTTGCTCTTGTTCTGTTGTGTTATATTTATCTTTTTTCAAAAGCATTATGACACATATTACAGCTAAAAACAGTACATTAGATTCTCCAAAAGTATCAAATGCTCTATAATCTAATATCATACCAGCTACAATATTTGTTGCTCCTGTTTCTTCCACACCATTTTCAATATATCTTTGCACTACTTCATTCGATGCAGGGTTATTACTTCCCCCAAAATAAGGCAATGCTGTCACAGTATGAAGTAATATCCCTATAAATGTGGCACAGACAAACACACACATCAACATATAAAATATTGCTTTTTTTCTTCCGCTCCATATATATTTTTCAAAATTTTCCTGCAATTTTTCAAAATCTATTTTTTTAAATGAAATCTTTTTTGACATTTCAATGGCTTCCTCTCCATTGACCCAATCTACAAAATGCTGCCATTTTGATTTCTTATTTTGCTCATTCATCATGTGTTCCCTTTATTTGATGTACTTTTTTTAATGTGAGGAAGAATAATATACTTGTAATACCAGTACCAACTGCCGCCTCTGTAATTGCTAAATCTGGCGACTCCAAAAATATCCATACAATAGACATTACAATGCTATATGCCATAAATATAATAACCGCTCTTAAAAGCCTTTTTGTTACAGAAACCAGTACAGCACATACAATTAAAAATAAAAGTAATAAATTTTCTATCAACATATTATTTTTCTTTCATCCTTTCTTCTAAATTCAAATTTGTAAGTATTTCCGTTTTTGAAATCAAATGGCTACTCACAGGGCTTGTTATCCACAAAAACAACACTACCAAAAACAATTTTAATATGTGATATATGTCAAGTCCTAATATCATTAACCCTATCATAACCAATGCTGTACCTAATGTATCTGCTAATGCTGCTGCGTGCATACGATTTAATGTATAATGAAATCGATATAATCCCAACACTGCTACTGCAAAAACAAACATACCTACCAACACAAATATTATCCCTACTATTTTACTCACGTCTTTCTTCCTCCCTTCTTTCTTTATAAAGTAACCAACCCTTATGATACAATGTAACAATGCGACACAACACCACTACTGCTAAAAAACTTAGCATAGAATATACCAATGCGATGTCTACCAAAAAAGCTTCTTTTAAATATACAGACAATATACAAATAAAACTAACTGCTAATGTTGCTATAACATTAATGCAAATCATACGGTCTGTATATCTAGGCCCTTTTAATGCCTTATAAAGACAGAAAAACATTAAAATAGAAAGAAAAACCATACACCCAAACAACACTATATACAATAAATTTTCACTTTCTATCACTTTTTTCTCTCCTTTCTATTTCAAAAAGTTTTTGTGCAAATATACCGTTTTCCACTTCTTCCTCCCTTCTACTGTCTAATACATGTACTGTAAACTCTTTTCCCTCCATTCCTACTGTAATTGTTCCTGGTGTTAATGTAATAGAATTTGCTAATAACACTCTCATTCTTTCATCTTCTAATTGAGATGTAAATGTTACAAAACTTGGGTGCCATTGATTCATATTAGGATTTAATATTAATTTCATCACAGCAATATTTGACTTTATAATTTCTATAAAAAGCACAATAGCATATTTTATAAAATCAAATAAATGTCCACTTAAAACACTTGGTCTTTTCTCCTCTCTTATAAATTTTTGAGTGAAATAATACAATGCTCCACAAATGAACGAACCAATTATAGCAAGTTCTATTGTTACCCTTCCATTGAACAAAAACCACATCAAATACATTACTATAAACAGCACAAATTTTCCCTCCTTACATTATTATTTTTATATTGAATAAAAAAGGCACAATGAAACAAAATTCATTGTACCAAACATCACCAACTTTTTTATTTTTGTCACTTTTGCAGGTACTTTGCTGCAATCATTTATGTACTATAAAACCATCAAAATCACACGATATTTTACCATAATAAATATGCTTCATTGTCTATTATGCACTAATTTGCATAAATTGTCAATATTGCTTGTACTTTATCATTTACGCTTTGTTCAAAAATCAATACAAAAATACTATTTTACTAGGCTATTTTTACTAAAAATAATGGTGAAATAGTATTTTTAATTTATTGTATCATAATTCATATTATTTTTACAGACTTTTTTTCAATACTAAAATAACTAATGTAATATTCTTTTAAAAAAATTGTTATTTGCAATAAGTTTTATAAAAAAGGTCAAAAATAAAACATAGGTATTATTAAGGAGCGACTAAAAAAACATTTTTAAAATAGGGGAACTTTGTCCGCTGTCTCAGCTTCGCTTCGGTCGTTGCAGAACAAACGTCCACTGGACGTTTGTTCTGCAACTCAAACTCCACAGGCTTTTTGAAAAAAGCTTGACCAAAAACTCTTTTAGAAAATTTAATTTTCCCATTTGTAAATGAAAGTTTATTGACAGACTGATAAATAATTATTACCTATATTTATATTTTTATGTAATATAATCAATTTAGCTGAGCAAATGCTAATGGATAATCTTCTTTTCCTTCATTATAGACATAAATGCCCGCCTCTGTACCAAGAAGGGCGATGTCTGCATTATCAGAGAGCAATGCAGTCATAGATTTATCTGCACCTTGCCCTATTGAAACAGAAATATCTAAACCTTCCTGTTCAAAGAAATCAAGTTCTTGAGCTACATATTGTGGGGCATAAAAAACAGAATGAACAACTTCATTCAATCGAACAGGAACTAATGCAGTTTCTTGTTTTTGAGAGCAAGCAGTGAAAAGTGAAAAAGACAGTATACCAGTTAAAAAAAGTGCTATTACAGACTTACTTTTTTTCATATAAAATACCTCCTGAAAATAGCTTGTGATATAGTTATTACAATAATATGTGACATAACGAAATATGGTACATTGTCCTTTGAAATGCGTTATAAAAAAATAAAAAAATTCCTTACAATACAGATATTGTAAGGAATAAAAGTATAGAAAAGTTAGATTTTCTGCTAACAAAACAGATATACTGTTCTAACACTTTAGCACCATACGCTCCGCAGACGGGTTTACCGACAGGATACTGCTACAACCCGTCTGCGGAGCCGTATGGTAGCGAGTGACGTAGAACATTGTGGTGAAATAGTAATTAAAAAACAACTTTGAAGCTACTCCAAAGCAATCAGACCAGAAAATCTAATTTAATAGATTACAAATATAAAATTTTTTTAAAAATAAGGTTAGGCTTTCTGCTAACAAAGCAATTATACTGTTCTGACACTTCAGCACATCAGTAAATATATTTAGTTTTCCGAAGGCTACTGTCATAACTGAATATATTTACATCGATGTGCGATGGCGCAGAACATTGTGGTGAAATAGTAGTTAAAAAACAACTTTGAAGCTACTCCAAAGCAAATAGACCAAAAAACCTAACCTAATAAATCACAATATCATATTTTAAAAAAAGGTTAGGCTTTCTGCTAACAAAGCAGATATACTGTTTTAACACTTTAGCCCTCCGTACAATAGATGAGGTAGTTCCGAAGGATACTTTAACCTACCTTATCTATTGTCATGGAGGAGCGAGTGACGTAAAACATTGTGGTGTAATGGTAGTTTTTAAACAACTTTGAAGCTACTTCAAAGTAATCAGACCAGAAAACCTAACCCATAACATACAATATAAAATTTTAATAACGAATAGGTTGAATTTTCTGCAAACAAAGCAATTATACTGTTTTGACACTTTAGCCACTGCACCGGTACTCTGGCTTTTACCGAAGGATACTGTTACAAAGCTAGAGTACCGGTCGCAGTGAGCGAGTGACGCAAAACATTGTGGTGTAATGGTAGTTCTTAAACAACTTTGAAGCTACTTCAAAGCAAACAGACCAGAAAATTCAACCTTTATTGTAAAATATTATAACATAGTGATTTGAAATGTCAACTTTTTTTACATATTTTTATAATATTTTATAATATTACTTGAAAAATGAAATAAAAATCTGTATAATTGTCATAGAAATGTATGTAAAAAATGTATTTGTAGTAATATCATGTCAATTTGTTTCACAATAAAATTACAACTGTGCTATTTTGTTTATTTTTGGTATAAAAATGGTGCAGTTTAAAAAATATCATATATAGAAAGAAGGGATTTCTATTAATGGCACGAGAAAAATTTATATTAGAGTCTGAATTGACAGAAGAACAAAAGCAAAGGTTCTCTTATGTTGTAACCCCAATTCGCAAAGTAATGCTGTGGGGAAAAGATAAGCAAAAAAATAATTGTTTGCTAATGTTATATGGACTTCAGGGATATGAAATAGGCGTAAAACGCTATGCTAATCAATATTATATGGACGGATATTTATTAAATCCAATGGTAAGATATACACATTATGCAGTATTTCATGGCGAGAAGGAGCATTTACCTTCTATTCCTAATACATATTATTATATAGAAGATAAGCTACTTTGTTATAAAAGAGGATATAAAACAGCAAAAGAAAAATGGGATTATGATAAACAGCAACGTAGGTACATAAGACATCTCATTGTTGACGACAATTATATTGTGAAAGAATTTTACGAATTGAAACAAAAGGTGGAGTTAGATTATTATCATCAAATAAAATACGAAGATTATGTGACATATTTCAAACAAAACAATATTACATTTGAAGATTTTGATATAATAGAAGACCCAAGTACATTATTTGGTTTTGAAAAAGATAGTAAATATTATAACATTGTGTATGATATGTTTTCAAAACAAAGATTGTATAGCAGAATTAAAAAAATGAGGGAATTTATCAAAAATAGTCCTTCTGTAGAAGAATATGAAAAAGTATTTAAAGTTGCAAGTGTAGAACTGGCTTGTGGTATATTCGAACAGCTCACAATGGATAAAAATCCTATATTGCTTGAAAAAGCAAAAGAAATTTTAAAAAGTGAAGAATTGTGGGCAAAAAAAGAATATCATAATGGATTGACACGTTTTGCTCAAAATTACATCAGTGTGTTTGATGAAAAATTGATACAACAACAAAAAGAATTTATATACAGAACACTACCTGAAATGGACTTTCATGTAAAAAGATTAAAAGTTTATGGTAAAACATTGACAGGAAAAGAATTAAAGGAATATATAGAACAAAGTCGTGGTACTTATAGTGATGTTTATAACAATTATTGGGTAATGCAGTATGGTACACAAAAATTGTATGACAAAAACACTTATACAGATGGCAAAAATATCAATAACATTGCATTTAAAAATACCATACAAATGGCAAAAGCATATGATATGGCTGATGCTATAGGAAAAATTACTTATTATATTGATTCACAAAGAACAAAAAATTATCTTAAAAACACCAATGAGGAGGCATATAAATATTATCAAAGATACCTCAGAAGAATATGGGATAATTATAAGGCAACAGATGAAAATAAATTTGTAGAAATGGCGAGAGAATTTCTTGCAAGCAAGCAATATTATGATGAAATTAAATATAGTAGTTCTTTTTTCATTTATAAATATTTTGAAGAAAAAGAAGTATGGTATAGGCATATAGATGATATTATGTATGTTGTAAAAAATGCTACACATAATGATGTGCTTGGTTTTTGTTATGAAATATTGCAAGAGGCACAAAAACAAAATTTGCTTCCTGAATTTGAACTAAAAGAATTGATAGTGTTGTCACAAGTGCCACATCAAGCACTTTCAAAATTATTTGAAGAAATACTTATGCCAAAATTGAAAGCATTAACAGTATTTGATGCAGATATTATGTTAACGCTTATGAATATGAAATCAAAAGAACTGCAAAATGTAGCAAAAGAATATTTTGTAAAAACAAATGGTAAATTTAGTCCAGAAAATATTGCAAGTATGTTGCGTATGGATACTATAGAAGACTGGTATGAAGTAGTCAAAACAAATATTGATGTATTTAATGCAGAAGAATACATTGCATTTATAAAAGAATTGACCTCTCATATGGATATAGAGTATCCAGAAAATATTGTGGAATTACTTCAAAATTCTGTAAAAAAATTAGATACTGCAACAGCAGCACAAAAACAGACATTAATGGAGCATTTTATTACATTGTTGCTGCATAATGAAAAAATGCCAGAATTTATGGCAGAAATTGCAGAAAATGTAATATTGTATTTACCATATGAGCAGTTGAAAGAAGCATTACAAAATGTTGAGTTAAAACATGGTACATTATCAGAAAGAAATTATAATGTTATTGCATTGTTAAAAGCAGTAAAAGAATGTTATTTACCTAAAGATGGTATTATACTGTCTATATTGGAAACAGGTACAGCAAAAGTAGTAAAAACACTTACAGAAATTGCAGATGTTTTAAAAGACACATTAACAGAAAGAACTGCAACAATGTTGTTGTTTATGGAATGTAATGCAAGTACATTAAATAAAATTGCACAAAGTGTATTTGAGAATATGGAAACAGAAAAAAGAGAAAAAATGCACATGATATTGTTGGATAGCCCAGTAGAAAGGGCATATCAGTATGGCTTGCAAAAATTAGAACAATGGTATGGAGACAAAACACCTCAAAAATTTGTTTCTCGTATGCTGGAACACCCTTGTATTGCAGTAAAATCTTATTTATCAGAAAAAATGGAAAAAGCATTTGAACATTTAGAACAAGTACAGCCAGATTTGTATATTTATTATGTAAAAACATTGCTGTATTTGCCAAATAAAGCAGCAAAAAGTAAAGATTATGTGTATTCCACTATACCAGCATTTGTAAAATACTGCCCACAAAAGAAAAAAGAGATAGAGGATATATTGCTTGATATAGGCAGTACAAATGTCAAAATAAATGCAGAAAAGGCACTTGTAGCATTTGCTCAAATACAGAAGGAGGTGTAATGCTGATGCAAGTAAATTATAAATATGCAAGCCCTTCTCAGTGCAGACAAATAAATAATCAGGCAACATTAGGATTTAGTGCAGATTTGTCAAGAGATGAAAAAGTATCTTTTTGTGGTAAATTAAAACACCCGTTGCTGTTTAGAGATGCTATGCTTATGTTGAGAGATATTGTTGTTTCAGATATGAGTCAAAAACAAAAAGAAAGACCTGAATATTTTGAGTGGCTAGACCAAGAAATTGAAAGACGTATCAAAGCACATGAGCAGTATGCACCTAAAATAAGAGAAGAATTAAAACAAAAAATGGCTGTTTGTGATGATGAGTTATCAAAGCAGAATGAAGAAATCAAAAAATTGCAGAATATACAAAGAAATTTGCAAAAACAAATTGATGGATATGATGCATGGAAAGATTATTATAAAATAGAAAGAGATTTCTGGAAATTTATAAAAGATAGAGATTATAGTTTATGGTTTGTGCTAGACCCTGTTATTACAGTGCACAAAGACCAAGTTTCATTTGAGGCTTTTTCTATAGATGAAAGCACATATGGCTGTTTGTCTGTGGATATGAATGAATTTAATTTGTTGCAAGAACCAAAACTTGGTACAACAAATATTGACTTTTCTGCAAAATTGGAAAAAGAGATGAAAAGATTTCGTAGTTATACAGATGTAACATTATCTGTCAATCCAGATGGCTTTACAGTAGAGAATGATGTTGTACCAGAATATGTTGAAAAGAAAATTGATTTGCCTGAAACATGGATAAAAGGCTTTAATCAAGTTTCTTCAGCGGCAGCATTAGATGGCATAGAATTAAAATTGACCCCTTCTGATATGTATGATATTTGTGCTTTTTTGAGAAAACACAAAGAGAAAAAAAGCCCTCGCTATATGAAATGGATATTGGAACCAGAACAAAGAATAAAAATAGTATTTGAGCCATTTGGAAAAGTCATTACATTAAATGCAGTATATAAAGGAAAACAAAAAAGAGAAGAAAAAATATGGGGTAGAAGACGCTGGTTAGTATTGGAAAAACTGCTTCCTATTTCAAAAGCATTTTATGTAAGATTTTTAGGATTTGGTATGCCACAGTTTATTAGGGCAGATATGGGAACATTGCAGATGACAGTTGGTTTTTCTTCTTGGAGTTCTAATGACTGGGTAAAAGGTACTGCATTTAATATTATGGCAGGATTTACAGGAAATGGAAATTATAATGAAGTTCATAAACTGTTAAAACAACAACGTTGTTTGTCTATGCAGGAAATATTTGACCATTTTAAAGATAGTGTAGTACAAGATAAAGTAAAAGCAGGTATTGGTATGCTCTTTAGAAAAGGAGAAGGCTATTTTGATATAGTAAATAATAAAGTGCGTTTTCGTCATTTGTGTAATGAGCCTATACCACATCAGCTTTACGAAATTACAAGCATAGAAAAACAAGTTGAAAAATACAGCAAAAAAACATTTAACAATATGAGAGTAAGATATACACCAAAAAAAGAATTTATATTCACTACAACATATAATGAAGGCAACTATAATGCCCCAAGTAATACAGAAATTGTCATTGACCAAGATGCACAAATTGTAAAATTAAATTGTAGTTGTGCAGCATTTAAAAGAGGTGCAAAAAACATATCAGAACCTTGTGCACATATTCTTGCACTATATGTTGCTTCTTTTAAATTGTTAAAACTAGAAAATTTGGAATATGACAAAGAATATAAAATTAATGATATTATGGAGATGTTGCTATAATGGATACGAGGTCTGAATATAGAAAATTAGTAAATGAAATGGGCAAAAAAGAGTTTACATTTTTAAAAATGCAAGAATACGGTTTCTGGCCAAGCCATTTGCCAACACCTTATGAACGTCAGCAAAATGAAACAGAACAAGATTTTGAAAATAGAAAAAAGCTGCTTGATGAATTTCAAAAGTTGTCTGAGCAAATAGCAGATGCTTATAAAGAAAAAAGAGAAATCGAAATCAAACTTTCTTCTTTGCAAAAACAGTATCAAAATACATGGGATTATGAAAAAATTCGTGCTGCTGTTGCACAAGAAATTATGAAGGCTTCTATTGCAAGACGTGCAGAAAGAAAAGCAGAAAGACAAAGACAAAAACAACTGAAAACAGAACAGTGGCAAAAAAGAAAAGCAGAAAATATATTGTTTATAGGCAGAGGTTACTCTAATCTTTTGCATAAAAAAGAAACAGATATACAAAAGCTCAAACAAAATAATTTGCCTGTGTTGGAAACAGATAGAGATATTGCACAGCTTTTGCAAATAGAATATAGTACATTGCGTTATTTGGCTTATCACAGAGATGTCGTTACATTTGATAATTATTATCGTTTTGATGTGCCTAAAAAAAGCGGTGGTATGCGTCATATTGCTGCACCTAAAACACAATTAAAAACAGCACAAAGGCAGATATTGGAAAAAATATTGGAAAAAGCAGAAATCTCTGACGTAGCACACGGTTTTATAAAATCAAAATCTGTATTAACAGGTGCAAAAGCACACCAGACAAGCCCTGATATATTAATCAATATAGATTTAGAAAACTTTTTCCCAACCATTACATTTGAAAGAGTAAGGGGACTATTTCAATATTTAGGGTATTCTGGTTATATTGCTTCCATTTTAGCTATGATTTGTACTTATTGCGAAAGAATGGCAGTGGAAATAAAAGGCGAAACAAAATATATCAAAACATCAGAGAGAATATTGCCACAAGGCTCTCCTGCAAGCCCTATGATAACAAATATGATATGTAAAAGAATGGATAAACGTATCAATGGTTTATGCCAAAAATTAGGTGTCATTTATACAAGATATGCTGACGATATGAGTTTTAGCTATACCGGAGAATTAGAAAACTTTGCTATAGGAAGTTTTTTAAATAGCATACAAAAAATAATAGAAGCAGAAGGCTTTCATATCAATGTACAAAAAACACATATATTAAGAAAACATAACAGACAATATATTACAGGTATTGTAATAAATAATGCTGAAATTGGTGTAACTCGAAATTGGATAAAAATATTAAGAGCTTCTATACATAACGCACAAAAATTAAAAAATGCAGGAGAAACTGTACCAAAACAGACGAAGCAAGAAATTGCAGGTAAAATTGCGTGGTTAAAAAGTGTCAATGAAACAAGATACCAAAAAATAATACAACAAGCAAAAGAATTGTTACAAAATTCATAATGATAAATAAAAAAGAAGCAATAATATAATATATGAGAAGACTTCTTTTTTGCACAATGTAGAATGATATAAATATTTTGTATATTTTTTTACAAATTATTGACAAATAAAATTTGACATTGTATAATATTGAAAAATAAAATATTGCCAAATGAAGCAGCAGGAAAATTCCTAAATATATTCAATTTGTATAATAAGGAAGCCGATGAAGCAATTTAAAACAGCCAAATTTTAGAGAAACTTTCAGGCAAACTGACCTGCTGTTGATGGAACTCTGGAGAGAATTTTAGAAATAAAATCACCGTAGGAGTAATGCTTTCAGGTTACAATACAGAGGAATAAAGGCGACGTTTTTTTAACGTGCTTTTATTCCTCTTTTTTTGTACTTATTTTTGGCAAAAAAATACTATTTTACTATATTTTTACATAGAAAGGAGCATTTTTTATTTTAAAACCATAATACTATACTAAATTAAAGGAGGCTTTTATATGTCAAATCATCACGATGAAATGAAAAAAACATTAGGTTTATCTACTGCATTGGCTACAGTAGTAGGTTCTGTTATTGGTTCTGGAGTATTTTTTAAACCACAGTCTATTTATACCACAACGGCAGGAGCACCAGGATTAGGTATGATGGCTTGGATAATAGGCGGACTTGCAAGTATCGCAGCAGCATTGACATTTGCTGAAATTGCCATACTAATTCCTAAAACAGGTGGTATGGTTGCCTATTTAGAAGAAGCATTTGGCAAAAAAATAGGATATTTAACTGGCTGGATGCAGACAGTATTGTTTTATCCCGCTATGATTGCAGCACTTTCTGTTATTTGTGCACAGCAATTTGAACTTTTTACAGGAAATCCTGCTATAACACCTGCTGTTACAATCGCTATTGTTATTATTATAATTATATTAAATGCACTTGGTTCAGGTGTAGGAGGAGCAGTACAAGTTATTTCAACCATTTGTAAACTCATACCTTTGATATTGCTTATGATATTTGGATTTATAAAAGGTTCTGGAGAAAATCCTATATTCAGCCCTATGGTAGGAGAAGGCGTTAGTGCCGGCAATGCTTTGAGTTCATTGCTTTTAGCAGTGTTGTTTGCATTTGAAGGTTGGACAAATGTAGGAGCGATTGCAGGAGAAATGAAAAATCCAGCTAAAGATTTGCCTCTTGCTATTGTTGGTGGTGTTTCTGCAATTATGGCAGTTTATTTTGTAATAAATTTGGCTTATCTTTGGGTATTGCCAGCCAGTACATTAGCTGCAACACCTACACCAGCAGCAGATGTTGCAACAGCAATATTTGGAGAAGTGGGCGGAAAAATTATAGCAGTAGGCATTATGATTTCTGTATTTGGTGCTTGTAATGGATTTGTATTGTCTGGTTCTCGTGTAGCATATTCTCTTGCAGCAGAGGGAACACTTCCAGCAAGTCAAGTGTTTTCAAAATTAAATGCAGCAAAATCCCCTATGAATTCTATTATATTGGTAGGTGCAATAGGCTGTATATATTCTTTAACAGGACAATTTAATTTATTGACAGACGTAGCAGTATTTTCTTGTTGGATATTTTATACATTGACATTTGTTGCAGTAATAAAATTGAGAAAAGAAGCAAAATGGGCAAATGTAGAAAGAATATATAAAGTACCTTTGTATCCTATTATTCCAGCGATTGCCATTATAAGTGGTGCATATGTTATATTTAATCAGCTTTTGATTTGTGATAGTGTTACATTGTCAGAATCATTACAAACATTGTCTTCAGGAAATTTTGTAGAAGCCATTTCTACAGATAATAGATTGCGTTCTATTGTTAGTATTATTATTACATTGATAGGCCTACCAGTTTATACAGCAATGGCAAAAAAAGTAAAACAGTAACAAAAATAAGCAGCCATATTTTTATTAATTGGCTGCTTATTTTTTACTATATTAATCTTTTTACTTTGTCATACAATTCCCTTATTTAGTATACAAAATAATATCTTTGTTTACAACTCTATACTGAAATACTGACAAGGCACTTTTTCACAAAGCCAAACACCATTATCAGATAAATAAAAGCAATAACCATCTTTTACCATTTTTTCAGTATCTATATTTAATACAACTACTTCTCCATGTCTTTGTCCTACTTTTACTGCTGTTTGTACATCTTTTGACAAATGCACATACTGTCTTGACATTTTGAGCAATCCCTCTTTTTGTATACTTTCTAAAAATCTTTTTGCTGTACCATGATACAATATTTTAGGAGGTGTTTTTTGTTTTAACTGTAAATCTACAGAAATAGAATGTCCTTGACTTGCTCTAATTTTGGTATGGTCTTCATTAAAAGAATATCTCTTTTTATCATTTTCTGCTACAATTCTTTCTAATATTGTCATATCAATATGCTTTCCGTGTATATTCATTGCTTCAAGCAGTTCTTTGACATCTGCATAGCCATATTCATCTAATGTAATACCAATGCTTTCTGGTTTATGTCTTAATACCATACTTAGAAAACGCCCTAATCTTTCATCATGTTTCATTGCTTTCACCTTCTTTTATTTCATTATATCAAAAAAGAGCAGAAAATACTGCTCTTTTATAACTATCTATTTATTTTGAGTTGTTCTACTAATTTTTGATTACTTAATATGTATCGGAACAAAGGATAGCCTATACAAGTTACTACTGCAAATTCTCCTAGTGCAACTGTTGCCATAGAAAAAAACAAAGGCAATCCTAACACAATATACAATTCTACTCCTATAAATGCGTTGCATATTGTTGGCCACAATGTCGCTACAAAAAGATTTTTTGATTTTGTAATGCCTATCAATGCTGCTGTAGTACAAGCTGTACCAAATACTACATCTACCATACCCATAGGGCTAAAAGCATTTGCAATAACACAACCTAGTATCAATCCAGGTGCAAAACCTGCATCAATAAATGCCAATAATACAAGAACTTCAGAAAATCGAAGCTGTATCGCTCCAAAGCTTAAAGGAGCTATAGCAAGCGTTGTAACAGCATATGCTGCTGCAATAATACCTGTAAATGCAACTGCTTTTGTGGTGATTTTTCTTTTTGATTGTTTGCTTAATTCTGCTGTTTGTTTCATAATAAAATTTCCTCCCTGTTTTTTATTTTCGAGATGGTTATGCAAGGAACATCTCTCTTTTATACTCATAAACAATTTTTAATTATACAGTATTACTTTCCCTTTTGCAATATTTACTTTTATTCTTTTGTTACTATTTTATGAAAAGTAACTATTTTTTTATTCATAGATATTTTATTGACTTGATAACCATATTGTATTAGCTCCTTTTTATATTTTAAAAAAGAGTGGTCTATGGGTATGTTTATAATATTTTGTATTTGTTCAAATGTTAGTTGTAAAAAATCACTTCCACTTTTTTGAACATATTCCCATAAAGCTGTATATTTACTCACAATATTTTTTTCTCCTTCAAATTCTAAATCAAATTTTACTACAAAATCTTCTTCACATTCAAATTCTTCTGCTTCTATCTGCTTTACAAAATAATCTTCATTTTTACAATAAATTTGTGCAGTAATGGTTTTTAATATAGGTATTCCATATTCCTCTATACCACAGCCATCTTCTTTTAACAGTTTTAATTCACAAACAATTTCTTTAAACAATTCATAACCACAAATTGCTTTATTTTCTGCTAAATATTTTGATAATGTGTTATTTCCTCTCAAAAGACACTCTAATTTATAATACTGTTTTCTATCTAACACCACGTGATATATTCGTCTATCATTCCATATTTTTCTAAAGTCAATAATTTCTGAAATCACTTCTGCATCATTTATAATTTCTAAATGAACTAACTTGTTATTTTGTTCCTTTACTCCAATGCAAATAAACAAATCAGGTGATATACTATAGTGGTATCGGAACATATCTATAAAATCATTATCTATTGCAACAGGAGTACCACATACTTTTTCTATTTCTTTTATATCAATAATATCTCCAAATTTTAGCCCAATTCCTATTTCTTTTAATATTACATTTCCTACTCGTCTTTCTTTACTATTTTCTATTTCAGTCAAACTAATTGCAGATGTTTTTTCACCATTCCCTTTTTTAAAACATAAAAATTTATGGGCAAAAAAGTTAACAACCATTTCTGCTTGTCCTGATACTCCACCATATTCAATTTCTTGTTCACATATACCATAATGCTGGAAAATTTCTTTGAATGTTAACATATTTAATTTTAAATTCAAAATATAACACCTCTTTATTTATTTTTTATAAATACTACTCTGCTTTAAAATTATACATTGGTTTCATTATTTCTACAACATCAACTGTTTGCTGTACTGCATTTAAAATATCTTCTAATTTTTTATAAGCCATAGGGGACTCGTCAAGTGTTTTTTCTGTTACACAAGTGGAATAAATGCCTTCCATTTCTTTTTGATATTGTTCTAATGTAAAACACTCTTTTGCTTGGCTTCTGCTAAATAGCCTTCCTGCACCATGCGGAGCAGAATAATTCCATTCCTCATTGCCTTTTCCTATTGCTAATATACTGCCCTCTTTCATATTGATAGGAATAAGTACTTTTTCCCCTTTTTTTGCAGAAATTGCCCCTTTTCTGACAATATTCTGTTCTACATCAATATAGTTATGTATCGTATGAAATGCTTCTTGTACCTGCCAATTCATACCTTCTATTATTTTTTGTGCAATCAATTCTCTATTTTGTTCTGCAAACTGCTGACATATTTTGACATCTTCTAAATACTGCTGCATATATTTTCCATACAAAAAACATAAATCTTCTGGCATTTCTAATTCTTTTGGTGTCCAAGTAATTTCTTTGAGTGCCTTTTGTAATTCTTTTCTTCTTCCTTCTGCTTTATATTGTGCTATCATTTGTTCCTTTTTTTGAAAATATTCTTCTTTTCCTTTTTGCAAACTAATTGCCATATCTTGATAATAATTTGCTACTTGTTTTCCTAGATTGCGGCTTCCTGTATGTATTACCATATATTTTACATTATCTGTTGTTTTTTCCATTTCAATAAAATGATTTCCTCCCCCTAATGTTCCTATGCTTCTCAGTATTCTTTTGGTATCTTTTAAATTTCTATAACAATGTAACACTGTTAAATCAAATTGTTTTTGTCTGCCTTCCCAAACATTTTTACCAGAAGGTATTGTATGTACAACTGCATCTAATTTTTCAAAATCAATGTCTATTTTTCCTAGACACACTGTATACATACCACAACCTATATCTACCCCTACAATATTTGGTACAACTTTATCGCTTATTGTCATGGTCATACCTATTGTACAGCCTGCTCCTGTATGTACATCTGGCATAATTCTTATTTTGCTATGTTTTGTAAATACTTGGTCACACAACATTTGTATTTGTTCTATTGCACTATCTTCTATGGTATTTCCATACACTATGGCTTCATTTTGTTTTCCTATAATTTTCATGCCTTTTCCTCCTTTTTGCAAAAAAAAGGGCTTACAGAATAAAAGTACATTTGTACTCTATTCCATAAGCCCGATGTCACACTATTTATTTTTGTTATTACTACTATCGGCTGACATTTTTAAAACTTAATATCAAAATAATAAATTATAATACTCTTTGGGGAAATCCTATTTTTTTCTGTACTTTTCGCAATGTTTTTTGTGCTAGCATAGATGCCTTTTCTGCTCCCTGTTTTATGACATCATTGACATAGTCTTGATTTTTTTCTAGTTCTTTTACTTTTTTCTGTATTGGTTCTAAATTTGCTACAACAGCTTCTCCTACTGCTTTTTTAAATGTACCATATCCTGCATTGGCAAATTCTTTTTCTGCTTGTGCTATGGTTTCTCCTGTAACAGCACAGTAAATATCAAGTAAATTTCTAATACCAGCTTTTTCTTCACTATAACGCACTTCATTTTCTGAATCTGTCATTGCTCTTTTTATTTTATTCATAATAACGGCAGGCTCATCTAATAATGCTATGGTATTGTTTTTATTTTCGTCAGATTTTGACATTTTTTTAGTTGGTTCTTGCAATGCCATAATTCTCGCACCAACTTTTCCAATATATGCCTCTGGTATTTTAAACACATCACCATATATGCCATTAAAACGTCCTGCAATATCTCTTGTAATTTCCAAATGCTGTCTTTGGTCTTCTCCTACTGGTACTAAATCTGTCTGATATAACAATATATCTGCTGCCATAAGTACAGGATAAGTAAACAATCCTGCATTGATATTATCTGCATGAGAAAGTGATTTTTCTTTAAACTGCGTCATTCTGTTCAGTTCTCCCATATAAGTATAGCAGTTCAATATCCAGCCTAATTCTGCGTGCTGAGGCACATGGGATTGATAATATAATATACTTTTTTGAGGGTCTAATCCAACAGCTAAATACTGTAAAAGCAATTCTTTTGCTTGTTTTCTCAATTTAGAAGGGTCTTGACGTACTGTAATTGCGTGCATATCTACAATACAATACAAACAATTATAATCATCTTGCAATTTTGTCCAATTATTCAATGCTCCTAAATAATTACCCAATGTAATTAGCCCAGAGGGCTGCATACCACTAAATATAATCTTTTTTTGTTGTTCTTCCATTATTTTTCTCTCCTTTTTTGGTAATAAAAAAGTCCTCTGCATACTTCAAAAATACGCAGAGGACGTAATATTTTACGTGGTGCCACCTCTATTGGTTACAATGTAACCCTCTCATTGTTGTACAAACAATACAACATTCTCTATAACGGGAGAATACCGAGTTACATACTATTCTAAAAAGAAGTTCTGTTTCTGCTCACAAGTCCATTCCAGCAATAATACTGTATTGGTTTGCATCAAACACCAACTTTCTGAAATCAGCTTTTATTGTGTACTTACTCTTGGTCAACACTTTTACATTATATTGTTAATATCATTTTAATCTTTTTTTATGATTTGTCAATAACATTGTCATAAATATTAAAAATTATCGTGCACTGTGCATTACTACAAAATCACTTGCAAAATACAACAATTTTTACTATGATATAATATAAATTAAAATCGAAAGGATTTGTATAATATGAGTTTCAAAGTAATACAAAACATTCCCTCTCCTGAGGAAATGCTCGAAAAAGTGCCTATGTCACCAAAATTACAACAAATTAAAAAACAGCGTGATGAAGAAATGAAGGCAATACTGGAAGGAAAAGAAAATAAATTTATTGTTGTAGTTGGCCCTTGTTCCGCCAGTGATGAAGATGCTGTATGTGATTATGTTTCTCGTTTGGCAAAACTAAATGACGAGGTAAAACAAAAACTGTTTATTGTACCTCGTATTTATACCAATAAACCTAGAACAACAGGAGAAGGCTACAAAGGTATGCTTCATCAGCCTGACCCTGAAAAAGGTGCAAATATATTAAAAGGCATTGTAGCACTCAGAAAAATGCACATCAGAGCAATAGAAGAATCTCATTTGACGGCAGCAGATGAAATGCTTTATCCTGAAAATTTGCCCTATGTCGATGATATGCTTTCCTATATTGCTATAGGTGCTCGTTCTGTTGAAAATCAACAACATAGACTGGTTTCTAGCGGCATTGATGTACCTGTAGGTATGAAAAATCCTACAAGTGGTACTTATAGCGTTATGCTCAATTCTATACACGCAGCACAGTCTGGACATACATTTATGTACCGTGACCATGAAGTTTCTACTACTGGTAATCCTTATGCCCATGCTATATTACGTGGTTCCGTAAACAAACATGGTCAAAACATACCAAATTATCACTATGAAGATATGATATTAGTGCATGAACTTTATCAAAAGCACGGTCTTGTAAATCCTTGTGTTATGGTAGATGCAAACCATGCCAATTCTAAAAAAATATATTATGAACAACCAAGAATTGTAGCGGAAATACTTCACAACAGAAAAATAAACAAAGATATTTGCAATATGGTAAAAGGTGTTATGATTGAGAGTTTTATAGAAGAAGGCAATCAAAAAACAGATGGCCATATTTATGGAAAATCTATTACAGATGCTTGTATTGGTTGGGATACTACAAAAGAATTGCTTCTTTATATGGCAGATAATGTTTGATAAAAAAGCACTCACTATAAAAAAGTGAGTGCTTTTTATTACTAAAACTACTTATCGCCTTTTTTTGATTTTTATTCACTTATTCTTCATAAAATTCTTCCAATTCTTCTGAATCTACAAGCCCTCTAATGAAATCCTCAAAATTATCTGCTAAAAGGGTAATTTCATAATCTAACTCTTGGTCAATATGTACCACTTTAGGTTCTCCTTGCCTACCACACTCACGATAATCTAAAAAAATCATTTCATGTCCAGCAGAAGGAGTATCACAAATAGCTACACCAATATCAGGATATCCCCAATCGTTTTTCATAAATTGATTTTCATCACAAATAGAATTAATTTTTATAAACTTAGTGACCCACACTATCTTCCAACTATTTGATATAGTTACTAGAAAATCTGTTTTTTTAATCAAACCTCCATTATGCTGTTTCATTAACCAAATGTAAGAAGCAGGCAATTTGTAATCAAGCTCTTTTTCGATTTCTGCAATTAACTCATCAGATGGAGGCTCTCCAATCAAATCCATATTTTCAGCATCATCGTTCCAAAAATCAGTAAAATCAAAGTCCTCAAACATATTTCATTCTCCTTGTTATATTTTAATTTATATTTCTAATAGAATACTACAATTATGCTCATACCTCTTAAATTTTTATATGCCCAGTCTGTCAAAGAATTTATTTTTACTGTAATAAAGTAGGACTATAAAAAAGTGAGTGCTTTTTACTATCCTCTTATAAATTCCTGTATTGCTGTATTTAAGTCTTCACAAGTCAACAGTGATAGCTGTTTCCTTTCTTCTTTTTCTTTTGCAATTTGAGAACAAAACATTGCATTTTGCTGCCACTGCATAAATCTTTCTGCTGCTACTGCCATAGTATGCTCCAATAATCTTCTTGCTTCTCTACCATTACCAAAATTTTCATCTTTTACTCTTTTTTCAAAAAATGGTAAAAGTACATCTTCCCAGCCTTTTTCTAAATGAAATGTTGCATTATTTGCCAATGCTTCAAATATGTCAAGCATTTCTTTTGCAGAATAAGGCGAAAAATGAACTGTAAATGTTATTCTACTTGATATACCAGGATTTTCGTCCAAAAAGCGTTTCATCTTATTATTTTTTTCATGAATATCTCCTCCATATCCTGCAAATATAATCAATTTATCATCACTATGTTCTTCTACTTCTATGCAAAGCTGTGCCAATGCTTCTTGTGAAAAATTATCTGTCCTTTCTGTTTCATTATAATTTACCAGAGAATATGCCTCATCTATTATAATAATGTCATTTGTTTCAAATATTTGATGTACTCTGTCAGAAGTCTGCCCAACATATTTCGCTTTTAATTGTGTTCCTGTAACATAGGCAATACTTCCTCCTGAAAGTAATTCTTGTTCTGTCATCATTTCTGCAAAATATCTTGCTGATGTTGTTTTTGCTGTACCAGGAGGGCCTATAAATGCTAACACTTTATGTATAGGCGGTGTTGGCAAATGATATTCTTCTCTTTTTCTGGCAAACTGATACACCGCACCTAATTTACATAATGTATGTTTCATTTCTTCCTGTCCTATGACATTTTGACAAAGCCTTTGATATGCTGCCGTTTCTTTAGGTGATACGTCCATTACTTTCGTTTTTTGTCTTTCGGGCATTTGATGCTGCAAGTGATATTTTCCATATTCTATATATGCCTTTAAAAATTCATATTCCTGTACAGAAAGCCTTTTTTCAAATTTGTTTCCTACTTCTGATATGTCTGCATTTGCTATCAATTCCAAAAATTTCATTCTATCTTGATTGAATTTCATAACACCACTGTCATTTATAATTGCAAAATCAAAACCTTGATTTTTATATACTGCATATATTTTTTGTATTGTCAAAGCAGCTTCTTCTGTTGGTGTTTTGGAAACATATGCTGCATTTTCAAAAGAACGCTGCTCTAATTCTTTTAGCTTTTTTTCTTCCATACTACTTTAACTCCTTATTCTGTATAGCTACTATCACTTTGTATTGCAATACTCTGTGACTGTTCAT
Organism: uncultured Clostridia bacterium; assembly: GCA_910586765.1. Classification (GTDB taxonomy): domain Bacteria; phylum Bacillota; class Clostridia; order Lachnospirales; family Anaerotignaceae; genus Coprocola. The sequence continues at coordinate 82,664 of CAJUJJ010000001.1, forward strand.
TCCATGCTACACCGAAATCAATTTCTTTTGCTAAATCCCTCAATTTAAAATAGGTATTCCCATCTATATTATAAGCCAGTAATGCTTTTTCTACTCCATTAAAATACAATGTAACAGTAGAACACAATGCTTTTTTATTTTTTGCCGCACCTTTTTGCAGTTCTCCTCCTGCTACGGTATAAGCTGTATTTGTTACAACATTAATTGCTTTTTCTTTTTCATTCCAAAGTGTATCAAACTGTTTTTGTGTGCCATTTAATGCCATTGCTACATCTCTCAATTTAAAATAAGTAAAATCATTTATAATATAAGCATCAAATGCTATTTCCTTACTGTCCACAAGCACTTTTGTATTTGCTATAAAAGCGTCTTGTTCTGCTGTAGGTAATGAACAAATTTCATCTGGTGGTGTTTGTACTGGTGGTTCTGGCTCTGGTGTAGGTTCTACTGGTTCTGGTATAGGCTCTACTGGGTCAAATACCACTGGTGCATTATTTTGTTCAGGTGGTATTACAACTTCTGGTGTTTCTGTTTGTTCAGGTGGTGTATTTTCTGTAGAAGGTGTTTGCTCTTGTGGTGTTTGTGGTGTAGGTATCTGCTGTCCTGTGCCATCTTTTTTCGCATAATAATTCATCACTGCTACTTTACAATTTTGTCTGTTATCAAGCAAATCTCTCAAACTAAAATAAAAACTGCCTTTTACACCATATCGCTCATTAAGTAAAAGTTCTTCTCCTATTTCTGCTGCAACATCATCTTTATAAATGCCCTGTCCTATGTATAAATCTACATTTGTATTTTTAACTTCTTCTGTCCACCATTTTATAAGTGTTTCATAATCTGCGGCTGCTGTACCTCTTGCCCAATAAATTTGAGGTACAATATAATCTACATATCTATTTTTTATCCATGTTCTTACATCGCCATAAACAGCATAATATCCTTCCGCTCCCTTTGTATCAGAACCCGTACTATCAGAACCTTTATTTTTCCAAATTCCCATAGGGCTTACACCAAAGGCTACATCTGATTTAATAGATTTTATAGTATCATGCACTCGTCTAATCATATCATTTACATTTGCCCTTCTCTGATTTGCTTGTTGTCCATCTTGTGTTTCTCCCTCATTTAAAGGATAACCATTTGGATAAAAATAATCATCAAAATGTATGGCATCTACATTATAATTTGTTACAATTTCGGCAACCGTGTCACAAATATGTTGTTTTACTGCTTCATTTGCTGGGTCATAATACAAACCATTGTTGTAAGTAATTACCCAATCTGTATGCAGTCTTGCAGGGTGATTTTCTGCTAATACACTCATATCTGTACCGCTTGTTGTAATTCTATAGGGATTGAGCCAAGCGTGAAATTCCATATCTCTTTTGTGCGTTTCTTCTATCATAAATGCCATAGGGTCATATCCGGGATTTTTTCCTTGCGTACCCGTCAATATTTCACTCCATGGATTGATATTTGACTGATAAAAAGCATCTGCTTTGGGACGCATTTGCACTACAACAGTATTTAATCCCATATTTTTGATTTCATCTAATTTTGTAATAAATTCTTGTTTTTGTTTCTGTTCATCATTCTGTACGGATGGATAATCTGCACTATATACTGTAGAAATCCATACTGCCCTCATATCATTTTTGTTGCTATTACTTGACTGCTCTAATGCTTCCGCCTCTTGTGGTATTAACGCACAAGCACTCAATAAACAAACGCTTAATAATGCAGACACATATTTTTTTAAATTTTTCATAATTTCCGTCCTTTCTTTATTCATTGCTTTAAATTGCTATTTTTTTATTATAGCATTATTTATAACAACTGTCTTTACGATTTTATTACAATATTGTGTTGAAAAATGATTTCTATTCTTGTATGATATACAAAAAACAGACGAGGTGAACAATTATGCAATATGGACTAATAGGTGAAAAACTAGGACACAGTTTTTCCAAAATAATACACGAAAAATTAGCAGACTACACTTATGATTTATACCCTTTACCAAAACAAGAATTAGCTTCTTTTTTAGAAAAAAAGGAATTTCGTGCCATCAATGTTACAATACCTTACAAAATAGCTGTTATGCCTTATTTATACGAAATTGACCAAAAAGCACAGGCAGTAGGCTCTGTCAACACTATTGTAAACAGAAACGGTAATTTATACGGATATAATACAGATTTTGGCGGTTTTTTATATCTGCTGAAACACAACAACATTGATGTCAAAAACAAAAAAGTGCTTGTATTAGGTAAAGGTGGTGCTTCTAAAGCAATTATTGCTGTGTTGCATTATTTACAGGCAAAACAAATTATTACTGTTTATTACAAACCAAGTAATGACGCTGTTACATATGAGCAATGTCAAAAATTGCACAGTGATGCTGATGTCATTATAAATACCACTCCTGTAGGTATGTATCCTAATTTAGATGGTTGCCCCATTGATTTAGAACATTACACAAAATGTAATGCAGTAGTAGATATTATATACAATCCTATTAAAACAAAATTATTGTTAGAAGCACAAAAACACAATATGATTGCAGTAGGCGGTTTGGAAATGCTCATTGCACAAGCAAAATATGCTGTCGAAATATTTTTAAATACATCTATACCAGAATATAAAATTGACGACATATACAAAGAAATGCTTTTTGAGAAAAAAAATGTGGTATTGATAGGTATGCCCAGCAGCGGCAAAACTACTATAGGTGCAGAACTTGCCAAGTTACTTCATAAAGATTTTGTTGACATTGATGCTAAAATTGTTTCAAAAATTGGTATGCCTATTTCAAATTATTTTGAACAATATGGCGAAAATGCTTTTAGAGAAATCGAAACAGAAGTTACAAAAGAATTTTCAGGCAAAAACAATATTGTTATTTCTACTGGTGGCGGCTGTATCAAAAAGCCAGAAAATATGCTATATTTGTCTATGAATGGTGTAATACTTTTGATACAAAGAGATTTATCTAAATTAGTTATAGGAGAAGGCCGTCCTCTTTCCAGCAGTGTAAGTGCCCTAGAAAAAATGTATCAAGAACGTTTTCCTCTTTATATGCGTTACAGTCAAAAAAGCATAGAAAATAATACTACTACAGAATATGCTGTTAAACAGGCATATCACGCTTATATGGAATTATTATAACAGCACAACAAAAAAAGCGACTTATAAAAGTCGCTTTTTTTCTCTTTCCGATTAAGATGAGATTAAGAAAGAAATATTATATTGAGAATTAGGGAATTTTCTCTTGTTTTTTATTCCTCAACAGTTTCTTCATCATCTGCTACAGCTAAACCTGCATTTTTATCTTTTATAAATGCACCAATTACACCACAGATAATTGTTGGAACAAGCCAGTTAAATCCATATGTTGCAAATGGTAATGATTTTACAAAGTCACAAGCTGTTACGCCATAGTTAGATGCTGTTGTCAATATACTCATAATAAATGCACCTAATGCTGCTGCTTTATAAATATTGTCATTTTTAATATTATTTGCAAATAATGCCAATACGATAACTGCTAATGCTGCTGGATAAACTAAGTCTAATATAGGAGCGGATATAGAAACGATAGTATCCAAACCTACATTTGCTAATACAGCACTTACTACGCAAGTAATAATAACAACTTGTTTATAACTTACTTTTCCTTTTGTTAATTCTTCAAAGAAAGAACCACAAGATGATGCCAAACCTACTGATGTTGTAAGGCAGGCAAATGAAACTACTACACCTAAGAATATAACGCCGCCTTGACCTAATAATGACTGCACAATTTCTACAATCAAGTTTGCTCTTGTAATGCTATCTCCTGTGTGCAATGTAGACATTGTTGCTCCTAAATATGTTAAACCACCATAAATAATTAAAAGACCTATACCTGCAACAATCGCTGCACCGCCTGTTACTAAGTTCTTTTCTCCTATAGAAGTATATCCTTTATCTTTTACCGTTTTCAATATAATAACACCAAAACAAAGTGCTGCTAAAACGTCTAATGTTTGATAACCTGAAAGAACACCTGTCTGTACTACAGATTCAAGTTGTGTTGTGTCAGATATTGGGGCGATTGGGGAAATAAAGCCCTTTATAATCATAATCAACAAACCAACAAATAATACTGGTGTCAAAAATTTACCGATAATATCCAAAACAGAAGACTCATTCAATGAAAGCACTATTGTAATCGCAAAGAATACAACACTTGTAATTGCTGTTACTGCAACATTTCCTGCTTCTAAACCAAATATTGGCATTACGCCCATTTCATATGTTGTAGCTGCTGTTCTTGGTATAGCAATACCAGGTCCTATACAAAGTACTGTAGCACAAGACAATATTACAGCAGGTATTCTACCTATATGGCTCATCATACCAGCAAAATCTGTATTTGCTCTAAGCATAGCAAATATCGCAACCAATGCCAAACCAATATCTGCTATGTAATAACTAACAAATCCTAGCCCCCAAGAAGCACCTGCTTGCATACCTAAAAATGGAGGGAAAATAATATTACCAGCACCAAAAAACATTGAAAATAGTGCCAAACCGATAACAAACATATCTGCCTTTTGATTTTTCATTCAAATCACATTCCTTTCACTCACTTTCACCCATTACACTATAAACAGTTTACAGTTTTTTTCCTTTTATATTTTCTTTCTTATCACATTGTCAACACCTCTCATCTTTCCCTTATACATATTTTACTATAAAATTGCTAAATAGTATAGAGAAATTTTGCATTTTTTTAAATTTTTTTTTGGAAATTATTAAAATACTCTCTGTTGTCTGTCAAATTCATATATTATTGTTACTATTTTGCTTTTTTTTACTACATATATTACAAAATATTTCCTTTTATGAAACTATTTTTTATTTTATTTGAATACAACAATGTTATATATATACAAAAAATATGGATTTTTTATTTTTATTTCAGTTATTTTATATTTTATTGTTTTTATTTATGCACCAACTGTTTTTACTATATTTTTTTACTATTTCTTTTGGTCAAAAATAACAATGTTGTCATACAAATACAACATTTTTTTAACACTTTATTTATATCATTTATAAACATAAAAAAGTGTAGGCAAATGCCTACACTTTCTCATTTATATTACAATATTATTTTACTTCTGCTGCTTTTTTCTGATATGTTTCCAATCTAGTTTTTGCATCTTCTTCACATTTCTGGAACAATTCTTCTGCGATTTCTGGGAATGTTCTTTGCAATGCACTATAACGTACTTCGCTTAACAAGAAATCTCTGAAGCTTGCTGTTGGCTCTTTAGAGTCTAATATGAATGGATTTTTGCCTTCTGCTTTCAATTCTGGATTGAAGCGATACATATGCCAGTAACCTGCTTCTACAGCACGTTTGATTTCATTTTGTGCTCCAGACATACCGCCTTTTAATCCATGATTGATACATGGAGCATATGCAATAATCAATGATGGACCATGATATTTTTCAGCTTCCACCAATGCTTTTACAAGTTGGTTTTTATCTGCTCCCATTGCAACTTGTGCAACGTATACATAGCCATAGCTCATTGCCATCATACCAAGGTCTTTTTTCTTTACTCTCTTACCAGATGCTGCAAACTGTGCTACTGCTCCAGTTGGTGTAGCTTTAGAAGACTGTCCGCCTGTGTTGGAGTAAACTTCTGTATCAAATACCAATACATTTACATCTTCTCCAGATGCTAATACGTGGTCAAGTCCGCCGTAGCCAATATCATAAGCCCAACCGTCACCACCAAATATCCACTGTGATTTTTTAACAAGTTGGTCTTTATTTTCTAATACATAAGAAACAATATTTTTTGCTTCTGCATCGCTGCCAGAATAGTTTGTCAATGCTTCTACTACTGCATCAGATGCTGCTCTGGAGTTTTCTCCATCTTCCATTGTTTCTATCCATTTATCAACAACACCTGCAACAGATGCGTCAATTGCTTTTAATGCTTCCAATTTATCTTTTAAGCCATTTCTCATCTGTTTTACAGCGGAGAACATACCAAGACCAAATTCTGCATTATCTTCAAATAATGAGTTTGCCCATGCTGGACCTCTGCCTTTACTATTTACTGTATATGGCATAGATGGTGCAGAACCACCCCAAATTGAAGAACAGCCTGTTGCATTTGCAACATACATTCTATCACCAAATAATTGTGTTACCAATTTTGCATATGGTGTTTCTCCACAGCCTGCACAAGCTCCAGAGAACTCAAGTAATGGCTGTTCGAACTGACTGCCTTTTACAGTACCTTTATTTGCAAGATTTGCTTTAGGTGCAACTTTATCTACTGCATAATCCCAGTTTGCAATTTCTGCTTCTTGTGTTGAAAGTGATTTCATAATCAATGCTTTTCCTGGTGCTGGACATACTTCTGCACAGCTTCCACAGCCCAAGCAGTCAAGTACAGATACTTGCATTCTAAATTTCAAGCCATCTGCACCTTTTAATCCTTTTGGTGCTACTGCTGTAAATCCTTCTGGTGCTGCTTTTACTTCTTCTTCTGTCAACAAGAATGGACGGATAGAAGCATGAGGACATACATAAGAACATTGATTACATTGTATACATTTATCTGGTTGCCATTCTGGTACATCTACTGCAACACCACGTTTTTCATATGCTGCTGTACCACATGGGAATGTACCATCTTCTCTACCATTGAATGCACTTACTGGTAATTTGTCTCCCTCTTGTGCGTTCATTGGGTCTACGATATTCTTTACAAAATCTGTTTTTGGTCTTTCTGCTTTTACTTCTGTATCAACAGCATTTGCCCATTCTGCTGGAATATCAATTTTAACAGCTCCATCTACACCTTTATCTACAGCAGCATAATTCATATTTAATATAGTATCGCCTTTTTTGCCATAGGATTTTGTGATAGCTGCTTTCATATATTCCACTGCTTTTTCAATAGGAATGATATTTGCTAATTTAAAGAAAGCTGCTTGTAATACTGTGTTAATTCTATTTCCTAAGCCGATTTCTTTTGCAATATCTGTACCATTGATAGTATAGAAATTGATTTTCTTTTCTGCTAATTGTTTTTTAATGCTTGCTGGTAACTGTTTGTCCAATTCTTCAGGTGTCCAAACTGTATTTAACAAGAATGTTCCGCCTTCTTGCAAATCAGAAACCATATCATACAAATGTACATATTCTTGTTTATGGCAAGCAACAAAGTTTGCTGTTTTTACAAGATATGTGGAGCGAATTGGTTTTTTACCAAAACGTAAGTGAGATTGTGTAATACCACCGGATTTTTTAGAGTCATAGCTAAAGTAAGCCTGTGCATACATATCTGTATGGTCACCAATGATTTTAATGGAGTTTTTGTTAGCACCTACTGTACCATCTGCACCCAATCCCCAGAATTTGCAGCTGATTGTACCATCATTTCCAGTAACGTCAACTTCTTCTCCTACTGCAAGAGAATGATTTGTTACGTCATCTACAATACCCATTGTGAAATGATTTTGTGGTTTATCCAATTTCAAGTTTTCATATACTGCTATAAATTGTGCAGGTGTAACGTCTTTAGAACCTAAACCATAACGTCCAGCTACTATTACAGGAGCATCGCCTGCTTCATATACTGCTGTACATACATCTTGATATAATGGCTCGCCTAATGCACCAGGTTCTTTTGTTCTATCCAATACTGCAATTTTCTTTGCTGTTTTAGGAATTGCAGCTAATAATTTTTCTGCCACAAATGGTCTGAACAAATGTACTTTTACAAGACCAACTTTTTCGCCTTTTGCTGTTAAATAATCAATTGTTTCTTCTATTGCTTCACAAGCAGAACCCATTGCTATAATGACACGTTCTGCATCAGCAGCACCATAGTAATTGAACAAATCATAATTTCTGCCTGTAATTCTGCTGATTTCTTTCATATATTGTTCTACTACTGCTGGCAAAGCATCATAGAATTTGTTAGATGCTTCTCTTGCTTGGAAGTAAATGTCAGGATTTTGTGCTGTACCTCTAATGACAGGGTGTTCTGGATTTAAAGCATTTCTCTTAAATGTGTTTACTGCGTCCCAGTCAAGTATTTTTGCTAATTCATCATAGTCAATACATTCTATTTTTTGAATTTCGTGGCTTGTTCTGAAACCATCAAAGAAATGTACAAATGGTACTCTACCCTTTATTGCAGAAAGATGTGCCACAGATGCTAAATCCATTACTTCTTGTACACTGTTTGAAACGAGCATAGCAAAACCTGTTTGACGGCAAGCCATAACGTCAGAATGGTCACCAAAAATAGATAACGCCTGTGCTGTTAATGCACGAGCACTTACATGAAATACACCTGGTAACAATTCACCAGCAATTTTATACATATTAGGTATCATCAACAACAAACCTTGTGATGCTGTATATGTTGTTGTCAATGCTCCAGCGGCAAGAGAACCATGTACTGTTCCTGCTGCACCTGCTTCAGACTGCATTTCTACTACTTTTACTGTTTGACCAAAAAGATTTTTCTTTCCATTTGCAGCCCAGTCATCTGTTTTTTCAGCCATTGGGGAAGATGGAGTGATAGGGAAAATACCAGCTACTTCTGTAAACGCATAGGAAGCGTAAGCAGCAGCTTCATTTCCGTCCATAGTTTTCATTACTTTAGACATAAATTTTTTCCTCCTTAAATAAATAAATTACGTTAATAGCTTACTTTTATCCATACGGATTGTATAAAAGTAGTATAACCATAAATCAATTTTTGAACAGTATTATTATTTCTAAAACAATAAAAATAGAATTTTATTATTGTTTTTTATACCATTGATATTTAGTGAACTACCCATTGTCTAAAGCCAATGAGCTTCCTGCTTCATAGACCTCGTAACCTACTATCTCCACAGGCGTAAATTCGGGCTGTACCATCCCTATATATTTTAATACTTTTGGCTACCTTAACTCACCATCTAAAGCCAGTAGGATTGTGGTAGCCTTATTTCAAAAATTTTGCCAATTTATATACTATTTCTAACAGATTAATATACAAAATTTTGACATCGTGATTATTGTTATACCGCTAATAATTGAATTATACATTCTTTTTTACAATATTTCAATGGAAAAGCTGTAAAAATATACTAAGTTCTTTATTTTGTACAGTGACAAATATAACAATATCGTTATTATCAAAAATGTTTTATGTTTTTTGTGTATATTATACAGCTATTGTTTTATATTTTTAAGGTTGATTTTGTACTAATAAATACTGGTAATTGTCTTTGAGCATTTTTTTCATTTCTACAAAAGGAATTGCATATTCCTGTTTCACACCATATTCATTATCCCAATATACTATCAATCCTCTGTCTTTATCAAAATAAAACTGTTGTTCTGTTTGTTCTGGCAGTTCTTTCAAAGAAATATCAAGCTCTTTTGCTAATTTTTGTTTATAGTCTTTTTTGCGGAACAAATCTCCCAATTTTATCATTTTTTGTGTTTGAAAATCAATATTGATTGTTTTCTGTACTTGTCTTTTCTCTTGCTCATTTTCTATTTCTGCCAAAAATATAATGCTAAGCATTTCCTTACTTCTATAAGGTACTGTATACTCTGCTTTTAAATTTGATTTTACAGCTTCTTTTTGATTTTGTGTCATAAAGTCTTGTATTTTATCTGTAATGTCACTAGATAATCTATGATTTAAACTTTTCTCATAATTGCTGTCATTCAAACCTACAATCACAGGTACTTCTACATCATAACAACGATTTTCTCTTTTATAAATCATTTCATTTTTATATACAATAGGTCTTTGTATTGCTTCCGTTCTTAATGTAATTTGCTTTTGTTTTCCGTTCCATACAATATTAGTGTCAAAATTTTCTTCCATAAAATCTGCTGTAACATAAGTACAGCCATTTTTTATAACTGGTGGGTCTTTTAATATTACACTATATCCATTTACAGCCGCTTTTTGTTTATCTGTTTCTATTCTGATATTTTTTCCTTGATATTGTATTACTGTAGCATTTGTTTGTTTTTCCCATGTAATGCTTCCTTTTAATTCTTCTATTACCCACCTAAGAGGAATTAAAAGTTTTTGGCTTTGTTCATCTATCACAGGTAAATTTTTTACGGTTTCATCAAATATTTTTGTACTTCCATTTATTGTATATTCTTCTTTTCCAATCGCAAATTCCATTTCATCATCTGTATTCAAATACATTCCTACATAAACAGAAGAACATATCATAACACCTGCGGCAACAGCAATCACCGTCAACTTTTTCAGTGTCATTCTATTTCCGCCTTTCCTTTTATTATCAGCGTTACGATAAAACCATAACGCTGACAATAAGAGTTATTTATTCTTTTTCTTTTATTATAGCAATTCCCAATTCCTCAAGCTGTTTTTGCTCTACTACATTTGGTGCATCTGTCATAGGACAAGAAGCATCTTTTACTTTTGGAAATGCTATGACATCTCTTATACTTGTTGCACCAGACATTAACATAATAATTCTATCTAATCCAAATGCAAGACCACCATGAGGAGGTACACCATATTTAAAAGCATCTAACAAAAATCCAAATCTTTCCTGCGCATCTTCTGGTTCAAATCCCAACAATTCAAACATTTTTTGTTGTATATCTCTGCGGTGTATTCTAATACTGCCTCCACCTAATTCATAGCCATTTAACACAATATCATATGCTTTTGCTCTTACTGCACTAGGGTCTTTTTCCAACAATTCCAAATCTTGTTCCATAGGTGCTGTAAATGGGTGGTGTACAGCGACATATCTATTTTCTTCTTCGTCCCATTCCAACATAGGAAATTCTGTTATCCACAAAAATGCAAAATCATTTGCTTTTGTTAACTCTAATCTTCTGGAAAGCTCTAATCTTAACGCTCCCAATGCGTCAAATACAACTTTATTTTTATCTGCACAAATCAATATCAAATCTCCTGCTTTTGCGTCCATAGCGTCTACAATTTCCTGCAATTTTTCAGGAGAAAAGAATTTTGCAATTTGAGATTTTAATGTGCCATCTGCATTTACCACTATCCAAGCCAATCCTTTTGCTTGATATGTTTTTACAAATTCTACAAGGCTATCAATTTGTTTTCTTGGGAAATTACCACAGCCTTTTGCATTGATTGCTCTTACACTTCCGCCATTTTCTAAAGCATTTTTAAATACTACAAATTCTGTTTCTTTTACAATATCGGAAATATTTTTTAATTCCATACCAAAACGAATATCTGGTTTATCAGAACCAAAACGCTCCATAGCTTCTTTATATGTCATTCTTTGCAAAGGCAATTTGATTTCTACATCAAGCAATTCTTTAAATACTTTTTGCATCATTCTTTCATTGATGTCCATAATATCATTTTCATCTACAAAAGAAAGTTCCATATCTACTTGTGTAAATTCTGGCTGTCTGTCTGCTCTTAAATCCTCATCTCTAAAACATTTTGCAATTTGATAATATCTATCCATACCAGAAACCATTAATAATTGTTTATAAAGTTGTGGAGATTGTGGCAAACCATAAAAATTGCCAGGGTGTACACGGCTTGGTACTAAATAATCTCTTGCTCCTTCTGGTGTACTTTTTCCTAGTATAGGTGTTTCAATTTCCAAAAATCCTTCTGCATCTAAAAAAGAATGTATTACTTGAACAACTTTATGTCTTAACATAATATTTTTTAACTGGCTTGGTCTTCTCAAGTCAAGATATCTATGTTTTAATCTCAAATCGTCTTTTACTGTTACACTATCTTCAATTTGAAAAGGTAAAGCATCACTTTCAGACAATATTCTAAATTCTTCTGCAATGATTTCAATTTTACCTGTTTTCATATTTTCATTGATATTTTCTGCTGTTCTTGCACTTACTTTTCCCTTTACTGCTAATACAAATTCACTGCGTACCATTTCTGCCTTTTCAAACAGTGCTTTTTCTGCTGTATTGCCATCTACCACAATCTGCACAATACCTGTTCTATCTCTTAATGCTATAAACAGAAGTTGTCCCAAATCTCGACGTCTTTGTACCCAACCCATCACTGTGACATTTTCGCCAATCATTGTTTCACTCACTTCTGCACACATATGGCTTCTTTTTAAGCCTGTCATATATTCTCCCATAATATTCAAATCTCCTTACACTATAATAATGAACTACATCTTACTATAATCATTTTTGCTAAAAATGTAAATATCAGAAATCAAAAAAATGCTGAAAAAACTTATTTTTATTTTATACTATGTTTTTCATGCACTAACTTTTTTGAATAATATAGATTTTTTGACTTTACTATTAAAATACGTTATACTAATACAAAACAATTATTACAATTATTTCTTCAAAAGGGGGAACATTACTTTATGGAAAAATCAATTATTACTATTAGCCGAGAATATGGCAGTGGTGGACGTTTAGTAGGTAAAACACTTTCAAAAATATTAGACATTCCTTTTTACGACAATGAACTGATTACATTATCTGCTCAAAAAACAGGACTTTCACAACATTATTTTAAAGAAGCTGAATCCGCTTCTGTTGGAAATATCCTTTTTTCTTTGTCTAATCTTTTGCCAAATAATTCCCCTCACGAAGTATATGGTCTGCCTTTAACAGAAAAAATATTTCTGGCACAATCACAAGTTATTCGTGATTTAGCTGAAAAAGGCTCTTGTGTTATTATAGGTAGATGTGCTGACTATATTTTAAAGGGAAATGAATATTGTACCAATGTTTTTATACATGCCAATATCAATGACAGAATACGTCGTGTGGTAGATACTTATGGTTTGCCTGAAAAACACATTGAACACACTATTATCAAAACAGATAAACGTCGTGCTAATTATTATAGTTATTTCAGTAATCAAAAATGGGGACAAGCTGACAATTATGATTTAGTGCTCAATACTTCCAAAATTAGTATTGAAAATGCTGCCGAAGTCATAAAAACATACATATTATTAAAACAACAAAATAAATAGTCTTTTATCATTTATATTATAAAAAAGCAGATGTAATTTTCTGCTTTTTTATTTTTTATCTATTTTGTTTCAATTTGTAATTATTATTACAGTTTGTATTATAATAAACTTTAACTGCTTGTCCCATATGCTACGCTCCATTATAATATGGAGCAACATTTATATTTAATTATCAAAATTCATTTCTATCAATCTATAGCCTAGCACATTCATTACCCTTTCTGCCATTATAGTCATAGCTTCTTCTTTTTCTTTTTTTGTCAAATCGTTCCACATACGTGTTTCGTCTGTTTGTTTATAATATATTTTTGATGGTAATGCACTTCCTTCTATCATAAGCAATCTCCCTTATTTTTTTACTATTGTATTCATTATTAGGATTGTACTATTCTAGTAAAAATACTATACATATGTCTTTTTTTAAATATTAGAGAAAAAGCAAAAACTTTAAAATTACTCTTACTGTCATTTTTGGTAGTTTTTTTTATTATAATGATAAAATAATAAAAAAAGAAGGGAAATTCAATGCAAACAGCTGCTGCTTACATTCGTGTCAGTACAGATGACCAATTAGAATTTTCACCAGATGCTCAAAAAAGAGCAATAAAAGAATATGTAAAAAGAAACAACATACTACTTAATGAAAAATACATTTTTATAGATGAGGGAATTTCAGGCAGAAAAGCAGAAAAACGTCCTGCATTTATGGAAATGATATGCACTGCAAAAACAAAGCCAAAACCTTTTGACATGATATTAGTACACAAATTTGACCGTTTTGCCCGCAATAGGGAGGACAGTGTTGTATACAAATCTTTATTACGAAAAGAATGTGGTATCAAAGTAATCAGTATTACGGAGCAATTAGAAGACGACAAATTCTCTATTATACTAGAATCTATGTTGGAAGCAATGGCAGAATATTATTCTCTCAATCTTTCAGATGAAGTAAAAAAAGGTCTGTTTGAAAAAGCAAGACGAGGAGAACATATAGGAAAAGCCCCTTATGGTTATGATATAAAAGATAAACAATTAGTGATAAATGAATATGAATTTCCTGTTGTAAAAATGATATTTGATATGTTTGTAAACAGGGGATATTCTTATGCCGCTCTTTCAAAATATCTCAATCAAAACAAAATTTTAACAAAAAGAGGAGGAAAATGGCGTGTCTGTACTATAAAATACATATTAACAAATCATATTTACACTGGCTTAACAAGATATAATTATAGGTCATCCGATGGCTATACTGTCAATTCTGAAAAAGAATGGATACTAGCAGAAGGCAGTCATACTGCTGCTATAGACAAAGACACTTTTCAAAAGGCACAACAAAAAGCACTAAAACAAAGTGATTTTGCCCTTAAAAATACAAAAACAACAAATATAAAAGTATGGAGTCAGCACCTAATATGTTGTGCAGAATGTGGTAGTCGTCTTGTATTACACTCCAGTGACAAAGGTAAATATTTTGCTTATGAGTGTATTTCTCACAGCGAAGGAATATGTTCCCAAAATCGTTATTGGTCTAATAGAAAACTTGAAAAATTGATACTAGAAACTATAAAACACGATATGCAAAACCCTCATAAAATGAAAATTGAAAAAAATATTGTAATTCCTTCTAATGAAATCGCTGTTATAAAACACAACATTAATAAAATACAGCAAAAAAAAGACTTAATTAAAAAAGCCTATTTAGCTGAAATAGATACACTAGAAGAATATAAATCAAATAAAATGGAACTACAAAAAGAAGAAACACAACTATTTTATCAAATTTCTTTATTGCAAAAACAACAGCAAAATCTACAGGATATATTAAATCCACAAATATTACAGACGTTTTATAATGCACTTATATCAGACACAGTTTCTATTGAAGAAAAACACAATATTGCAACAGAATTTATACAAAAAGTTTTACTTGACCTGCAAAACAGAAGTATACAAATTATTTATTGTATTTAATTTTTGAAGTAATTTTTTTATACTACATATGAAAAACTGTTACTGCATTTGACATTCGAGTTGCTCCTGCGTTACTTTGTCAACGCTTGGTCGAACTCTCATAAGCGTTAAATGTATTCGCTATGATGTAATTTTTTTCATACTTCGTATGAAAAACCGCTACTACATTTGACATTCGAGTTGCTCCTGCGTTACTTCGTCAACGCTTGGTCGAACTTTCATAATCGTCAAATGTATTCGCTAATTATGTAATATAAACAATTCAGTCAACTTACACAAAGGGCAGGTAATTTTCTTGTTTCACGTGAGCCAGAACCCGATTTTCAATGGAGTGACGTAAAAGGAAAATCTATTATAGGGGGAAGACTGGGCGGTATGCCCGAGTTGGTACTAGAATATGTACTAAAACAAAACGATATTACGCCTAATGTAGATATGGAATTGATAAACAACATTTCCTATACTTCCACATCTGGTGCATTTGTTGGCGAAATAGGTGATTATACTGTAGAATTTGAGCCTACTGCCACTGCACTTCAGCAGCAAGGAAACGGTTATATTGTTGCGTCACTGGGCACAGCAAGTGGCTATGTACCTTACACGGTATATATGGCGACAAGCGATTATATACAACAAAATCCAGAAATAATACAAAAATTTACAAATGCCATTCAAAAAGGGCAAACATGGGTAAAAGAGCATACTCCAGAACAAATTGCTCAAGTAATACTTCCCCAATTTCCCGATACAGATATAGAAACACTCACTACAATTATTGAACGTTATAAACAGCAAGATACATGGAAAGAGAATACACTTTTTGATAAAGACGGTTTTACTCTCATACAGGACATTATGGAAGAAGGAGGAGAACTCTCTGCTCGTATTCCTTATGAAGATATGATAGTAACAGAATTTTCTGAAAATGCCATAAAATAACATTTCAATACAAAAGGGGCGTAAAATAAACGCTCCTTTTTTTATATATTTAACTCCTTTATAATACTTCTTTTAACGATATTGTAATATGCCTTATTTTGAAATAAAAATAACATTGCTTCTAATAAAAATTGTGAACTTTCTTTTATAATTTCTTCATATATTTTATTAAAATTTTGTTGTGTTATCTTTTCTTGTACTGCTTTTTTCTGAATATTAGAATAGATAAAATTAATAAATAACTGGTCTGCTTTTGTCAAATCAATATTGTTATTACACATTGCTGTACTCACTTTTTTTAGCCATATTGTATTGTCTTGTAAATATTTTATATCAGAATTTCCTAATAAATAGTCTGTACTTACACCTAACACATTTGCTAATCTTATAAAATCACTCATACTAGGCTGATTTCTTCCACTTTCATAATTTGCTATTGTAGTATAACCATAGTTTAATAAACTTGATAGTTCTGCTTGTGTTAAATTTTGTTCTTTTCTTAATTCTTTAAGCCTTTGCGAAAATTGCATAATATCATCTCCATTTTTTATGTAACAGTTTCAATTTGATTATATTATGAAATATTTTTATTGTCAATCTAAAACATTCTAATAAAATTTATTTTACAACCGAAAAATATGTCAAAATATATGTATTATATTAAATATAATCTAATAATAAATTATTCTACAACTAATTTTTATTAAAATATAAATTATTGGAGAAAATTATGTTTGATAAAATAAAATTTGGAAATGCAATTAAAAATCTTTGCAAAATGAACAATATAACAGCATATCGACTTGCACAGGAATTAAATGTAAGTGAAGATTATTTATATAAAATACAAAATGGTAAAAATATTCCTTCTATTGCTTTATTTATTTCTATTATAAATTATTTTGGTATAACTTCAAATGACTATTCTAGTTTTCATATAGTATCTGATACAAACAACATACTATATGAAACAGCTATTTCTCTTTCGAATGAAGAATATAAATTTTTATATGATACAATATTAGATTATATTTATAGTAAAAAAGGAACGAATTAAAAATGTTTGACGCTGTCGCTTTAGGAATAAGAATAAAAGAATACAGAAATCGTAAGAATTTATCTCAAAAAGAACTAGGTAATTTATGTAATATGTCACAATCAACGATTGCTAATATTGAAAAGGGTAATATTAGCACTTTTAATATTGCAAAATTAAACATCATTGCAGATGCACTAGATATAACATTAGATGATATTCTTTGTGATAGCATTTATGCTTTAAAAAATAATTCTTCACCTCTTCCTTATGAAATAAAACTAAAACAACTTTTGTTGTCTTTAGATAAGACAGAAATAGAATTTCCTACACGCTTTATAAATAATTATATTATTTTAAAACAGTCAACTCAAATAAATAAAAAAGAATAATACTATATTTTTTCTGTCCTATGTCAATATAAAAGAAGAGATTTTTATGGCGAGAATAATAGAAAGCAAACAAAAAAATATGATAGGAAGTAAAGTGAAGGAGTTACGTATTAAAAAGGGACTAAGTCAACAAACATTATCAGACAAACTTGAAACAATGGCTATTTATATTTGTAGAGGTTCTATTTCCAGAATAGAAGAAAAGCAAAGAACTGTAACAGATATTGAATTGTATGGACTTTCCAAAATACTTGATGTGCCTATAGAAAGTTTATTCGAAAAAAGAGATATTTAAAAGGAGCGTAAAAATAACGCTCCTTTTTTATATAAATGATATGATATTATTTATAATGTAATAACTGTACCCATCAATTTTACAAATTCTGCCACAATAGCAGAGTCACCAGGCCATGCTGGAGAAGTTACCAAATTACCATCAACGACTGCCTTATCTGCATCTACTGCAACATATGTGCCACCTGCTAATGTAATATCAGGGCCTACTGCTGGATAAGCTGTTGCTTTTTTACCTTTTAACACGCCTGCTGCTGTTAATATTTGTGGGCCATGACAAATTGCTGCAACTGGTTTATCTGCTTCAAAAAACTCTTTTACAATTTCAATTACTCTTGGTGTCAATCTCAAATATTCTGGAGAACGTCCCCCTGTAATAAACAAACCATTATAGTCTGCTGTATTTACTTTATCAAAATCTGCTGTCAATGCAAAATTATGACCTCTCTTTTCAGAATATGTTTGTTCGCCTTCAAAGTCGTGTATCGCTGTTCTAATAATATCGCCAGCTTTTTTATCTGGACAAACAACATCTACTTGATAGCCTATTGCCTGCAAAGCCTGAAATGGTACCATTGTTTCATAATCCTCTGTAAAATCTCCTGCTAACATTAACACTTTTTTCATGATATTGTCCTCCTTTTACATAGACCAAACTGATTTACTTTTTATTGATTGCTAATAACAGTATAACGGAATTTATAAAATATTGCAAATTTTTTTATAAAATGGTATCATAAAAATAGTAAAAAAATTCATTCTAAAAAACTATGTTTTCATTGATACTATATGATATTAACAAAAGGAGTGTACTCTTATGGAATTAGAAAAAAATTTACACCAAGCAGCAGAGTATTTAAAACAACATACTGCTTTTCGTCCTAAAGTAGGTATTATATTAGGTTCTGGTTTAGGAAGCTATGGCGACAGTTTAAACAATGCAGATTATATTTATTACAAAGATATTCCTCATTTTCCTGTATCTACAGTAGAGGGTCACGCTGGCAGATTTGCTATCAATGAAACCGTTATTTGTATGCAGGGAAGATTTCACTATTATGAAGGTTACGATATGGAAGATGTTACATTCCCTATCAGAGTAATGAAACTAATAGGCGTGGAAAAACTTATTGTAACAAATGCCGCAGGCGGTGTAAACAAAACATTTACTTCTGGCGATTTAATGCTCATTACAGACCACATCAATATGTTAGGAAAAAATCCTTTGATTGGCAAAAATTTAGACAGTTTTGGTATTCGTTTTCCAGATATGTCAGAAGCATATAATAAAGAACTCATTAATAAAGCCAAACAAGTGGCAAAAGACATTGATTTATCACTAAAAGAAGGCATTTATATGTATTTTTCTGGCCCTAGTTTTGAAACTCCTGCCGAAGTACGTGCCGCTGGTATATTAGGTGCAGATGCTGTAGGTATGTCTACTGTACCAGAAGTAATTGTTGCAAATCATTGTGGCATAAAAGTGTTAGGTATTTCTTGCGTTACAAATATGGCAGCAGGTGTTATGGAGCAGCCTCTTTCTCATATTGAAGTAATGGAAACAACAGAAAAAGTAAAATCAAAATTTGTAGAATTTGTAGCACAGTTGGTAGAGAAATTTTCAAAATAAGTACAATAGGGGAAAAATTTCCCCTATTTTTTGATTTGAAAGGAATGATACTATGGCAACAGTAAGTGTTTGTATGATTGTAAAAAACGAACAAAAAGTATTACAACGTTGTTTAGAAAGTTTAAAGGGACTTTATGAAGAACTCATTATTGTGGATACAGGTTCTACAGACAACACAAAAAAAATTGCTTCTGCTTACACGGACAAAATATATGATTTTGTATGGATAGATGACTTTTCTGCTGCAAGAAATTTCGCTTTTTCTTTATGCACACAACAATATATTTATACTGTAGATGCAGATGAAGTGCTTGACGAAACAAACAGAAACAAATTTTTGATATTAAAACAAAACATACTTCCTGAAATCGAAATTGTACAAATGTATTATGTCAATGTCAACAACGAAAACAGCGTGTACAATTTTCAAAAAGAACTCCGACCAAAATTATTTAAACGATTAAGAGAATTTGAATGGATAGACCCTATACACGAAAGAGTACGCTTACAGCCTATTGTATACGACAGTGATATTGAAATATTACACAAACCAGAAGGAGAACACACTAACAGAGATTTAAGTATACTTACAAAATTAGCACAACAAGGAAAAACATTTTCTGATACACTTTTTAAAATGTATGCCAGAGAATTATTTAAAGCAGGTACAACACAACAGCTTACAAAAAGCAAACATTACTTTTTAAATGCCCTTGAAAACAATGCACTGGGAGAAAAAAGACAAATTTGTCAAATTATATTGTCCAAAATTGCACTGACTGAAAATGACACACACAGTTTTTTAAAACATTGTATTAGTCAAAAAGCTGAAGGCATTACAAGCGAAATATGCTATTTGTTAGGAGAATACTTTTATAAACAAAATGACATAGAAGAAGGTCTTTCTTGGTATCAGTATGCACTGGAAACACTTCCTTGTATGGACATTCATTGTTGTGGAGATAAAGCACTTTTTGCTATAGCAAAATGCTTTGAAGCATTAGGACAAAAACAGCAGTCACAGCATTTTATGCAAATGGCTCAAAATTGGACACCTCCTGAACAATCAGACTAACGCAAATACGAAAGGAATGATAGTATTATGATACAATATCTTAAACAATTTCAGCAAACTATAGAAAACAACAAATTAGTTTTTATTGCTGTAATATTATTTTCTATACTATTTCCTTGTATCAACTTTGTTACTTTTTTCATTCTTTCATTTAAAATGATTGATATGCCTATTTATCAATTATTATGGATAGCATTTTATGCCATCATCTTCAATATCATTGTACTTCGAAATAATACACTATTGAGAATAGCATTGATTGTCATTAACGTAGCCTCTTTATTTCTGTGGTATTTTATTTCTCTTATGGGAGGACTATTTGGTATATTTTCAAGTTTATGTTGTTCTGTTATACCTTTTTTTCCCTTTTGGCTTAACTTATTTCGATAATAAAAAAAGGCAGATACTTTTTTCATATTATCTGCCTTTTCCTTTTTATGCTCTTGGGTGTGCTTTTGCATATATCTCTTTTAATGTTTCCTTTTCTTTTTTCACATATATTTGTGTGGTAGAAATATCAGAATGTCCCATCATTTCCTTTACAGACTGCAAATCTGCACCATTTTGTAATAAATGTGTTGCAAAAGAATGTCTTAACATATGTGGTGTAATGTCTTTTTCAATATTTGCTTTTTCAGCATATGCTTTTAATATTTTCCAAAATCCCTGCCTAGACAAAGAACCTCCTGAACAATTTAAAAAAAGCTCATTATCATTTTTACTTGTCCTAGATTGTCCCTTATCCAACAACACTGGTCTACTTTCTTGTAAATATTGCTGTATTGCCTCTTTTGCTCTACTACCAAAAGGTACTATTCTTTCTTTTTTACTTCCTTTACATTTTATACAACTCAAATATAAATCTACATCATCTACTTTTAATGACACCAGTTCTGAAACTCTTATGCCTGTAGCATACAGCAATTCTAGCATTGCCTTATCTCTTATCACTCTTGCATCTTTTTCTTCTTTATCTGGCTGTTTTAAAAGCAATTCTACTTCCTCTAAAAGCAAATATTCAGGCATTGTTCTTTTCATTTTAGGTAATTTTATTTCTGCTGCTGGATTTCCAGAAAACTCTCCTATGGTATTCAAATATTGAAAAAATACTCTCAATGATGCGATTGTTCTTGATATAGTAGAATCTGCTTTTTTCTGTTTTTTCATTTCATATGTATAAGCTAATATTGTTGTTTTATTTACTTCATTAAAATTGGGTATTTCCATTTTATTTAAAAATTTTATAAAATTTTTTAAATCCCTGCCATAAGAAAGTATTGTATTTTCAGATGCGTCTTTTTGATTTTTTAAATGTGATAGAAATGATGTCACTTTTTCTTCCATATTAAATACTCCTTTTTTCTATTATTAAGATGACATAACATCAATTTTTTCTATTTATTATACTCTATTTTCATAAAAAAGTCTACATAAATATAGCATCATTTCCAAAACGCACCTAACATATTAATAAAACGGCTTGATAAATATACTTCTACAAAAGAAGCAACTGCTATTACCAATACTGAACCCCAAAGTAATATTATATATTCTGTCCATATTCTTGTTACTTCTCTTTTTAATGCTCCTTTACCAGACTGTCCTTTTTTTTGTTCCAACCAAAAACAAAATGCAAGCCACGTCATAAAAAAATAAACGGGAAGCAATATCAAATTTTGGGGAAGCATAGCACATATTACAGCAAACATACCTTTCGTTTGATATGTCATAAAAAGCACTGCCGCAGTATATCCCAATGAAATACCCCTAAAAGCCAGCACTCCCGCCGAAAGCACTGCACCATAATAAAAACACCCTCCCAGCCATATCAATACATCATATTTTAAATATTTTAAAAATACACTCCAAACCGTAGGCGTATATTGTTGTTCTGTTTGAAATAACGTATTTATACTTCCCTGTAATCCCTCCATTTGTTCCAATGGCAATCCATTTGCTAATAATGCTCCTGCTATGGTAGAAAATAAAAATAAAAGGCAAATCATGACAGCCATCATTTGCCTTTTTTGTTCTTTGTTTGCTTTTCTTGGCATATAATTCCTCCTTCAGACAAATTGTTCATTTCTTGTCCTATTTAAAATCATATGCACAATTTCATAATATTATGTTTTTTTATATTATTTCTTACGCAATACAATTATTTTTGTTTTAATTTTTGAGCTTGATAAGCATAAAGGAGCAATATTGTTTTTGCATCTTTTATTTCTCCTTTTGAAACCATATCAAGTGCTTGTTCTAATGTATATTTTTCTACTTCTATAAACTCATCTTCATCAAAATTTTGATGTCCTTTTTCCAAATTTTCTGCAATATACAAATACAGCACTTCCATACAAAATCCTGGTGTGGGATACATTTCACATACAAACTGTAATTCTTCTGCTTTATAGCCTGTTTCTTCTTCCAATTCTCTTTTTGCACAATCATACGCTTGCTCTTTTTCTTCCATAATGCCTGCTGGTACTTCCAAAATCATTTTACCAAAAGGGTGCCTATACTGACGCACAAGTATAATATTTCCCATATTATCTACTGGCAATATTGCTGTTGCTGCTCCTCTTTCTACCACTTCTCTAAAAGCTGTATTGCCATCAGGCAATGTAATTTCATCTTTTTTGACAGATAAAAATTTTCCTTTATATGCCATTTCACTTTTTATTACTTCATAACTCATTTATTTTCTCTCCCCATTTATTTTAATTCTTTTACAAATTCTTCTATTCTATCCATACCTTTTTTTATCAATTCCATAGAAGTCGCATATGACAAACGAATATAATCTTCCATACCAAAATCTGCACATGGTACTACTGCTACATATTTTTGTTCCAATAATGCCTGTGCAAAATCTGCTGCACATTGTATTTGTTTTCCTTCTGCCTTTTTGCCATATGTTTTTGACACATCTACAAACAAATAAAATGCTCCTTCTGGTTTGAGTGCAGAAAGCATAGCAATATTTTGCTCTCTTTCAAATATATAATCTCTCCTCTTTTTAAATTCTTCTGTCATATCTTCTACACATTTTTGAGAACCTTTTAATGCTGCTACTGTTGCTTTTTGTGCTATAGAATTTGGATTTGATGTCATATGTGACTGCAACGCACTGATACATTTTGCAATTTCTTTTGGTGCTGCTGTAAAGCCAATTCTCCAACCAGTCATAGCATAGCTTTTTGATACACCATTTATTACAATCGTTCTATCATAAATTTCTTTTCCTAATGAAGCAATACTAATATGTTTTTTATATTGTTCATATATCAATTTTTCATATATTTCATCTGAAATAACAAATATATCTTTCTCCACAGCAAATTCTGCTACTGTCTTTAAATCTTCTACAGTAGAAACCATTCCTGTTGGATTAGAGGGACTTGTAATAATAATTGCTTTTGTTTTTGTTGTATAAGCATCGAGCATTTCTTGTTTAGTCATCATAAAATGATTTTCTTTTTTAGTATATACAATAACAGGAACGCCCCCTGCAATTTTTACCATTTCAGAATAGCTCAACCAATAAGGTGCAGGTATAATAACCTCATCTCCTTCATTGAGTATTGCCATAAATGTATTCATAAGAGAATGTTTTGCACCATTACTAATAATAATTTGTTCTGGCTGATATATAATGTCATTATCTTTTTTTAATTTTTCACACACTGCTTGTCTTAATTCCATTGTACCAGAGGCGGGAGTATATCTTGTCTCACCGCTTTTTATTGCTTCTATTGCTGCATCGCATATATGTTGTGGTGTATCAAAATCTGGTTCTCCTACTCCAAATGTAACTACGTCAATACCTTCTGATTTTAATTGTGCTGCTTTTGCAGAAATTGCTAATGTAGAAGATGGTTTGATTTCTAGTGCTCTTTTTGATAATTCCATATCTTTTCTCCTTTATTATTACAATTTATATTTTTATATTACTATGAATAGATTGTCTTTAAAAATCTTTATTGTATATATTAGCACTCTAACGCACAGCTTGTAAATATCAAATGCTATATTTTAACATTTTTAGCAAAAAGCTATTATGATTGTTGTTTTTTGATTTGACTTTTTTTTCTATATTCACTAGGACTCATGCTCATTTTTTGATGAAATATTCTTGAAAAATACAAGGGGTCATCATAACTTACAGAATTTGCAATCACACGTATAGACATTGCAGTATCTTTTAACAATATACAAGACTGCCTTATTCTATAATCTAACAAATAACTTTGTACAGAAACATTTGTAAAAGACTTAAATATGCGATGCAAATAAGA
The DNA here is from genome assembly GCA_910586765.1 of uncultured Clostridia bacterium. Classification (GTDB taxonomy): domain Bacteria; phylum Bacillota; class Clostridia; order Lachnospirales; family Anaerotignaceae; genus Coprocola. The sequence continues at coordinate 107,346 of CAJUJJ010000001.1, forward strand.
ACGATTGATATTCAAATGATTTGCAATGTCTTCTATTCTAATAGGGTCACAATAATGTTCTTCTATATACTGCAATGCTTCTTCTACATAATCTGATTTTTTTTCATTAATACTATACTGTTTATTTGGAAATTTATTTGCTAAATAAAAAAGATATTCATATAATATACTATTCATAATCAAATCTCTGTTTTGAGGTAATTTGTCTGCTTCTGACATTTTTTCATGATATTGTATTAGTTGTTCATCTTGTCCATAATGTACTACAAGTTGTTCTAAAAGTGATGTTCTTTGTAAATATCCTTTTATTTTTATTCCTTGCATACCTATCCACGTATAACTCCAAGGGTGATATTTATCTGCCTCATAATAAATCAATTCATCAGGGCATATTAAAAAAGCATCTCCCTTTTTTAGACGAAATAATTTTCCTCTTGCTTTATAAATTCCTTCCCCATTTAATACATAATGTATCAAATAACCATTGCGTAATATAGGGCCATAACTGTGCTCTGGAGCACAATTTTCATAACCGCAAGTATATATCATAGCATCTATATTTCTAAAAAAATCATTAGAAAAATTGTAGTCTATCATATTTTTTTCCTCCTTTTATTTTCTATAGTAAATATTGTCATAATGTTCAATATCTAAGTCACATTTATCCATATACATTACATTATAGCAGTGTATAATTATAGATACAACAAACAAATGAAAAAACGTTTTTTTACCGTAGCTATGGGAATTTTTAATGTAAAATACTTCTCTAAAAATAACAAAGGGGGATTACAATATGGACGCAAATAAAAGACAAAGATATGAAAAAATATCCATAGAACTTACAAAACTCGTTGGCGGAAAAGATAATATTCAAGGTGTAGCACATTGTGCAACACGTTTAAGAATTGTTTTAAAAGACAATGATTTAGCTGATTTAAAAGCGATAGAAGATGTTGACCTTGCAAAAGGTGTATTTGTGGCAGGTGACCAAGTACAGATAATATTTGGTGCTGGTTTAGTAAATGACGTTTATGAAGTGTTTGCAGAACACAATAATATGAAAAATATGAGTTTAAGCGATTTAAAAACAGTAGCAAACAAAAAAATGAACCCTCTGCAAAGAATTATAAAAGCACTTTCTGATGTATTTGTGGACATTATGCCAGGCATACTTGCTGCAGCACTTTTGACAGGACTTTCTGGCGTATTAGGAAATTTTGATTTTGTAAAAGCAAATGAAACACTTTTTGGTATTAACAAATTAATCAATATTTCATCAGGGGCAATATTTGGTTTTTTACCTTTAGCTGTAGCATACAGTGCTTGTAAGCGTTTTGGTGGAAGGCCAATATTAGGTATTGTAATAGGTTGTATTATGTTAAGTGATAGTTTAGCAAATGCTTACGCCGCAGCACAAGGCACAGTGGAGGTTACTGTATTACATATATTTGGATTAGGTGTAAAATTAGTAGGTTTTCAAGGAGGTATTATTGTAGCGTTGCTTATGGGATTTGTCACAGCAAAATTAGACCTCTTTTTTGAAAAAAAAGTACCTGAAGTAATTCGTCTTTTAATTTCTCCATTGCTTACCACATTAGTAGGTGCATTGCTTTTGTTTACAATTATTGGCCCTGTAGGACGTGGTCTTTCTTCTGGCATCACAAATGCTTTAGTATGGATGACTCAAAATTTAGGTGTTGTAGGATATGCCGTATTTTCTGGTTTGCAGCAGTTGGTTGTTATCACTGGTCTACACCACATATTTGGAGCAATAGAAGCACAGCTTTTAGCTGATACAGGAAGAAACTTTATAAACCCTCTTATGTCTGTGGCAATTATTGCTCAAGGCGGTGCAGTACTTGGTTACCTTATTATGCACAGAAATAACGCCAAAACAAAAGAATTGTGCATACCAAGTTTTGTATCTGTACTATTTGGTATTACAGAACCAGCATTATTTGGTATTAACTTAAGATACCGTTTTCCAATCATAGGAGGCTGTATAGGCGGTGCTTTAGGTGGTATTATTGTTTATTTGACAAATTTAGCAGCACTTGGTTTTGGTACTACTGTTTTACCTGGTATTGCTTTAGCTGACCCGACAGGTAACGGATATGTAAATTATGTGATTGCACACGCTGTTGCTATTGCAGGTGGATTTATTATGACATTGGTATTAGGCAAATTTATGGACAAAACACCTGTAACAGAAACAGTTGTTTCTAGCACAGCACAAACAGAACAAATACAACAAATAGAACCTATTGTATTTGATATACCAGACAAAGAAGAATTTTTCGGATATGCCAAAGGACAAATGATTGCTATGGAAGATGTAAAAGATGAAACTTTTGCTAACAAAATATTAGGCGATGGTGTAGCAGTAATACCAGAAGAAGGTAAAGTATATGCTCCAGCAGACGGCAGAATTATAAGCATATTTGATACAAAACACGCTATTTGTTTTTCCAGTAACTGCGGAACAGAAATACTAATTCATATCGGAGTAGATACTGTTAATTTACAAGGAAAATATTTTACGCCTCATGTCAATACAGGAGATATTGTAAAAAAAGGACAGCTTTTAATTGAATTTGACAAAGAAAATATACAAAAAGCAGGTTATGATACCGTTATTCCTATGATGTTTACAGACTTTCCTGACGGAAAAACATTGGAAGTTTCTAAACCATGTAATATGACAGTAGATACAAACATAGCAAATGTTTATAAAAAAGCATAAATAATATCAGAATTGAGGAACGAGTATGAATAAAAAATTGATTTTTTTAGATATTGATGGTACATTAGTTTCTGAAATGCTTCCACCATCTTACAATGTCATTGAAGCAGTAAAAGGGGCAAGGGCAAACGGTCACAAAGTATTTTTATGCACAGGTAGAAATATGCCTATCATAGGAAAAGATATTATTGATGTAGGTTTTGATGGTGTTATTGCCAGTGCAGGAAGTCATATCGAAATAGAAGGAAAAGTTCTTTTTGACCATATCCTTCCAGAAAAAATAATACAAGAATGTTTGTCTGTATTTCATTCACATGGTATGTATTGCAGAATTGAAACACCAGAAGGTATTTATACAGACCCTCAAATGGAGCAACTACTTAAAACAGCAAAGCCAGACAAAAAAAATTCAGAGCTTATTCGTATGCAAAAAGAAATTGAAGCAGGTATCAATATACTTCCTTATCAAAAATATCCTTGTAATGGAGCATACAAAATATGCTTTACAAGCACCAATTTAGAAGCCATAGAAAAAACAAAACAATATCTTAGTGACAGATTTTGTTATGCAGTATATCCTTATGCAAATACGACATACTGTTTTAATGGTGAAATTATTCCTAAAGGCATTGATAAAGGCAGTGCTATGTCATTTGTTTGTCAATATTATGATATAGATATCAAAGATACTATTGCATTTGGTGACAGTATGAACGATTACGAAATGATGAAAGCAGCAGGTGTCAGTGTTGCTATGGGAAATGCTTGTGAACAACTCAAAAACATTGCTGATGTGATATGTGGCAACGTTTGGGAAGACGGTGTTTATTATGAATTCCAAAGAATGGGACTTTGTTGACAGAAATAAAATAATTTTGTAATATAAATAATAATCTCCTGCCTTTATAGACAGGAGATTTTACTAATAAAATATAATGAGGTATGGTAATATGGCGATTATACTAGACAAAAAACACAACACTTTTACATTACAAACAAAACATTCTACTTATCAAATGAAAGTAGACAAATATGGTGTTTTACTTCACTGTTATTATGGTGAAAAAACAGACAATACAGACAAATCTCTTTTATACTATCAAGCAGACAGAGGTTTCTCGGGCAATATTTATGAAGCAGCAAAAACAGACAGAAGTTATTCTTTAGATTCTCTCACACAAGAATATAGCGGATTTGGTATAGGGGATTACAGAATTACAGCTTTAAGAGCACAAAATGCAGATGGCAGTCAAGCAACAGAATTACGTTATACAGGCTATGACATACAAAAAGGAAAATATGCTATTGATGAATTACCTGCGGTATATGCAAACGATACACAATCAGAAACACTTGTGATATACCTTCAAGATGTTTACACTGGTTTAGAGGTTTCTCTTTATTATGGCATACTAGAGCAATTAGACATTATTACTCGTGCTGTCAAAATTACAAATAAAGGTAAATCAGATATTACATTGCAAAAAGCTGCTAGTTGTCATATAGACTGGGAATATGGTGATTTTGATTTGATTTCTTTTTATGGCAGACATAGTATGGAACAAAACATACAAAGAACTAAAATCCATCATGGTATACAATCTATAGGAAGCGTTAGAGGTATCAGCAGCCATCAATATAACCCTTTTGTAATGCTATGTGAAAGCAACACCAATGAAACAATGGGCAGTTGTTATGGTTTTTCATTTGTATACAGTGGGGAATTTTCAATCGAAATAGAAAAAGACCAAATTGATAGAACAAGATTTATTTGTGGTATTCACAGCGACAATTTTAAATGGACATTACACAATAATGATACGCTTTGGCTGCCAGAAGTAATTATGACGCATAGTCAATATGGTACAGGCGGTGTCAGCAGAAATTTACATAAAGTTATAAGAGAACATATTTGCAGGGGTATATGGAAAAACAAACGCAGGCCTATTTTAATAAATAGTTGGGAAGCTGCTTATTTTGATTTTACGGGAGAAACACTTATCAATATTGCAAAAGAAGCAGCACAACTAGGTATAGAATTATTTGTTATGGACGATGGCTGGTTTGGAAAAAGACAAGATGACAACACTGGTTTAGGAGATTGGTTTGCCAATGAAAAAAAACTTGGCTGTACATTAAAAGAATTATCTAAAAGAATTATTGCACAAGGAATACAATTTGGTATTTGGATTGAGCCAGAAGGCATATCAGAAGACAGTGATTTATACAGAACGCACCCTGAATGGGCTGTACAAATTCCTCAAAGAAAACCTTGTTTAAGCAGAAATCAATTAATATTAGATTTTTCAATAAAAGATGTACAAGACTATATCATACAAACTATATCTGATTTAATTAAAGATGCTTCTATTTCTTATATAAAATGGGATTTTAACAGAGCTATTTGTGATAAATTCAGCAGTTTACTACCTCCAGAAAAACAAGGAGAATTTTCTCATAGATACATATTAGGTTTATACAGAGTATTAGAAGAATTAACAACAAAATTCCCTGAAGTATTGTTTGAAAGCTGTGGCGGAGGTGGTGCAAGATTTGATACAGGAATGCTTTATTATACCCCTCAAATTTGGGGCAGCGATAACACAGATGCTATAGAAAGATTAAGCATACAATATGGTGCTTCTTTTGGCTATCCTATTTCTGCTATGGGTACTCATGTTTCTGCTGTTCCTAATCATCAAACGGGACGTATTACACCGCTTTCCACAAGAGCCTGTATGGCTATGTCTGGTACATTTGGATATGAACTTGACATTGCAAAATTGACAAATGAACAAAAACAGCAAATTAAAAAACAGATTGCTGCATTTCAAAAATATTATGCACTGATACAATACGGTGACTATTACAGAATATCCACTCCATTAGAAGGAACTTGTACTGTATGGGAATTTGTAAATGCAGATGGTACAGAAGCATTAGTAAATGCTGTTTATCATCACGTACAAGCTAATGCTGCTACAGTTAGAGCAAAAGTTTATGGTTTAAATGATACACAATTTTATCAGCTTTCACTAAATGAATATTTTACAGAACAATGCCCTGAAAAACAGCTTCCTTATGGTTTCCGTTCTGGAGAAGTGATTAGCGGTGCTGCATTAAGACAGGTAGGATTTGTAATACCAAGTGCTGTAATTGATTTTCAAGCATGGCAAATTTATATTAAACAATGTGAAATATAATATAAAAAGGCGGAATATTACCATTCCGCCTTTTTATATTATTGCAAATTTTTTTATTTATCATAAATAGACTTTATCACTTTTGCAGGGATTCCTCCTACAATAGTATTTTCTGGAACATCTTTTGTTACAACTGCTCCTGCTGCAACTATAGCATTATCTCCTATTGTCACACCTCCTAAAACAGTTACATTTGCTCCTATCCATACATTTTTACCTATCACAATAGGCTTTCCTGTCATATTTCCTCTTTTTTCTGGCATAAAATCATGGTCAAGTGTCGCCAAAACTACTTTATGCCCTATCAAAGCACCATCATTTATAGTAATACCTCCTTGGTCTTGAAAACAGCAGCAAGAATTAATAAACACATTTTTGCCTATATTGATATTTTTGCCACAGTCCGTATAAAATGGAGGAAACATTCTAAAACTTTTATCCACTTCTTTTCCAGTCAATTCTGAAAAAATAGTACAAATTTCTTCTGGTGTATGATAACAAGTATTTAATTTTGTTGTAATTTGTATAGCCTGCTGACTTAGCTGACACATACATTTATGTACTTCAAGTCCTGCCTGCACTGGTAATCCTGCATTTAAGTATTCTAAAAATTCCTTTGTATTCATAATATCATTGCCCCTTTTTATTTTCTTTATTTATACTATAATTTTATCATAGCAACTCCAAAATAACAAATACTTATAATAAATAATTTACTATGCTTGACAGTTATATTACTATTATGTTATACTGATAAAAAAGGGAGGTTATTTATGGAAATTAGAGTGTTAAAGTATTTTATTACCATAGCAAGAGAACAAAATATATCTGCTGCCGCTGAAAAACTTCATCTTTCTCAACCTACACTTTCCAGACAAATAAAAGATATGGAAGACGAACTTGGAAAGCAGCTTTTTATTAGAGGAAACAGAAAAATTACACTCACAGAAGATGGTATGATATTAAGAAAACGTGCAGAAGAAATACTTGATTTAGTCCAAAAAGCAGAAAATGAAATTGCTGTTTCTGACAAATTAATTAGTGGAGAAATTATTATTGGTACAGGAGAAGTTGATGGTGTACGCATTGTTGCAAAAACAGCTAAAAAATTAAGTGAACAATATCCTAATATACAATACAATATTATCAGTGGTGACTCTGTTGACATTATTGAAAAATTAGATAAAGGTTTAATTGATTTTGCTGTTTTAGTTGGTTACGCTATTGACATTTCAAAATATCATTCTATAAAACTTCCTAATAAAGAAACTTGGGGTGTTCTTATGAAAAATGATTGTGTTCTAGCACAAAAAGAATATGTTACTGCTCAAGATTTATGGGATAAACCACTTATTGTTTCTCGACAGGCTATAAAAGGGGAAATTTTAACAGATTGGCTTGAAAAAGACATATCACAATTAAATATTATTGCTTATTATAATCTTATTTATAATGCTTCTCTTATGGTAGAGGAAGGTTTAGGATATGCTCTTTGTATTGATAAAATTATAAATATTACAGAAGATAGTAATATTTGTTTTAAACCATTTTATCCTAATTTGGAAGCTGGTATGGACATTGTATGGAAAAAATATCAAGTATTTTCTAGGGCATCACAAAAATTTTTAGAAGCATTAAAACAAATGCTATAAAAATAAATCCCCTCCAATAATATATGCTATGGAGGGGACAGTTTTTATTATATTTTTCTTTGCATATAAATTCCTACTATTCTACCTATTACCGCTGCTGCAACAACGACACCTATTCCAAAAAGTCTTATAGCAAGTATTGACTTTAACGGTTCTACAGGCATTACAAACAATTTTCCTTTCTCATTTAGCTGATATTTCATTCCATATTCAAAAATATGGTCATCTACTACAATGTCATTACCACTATATTGCATATTTTGTTCTGCATTTAACTGCAATATATAATATTGTTTCCACTTATTAAAATACAAACTTTTTATATAAGTTGCTACTGCTTGTTGTCCTTTGTCATTTTCAAAAAACATCGTTTTACTATTGCTATAATTAAATTCTTCTATTATGCTACCTTCTGTAATACCTTTTTGAGCAATGTTATTTAAAAAATGTGTTTCGATATTTTTTTCTGCCACAGTATGTATTGTCATTCCATTTAAAAAAAACAATATTAACATAACTACTATTATCAAAAAAAATATTGTAATCATACGACTTATTTTGTTTATCATATTCCACCTCAAATTGAATAAAAAAGCTTGAGGTTTTATTTTTCCTCAAGCTCCAAAATCTTTATTTTGCATATTCTACGGCTCTTGTTTCTCTTATCAAATTTACTTTGATTTGCCCTGGATATTCGAGTTCTTCTTCAATCTTTTTCGCAATATCTCTTGCCATCAATGTCATATCATCATCGCCAACATCTTCTGGAACAATCAAAATACGCAATTCTCTACCTGCTTGTATTGCAAATGATTTTTCAACGCCTTTAAAATTATCTGCAATTTCTTCCAATTTTTCAAGTCTCTTAATATAAGATTCCAATGTTTCCCTTCTTGCTCCTGGTCTTGCCGCAGATATGGCATCTGCTGCTTGTACCAATACTGCAATAATACTTTGAGGCTCTACATCTCCATGATGTGCTTCTACTGCATTAATAATCACTGCGGATTCTTTATATTTTTTACAAAGTCCCACACCTATGTCAACATGAGAACCTTCCATTTCGTGGTCAACACTTTTTCCTATATCATGCAGTAATCCTGCACGTTTCGCTACATTTGTATCCATTCCTAATTCTGATGCCATCAATCCAGTTAAATGTGCCACCTCTATAGAATGTTTTAACACATTTTGACCATAGCTTGTACGATATTTTAGTTTTCCCAAAAGACGTATTAACTCTGGGTGAAGCCCATTTACGCCTGTTTCAAATGTAGCTGCTTCTCCTTCATCTCTTATAATAACATCTACTTCTTTTTTGGCTTTTTCCACCATTTCCTCTATACGTGATGGGTGTACACGTCCATCTACAATTAATTTTTCAAGTGCAATTCTTGCAATTTCTCTACGGATTGGGTCAAATCCAGACAATATGACTGCCTCTGGTGTGTCATCAATAATCAAATCAATGCCTGTCAGTGTTTCCAATGCTCGTATATTTCTTCCTTCACGCCCTATTATTCTGCCTTTCATTTCATCATTAGGCAGTTGCACCACAGAAACAGTTGTTTCTGCAACATGGTCTACAGCACATTTTTGTATGGCATTTGCTACAATCTCCCTAGAACGTCTATCCGCTTCCAGTTTTGCTTTGCTTTCCATTTCTTTAATCATAACAGTGGCTTCATGTTTTACTTCACTTTCAACACTTGCCAATATATAACTTTTGGCTTCTTCTAGTGTCAAACCTGATATTCTTTCCAGTTCCTGCAAACGTTTTTGCTGCAACTGTTTTACTTCTTCTTTTTGCCTTTCCAGCTCTTCCATTTTTTTAGACATTTGTTCTTCTTTTTTTTCATAAGACTCTACTTTTCTATCCAAAGCGTCTTCTTTTTGCAACAAACGTCTTTCATTTCTTTGTAATTCATTTCGTCTGTCACGTGATTCTTTTTCTACTTCGTTTTTCATACGAATACTTTCTTCTTTTGCTTCTAATAATATTTCTTTCTTTTTCGCTTCTGCATTTCTTGTCGCTTCATCTACTATTTTATCTGCTCTTTCCTCTGCTACGCCAATTTTTGCTTCTGCGATACGTTTTCTATAATGAAAGCCTATTGCAGCTCCAAGTAGTATTCCCACAATAATGCCTATTATAGCAATTAACCAGTCTATGAAAAACACCTCCCCTACTTCTATTTTTTTCGTTGTATTGTATCAAAAAAAATGGTATTATTTTTCCTGAAAAGATTTATTTTTTTGTGCAAGATACACCCCTTCTATTTTAGAACGTTTCTATACTCATGTCAAGACAGAACTTAAAAGCTCCTTTTCTCTTTGGTATTGAAAAACGCTTATAAAATTTTTCCATCATCAAAGTGACGTAATAGGTAGTAATTTAAGATAGCTTATTGCCCAATAAATCGGAATTGTTACTTCACATTAGCTGCTTAGGTTTTCGCCTACGGATAAACAACATATTCAAATAATTTTCTATACAATCACCCGATAAAAAAATACTGTCATCAAATAATGTATAAATGTTTCCACTTTCAGCAGCACAGGTTATTCCGTCTGGTTCAACAGTCCCTACTGGAAATAGTTTTTCATCCACCGCCTGCTCTGCTGTTTTCAAATCAATTACGATGTCAAGGTCTAAAAAAGCAGTCCACGCATCAAAAGTAAATGTTGCTCCGCTGTAGGTATCAATAGATTTCTTTTCGCTTAAATTATTTAATCGCTCCAAAGGTCGCAGATACCATTTTTCCAAACGGTTGACATCACCATTACATTTTTTCAAAAAATATTGTCCAGATTTCGGTGAGCACTCCCGAAACTTTATGCCACCGAATAAGTGTAAAATTTCTCTTGCATACTCAAAGCATTGAATGTCACTTTTTTGTTCTATTTTTTCTATCCAGCTATCCGCTAAAAGAAAATCCCTTTTTTCTGTCCAGCCATTATCTATCAGAACTAAATACACATATTCGTCTACTAAGGAGATATTCATATGACTCATTCCTTCATATTCTGATTTATCAAATCTATATTTTCACATTTTCTCACATCAAACATTCCAAACGCCATAGCATCATTCTCTACACAGATTATTTTTTTATTGAACTCTTTTTCTAACTCTTTTTGAAATACTTGTTGTTCTCCACAAAACGCACGCAGCACTGCATTATTTGCTTCTACTACAACATTTTGATAAATTGTATTTTCAAATAATGCAATTACTTCTTGTCTTATTTGTGCTACAACAGCATATAAAGAAGGTACTCGCCCTACACCATCACAGCATTTACATTTTACTGTCATTGTTTGCTGCAAAGAAGGTCTCGTCTTTTTTCTTGTTATTTGCAAAAGTCCCAATTCTGTCATACCTACTACTGCTGTTTTAATATGGTCTTTTTTGACAGCCTTTTTTACTGCTTTTATTACTTCTTCTTTATATTCTTGTTCTGCCATATCTATAAAATCGACAATAATAATGCCTGACAAATTCCTTAATCTAAGCTGTTTTGCAATTTCTTCTGCTGCTTCCAAATTTGTTTTCAATATTGTTTTTTCTAAATTCTTTTTTCCTGTATATTTTCCTGTATTGACATCAATTACAACACAAGCCTCTGTTTGTTCTATTATGATAAACCCGCCACTTTTCAGCCATACTTTTTTTTCTAATGCTTTTTGTGACTGCTTTTGTACATAATATTGTGCAAAAAGAGAACCCTTTTTTTCTGACAGCACTACATTGTCATACTCTTTACTGATTTCATCAAAAATATTTTTATCATTTACTACAATTTCATCTATATTCATTGTATAAATATCTCTTAACTGTTTTAATACTGCATCGCCATATTCATACAGCAATGCAGGAGGCTTTATATATTCTCCCTGTTGTTTTATTTTTTCTACTCTTTTTACAAGCATATCTATTTCTGTTTGAAATTCGCTTTCTGTTTTTGTTTCTCCATTTGTTCTTACAATAATGCTATAGTTTGGAGGCAATATATTTTGTATACATTTTTCAATGCGTATTTTTTGTTGTTTTTGTTCTATTTTTTTAGATATACCTATTTCTCCTGCTCCATCAGGCAACAATACCACAAATTTTCCTGCCAATGAAATATGGTCTGTTACAACAGCTCCTTTTGTAGCTACAGCATCTTTTTGAACTTGTACAATAACAGTATCTCCTACTTTAGGTTTTTTACTTTTTTGCTCTGGCTTGTCTGTTTCTGCTCTTGTATTGCCATAATAATAATACGCATTTTTCTGCTCTCCTATATTTACAAATGCAGCCTGCATACCAGACAACACGGCCTCTACTCTAGCAGCATAAATATTGCCTACAATACTCCTATTTTGTTTGTTTTCCACAAAATATTCTACTAACTGCCCTTGCTCTACAACGCCTATATTAATTTGATGTGCAGAACAGTCCACCAATATTCTATTCATTTTTTCCTCCAATACATCGAAAGCCTATTTCTTCTCCTAGTGCTAACCAACCTTTTCCTTCCTCTCTCCTCATCAAATCCAATCTATGATATTTTATACAATATTTTTCAAATTCCAATTCTAAATACTCATAAAAACTTTTTATGACAGGTTCTGGTTTTAAATTTCTTCTGCTGCCTGCTGCCAAATACAAATATATTTTTACACCTTTTTCATCAGACATATTTTTCATATCAAATATATCTTTTCTAATATCTGTTATTTTTTCATTATTTTTTGTTTTTTTCATAACCAATATTTCTTTTTGTGCTAAAAATTTATCAATATTATTTTGCAATAATTCCTCTGTCAATTTTTTATCTGTATAAACAATATATTTTGCTCCATCAATAGAAGCCATAGCACTTTGTACTTTTTGTGTAATGAGTACACTATCCAGCACTTTTACCCCTTTTGGCAATGTTTTATTTAACTCATTCATTACAAATGCAGGCTCTATTTTTTCCGCCATTTCAAAATCACCATATTCTCCTTCGCTTGTTGTACCCAATGTCAAAGGATTTGCAAATGACAATAGCTGATGTGGATTAAATCCTTGTGAATATGCTACTGGCAATTTTGCTCTTTTGATTGCCCTTTGAAACAATCTCATAATATCCAAATGCCCTATAAATTTTACTTCTTCTCCTTTTGTAAATTTTACTCTATAAATATAATGTTCTTTAGGTTTGGTATATCCCTTTTGGCTATAGTCAATTTGTTTCTGCTCATTCATAACATACACCCCTTCCAAAACATTTTGCACCACAATGAGAACACTCTTGTCTGCAATTTGGCGTTACTTCTTCTCTCATTGCTTTTTCTCTTTCGTTTATTAAAAACTGTTTTGAAACACCTACAGAAATATGCTCCCATGGCAATATCTCGTCATAACTTCTTTGTCTATTGGCATAAAATGCAGGGTCAATACCTGTTTCTTCAAATGCTTGTATCCATTTATCATACTGAAACAAATCATTCCAGCCATCAAATTTACAGCCTAACTGCCATGCTCTATAAATTGCTTTTGATACTTTTCTATCTCCTCTAGCAATAACTCCTTCCAGAAAACTTAATTTTACATCGTGATATTGATATTTTAACTGTTTTTTTGTAATTTGTTTCTTGACTGTTTTCGCTTTTTGCAAAAATTCATCAAATGTATTTTGTGCGTCCCACTGAAATGGTGTAAATGGTTTTGGTACAAAACAAGAACTACTTGCTACTACCTGTACAGGTCTAGGGCGTTTTTCTTTAGGTAATTCATAATATTTTTCAACAATTTTTTCTGAAAGTTCTGCAATGCCTTTTACATCTTGTTCTGTTTCTGTAGGCAGTCCTATCATAAAATATAATTTTACTCTTGTCCAACCCCCAGAAAAGGCAAGTGCACACCCTCTCAATATTTCCTCCTCTGTTAAATTTTTATTGATGACATTTCTTAATCTTTGTGTACCTGCTTCTGGTGCAAATGTCAATGAACTTTTTCTTACTTCTTGTATTTTTTGCATCAATTCCAATGAAAAAGCATCTATTCTCAATGAAGGCAATGACAAACTCACTTCTTGTTTTGCAAATTCTTCTAATAAGCCATTTGCTAATTCTTCAAAACAAGTAAAATCACTTGTGCTTAATGAAATCAATGATATTTCTTCGTGTCCAGAATTTTTTACTAATTGTTCCGCTTGTTTCAGTAACGTTTGTGCTGTTTTTTCTCTTACAGGACGATATACAAAACCCGCTTGACAAAATCTACAACCTCTAATACAGCCTCTAAAAAGTTCTAATGTTACTCTATCGTGTACTACATCTATAAGTGGCACAAGCTGTTTCTCAGGATAATACACTTTATCCATATCTAATACAACTGCTTTTTGAATGACTTTTCTAGCATTTTTATGATTTGGTAAAAAAGAAGCTATTTCTCCATTTTCTTTATAAGTCACATCATAATATTTTGGAATGTATATACTATCAAACTGTAAAAGTTTTTCTAAAAACTGCTGTTTTGTGCCTCCTTCTTTTTTATTTTGTTTGTACAATTCTAATATATCATCATATAATACTTCTCCCTCTCCTAAATAAAAAAAGTCCACAAATTCTGCCAAAGGCTCTGGATTGTATGCACAAGAACCTCCACACACTATAATAGGGTCTTTTTCTGTTCTATCTTTAGAAAAGAGAGGTATTCCTGCTAAATCAAGCATATTTAACACATTTGTATAACTCATCTCATACTGCAATGTAAAACCTAAAAAATCAAACTCTTTTACGCATTGCTGTGTTTCTATGGAAAAAAGAGCAATATTATTTTCTCTCATTTTTTGCTCTAAATCTGTCCACGGTGCAAACACTCTTTCACAATAAGTATCTTCTCTCCTATTTAAAAAATAATATAATATCTGCAATCCTAAATGTGACATACCTACTTCATATACATCTGGAAAACAAAATCCAAAACGTATGTCTACTTTATCAGGGTCTTTTACTACCATATTTACTTCATTTCCTGTATATCTTGCTGGCCTTTCTACTTGTAATAGTATTTCGTCTGGTATACAATTTTTCATGCTTTTTCCTCCTAAAATTTTACACAATATATTCATAATACCCCATTTTATCAAAAATTGCACGAAAAATATCACTCAAATAAAAAAGACTGCCTATCACAAGACAGCCTATACAAAAAAATATTACTCTACTTCAAAATCTTCACTAGTTTTTAATATATAATCAACAAAAATATCATTTACTACTTCTGCAAGTTTTTCAATGGTATATGCTTCTTCAGAAGATGCTACATTTACCACCAATACAACACCTTTTCCATTTTCTTGTTGTTTATCTTTTAAATATCCTGCAAAATTTGTATTAATATCACTCATATTATCATCATTTTCCATATGAATTACTGTTCCAAATACTCCATAAGGTGTGTATGCCTCTGTACCAAATTCACACACGCCATCAAATGTTTTTTTCATAACATCATTTACGATTTGTTTTGTTTGTGTTGAAATGGTAAAAGGTTCATCACTTTGTTCTTCTTTATCTGCCAATGCACGATATACTTGTGCAATATCTGTACTATTTATAATGGTATCATTTCCTATCAATGGCATAATCGTATCGCCTAACATAATACCAATACTACTTAAATCATACAATACTTCCTCTTTTTTATCAAAGTCTTTCCATATATTGAGTATTGCTGGATTATTTAGTAGTTCCATGCTTTCTAATATTGTTTTTGTTTCTCCTTGTTCAAAATTTTCTTTAGAACGACAATACTCTCCATTATATTCTGCAACAGAAACATCAACATTATTTTCTAATGAAACACCATTTTCTATCAAAGAAGCATATACTACAGGTTTTAAAATATCTCCTGGTTCAAAGTTATCATTTATATCTCCATAACTTCCTAAAACTTCTCCACTTTTTAAATCCATCAACAATATTGTCCAACTTAAATCTTCTGTATTCTCATTAACTATTTGAGCAAAATATTCATTATAACTCCTATCTAACTCATATTGATTATTTTCATTTTGTTCTGATTGATTTTCATTGTCATTTGTTTGATTTGTATTACTACACCCAATGCACAATAATACCAAGCAAAACATTAAAATTATTGCAATTTGTTTTTTCAATTTTTTCATATCACACAATTCCTCCTCTTATTTAAAACTATATTTTTAGTAAACCATACTCATAGATTACTATATTTTTATACAAATTGCAATACTATTTTTATAATAAATAAAAAACCTTTCAAATAGCATCATTACCACTTGAAAGGTTATTATATTTTTATTCTTCTTTTTCGGCAGCAATGGTATATACAAAATCGGCACATTCAAATACTTCTGCATTAATATGTTCTCCTGTTAATATTACGTCCATATAAGAAGCCCTTTTACATAACGCAGACTGTACTTCTTCTGCTGAAATATATTCTTTTTCCAAAGCGTCTAATATGCCATTTAATATCAATATATCACATTCGCCTGTTTCTAATATTTTTTTTGCAAATGTAAAGCCTACTCTGATTTCATTTAAAATTTCTTTTTTTACACATTCATTTGTTTCGTCAATGCAATCTCTTGCTTTTTCAAAACAGAATACCCTAAAATCAGGCTCTAATTTTTTTAACGGCGTTATCTCTGTTTTATTATCATAATCCATAAACTGTATCATTGTCACAGAATGACCTTGACCCAGTTGCCTAATCCCTCGCCCTATTGCAAGAGATGTCTTGCCTTTTCCATTTCCATAATAAACAAATACATTGCCTTTTCTCACTTTTCTTCAGCCTCCATATACCAAATAATACAAAGGCAGGCAGACAAACCTGCTTTTTTTATTTTGCTTCTACATGGAAACTACCTTTTTCTGTACCATTTACAACATAATAACAGTTGCCTTCTTCTGGTTTATAGTATAAATCTAGTTCTCTCATATCTTTGATTTTTTTTCCTTCTTCTTTCCACACCAATTTTGCCTCATCTTCTAAGTCTTTCGCTGAAATTGTTTTTCCATAAAATTCTATATTTATATTTGCTTTCATTTTGAAACCCTCCCTTGTTTAATATCATAATCTTTTTGTTATGATACTAAACTTTTATAAAAATGTCAATGTTTGATGTTCAAAATGAATGATTTCCCATTGATTTTTGTTTTTCTCTTTTATCAGATGCGATTTCTATTTTTGAAATAGAAACTTCATACGCTATTCTTTCTTCCACAGTATCTTCTACCTTTTTCTGATATTTTCTACTTTGCACTCGTCCCCATATTTTAATATTTTCTCCTACGGACAAATTAGACAAATATCTTGCATTTCTTCCCCATGCAATACAAGGAATGTAGTCTGATTTATTATATGCTCTATTGACTGCTACCAATATATCAGAAATCTCTCTGCCAAAAGGTGTTTTTCTATATACAGGAGGTTTACATATAAATCCATTTAAAAATATTTGATTTGGATTTTGCTCTGTATCTTCTTCCAATAAATTAATTTCTCTAGCAAATATTGTTAATACCAATTTATTTTTTTTATTGCCATAATTATTATAGCTTCTCAACTGTCCTATTACTTCTACTCTAGTACCTAATGTTAAGCTTTGTTTATCAATCAATCTTTCTGATACAGTAATAGGTAATATATCCTCATTATCACTCAGTCTTTCTGAAGAAATTTTAAATAAATAAAATCCCTCACCATATACTTCATGACTAAATTCACATTCTTCTGTTATTTTACCTGCAATATAAATGCTATTATTTTCTAACAATCCTTCTGTATGCATATCCAAATCTCCCCTCATTGTTTATTAGACCGCTTTTTTATGCCTTCTAAAAAAAACATTTGTCCTTTTTACAACCTCTTTTGAAATTAACAAACGGTTCTTTTTTTCACTCTGTATAGTATCATATTCTACTTATTTTATCTTTAGAAGCATTTTATTTCATCTTTATATACCATAAAAAAACCATTCTCTCTATTTATTTCAAATTTCACCAATTTCTACATCAGCGGCAATCAATGTGGTAATGGCTGCCAATGCACCAGAAACGCTTTTTTGTCCCTGTTCCAATATCAACGAAAATTCCTGCGGTTCAAAAATTTTGCCTGAAACAGTAGGTATATTTCTCTGTATACAACATTGTATTTTACTGCTTTTTTCATCTCCCATAGGCTCTAAATAGCTAGAAAGCGTTACACTTGCTCTATGATTTACTCCACAAGTAATTAGCCTATTTCCTGTTTTTAATTTTAGAGGAAAAACCCTTCTGTCATCTGTATTAACTACTAATATAGTGTTTTTTACCAAACAAGCAATGTCCTCTTTGGTATATTCATAGTTTTTTGTACTTCCTAAATGGATAAAAATAGAAAATGCTAAATTTCTATCTTTACAATACTTTACTGTTTTTGCATACACAGGTACTAAAAAAAGCGAATTTTTACTGCTTTTTGCTTTTTGATATGCTTCTTCAAATTCTTTTTCTTTTTTTGTTCCACAAAAACATACATAATCTTTACCATACTGTTTTACAAAATATACTATCTGCTCTATTGTTTGTTCCTTTAAATTCTCCCCCAATATACCAATGCACAACATAAATACAGCCCCCTTTTCTTTTTATGTGAAGCTACATTTATATTTTGTCCATTTCTGTAAAAATATGCAGTGCCAATATTAGACTTATCCTTTTTTAAATTACAAAAAGCCTTACACTTGTAAAGCAGTGCAAGACTTTTTATTCATAGCAAAATGATATTTTTAATACTGCTCTACTATTTTGAATATGATGGGATATTTAAAACTTTCATTTGTTTTTTTACTCATCAACTCGTCGGCTGTTACGAAAGACAAAAGCAATCTTTACACAATCAATAGCAACAACCATTGTATATTCCTTTTTTTGATAAACCATAGGTACTCCATTTCTTTTTACTATGACAGCATTTATTCTCTTGTTTGGTTTCATCCAATAAGAAAGGAAATAAAAATCTTCTGTACTACAAACTGTCCATTCATATTCCATGAGCGGTTTTATAAAAAAATCTCCCTCACATTGAAAAAAATCTAACACTTGCTTTTGCGTCTGTATAAATTGTTGTACCGCATCTCCATCTTTTGTCATTTGAATCCTCCAAAATCTACTAAAACCTAGCTAATTATATGGTACAATCTTGTTTTGGTTTTGTCAATACCTAAAAAAATACAACATTTTTTTGCATTTTTTTATGCAATAATTTATAAAATAGCACTAACATTTTTGACTTTAAAAACTTACTTTTTTGTATATTTTTGTTTCATTTTTAAACAAATTTGTAAAATATTAGTAATATTTTTTCATTAAAACTTCTGCAAAACTTTTTTTAAGTACTTTGCTGTATAAGAATTTTCTACATTGCAAATTTCTTCTGGTGTACCTTCAGCTATAATTGTTCCTCCATAATTTCCTCCTTCTGGTCCTAAATCTATAATATAATCTGCCGTTTTGATAACATCTAAATTGTGCTCTATTACGACAACCGTATTTCCTCCTTCTGTTAATCTTTGTATTATTTTTACTAATTTATGCACATCTGCTGTATGAAGTCCTGTTGTTGGTTCATCTAATATATACATTGTTTTTCCTGTGCTTTTTCTACTTAATTCTGTTGCTAATTTTACTCTTTGTGCTTCTCCTCCTGAAAGTGTTGTAGAGGACTGTCCTAACTGCACATAACTTAATCCTACATCATACAGTGTCTGCAATTTATTTTTTATTTTGGGTATATTTTCAAAAAATGTCAGTGCTTCTTCTACTGTCATATTTAACACATCAGATATTGTTTTTCCTTTGTAATGTACTTCTAATGTTTCTCTGTTATACCTTTTTCCACAACAAACATCACAAGGCACATAAACATCTGGCAAAAAGTGCATTTCTATTTTTAATATACCATCTCCTGCACACGCCTCACATCTTCCTCCTTTTACATTAAAACTAAATCTACCTTTTTGATAACCTCTCATTTTCGCCTCTGTCGTTTGGGCAAATAAATCTCTTATCATATCAAAAAGTCCTGTATAAGTTGCTGGATTACTTCTTGGTGTCCTTCCTATAGGCGACTGGTCAATATTAATAACTTTATCTAATTTTTCTATTCCTAAAATATCACTATGTTCTCCTGCTCTTACTCTTGCCCTATTCAAATCCCTTGCTAATCTTTTATACAATATTTCATTTACAAGAGAACTCTTACCAGAACCACTTACACCAGTAATACAAGTAAACACTCCTAGAGGAATGGTAACATCAATATTTTTTAAATTATTTTGTCTTGCTCCTATTATTTTTAATACAGCATCTTTTTGTATTTCTTTTCTTTGAGAAGGAATTTCTATTTTTTTTCTACCACTAATGTAATCGCCTGTAATAGAATATTGGCATTTTATTAAATCCTGCACTTCACCAGCAAATACAATTTCTCCTCCTGCTTTTCCAGCACCAGGGCCAACATCTACTATAAAATCAGATGCTAACATTGTATCTTCATCATGTTCTACTACAATAAGAGAATTTCCTATATCTCTTAAATGCTTTAATGTGTGAAGCAATTTATCATTATCTCTTTGATGTAGTCCTATACTTGGCTCATCTAATATATACACAACGCCCACAAGACCAGAACCTATTTGTGTCGCTAATCGTATTCTTTGTGCTTCTCCTCCTGAAAGTGTACCAGCAGGCCTAGATAATGTCAAATATTCTAGCCCTACATCAATTAAAAATTGTATACGTGCATTGATTTCTTTCAATACTTGTTTTGCAATTCTAGTTTGTTTTTCTGTCAAAACCAATTTTTCAAAAAATTGTTTTATATCACTTACAGACAGTTCTGTTACTTCTGATATATTTTTATTTCCTACTGTAACAGCAAGCACTTCAGGTCGTAATCTTTTTCCTTTACAGGCAGGACAAGTAATATTTGTCATATATTCTTCATATTCCATTCTCATTACTTCTGATGTTTCTTCATATCTTTTTTGCAAATTGTTTACAATGCCATCAAATTGATATTCATATGTTCCAGTTCCTCTAAAATTAGTATAAGTGATATTGACTTTTTCTCCTTTTGTACCATAAAACAGTATTTCTTTTGCTTGCTCACTTAATTCTTTAAAAGGGGTATCCAATGAAAAATGATACTTTTCAGCAAGTGCATCAAAAAGCAAACGACTCATACTTTCTTTATTACTTCCCATAGACTGGTATCCTGGTGCTGCAATCGCTCCCTGCAATATACTTAATTCTTTATTAGGTACTATCAAATCTGTATCAAATTTCATTTGTTTTCCCAGCCCTGTACAAACAGGACAAGCTCCTGCTGGATTATTAAATGAAAATAATCTTGGTTCTATTTCTGAAATATTGATACCACAATCGGGACAACTAAAATTTTGACTAAATATCAATTCCTTTTCTCCCATATTGACATCTACTATAATAAGTCCTCCAGAAAGTGCAGAAACCGTTTCTAATGACTCTGTTAATCTCTTTTGCATATCCTCTTTTACTACCAATCTATCCACTACAATTTCAATATTATGTTTTTTGTTTTTTTCCAGTGTAATTTCTTCTGACAGTTCATACAATATACTATCTACTCTTACTCTAACATAGCCACTTTTTTTAGCATCTTCTAATAGTTTGGTATGTTGTCCCTTTCTACCTCTTACCACTGGTGCTAATAGCTGCAATTTAGAACGTTGTGGCAATGCCATAATTTGGTCTGCTATTTGGTCTATTGTTTGTTTTTTAATTTCTTTACCACATTGTGGACAATGTGGCACACCAATTCGAGCAAAAAGCAATCTTAAATAATCGTATATTTCTGTTACAGTCCCTACAGTGGAACGTGGATTATGACTTGTTGTTTTTTGGTCAATCGATATTGCTGGAGAAAGCCCTTCTATATATTCTACATCTGGTTTTTCCATTTGTCCCAAAAATTGTCTTGCATAAGAAGACAACGACTCCACATATCTTCTTTGTCCTTCTGCATAAATAGTATCAAATGCAAGTGATGATTTTCCAGAACCACTTACTCCCGTAAATACTACAAATTTATCTCTTGGTATTTTTAAATCTATATTTTTTAAATTATGCTCTTTTGCTCCTCGTATCACAATTTCATTTTTAGACATCATTTTACTTCCTTTCTAAAGCATTACTCCATAGCTTTTTTTAGCTCTAGTATTTTATCTCTCAATTCTGCTGCTGTTTCAAATTCTAAATTTATCGCTGCTTTTTTCATTTCTTTTTCTAATTTGTTTATCTCTTTTTGTAATTCTTGTATACTCATAGACTGAGGGTCTTTTTCAAAATCAAATTTATTTTTCTTTTCTACTGCTTTTGTTGCGTGTATCACATCATGTACTTTTTTTATAATTGTTTTTGGTATAATGCCATGTTCTTTATTATATTTTTTTTGTATTTCTCTTCTTCTTTGTGTTTCTGTAACAGCTTTTCTCATACTTTCTGTTATGACATCAGCATAAAGTATTACTCTGCCTTCTGCATTTCTCGCTGCCCTGCCTATTGTTTGTATCAAAGAAGTTTCAGAACGCAAAAATCCTTCTTTATCTGCATCTAATATTGCTACAAGAGACACTTCTGGTATATCTAATCCTTCTCTTAACAAATTGATACCTACAAGCACATCAAATACATCTGTCCTCAAATCTTTTATAATTTCTAATCTCTCCAATGTATCAATATCAGAATGTAAATAACGTACTCTTATATCGGCCTCTTTTAAATATTCTGTTAGGCGTTCTGCCATTTTTTTAGTAAGTGTTGTAATTAACACCTTTTGCTTTTTTGCTGTTGTTTTTTGTATTTCTACAATCAAATCGTCTATTTGTCCTGTAATGGGTTTTATTACTACTTCTGGGTCTAAAAGCCCTGTAGGTCTGATAAGTTGTTCTGCTGTTTGCTGTGAATGTTGTTGTTCATATACGGAAGGCGTTGCTGATACAAAAAGCATTTGATGAATATGCTTTTCAAATTCTTCAAATCGTAACGGTCTGTTGTCTAATGCAGAAGGTAATCTAAAACCATATTCTACCAGTGTTGTTTTTCTGGACTTGTCTCCTTCATACATTCCTCTAATTTGTGGTATAGATACGTGTGACTCATCTGCAATAATTAAAAAATCATCTGGGAAAAAGTCAAGTAATGTATATGGTGTTGCTCCTGCTTCTCTTAATGATAAATGACGTGAATAGTTCTCTATGCCAGAGCAAAATCCTATTTCTTTCATCATTTCAACATCATAATGTGTTCTTTGTTCTAAACGCTGTGCTTCTAATAATTTATATTCTTTTGTAAACTGTTTTACACTTTCGTGCAATTCTTGCTCTATTCTCGTAATGGCTATTTGTAGTTTGTCAGCAGGTGTTACATAATGAGAGGCAGGAAATATTGCAATATGACTTCTTTCTCCTAATACTTTTCCTGTTAGTACATCTATTTCTGTAATTCTATCAATTTCATCTCCAAAAAATTCTACTCTAATAGCGTGTTCATTACTTGCTACAGGAAATATCTCTACAACGTCCCCTCTAACACGAAATGTTCCCCTCTCAAAATTCACATCATTTCTGTTATATTGTATTTCAATGAGTTTTCTTAATACATCATCTCTATCTTTTATCATATTAGGGCGGAGGGAAAGCATCATTTCTTTATAGCTTTTAGGGTCACCTAAACCATAAATGCAGGAAACACTTGCTACAATAAGCACATCTTTTCTTTCCAGTAAAGCTGCTGTAGCAGAATGTCGCAGTTTATCAATTTCATCATTTATAGCAGAGTCCTTTTCAATATAAGTATCTGTACTAGGTACATATGCCTCTGGCTGATAATAGTCATAGTAGCTGACAAAATACTCCACTGCATTATTGGGGAATAATTCTTTAAATTCATTGTATAGCTGTGCTGCTAGTGTTTTATTGTGTGCAATAACAAGTGTAGGCTTTTGTAATTTTTCAATGACATTCGCCATAGTAAATGTTTTTCCAGAGCCTGTTACCCCCAACAATGTCTGATATTGTAAGCCTTTTTGAAAACCTTCTGCTATTTTTTGTATGGCTTGAGGTTGGTCGCCAGTAGGTTTATATTCTGATTGTATTTGAAATTTTTCCATATACTTCCCTCCCAATTTCAAAATATACTATTAAATTTATAAATCATTTGTCAAAAACAATTTTAAATTTATCTGCTAGTGTTTCATTTTATCATAATAAATCTAAAAAGTACATATAAAAATAGAACAAACATTCTTAATTTTTACGAACAAAAAAGGCTCAATATAGTACAATATTGAACCTTTTCATTATTTTTATTCTTTTACAAAGCAATATTATAATATTACTCTCCCATTTTTTTTAGTGCATCTTGTGCTGCTGCTTGCTCTGCCTCTTTTTTACTCTTTCCTGCTCCTTTTCCTAACACTCTGTTAACATGATGCACTTCTGCCACAAATGATTTGCTGTGGTCTGGCCCTGTTTCAGAAACAATCACATATTTTACAGGGTATCTACTTGTCTTTTGTATTACTTCCTGTAAATGTGTTTTACAATCTCTCATTTTAAAGCTGTCTTTTGTTTGTTGTATTTCTTTTTCCATAAAACTTAGAATATACTTTGTCACACTTTCCATACCACCATCAATACATATTGCCCCAATGACAGCCTCGAAAGTATCAGCCAATATAGAATCTCTGTTTCTGCCTCCTGTGGTTTCTTCTCCTCTGCCCAAAAAGAGGTATTTGCCAAGTTCCAACTGTCTTGCTAATTTTGCCAAAGAACCCTCACAAACAACGCTTGCCCTCAGCTTTGTTAATTCTCCTTCTGGCATTTGCGGATACATTCGATACATATATTCACTCACTACCATATCCAATACAGCATCTCCCAAAAATTCTAAACGCTCATTGTTTTCATGCTTTCCTTTTTTTTGCTCATTCGCAAAAGAACTGTGCATAAATGACAAAAGCAATATTTCTTTATTTGAAAATGTGTATTTTATCTTGTTTTCAAATTCTTGCATCTGTTGTGTATCCATATTATTTCTCCACTGCCATTTTGATGTATTCTATTGCATCTCCAACTGTTTTTAATTTTTCGGCTTCATCATTATCAAATTCAATTTCAAATTCTTCTTCTAATGCTGATATGATTTGGAACAAATCCAATGAGTCTGCTCCTAAATCGGCTAATACAGTGTCCTCATCTAATTCTGATGTTGAAATACCTAATTGCTCTCCAATAATTTCAATTACTTTGGCTTCTTCCATACTAATTACCTCCCGAACGATAGAATAATCAATTTTATACCTCTTTAAACGAAACCAGTATTTTGCTTATTCACACAAACTAGCTTCTTATACCAAATACATTTTTATTAATGTATGTATGGTATTGTTTTTTTATAGCTACAAGCAGTACAAAATGAAAAAAACATAACATACTACATATTATCTTTTGCTTTCATTTGTATCATATATATCAATCAATATTGTACTGCAAATTTACTATTTTTTATAATATACTCCAAAACAATGATTTTGTCAGCATTAATTTGATAAATTTGATATAAATTCAAAAAATTTATATTCTATGAAGTTTTATACTATATTTTTTCGCCTATTTTAGAAACAATATCCGCCTCTGCAAATAGCATACATTGTTTTATGGCATTTTTAATTGCTTTTGCATTAGAGCTACCATGTGCCTTTACTACAAGGGATTTCAAACCTAAAAATGGTGCTCCTCCTATTTCATCAGCATCTAATTTCTTTTTAATATTTCCAAAAGGTTTTTTGAGTGCAGCCGCAGCAATTTTATAGTGTCCTGCTGTAATTTCTTCTTTTATAATACCCAAAAGTGCCATACTCAAACCCTCTGATAATTTTAATATAGTATTTCCTAAAAATCCATCACATACCACAATATCTGCTTCTCCAAAAGGAATTTCTCTTGGCTCAATATTTCCTACAAAATTCAAGTCTGTTTCTTCCAACAATTCATATGCTTCTTTTGTCAGTGCATTTCCTTTTTCTTTTTCTGCTCCTATATTTACAAGTGCTACTTTAGGATTTTTTATATCAAACATATTTTCTACATAAACAGATGCCATTTTTGCAAATTGCTGCAAATATTTTGCCTTACAATCCACATTTGCACCGCTATCTACCAAAAATGTAAAGCCCTTTTTATTAGGTAGACAAGTACCCAATACTGGACGCTCTACGCCCTTTATACGCCCTACAATAAACAATGCTCCTGTAAGCAATGCTCCTGTACTTCCTGCTGAAACAAAGGCATCTGCTTGTTTTTGTTTGACTAAATTTAGCCCTACTACCATAGAAGAATTTTTTTTCTCTCTAATTGCTTTTGTAGGCGATTCTTCAGTAGTAATTACTTCCTCTGCTTCTACTATTTCTATGCAATTACTATCATAGCTATATTTATTTAATTCTGTTTCAATGGCTTGCTTTTGTCCCACCAGTATGACATATGCATTACACTCTTTTACACTATTTACAGCACCCTTTACAATCTCTGCTGGAGCATTGTCACCACCCATAGCATCTACCGCAATTTTAATCAAATAAAACACCTCTTTTACTTTGATATAAAACATTTCTAAAAAGAAAAGACAGCTGTCTGCTGTCTTTTCTTTTTGTTTATTAGTCTACGTTTATAACAACTTTTTTATTATAAGAACCGCAAGCTTTGCAAACACGATGTGGCACCATCAATTCACCACATTTACTGCACTTTACTAAATTTGGTGTTGCAATTTTCCATGATTGGGCTTTTCTTTTATCTCTTTTAGATTTAGACACACGTCCCTTTGGTACAGCCATTTCTACACCTCCTCATCAACATTGAAAAGAGTACGCAAACTTTCTAATCTTGGGTCAAATTCCGTATGATTACAGTTACACTGTCCTTCATTCAAATTTTTACCACATTTTGAACATAATCCTTTACAATCTTCTTTACAAACAACTTTCATAGGCAAATTTGCCAATATACTTCGTTGTATTATATCCGTAAAATCAATTTGGTCATTACAAAAAGTTTCCGCTTCTTTTTCATTTTCTCGCTCTATACTGCCTGCTTGATAAAATATTTCATTCATATCAAATGAAATAGGTATTTTTACTGTTTCTAAGCAACGACTACACAAATATTCTGCTTCTGTTTTGCCCTCTGCTTCAAACAGTATACCCTTTTTGGTATTTGTTAAAGTACCTTTCACTTCAACAGGCTCTGAAAAACACACAACATCAGGATAACCTGTAGTATTTTCTATCTGTTCAGAAAAAGACACTTCCATGCTTTCGCCTATTTTGCCTATTATCTGAGAAATAGTCAGTATCACTCACATCACCCCAGTCGTACCTAAAGTATTATACAAAAAGGCATATTATTTGTCAAGCAAGTCTTTTGTATCTCTTGCAATCATAAGTTCTTCATTTGTTGGTATTACAAGAACTCTAATGCGAGAGTCTGGTGCGGAAATTTCAATAGCTTTTCCTCTCAAACTGTTATTATAAGAGTCAATATGAACGCCCAAAAATGCTAAATAGTCACAAATCAAACGTCTGATAGAACCTGAATTTTCTCCTAATCCTGCTGTAAATACAATAGCATCTACACCATTCATAGATGCTGCATATTCACCAATATATTTTGCTACACGATAAGCAAAAATGTCCAATGCTGCCTCTGCTCTGACATTTCCTTCATCTCTTGCACCTTCAATATCTCTAAAGTCACTGGAAACACCAGAAATACCAAGCACACCAGATTTTTTATTTAATACAGTATCCATTTCTGCTGGAGTTAAATTTTCTTTTTCCATCAAAAATGTAATTACTGCTGCATCTACGTCACCAGCACGAGTACCCATTACAAGTCCCTCTAATGGTGTAAAGCCCATAGACGTATCAATAGATTTACCATTTCTTACTGCACAGATACTACCACCATTTCCTAAATGGCAAGTAATAATTTTAGATTCCTCTATTGGTCTGTTTATCATTTTTGCTGCTTCTTGTGCTACAAATTTATGGCTTGTACCATGGAAACCATATCTTCTAATTTTATATTTTTCATAGTATTCATATGGCAAAGCATAAAGATATGCTCTTTCTGGCATTGTTTGATGGAATGCTGTATCAAATACAGCTACCTGTGGTACACCAGGCATAATTTTTTCGCAAGCATCTATACCAATTAAATTTGCTGGATTATGCAAAGGGGCTAATTCACAGCATTTTTGTATTGCTTGTTTTACTTCTGGAGTAATAATAACGGAATTTGCAAAATATTCTCCGCCATGTACTACTCTGTGTCCTACTGCATTAATCTCTTTTACATTAGATACTACACCATGATTGCTATCTAAAAGAGCATCTATTACCATTTTTACTGCTACTGTATGGTCTTCCATATAATCATTAAATATTACATCATCTTTTCCTGCTGGCTGATGTTTTAATTTAGAACCTTCAATACCGATTCTTTCACAAAGACCTTTTGCTAAAACAGCTTCTGTATCACTATCAATCAACTGATATTTTAAAGAGGAACTACCACAGTTTAAAACAAGAATTTTCATTTTTTTCTCTCCTTCATTTATTACAACTCAATACGTTTACACCTTTTTTATTTTTGCATTTGTGCCTGAATTGCTGTAATAGCAATAACACCAACAATATCCTCTGCGGAGCAGCCTCTGGAAAGGTCATTTACTGGTTTTGCAATACCTTGCAGTATTGGACCATAAGCTTCTGCACCTGCTAATCTTTGTACTAATTTATAACCAATATTTCCAGCATCTAAGTCAGGGAATACCAATACATTTGCTTTTCCTGCAACAGAACTGTCTGGTGCTTTTTGTGAGCCTATTTCTGGTACAATAGCTGCATCAAGTTGTAATTCGCCATCAACTTTCAATTCTGGATATTTTTCTTTTGCAATGCGAACACCTTCTACTACTTTATCTACATCAGCGTGTTTTGCACTGCCCTTTGAAGAATGAGAAAGCATAGCAATTCTTGCTTCTGCATCAACAAATGTTTCAAATGATTTTGCAGAACTTACTGCAATACCTGCCAATTCTGCAGAAGTTGGATTTTGATTTAATCCACAGTCCGCAAACAAAAATACGCCATCTGCTCCATATGTTTTATCTGGGCATACCATCATGAAAAATGCGGAAACTAAATCTGCACTTGGGTCTGTTTTTAATATCTGCAATGCAGGACGTAATACGTTTGCTGTTGCGTGAATTGCTCCAGATACCATACCATCTGCTACACCTAATTTTACAAGCATAACACCGAAAAATAATGGGTCTTCCAACATTTTTCTTGCGTCATCTGCTGTAATGCCTTTGCTTTTTCTAATTTCTACTAATGTGTTTACTACTTCGTCCATTCTTTCATAATTGTCTGGGTCAATAAATGTCGCTTTTGATAAATCACAATCTAGTGCTACTTCTAATATTTTGTCTTTATTGCCTACCAAAATAATATCAGCTAATCCCTCTTTGAGTGCTGCATCTGCTGCTTTTAAATTTCTAATCTCATAAGATTCTGGCAATACAATCGCTTTTTTGTCTTTTTTTGCTCTTTCTTTGATTTTTGTTATAAAGTCCACAACTAAAACCTCCTGCTCCATAAAAAAATAGTCATTTTGCTGTCTAATAAAAAATAATAAGTTTTTTTATTATTTGCTTTTACTTTTTATTAGTAAAATATACAGTAACAAATTGGTAATTTGCACCTTTCGTTATTATTATAAACAATCTATTACTTGTATACAATAGCTATTTCCAAAAAAATTCAGTTTTTTTCATTAATACAAATCTTTTTTATTATACTAATGGAAATTCCATCAAAAAAGTTGTGCCTCCATGCTCTCGACTTTCAATTTCTATTGTGCCTCCCAATGCTGCTACTCCTGCATTGACTACATCTAATCCTACTCCCCTGCCCGAAAACAAACTTACCATACTTTTGGTTGTAAAACCTGGCTTTAACAAAAAATTATATATTTCTTGGTCTGTATAACATTCCTTTTCTTTTTTAAGCACACCTTTTTTTTCTGCAATTTGCAATATATTTTGTTTGTTCAATCCTCTGCCATCATCATAAAATGCTACAGAAACTTTTTGTCCTACTTTTTTAATTTCAATGCGTATTCTTCCTACATCACTTTTTCCTAACATTTCCCTTTCTTGTTTACTTTCAATGCCATGGTCCATACTATTTTTTACCATTTGCATTACTGCCATAGAAATCTTTTCATAAATATCTTTTGGTACCTCTGTTTCTTTTCCAATCATTTGTATTTGTACTGTCTTGTTTAATTCCCTTCCCATTACAGTTACCATTCTTTCCGCCTTTTGCAAAAGACCATCAAAATTTTCAAAAGGAATTATTTTTCTTCCCTTTCTGGTATACTGCATATTTTCTGCATTAGGGTCCATTTCTTCCCCATCAATATGTTCCAAAAAGTTTTTTATTCTTCTGACGATTGCCCAACCAAAATCCGTAATATCTTCTCCTGTTTCCATTCGTTTTAATTCCCTTTTTACACAACTGGAAACTGTTTTTGTTAAACGAAGCAATGTTTTTAAGTCTTGTTGATTAATATTTTCTTCTTCTTGCAAATAAGAAAATAAATCTTCTGCACCATGTATCATTTCGGCAATAGTTTGATGTCCCATCATAAATGCAGAACCTTTAAAGCTATGCAATGTACGAAACATTTGTTTACTTTCTTCTTTTGTAATATAAATTTCTTTTTGTTCTATATATTTGCTCTCCAAAAAAGCATCGATTTTATCTATGCTTTTCCATGCTTCCTCTATAAAAATATCTTGTAAAAAATCGAAGTTTACATTTTTGGTATCCAAAGTATCATTCCTCTTGACTAAAGTCATTACTAAAAATAAAATACAATATAATAAACATCATTCACATTCTTTTATATATTCTAAGTATATATCGAAATTGCAAACAATACCATAGTAAAATTTAATAAATTGTAATAAATTTGTTACACTTTTACTGTCTAAATACCATGATAATAACAGTATATACTATAACACAAACAGAGTAATATAACACTCATAAAAGCGTTTTTTGCTTTATTTTTTGTTTTTTTAAAAATTGTTATATTTCTTTTACATTTTACTTTTTTTGTTCATAATTTTTTAAATTATACTATACATACTATAAAACAACATTATTTAGAAAGGAGTAGGACATATATTTTTATGTCTATCAAATAAATTATGAAAATACTTGGCATTATAGCAGAATACAATCCCTTCCACAATGGACATAGTTACCAAATACAAAAAGCAAAGCAAATAACAAATGCAGATGCTGTTGTTGTAATAATGAGCGGAAATTTTGTACAAAGGGGAGAACCTGCTATTTTAGATAAATGGACAAGAACACATATGACACTTTGTAGCGGTGCTGATATTGTAATAGAATTACCTGTTATTTATGCTACTGCCAGTGCAGAATATTTTGCTTATGCCGCTGTAAAATTATTTCATGATATGGGTATTATAACAGATATTTGTTTTGGCTCAGAACTAGGAGAAATTGCCCCTTTACAGCAAATTGCTGAACTGCTTTTACAAGAGCCTGAACAGTTTCGCAAGAATTTAAAACAGCAGTTACAAAAGGGTATTTCTTATGCTTCTGCTCGTTGTATTGCTCTTTCTCAATACTATCCCAACAGCGAAAAAATACTTTTTCAGCCAAATAACATACTTGCTGTGGAGTATCTCAAAGCATTGCTTAAACTAAATAGTAATATATGCCCTCATACCATTGCAAGAAAAAATTCTGACTACAACAGCATTACACTACATCATAAAAATATGGCTTCTGCTTCTGCATTAAGAAATGCTATCGCACAAAATAACATTAATCAAATAAATCAATACATTCCCTCAGAATGTTATACTATTTTATGTGAAAGTATTTTACAAGGCAAAGCACCTATATTTTTAGAACAATTTACATCTGCTTTACATTATTGTATTCGTAACAAAACTCCTGAAGAAATTAAAAACATATTTGAAGTAACAGAAGGGTTAGAAAATCGCATTTATAAAGCATTTGATACACAATATGAACTCAAAGACATTATTTCTTTTATCAAAACAAAAAGATATACTCAAACACATATACAAAGAATATTATTACACATATTACTGCAAATACAAAAAGAAGATATACTTTATTTTAATGATACAATATACTGCCCTTATATTCGTGTATTAGGATTTCGTCGTGAAAAGCAGCATATACTCTCATTATTAAAAAAACAATCCGCATTACCTTTACTCACCAATTTAAAGCAATATCAAACCATTTTAGACAAAAAAGGGCAATATCTGTTATCTCTTGAAACAAAATCTACTGACATTTATTTTATGGCATCTCCCAATAAAATATACCGTCGTATTCATCAAGATTTTACACAACCTATGGTTATGATTTCTCTTACTTAAACATAATATTAATACCAAAATGATATTATGTTTCACAAAGGAGAGTAAACCATGAAACTACAAAATGTTCTTTTAACAATAGCTACACTTTTTTTGCTTTTTTGTCTTTTATGTTTTCCTCAAGCACTTTTACAAAAATCAATAGAAAGTGTAGATTTATGGTTTAATACTGTACTACCTTCTCTGTTTCCTTTTTTAACAGCAACGGGTATTTTAATCCGTTTAGGCATCGCTCACAAATTGGGTTATATTTTTCAGCCTATTATGAAACCTATATTCGGACTTTCGGGTATTTGTGCTTTTCCTCTTATATTAGGCATGATTTCTGGCTATCCTTCTGGTGCAAAAATAACGGTTACACTTTATCAAAATAATGCTCTTTCCCAAAAAGAAGCACAAGCTATACTTGCTTTTTGCAACAATCCAGGCCCTCTTTTTGTAGTGGGTACAGCAGGCACTGCCTTTTTAAAAAATCCAGCAATGGGATATTTTATGCTTTTTTGTATATTCGCTGGAGCAATTACAACAGGAATATTACTTCGCTTTTTTTATAAACCAGAAAATAATATTACTGCAAAATCAAACTATACTCTCTCTGCTCCCTCAGACATAGAATCTATAGGAAAAATATTAGCAAATTCTGTTGCTGATGCTATGGAAACAGTAACACAAATAGGCGGATTTATTATACTCTTTGGAGTTATTATAGAAGCATTTCAGCAAACAGGCATTATTGCGTTTTTTGCGAAGTATTTTTCTGGTATATTTTCTCTTTCTTATTCTGCTATTGCTGCAATATTAGGCGGCATATTAGAAATGACAAATGGTGCTTTCCTTTTAAGCCAATCCCCAGAACAAATACATACACAACTAACTGCAATTACAGCAATACTTTCATTTGGTGGATTATCTATATTATCACAAACATTAGGCATACTATCCCCTATTCCTATATCTAGTGCAAAATATTTTTTCTCAAAATGCCTTAACAGCATTTTTTCAGCTATTATATGCTTTTTTTGCTATCCTCTTTTTCAAAACAAATTAATAAAAGCAGTTTCTGTAAGCTCCTTTGCCACAAAAACTGCCCCTTTTTATTATCATTCATTTGTATTTTATTTGTCTTTTTTATTGTTTGCATTATTATTACTTTCTTTTTATCATCTACGTCAAAAATAAATTTTTATCTGCCTAAACGTAACTCTTGTATGTTTTCAGACAATACCGACAATGTATCACCGAAATATTGGTCTGTTTTCATACTTTCATCATATACTACATTTTTAAGCTCTCTCAGCCTTTCCTGTGCTGTACCAAGCACTTCTTCTGCGTATTCCATTGCTCCAATACGCAGTTCTTTTGATGTCTTTTTTGCATTATCTACAATTTCCGCCGCCTGCTCATATGCTAATTTTGTAACTTCATTTTCATCAACCATACGTTTTACACGTTCTTCTGCATTTTTTACAATTTCATCTGCTTCTTTTTGGGCATCAATTAATATTTTATTCCTTTCCTCAATAACCCATTTTGACTGTTTTAATTCGTTAGGAAGTTTCATACGAATTTCTGTAATAATCTCATACAGTTCTTCTTTATCAACAGATACTCTATTACTAAAGGGCACTGCACGGCTATTATCCAATGTTTCTTCCAATTCGTTTAACAAATCCAAAACTGTTTCCATATTGCATTCCCTCACTTTTTATATTTTTCTGCTATAAACTCCCTGATTTCTTTTGGCACCATAAAATCAATATTGCCTCCAAATACAGCAACCTCTTTTACATTTGTAGAACTTAATGCCAAATGCTCCTCATCTGCTGCTAAAAAAATGGTTTCAATCGCTCCATACAATTTTCTATTAATCAAATACATTTGAAATTCAGCTGCAAAATCTATACTATTACGCAGCCCTCTAATGGCAACTGTTGCACCAATTTCTTTTGCAAAATCTACAAAAAGCCCTTGAAAGGACGCAATTTCTACATTTTTAATTTCTTTTGTAACCAACTCTAAATGATGTTTTCTTTCTTCTACTGTAAATAGTGCCTTTTTATTGGGGTTTTCCAATATCGCTACTACTAAATGGTCTGTAATCTCTGCTGCCCTTTTTATAATGTCAAGGTGTCCTAATGTAACAGGGTCAAAACTCCCTGCATAAATTGCTTTTATCATATTTCCTTTTCCTCCAACGCCAGAAATGTCATCACTGTCGTTTTATAGTTCTTTTCTTTTACCATATTTAAACCACAAATTTCTTTTCTCTGTATTTGTGCACTTCTTTCCCATATAATATATCCTTGCTCTTTCAACAATTCATATTCTACAATTTTACTGCAAACATCTTCGGCTAATCCCGACTGATACGGTGGGTCTAAAAATATAATGTCAAACTTTTTTTGTTGTGTCTTTAATAAAGAAAGTGCTTCTTGTACTTCTTTTTGCAGTAAAACAGCATATTGCTTTAATTTTGTATGTTCTAAATTTTCGGTTATCATTTCACAGGCTTTTTTTGATTTTTCTACAAAAACACATTCTTTTGCTCCTCTACTGAGTGCTTCAATACCTATTGCACCACTACCTGAAAACAAATCCAAAAATGTACACTGTGGCAAATCAAATGCAATGATATTAAATAATGTTTCTTTCATACGGTCTGTTGTAGGTCTTGTTTGTAAGCCTTCTATTGTTTTTAATTTATGTCCTTTTGCCTTTCCCGCAATGACACGCATATTTTGTCACACCTTTTTTTACAAAATACTTCTTATTCCATCAAACGAACAAATCTTTTTACTATTTTCTACATCTTTTAGAGTATAGCAAATAATATATAAAAAAACAATAATAAATCTTTTACAAAAAACTTACTATTATGATGTTTTGTTTATTATATAGACAACTGTGCATCTTTCCACAACGCTGTTACTTGTTGTTTTAACTGTTGATGTATTTCTAACTGCAACTGTTTATCTTTTTGAAGCAATGTTTCTGCTGCCTGCTGTGCCTCTTTTAATATAGGCATATCTTTATACAAATTACCAATTTTTAATTCTGGCAAGCCATGCTGTTTTGTTCCAAAAAATTCTCCTGGCCCTCTCAATTTTAAATCCATTTCCGATATGACAAAGCCATCACTAGATTTTGACATAACATTCATTCTCTGTTTGGCTATTTTATTTTTGCCCTCATTTATCAATATACAATAAGACTTTTCACTTCCTCGTCCTACTCTACCCCTTAACTGATGCAGTTGTGCCAATCCAAAACGTTCTGCATTTTCAATCAGCATAATCACAGCATTTGGCACATTAATACCTACTTCAATTACTGTTGTAGAAACAAGTACATCAATTTCTCCTTTTGAAAACTGTTCCATAATATTCTGTTTTTCTTTTGCTTTCATTTTGCCATGTACACAAGTTACTCTATATCCTTTTAGTGTTCCCTCTTGTAACGCCTCTGTATAAGAAAGCACTGCTTGTACTTCCATTTTCTCATTTTCTTCTATCATAGGACAAATAATATAACATTGCAAACCCATATCCGCATACTTTTTTATAAAATGATATATTCTTTCTCTATAAGCTGGTGTTACAGCAATGGTATCAATTTTTTTCCTTCCTGGAGGCAGTTCATCAATAATAGAAATATCCAAATCTCCATACAATATCAATGCCAATGTTCTGGGTATAGGTGTCGCTGTCATAACAAGCACATGAGGATTTTCTCCTTTTTCAGACAATGCACTTCTTTGTCTTACGCCAAAACGATGCTGCTCATCTGTTATAACAAGTCCCAATTTATAAAATATAACACTTTTTTGTATGACTGCGTGTGTACCTAATATCATTTGTGCTTCGCCAGTAGAAATTTGCTCCAATACTGTTCTTTTTTGTTTTGCTGTCAAAGAACCTGACAACAATACTGTTTTTATTCCTAAATTATCAAACATATCACAAAAAGATTTATAATGCTGTTCTGCTAAAACTTCTGTAGGTACCATCAATACTACCTGATAACCATTTTGTATTGTCCAATACGCTGCTGTCATAGCAACAGCCGTTTTGCCACTTCCTACATCTCCCTGTACAAGTCTATTCATCACTTTTCCTTTTATCATATCTTTTTTGATTTCTTCTAGTACATTTTTTTGTGCATTGGTCATAGTAAAAGGCAACATTTTTTCAAATTCTTCTACAGCATACTCTTTTTGTAATATAATCCCTTTTTTTCCTTCCTGCAATGTTTGTTTCATCAAAAGCAACCCCAACTGCAACAAAAAAAATTCTTCAAATACAAGCCTTCTCCTTGCTTGAAAAAATCTTTCTTGTGTTTGAGGAAAATGTATATTCTCTATTGCAAAATTACATTCACAAAGTAAATATTCGTTTCTTATCCAAAAAGGCAAACATTCGTTTAACTGCCCTCTTAACTGCTCTAATACTTCCCCTATCAATTTTCGCCATATTTTTTGTGATAAGCCATTTACAGAAGGGTATATCGGCACAATTTTATCCATAGCAATTTCTGCTTTTTCATATTCTGGAGATGCTACCTCCAATTTACCATATTTTTTTTGCAATTTGCCTGTAAACAAATATTGTGTTTTTTCATCAAACGCCTTCTTCATGTATATTTGATTATACCAAACAGCAAATACACTTCCTGTTTCATCATACAATTTAATACGAGTAAATGTAATATTTTTAACACGTATACTTTCTCCTTGCCCTTTTACACGAGCAATAAATGTATTTTCTTCATTTAACACCAAATCCTTTATTTTACATACATTACTCCTATCATTATATTCTCTTGGAAAATGTGTTAACAAGTCTTTTGCTGTATAGATACCAATACTATTTAATTTTTTTGCTCTCTGTTCTCCTACATTTGGCAGTTCTGAAACAGTACAATTCAAATTCATATATTTATACACTCCTATAAAAAAACGTCATAAAAAAACGTAATCGTTCTTTCATAACGCCCTTTTATTATTTTACAAATTTTATTCTACAGAAATAATATAATAATATAATGGTTGTCCTCCTCTTTGCAATTCTATATCACAATTTGGAAAATTCTTTTCGGCATATTTTTTTACATTTTCTGCCTCTTTTTGTGTAACATCTTCCCCATAATAAATGCTAATCATTTCTGCTTCTTCTGTTACGATTTTTTTAAGAAGTTCCTTTGCACCATTTTCAGCACTTTTTGATATGACAGCAATATTGTCTTCCTGCATACCAATAATATCCCCTTCTTGTATTTGTTTTCCGCCAAACACTGTTTCTCTTACCGCATATGTGACACTTGCTGATACAACATTTTCCATACTTTCTACCATCGTTTGCTGCATTTGCTGTACATCTTGTTCTGTTACATTTAACATTGCTGTAATGCCTTGTGGTATTGTCTTAGAAGGTATTACAATAACAGTTTTATCTTTTATCAATTTTGCTGCTTGTTCTCCTGCTAATATAATATTTTTATTATTAGGCAATATAAAAACTGTTTTTGCATTTACTCTTTCAACAGCATTTAATATATCTTCTGTACTAGGGTTCATTGTTTGTCCCCCTTGTATCACTTCATCAACGCCTAAATTTTTAAATATTTTACTTAATCCATCTCCAGGAGAAACTGCAACAAATCCAATTTCTTTTTTCTCTGCTGTTTTTTGTTCTGCTTGTTCTGTTTTATATTTTTGAGAAGAAGAAAAGTCAATACGATTGGTATGTTGTTGTCTCATATTGTCAATTTTCAATCCGCTTAATTCTCCTATTAACAACGCTTTTTCCAGTGCAAGTCCAGGGTGGTCTGTATGCACATGTATTTTAATTAATTCCTCATCACTTACACAAACAATAGAATCTCCTATTGTAGCAAGATATGTTTTCAAATTTTGTACTACTTTTTCTTCTACATTATTTACTAATATAAAAAATTCTGTACAATATCCAAATGTAATGCTAGTATTTTCTACAGAAGCCAGTGCTTCAAAATTTTCTGTCTGATTTTGTGAAGGTTCTGCTGTTTTTAATACTTCTATACTATTTCTGCTTTCAAAAGCACCTTCCAGCAAATACAACAAACCTTTTCCACCAGCATCAACAACACCTGCTTGTTTTAATACAGGCAGCATTTCTGTTGTTTGCAAAAGCATAGCATTTCCATCTTCTATTATTTTTTGCAAAAATACATCAATATCTTGTGTTGTTTCTGCCATTTTAGAAGCACTATCTGCACACGCTTTTGCTACCGTCAATATCGTACCCTCTTTAGGCTTCATAACTGCCTTATATGCCGTTTTTACTGCCTGCTGGAGTGCTTGTGCCAATTCTTTTACATCTGCTTCTTCTAGGCCTTCTAAGCCCTTTGAAAAGCCTCTTAATATTTGAGAAGTAATTACACCTGAATTTCCCCTTGCTCCACGTAAAGCACCATTTGATATAGCTTTTGCTACTTCACTGATAGAAAGAGAATTTATTTTTTCTGCCTCTTTTGCTGCTGCAAGTGCTGTTAATGACATATTTGTACCTGTGTCGCCATCTGGTACGGGAAATACATTGAGTGCATCTACAATCTGCCTCTTTTCATTTAGACGGTTTGCTCCTGCAATTATCATTTTTTTCAGTACCAAACCATTTAATTTTGTTAATGCCACTTTGTTTTTCCTCCTCTATCAGTTATCTACACGTACGCCATCTACAAAAATATTAATGCCCTCTACTTGTAATCCTGCATATTCTTCTACTTTATATTTTACAGTGCTAATAATATTGTTTGCAATAACAGAAATATTTGTTCCATACTCTACTATAATATGAAATTCTAAATTAATCTTATTTTCATTAATCGTCATTTTAATGCCTTTTGTCAAACTTTCCAATTTCAAAAGTTGTACAAGTCCATCTTTTACATTTTTTGCTGCCATACCTACAATACCATAACAATCTAAAGCTGCATAACCTGCAATTCTTGCAATTACTTCATAATCTATTGTAATAACGCCATATTCGTTTTCTAATTTTGCCGTCATAAGGTTTCAACCTCCCGAAAATAGTTCTATATTGTGATTTTACTTCAGTATACCATTAAACATTACTTTTTTAAATGGAAAATACAAAAAAACTTTATTAACAATAACATATTTTCATTTTTTTGACAATACTAACAATCTATTCCGTTATTTTATCAGAAATAAAATAACAAAAAACAAAATACTATATTGCAAAAAATATTGTTTTCTGATAAAATACTTTTGTTGTGTCACATAAGCAAGCAAGGAGGTGCTTCATAATGGCTAAATGTGAGATTTGTGAAAAAGGTCAAATAAAAGGCCACAGAATTAGCATTAACCGTAGTCAGGTTAGTAGACGTGCAAACAGAAAATGGAAACCTAATGTAAAAAAGGTTAAAATCATTGATAACGGAACAGTAAAATCAATTTACATCTGTACAAGATGTTTGCGTTCCAATAAAGTAACACGTGCAATATAATAAATAATACCCACTACCATTTTAGTGGGTATTATTTTTTTATATTTTTTTAACAATCAGAAAATAACAAAAATCCTCCTGTTGCCACCAGCACTACTGCTACAATAAATCCCCACCAAGGTATAATCAGCACAACCAACATACCGCACCCGCCAGAAAACAATGCTAAACCT
This sequence comes from uncultured Clostridia bacterium, assembly GCA_910586765.1. GTDB lineage: Bacteria > Bacillota > Clostridia > Lachnospirales > Anaerotignaceae > Coprocola. The sequence goes on from CAJUJJ010000001.1 coordinate 147,262, forward strand.
AGCAGACGCTTTTGAGGCACACCGCCAAATCGTCTGCCCATATACAGCCACCTCATTTTTTCTTTTATTATTATATTATACTTAAAATGTCAAAGGTATTCGTAAATTTATATTATAAAAATAAATATATACTATACAAAAAAAGTTCTACTCATTTTTTCATCAGCAGAACTTTTTTTATTTTTTATTAGTCTTTCGATTGTATTACAAACAAATAACCCGTTTTTATAGAAATTTTACATTGCTTTTGAAGCATTACATTACTTACTGCTACAATATCATCATCTATTGTTAAAGTATGGTCTGTTAATGGATAAGCAAACCCTTCTAATGTAATACCAGTTACTTCCATAGAAAGCGGAATAGTTGAAACTAAATCTCCTTCTTGTCCTTCCAATACAATACTATTATCAATCAACTCTACACAATTTTTTTCATCAACAAGCCTTGCTCTTACTCCTTTTTTTAAAAGTCTTAAAAGTAAATGTGCATTTGCTAATGTGTGGTCAAATCGGCTTCCTATACCTCCAAATATTACAATATCATCTGCTCCTAATTCCACAGCAAAATCCAATCCTAACTCCATATCTGTTTCATCTTTATGTGTTGGAACTGTTTTGATAGGGATGTTCAAATTTTTATAATATTGCAAGTCTTCCTTTTTACAAGAGTCAAAATCTCCTAATATATAATCTGGTGTCAATGCTAATGCTCTTGTATGCCCTATACCACCATCACAACACACAATGACATCTGCGTTTTCTATATACTTTTTACAAAAGTCATATTTTTTTATTTCTGCACCTGCAAACAATATTACTTTCATTTTTATTTCTCCTGTAATATATTTAAAAATTCTTTTGTTCTGCCTTCTACATCATCTGCACCAAACACAGCAGAGCCTGCTACAACAACATTTACCCCTGTGTCAAGTATTTCTTTTACATTGTCCATATTTACGCCACCATCTATTTCAATGTCAAAGTTAAGATTTTTTTGTTCTCTTATTTTTACTAGTTCTGTTACTTTTTCCATTTTATCTGCCATAAATTTTTGTCCACCAAAACCAGGTTCTACTGTCATAATAAGTACCATATCCACATCTTCTAAATAAGGTACAATTTCCGATACAGGTGTATTTGGTTTTATTGTAATACCTGTTTTCGCTCCTAAGTTCTTTATTTTGGAAAGTGTAGAAGCAACATCTTTTGTTGCTTCTACATGAAAATTAATAATATCTGCTCCTGCTTTACGAAATGCTTCTACATAACGCTCTGGTTCTACTATCATTAAATGCACATCAAATATTAAATTTGAATTTTTTCTTATACTTTGTATTACTGGAATACCAAATGATATATTAGGTACAAATATACCGTCCATAACATCTAAATGGATATATTCTGCACCTCCTTTTTCTATTTGTTCCAGTTGCTGTCCAAGTTTTGTAAAATCTGCTGCTAACAATGATGGGGAGAGTATGTTTTTCATATTATTTTTTCCTTTCTTTTTCTTCTAATTCTTCATAAATCGTTACATATCTGCAATATCTTATTTCACTAATGTCTTTGTTTAGCTGCTCTTTTACAGCACAATCTGGCTCATGTGTATGACTACAGCTTGTATAATAACATTTGTGTACATACTGTTGAAACTCTTTAAAATAATATTGTAGTGTTTCTGTTGTAATTCCTTCTAAATACAATGAAGTAAATCCAGGAGAATCTACAATATAACTTTGTTGCCCTATCTGTATCAATTCTGCATGACGTGTTGTATGTCGACCTCTTTGTATTTTTTTACTGATTTCGCCTGTTTCCATTTTAGCATGAGGAAAAGCCTTATTGATTAAACTAGATTTTCCTACACCTGAAGGGCCAGCAAACACAGATATTTTATTTTGTAATGTTTGTTTTAATTCTTCTATACCAATCTCCTTTTCTGCACTTACGCAAAGTACAATATAGCCTATGGAACGATACAACTCTGCTATTTTTTCATATTGTTTTGTTTTATCTTTATCAATTTTATTAATACAAATCACAACATCAAGCTGCTGTTCTTCCACCAAAAGTAAAAATCGGTCTAATAAATCCAAATTCAAATTAGGACTCTTTGCTGCAAATACAATAACTGCTTGGTCAACATTTGCTACTCTAGGACGAATTAACAATGTTTTTCTCTGCTGAATAACATCTAAACTGCCCTCTTTGTCATTTTCATCTAAAACAGATATTTCAACATTATCTCCTACAGTGGGTTTAATTCCTTCTTTACGAAATATTCCTCTTGCACGACATTCGTAAACACCATTTTCCGTATCTACATAATAAAAACCGCCAATTCCTTTTATAATTGTTCCCTTTAGCATAATTCTCCTTTCTTATTCATTAAAATCCGTCACTCCACATTTGAACACCATCTATATAACAAACAATTTGTCCATCTCCTGAGCCTGAAATTGGTACAGAAAATGGCAATGTTCTTTGCTCATCTAGCACAACAGACTCTCCATTATCGTCTGTTTTTACAATTTTAATATGGGCATTTGTAACACCTGCTGCTGGTGGATTTACTGTATATGTTTTTGTTTTCGTTTTTTGTGCTGGCTGTGTTTGTTCTGGTTGTTGCGTTTCATTGTCTATATTTTCTGGTGTTTGTTCTGGCGTTGTTGTATTTGTTGTATTTTCTGTATTTTCCGGTTTTTCTGTCTGTTGTGTATCTTTATCTTTTTTACCTAAACTAATTACAAGCCCTACTTCTGTACCTTCTGGCACTTCTTCTCCTGTTTCTTTTGTTTGTGTAATTACAACACCTTCTTCTACAGTATCACTTTCTGTTGTCGTAATATCTCCTACATTTAATTTAGAAGATTTTAATGCTTTTTCTGCCCTAGATTGTGTCAAACCTTCTACTCTTGGTACAATCGTTGTTTTGGTTTCTTCTCCCCTTGAAACCACTATTCTAACTGTAGTATCTGCTGTAATTTTTGTACCAGAAACAGGGTTTTGTTCCATAACTGTATCCATTTCGGCATCTTCATCATATTCATAAGATACTTGTGGTTCTTTTCCTATTAAATTTTTTATTTTTTCTACTGCAACATCTCCTTTATCTCCCAATAAGTCAGGCATTGTTTCCTCTACTACCTCTGAGCCTAAGCTAACTGTAACACCTACTTCTATTCCTTTTTTGATTTCGCTGTTTTCTGGCGTAGACTGTTCTACAATAAAGCCTTCTGCATATTTTTCATTATAAACTGATTTTTCTTGTACTACACGATAGCCATCTTTTTCTGCTAATTCCTGTGCTGCACTTAACTCCATTCCTACAAAAGATTTTACTTTTATATTATCAGAACTATCTCCAAAAAGTCCTGCTTTTGTTCCAAATGCCTTTACTCCTATTGCACTAATCAATGCAATAATAATCAGTGCTGTGGCTACTGCTGCAACAACAACTTTTGTTTCTTTTCCTCTGTCGTAACTTTGTTCGTATCCTTCTTCTTGTCTAGGATTTCTCCTATTTTGCATATCTAGTTTAGGGCGTCTGCTTCTTCTAACTGGTTCTACCTGTTCATATTCTCTTTCGAAATCATCATCTTTTGAAATTCTAATATTTTTAATAGGTTGTTTTTCTTGTCTTGACATCATTTCCTCCGCAGCAGCTAATTCTTCTTGTTGTCTTACTTGCTCCATACGTCTTGCTTCTGCTGCCTCTGCTTGTTTTCTATTGTTATCTACAGCAGAAAGATATTGTATTTCAGGAGGAGAAGATGGTCTTTGTACTGGCTGCTGTGCAAAACCTCCATTTAATTCATTTCTTGCTTTGATTAAATCTTGTATCATTGCATCTATTGTCAAATATCTTTCATCTGCTTTTTTTCTTGTTGCCTTTCTGATAATCATTTCTAAACTTGTTGATACTTTAGGATTAAATTGACGAATGTCTGGCAATTCTTCATTAATTTGTTTCATAGCTACAGCAACAGATGTATTTGCTTGAAAAGGCAATTGTCCTGTCACCATTTCAAACATTGTAATACCCAATGAATAAATATCACTTTTTTCATCTACATAACCGCCTCTTGCCTGTTCTGGTGAAAAATAATGTACAGAACCCATTGCTGTATTACTTGTTGTTACAGTTGCTCCATTTGCTGCTCTCGCAATGCCAAAGTCTGTCACCTTGACAATACCATCTGTACCTACCAATACATTTTGTGGCTTAATATCTCTATGTATGATATGGTTTTTATGTGCTTGTTCAATTCCTGATGCAATTTGTATCGCAACATTGATGGTTGATTTTGTATCAAAAGGGGCTTTCTCTTTAATTGCCTGTTTTAATGTATCTCCATGAACATATTCCATTACAATAAAATAAATATTACCTTCTTGCCCTACATCATATACACGTACAATATTGGTATGAGAAAGTTTCGCAGCTGCTAATGCCTCTGAACGAAAACGTGCTTTAAATTCTTCATCTCCTATAAATTCTTCTCTCAATATCTTTACAGTAACATATCTTTGAAGTGTTCTGTCTTTTGCACGAAATACAATCGCCATACCGCCAGAGCCTATTTTTTCCAGTAATTCATATCTGTCTGATAATACAGTACCTATTTGTAACATTGTTATTCACCTCTTTATATTTCAATTAATATTAATGAAATATTATCCAAGCCACCTTTTTCATTTGCTAAAACAACCAATTTTTTTACTTTTTCTTCTGTAGAACATTGTTCTATTAAAATTTTTGTCATTTCTCCTTTTGATACCATATTACTTAAACCATCTGTACAGAGAAGTATTTTATCTCCCTGTTTAACATCTTCTATTACTGTATCTGCTTCTACTTCTTCACGAATACCTATTGCCCTTGTAATAATATTTCTTTTCGGGTGTACTTCTGCTTCTTCTCTTGTAATACTTCCAATTTTTACTAATTCCATAACATAAGAGTGGTCTGTTGTAATTTGTTGTAAATTATTTTCTCTAAATAAATATACTCTACTATCTCCCACATGAACAATAAACATTTTTTCATTTTCTACCGTTACTGCTACTAATGTTGTACCCATATCCAAAAATTCTACATTTTCCCTAGATTTTTGGTATACCTTTTTGTTGCACTGTGCTATTGCACTCATCATTTTATCTAATGTTTCACCATTTTCTGCATTTTCCATTGCTTCTACAAATGCAGAGATTGCTGTACTACTTGCTACTTCTCCAGCATTACACCCTCCCATTCCGTCAGCAACTAAATATAAATTTTTTTGTTCATTGATATATATTGCATCTTCATTGTTTGTCCTTCTCATACCAATCACACTATTACCAACTGCTTTCATACTAACACCTCCTAAAACATTATATTAAATATCATTTATACACTTTTTATTAAATTTTATTATTTCTTTGATAGCTTCTTCTAAGTTGTCCACAAGCTGCATCAATATCACTTCCCAGTTTTCTTCTAACTGTAACTTCAATACCTTTTTTTTCTATGATTTGGGCAAATTTTTGCACTCTTTCTTCACTACTCTTTATATAATTTCTTTCCTTTACAGTATTTACAGGTATCAAATTGACATGACAAAGCATATTATGTAATTTTGAAGCCAATTCTTGTGCACAACTGTCGCTATCATTTATTCCCTTTATCAAAGCATATTCAAATGTAATGCGTCTTTTTGTTTTATCACTATATTCTTTACAAGCTTTTAAAACTTCCTCCATACTATATTTTTTTGCAATAGGCATAATGCTTTGCCTTATTTCATCATTAGGTGCGTGGAGAGATACTGCTAATGTAATTTGCAAATCTTCCTCCAATAAATTATATATCTTTTCTACCAAAGCACAAGTGGAAAGTGTAATATGTCGTTGTCCTAAACAAAGTCCTCTTTCATCATTTGCCAAATGAATAAATCGTAATACATTTCCATAATTATCCAAAGGCTCACCACTTCCCATAAGTACCACATTTGATATACGCTCTCCACTATCTTTTTGCATTTCATAAATTTGCGAAAGCATTTCTCCTGCTGTCAAATTTCTTTCTACACCCTCTAGTGTAGAAGCACAAAATTTACAGCCCATACGACAGCCAGCTTGCGTAGAAATACAAGCTGTATTTCCATAATGATATCTCATCAGAACACTTTCTATTACCAAACCGCCTTCTATTTCAAACAAATATTTTATAGTGCCATCTATCTGCGAAACTAACTTCTTTACTTGTTTTACACCAGTAATTGTACCATATTGTTTTAATTTTTCTCTCAAATTTTTAGGAATATTTGTCATATCGTCTATTTCTGTAACGTATTTTTTATGAAGCCAATCAAATATTTGTTTTGCTCGAAATGTAGGCTCTCCCCATTGTTTGAGTATTTCCTCCCATTCTTTTTGTGCCATAGAAAGCATATCTATTTTTTGCATATTTTTGTTACTCCTTTCGCCTAAAGCGAGCAATAAAAAACCCGTCCGTATGATGTATATGAGGATATAATGTAATATATCCCTTTTTTGCTGTTTCTGCTTCCATTTTTGAAGGTAATAAAGGGCTAATATCCTCTAATTCAAAATTTTTATGTTGTTGTAAAAACCATTCCACATTTTTTTCATTTTCTTTTTTACATAATGTACAAGTGCTATACACAAGTATACCATCTTTTTTAACATATTTTGAAGATTGTTTTAATATCTCCTTTTGTAACAATAATATATTGTCAATATCATTTCCATTTTTTTTCAATCTTATATCTGGTTTTTTTCTCATTAAGCCCAATCCAGAACAAGGAGCATCTACTAAAACTCTATCAAATGCTTGTTCATAATCTTTTTCAAATACACTGCCATCTTGCTGTTTTGTTGTAAGTATCGTTATACCTAATCTTTCTGCTCCTTCTTGTAACAATTCCAATTTATTCTCATAAATATCACAACAGTAAATTTGTCCTTTATTATTCATTTTTTCTGCCATTAAAAAACTTTTTCCTCCAGGTGCAGCACAAATGTCTAATATCTTCTCTCCTGACTGAGGAGAAAGCACTTCCACTGCTGTGACAGAACTTTCATCTTGTACATGAAATTTTCCTTCATCAAATGCTTCTAACTTTCTCATATCTGCCGTTTTAGATAAGTGTAACACATTTTGATAATAATTTCCTTGTTTTACTACAATTCCTTTTTGTTCTAATTCTTTTTTTAGTTGTTCTGTAGTATTACACAATGTATTTACTACAACTGTTACATCTGGTGAAATATTATTATGTTTGCAAAGTTCTTTTACAAAATCATAATCATACTGATGTAGCCACATTTTTAAAAGCCATTCTGGGTGAGAATATTTTAAACATAAATATTGTACAGGATATTGCTTTTCTTCTGGCAAAACAATAGTATCTTTTTGTCTTATAATATTTCTTAAAACACCATTTACAAATCCTGCTAAACTGCCTAAACCTCTTTTTTTGGCCAATTTTACTGCTTCATCACATACTGCATTTTCTGGTACTTTCATAAAATAAATTTGATATACTGCCGTTCTTAACACAGCCAATAGATATGGTTTTATTTTTTGAATTTTTACATTGGAAATGCTGTCAATTACAAAATCAATATAATATAAATTGCGTAATGAACCATTTACAATTTCTGTTACAAATGCTCTGTCTTTTTGAGGCATTGCTCCATTTTGGCGAAGCAATTTCCTAAGCACTATTGTATTGTACTTTCCTTCTTTTAAAATTTCCATAATAGCCTGTACTGCTATTTCTCTTGGATTAATTTGTATTGTCATTTCTTTTCTCCTAAAATCTTATACCCATATTATTTTTGAATTATATTATAAACGATTATTTCTATAAAATAATATTTTACATGATATATTTTATTGTCGCAACTATTTTTATTTTTCTATTTTAGCTAAAAATAAAGGGGAAAGACACTTTTTATAGTATCTTTCCCAATTTATTTTCTTTTTCATTATTTTTTAATCTCTGTCACGGCCGGATATTAGTGCTAATAATCTTAGCAAATTGACAATAGCTGTTGCTGCTGCTGCAACATATGTCATGGCTGCTGCTTTCAACACTTTTCTTGCGCCGCTCAATTCTGAGCCATTCAAATAATTTCTATCTTCCAACATATGCAATGCCCTTCTGGAAGCGTCAAATTCCACTGGCAATGTTACCAATGAAAACAGTACTACAAACAAAAAAAGTATCACACCTACTACCATTAAATAATAACCCCAACTATTGTTAATAAATAATCCTATTATTACCAAAGGGATAGACAAATTAGAACCTATATTTGTAAAATGAACCATAGCACTTCTTATCCACAAAAAGCTATAATTTTCTGCGTGCTGTATGGCATGACCTGTTTCATGTGCTGCAACACCTAACGCTGCTACAGATGGACTACCATATACTGTAGAAGATAGTCTTAGCACTTTATGCACTGGGTCATAATGGTCTGTTAAACTTCCTGCAATACTTTCAATTCTAACATCTCTAATACCTGCATAATCTAACATCTGCCTTGCTACTTCTGCTCCTGTCAGCCCTTTGCTATTTGCTACTCTGGAATACCTTTGAAATGTACTACTTACGCCAATTTGTGCTACAACACTAAATATCATTACAATAAAAAACAATCCTAAATAAGATGTGTTATATGCCCAAAAAATAATAATCACTCCATTTCTAAACTACTTTATACTATCATTCTTTATTCTATTTACGATATTTATACTATTTTGTCTGTTTTTTATGTTAAAATTGTTCCTATTTCCATGCTGTGTCCTCTTAAATAAGCATCTGCTCCCATTCTTTTTTTGCCTTTTGCTTGCACTTCTGTCACAACAATGCTACCATCACCAGCAGTTACAACAAATCCCTTTTTTGTCACTGCTGTTACTTCTCCTATTTTTGAAGCAGTTTGTTCTATTTTTTCCGCCTGCCATATTTTCAGCACTTCCCCATTATAAATAGTATATGCTGTTGGTGCTGGGTCTAAACCATGTATCAGGCAAATAATTTCATCGCATTTTTTTGACCAATCTATATGACCTGTTTCTTTTGTAATCATAGGAGCATAAGTAGCTTCTTGTTCCTTTTGAGGTATTCTTTGCAGTATACCATTTTGCAGTCCTTGTATTGTTTCTAAAAGAATATTTGCACCTATTACAGACAATTTGTCGTGAATACTGCCATAAGTATCTTGTTGTGATATTGTAATGCTTTGTTTTAAAAGCATATCTCCTGTATCCATTCCTTTTGCCATATACATCGTTGTAACGCCTGTCTCTTTCTCTCCATTGATAACAGACCACTGCAAAGGTGCAGCACCTCTATATTTTGGCAACAAAGAACCATGTACATTGATACAGCCATATTTTGGCATATTTAATATTTCTTCTGGCAATATCTGACCAAATGCCGTAACTGCAATTAATTCTGCATTGTATGTTTTTAATTTTGCTATAAATTCTTCTTCTCTTACTTTTGCTGGCTGAAGCACTTCAATACCTGCTTGTAATGCTCTTTCTTTTACAGCAGAAAAAGCCATTTTTTTACCCCTGCCTTTGGGTTTATCTGGTTGTGTCACAACAGCAAGTACATTATGATGTTGTAAAAGTATTTCTAGTGAAGGTACAGCAAATTCTGGTGTGCCCATAAAAATAATTTTCATTCCTCGTCCTCCCATACTGTTTCTGTATCAGGTATCGCTTTGTCTGTATAAAGTATACCCTCTAAATGGTCTGTTTCGTGACAAAGTGCTACTGCTAATAATTCTGTCCCTTCTACTACAATTTTTTCTCCTTCTCTGTTAAGTGCCTCTACTTTAACATATTCTGGACGTTCCACATGGGCACTTTTTCCGGGTAAACTTAAACAAGCCTCATCTCCTACAACTGCCCCTTGTGTTTCTACTATAACAGGATTGATTAATTCAATCAGTCCTTCTCCTATATCAATTACAACTACTCTTTTTAATATACCTACTTGAGGTGCAGCAAGTCCAACACCATTTGCTTGATACATTGTATCTGCCATATCATCTAACAATGTAGTAATTTTTGGTGTGATTTGTTTTACCTCTTTACATTTTTTTCTTAATACTTCGTCACCTTTTAAACGAATTTCTCTAATTGCCATTATTTTTTTCTCCTTTCAAAATTTTTATTCTACTATAACACGAAAACGGCACTTTTCAGCACCATTTAATACTGTTTCAATAGTTTCTACTGTAAATTTTTTATTTGGTATTAAATTTTCAAGTACATATATAATACTTTGTCTGGAACATTCACAAATAGAAACCTCTTTATTTTTTCCACATAATACATCTGGACAAAAACATTTGGGGTAACCAATTTCATAAATATGTTCTGGCTGTATTATTTCTGCAAAAAAATATTCTGTATTACCATATTTTTTATACTGCTCATCTAAACTACAGCCACACTCTTCAAACTGTTTTGCCATTATTGGTAAAACAGTATCTTTTACACAATTTATTGCCTTATTTCTATAATACATAGTTTTCTCCTTACAGTCTACAATGTTCATTATACAACATTTACAGGGTTCATTGTCAAATTTAAAAGCACGTCCCATTTTTTATGAGAATACCATTTTTCACAGCAATATATTACAAACTGACGCAATAGTTCTTCCTCAGTACATTTTATCAACAATCTCCAACGATATTCTTGACGAAATTTAGAAAGTATTGCTGGTGTAGGGCCTAATATTTCAAATTGCTTTTTACGATTATAATATAACATAATATCTGTTAAATACCTAGCACTTTCTATTACTTCCTTTTCATTTTTTCCTGAAAACACTACAGTAAAAATATTACAATAAGGAGGGTAATTCATCATTTTGCGAATTTGTATTTCTTGTTCATAAAATGCTTCATAATCTTGTCTTGCTGCTAATAAAATACTATAATGTTCTGGCGAATAAGTTTGTATAAATACCTCTCCTGATAATTCGTCACGCCCCGCTCTGCCTGCTGCTTGTGTAATAAGCTGAAAACTAATTTCGCTTGCTCTATAGCTTGCCATATGCAATGACAAATCTGCTGCTAGTATTCCCACTAATGTAACATTTGGAAAATCATGTCCTTTTGCAATCATTTGTGTACCTATCAATATATCTGCTTTTCCTTTTCCAAACTGTTCTAATATTTTTTGATGACTATTTTTAGATGTGGTGGTATCTAAATCCATACGCAATACAGTAGCTTCTGGAAATATTTTTTTAATTTCTTGTTCTATTTTTTGTGTTCCTGTTCCAAAATATTTAATATATTTTGAACCACAAACTGGACAAACAGAAGGATTTTGTATTCTTTCTCCACAGTAATGACACACAAGTTCTTGTTCTGAATAGTGATACGTATATGCAATATCACACTGGTTACATTTCATAACATGTCCACACTGTCTACAAGACACAAATGTTGCATATCCTCTCCTATTTAAAAAAAGTATTGTTTGTCTTTTATTTTGTATATTTTGCTTCATTGCTTCTAAAAGTTGTCTGCTGAACACAGAACGGTTTCCTTCTTCTAATTCTTGACGCATATCTGTTACAGTGACATGAGGTAAATGACTTCCTTTTGTTCTATTTTTTAATGTTAAAAGCGTATATTCTCCTGTTATTGCTTTGTGATATGTGACTAAATCTGGTGTGGCACTTCCCATTAAAAGTAAACACCCTGTCATACGACTCATTTGCATTGCCACTTCTCTTGCATCATATTTCGGCGTGGTATCAGAACGATAACTACTTTCATGTTCCTCATCTATTATAATCATTCCTAAATTATCAAATGGCATAAAAAGTGCAGAACGTGGGCCAATAATAATGGAAATTTCTTTTTCTTTTGCTTTTTTCCATTGGTCATATCTTTCGCCATAATTTAACCTACTATGTGTAACAGAAACTTTTTCACCAAAACGTGACAAAAATCTTTCTACCATAAGCGGTGTCAATGAAATTTCAGGTACTAATACAATCGCTTGTTGTCCTTTTTGAATTACTTTTTCAATCATTTGCATATAAATCTCTGTTTTTCCACTCCCTGTAATACCATGCAACAACACAGGCTTTTTTTGTTTTTGTTCTAATAAATCAGTTAATACTGTAAGCACTTGTTTCTGTTCTTGTGTTGGTATAAACTTTTCTGTAAGCAATACATTGCTTTTTGTTACTTGTCTTTTTTCTATCTTTTTAATTTGTTTTAAAACATTTTTTTTCAGCAATGTTTTAATAGGGGAGTCTGTCAAAAATAATTCTTGTTTTAATTGGTTTGCTGTCACTTCTTTGCCATCTGCTAAATATTCCATTATTCTTTTTTGTGCTAACATATTCGCTTTAATTTGTGCTTTTTCCCATGTTTCTTTTATAGCAATATCATTATCACTTAATGTATACAATATCACTTGTTTTTCATAGCTTTTTTGTTTTATATTTTGTTTTAAAACAATCATTTCTTTTTCTTTTAAATATTGTATGGCATTTTGTGTATTTTTTCCAAGTTCTTCTTCTACTTCTTCTATAGAAGCAGTTCCTTGTTTTTGTTTTAAAAAGTCAATTAAATTTTTTTCAATAGAAGAAATAAAAATGCCTTCTTCTGCTTCTTTTTTTAAAACAATTTGCCATTGAAATTTTGTTTTTATTCCTGCTGGCATCATTGTTTGAAGACATTGACTTAATGTACAAAAATATTTTTTTTGCATCCATTGTGCAAGAAGTATACTTTCTTTTGTAAAAATAGGTTTTCCTTCATCAAGCACTTTTATAATAGATTTTAATTTTTGTGATGGTACTTCTGTTTGTTCTGCCACATCTACAACGTAACCTTCTGTACTTTTATTTCCTTTGCCAAAAGGAACTATCACACGAACACCTACACAAAGAGGACAATATTGTTGTGGTACAAAATAATCAAATACTTTATCCACTTCTTTATTTTTTAGACTTAATATGACCTTTGCATACATAATATTTGCCCTCTTTCTGTTTTACAATTTTTCACAATGTCCTCTGTAAAAACAAACTACTATATTTTGCCAAATAAAGGGAAACTAATTTCTATCAGTTTCCCTCATACTGTCAAAAAACAATTTTTACATTATTATATGTTTTTTATTCTTCTGTGTCTTCTTGCCAAATATCTTCCTCTTTTTGTGAGGAAGTATTTTGTATAATTTTAATTTTTCCTTCCCAAAGCTCATTTACAGCAATGGAAACAGAACGGTCTACTTTTGTTTTTGTTGTCATAGGTTCTTGCCCATCTACTAATTGTCGTGCTCTTTTTGCTGCTGCAATTACAATGGTGTATCTGCTTCCTATTACATTTTCTGTATCTGCATCTTTATTTAATACTTCCAATAAATCAGAATAAGATGGTCTTAACATAACACAATCTCTCCTTTAAATAAAATTTTGTTTTATATTGATATTTCTACTGCTTTTCATACTTTCTGCTTTTACAATAGCACAAATTGCTTCTGCCGCAGCTTCTACTGTATCATTTATTACAATATAATCATACTGTGGCACAAATTCCATTTCTTCTATTGCTCTGTTCATACGGCGATTTATTGTTTGTTTATCTTCTGTGCCCCTTTGTGTCAATCTTTTTTCAAGTTCTTTTATATCAGGTGGTACTAAAAACACTAATATACAATCAGAATATAATTTTTTTATTTGTAAAGCACCTTGTACTTCAATTTCTAATATAACATTTTTTCCCTCTGCCATTTTTTGCTCTACATATTTTTTAGGGGTACCATAATAATTACCACAAAATTCTGCCCACTCTAAAAGCTCATTTTGATTTTTCATTTTTTCAAATGTTTCTTTATCATAAAAATAATAATGTACTCCTTCTATTTCTCCAGTTCTTGGAGTACGGGTAGTTGCCGAAACAGATAAAGCAAAATTTTCTTTCTGTACCAATTCCTTTACAACAGTACCTTTTCCTGAACCAGAAGGCCCAGAAATAATTACTAACATTCCTTCCCTTTTCATTCCTCTTGTATTCTCCCTTCAACAGCCTTCTCTGTCTGTTTTACTGAGTCCAATCTTCCCCCTATCGTTACGGGTACATTAGGCGAAAGTATTACTTGTCCTGTATCCATTATAATAACACTTCTTGTTTTTCTACCATAAGTCGCATCAACAAGTATTCCTTTTTCTTTGGTTTCCTGCACAATTCTTTTAATTGGTGCGGAGTCTGGACTTAATATGGCTATAATATGATTTGCACAAACCATATTGCCATACCCTATATTTAAAAATTGTATGCAATCCATTTCTTTCTCCATTATTCTATGTTTTGTATTTGTTCTCGTATTTTTTCAATTTCACTTTTCATTTCTATTGTAACACCAGTAATTTCAATATCATTTGCTTTAGAGGCAATGGTATTGACTTCTCTATTCATTTCCTGCACTAAAAAATCTAATTTTCTACCAATTTGTCCTCCTTTTTGCAATATGTCTTTTAACTGCACAATATGACTTTCTAGTCTTGTTACTTCTTCATCTATACAACTGCGGTCAGCAAATAGTGCTGTTTCCATAGCAATTCTTTGCTCATCTATTTCTACTGTAGACAAAAGTTCTTTTATTCTATTTTGCAGCTTTTGTTTATATTCATTTACTACAAAAGGGCATCTTTGTTTTATTGTTTCCAACATTATTTGTATTTGTTCTCTTTTATTTAAAATATCATTTACAAGTGCTGCTCCTTCTTTTTCTCTCATCTCTACAAACTTTGAAATTGCTTGTTCCAGTGCAGGTAAAAGTATTCTCCATAAAACATCTTCTTGTCCCTCTGTTTTTTCTACTGTAATGACATCAGCAAAACGTGCCACTAAATCTAATGTATTTTGAGAAGACACATCAAATTTTTGTTCTAATTCATGCAACTTTTCTATATATGCCATTGCCAAAGGCTCATTTATTTTTACAATAACATTATCGACAGAAAATGTTTCAAATGTAATATATACATCTGTTTTTCCTCTTGCAATTTCTTTCATAATTCTTTTACGAATAGCATCTTCCATACCATTCATAAAACGTGGTAATTTTATAGATATATCATTATATCTGTGGTTTACAGATTTGATTTCTACTACAAAATGGCATTCCTCTGCCATATGCTCCCCTCTGCCATAACCTGTCATACTTCTTACCATACTTTTTACCTCTTTTCTTCAAAGTACTTTTAAAAACAGACTTGTCTTTTGTATGGTTAAAATAGGTCAATATACTTTATTGTCTGTTCTTAGTATAAGTGTTTTTTTGTAATCTTTCCTATTATATAATACTATGGCACTTTTTATCAAGTAAAATCAAAATAAATTCACTAATTTTAAACTGCAAATTGTTGTTTTTTATGGTATACTAATTTTTAAACTATCAAATACATTTTTAAATATATCTTTCATATACAAGAAAGGAGAGATATTATGGCACTTGACGGCATCGCTGTTGCAGGCATTGTATCTGAATTAAATCAAAAATTATTGGGGGGAAGAATTGACAAAATATATCAGCCTTTATCTGATGAAATTCTTTTTACAGTAAGAAGCATAGGAGAAAACTTTAAAGTGCTTGTTTCTGCTAATTCTAATCACCCTCGTATTCATATGACACAAATACAAAAAGAAAATCCTATTTCTCCTCCTATGTTTTGTATGGTGATGAGAAAATATATTGCTGGAGGAAAAATTACTAAAATATATCAGCCTGATTTTGAAAGAATGATTGTTTTAGAAGTAGAATCTATGAATGAATTAGGAGATATTACAGCAAAAAAACTCATATTAGAAATTATGGGAAAATACAGCAATTTTATTGTTACAGACGAAAACAACAAAATATTAGATGCTATCAAAAGAGTTTCTCATGACAAAAGTTCTGTCAGAGAAGTGCTTCCTGGAAAAGAGTATTGTATGCCTCCATCACAGCACAAGCAAAACCCTCTTTTTATAACAAAAGAACATATTTTGAAACAATTAGAAAAACAATCTGGTGCTAAAGTACAAGAAGTACTTTACAAAAGTTATACAGGTATTAGTCCTATTTTTGCTAGTGAAATCTGTTTCAGAGCAAATGTACAACCTTCTTGCTTTTGTGAGCAACTTACACAACAAAATAAGGAAACTCTTTTTACTGTTTTTTATGATATATTAGAGCAAATTAAAAAACAAGAATTTTCTCCTTATATTTATTATGAATTAGAAAAACAAAAGCTGTTAGATTTTAGCGTAATAGATATGAAGCAATTTCAGTCATTTTCAAAACAAAAATATGAAACAATTTCAGAACTTTTAGAACAATTTTATGCTGAAAAAGACAATATCTATCACGTGCGTCAGAAATCACACGATATGCGACGTATTTTAAATACAAACATAGAGCGTTGCGTTAAAAAGAAAGAGATACAAAAAAAGACAGAAAAAGAAGTAGCATCAAAAGATATATGGAAGGTAAAAGGAGAACTATTGACTGCTAATATACATTCTATTCCCAAAGGTGTTACTACATTTCGTACTGTAAACTTTTATGATGTTGAATTAAAAGAAATTGACATTGCTATTGACCCTACTAAAACACCAGCAGAAAATGCTCAAAAATATTTTAGCAAATATAATAAAGCAAAAAGAACATTAGCAGCATTAGAAATACAAAAAAAGCAAAATAATGAAGAATTAATTTATTTAGAAAGTATACTAAATTCTTTACAAGCTGCTAAAGAGGAGGCGGATTTAGACGAAATTCGTACAGAATTAGCTGAACAAGGATATATGAAACGAAAAACTGCTAAAAAAAACAAATCTCAAAAACAAAAAAAGGCAAAACCATTACATTATGTTTCCTCTGATGGTTTTGATATTTATGTAGGAAAAAGCAATATACAAAACGATGAATTGACATTACGTTTTGCACAAAGCAACGATATATGGCTTCATACAAAAGAAATTCCGGGCTCTCATGTTATTATTAAAACAAATGGCATAGATGTACCAGACAAAACACTTTTAGAAGCAGCTAATCTTTCTGCATATTTTAGTAAAAGCCAAAATAGTTCTCAAGTACCTGTTGACTATACTTTTAAAAAATTTGTGAAAAAACCTAATGGTGCAAAACCAGGTATGGTAATATATGACAAATACAAAACAATATATATTACACCAAATGAAACTATGGTTAAAAATTTAGAAAATAAATCGTTATTTTAATTCCATAATATCCAAATAAATAATTTTATAGATAGAAGCAAAGTGGAAACCACTTACTTCTATCTTTTATCATAAAAGGAGGTATCAAACAAAATATGAAAAATAAAGAGATATTATTTATCATATTACTTAGTTTAATTCTTTGTTATCCTGTTATTTCAATACATATCTCTGAAAATAAACAAAGTGATATTTACAAAAACGCAGTAGAAGAATATAACGCAATTAATATTAATCCATATTTTAATACCAAAGAGGCTTACGAAATGGGGCTTAATTCTTTAGGTAAACCTATTTTTAAAAATGCAAAAGGGGCTTTTAAACAAGCAATGTCAGACTTTAAAAAATCTTGTGAATTTTTAGAAACAGAATTACAATTCGGAACAGTACAATATAATTGGCAAGAGTATGTTCAACAAAGAGCATGGCAACCTCAATGTGAAGAAGAACTTCAATATGAGATGAATTTATTGTTTACTTTTTTGAATGTATATAAAAATAGTTTTGACCAGTTTTATTGATTAAATTTGTATATATGTAATATTTTTTATTGTATTATAATACAACATTATAACAATTATGACTGAAATAAATAGCATAAATAAACCCAAGCAAAAGCTTGGGTTTATCATTTATTTTACTATACTCTCAAGTATTCTGACATAATCGCTATAAATTGGCTATTTGTTGGCTTTTCTATAGGAGAATATCCTGCTAGTTCACTATAAACTTCTTTTCCTGTTCTTTTCCAAGCAGTTTCAATGGCATGACGCATTGCCCTTTCCACCTTTCCCGCTGTTGTATTATATTCTTTTGCAATGTCTGGATACAATCCTTTTGTCATAGAAAGAATGGCATCTTTATTTTCTATTACCATCATAACGCCTTTTCTAATAAAATGGTATCCTTTTATACTTGCTGTAATTCCCATTTTATTTAACAATTTCGAAATGACTGTTTCCAATTCATTTCTTTTTTGTTCTTCACAATTTGAATTTATCCTTTTTTGTAAATACTCTTTCTGTAATAAGTCAGTATGCTTTTGTACACTTTCTGTTCTTTTTTGTGTATTTAAAATTTGTGTAACTCTTTTTAGCAATATATTAGACTCTACAGGTTTTACCATATAATACATAGCACCTAAGTCTATAGCCTGCTTTACTACATCATCTGTACCAATTACAGATAAAATAATACAATTACTGTTAATCCTTTTTTTGCTTAATTCTTCTAATACCCATAGACCGTCTTTTTCCCCTAAAAGAACGTCCATTAATATCATATCTGGTCTTTTTTCTTCAGCCCTCTCCAAAGCTTTTTCCCCATTATCGACCATATCTACTACTTCTACTTTTTCATCTTCTTCCAAGTATTTTTTTATACTTTTCATGTAATTTACGTCTCTGTCTGCTAAAAGTATTGTTTTTTTCAAAGTATTCAGCATATCATTGTTTCCTCCTTTTATCGTATTTTTAACTTCTTCAGTAAAAAATGCAACAAAATGAGTACTTTCCATAAAATTATAGTTAAGAAAGCATTCCCTTTCTCATTTTTTTATGCATAATATCATTATATAACTCGTTATAATTTTTTTCTACAAAATTGCACGAAAAGTACGTTTTTCTTCTTGAAAAGTATCTTTTTCTGTATTTTATTTCGATTTGTGACTTTTTAAAATTATAAAATGGGTTTTATTCCTTTTTTTTACATTTTTATATTATAAATATTTATTAATTTATTACTAAAGTCTTTGTTTAAAAAATTTCAAAAACAAGTATAAACTATGTTTTATTACTCTTTCTTGACTTTATTCTCATTACTCGTATAATATATTTATAACAAATTATATTTCAAATAATTACAAAGGAGGATACTTTTTTATGCTTTTCTCAAATTGTAGTATTTTACGTCCTAACGGAGAAATACTAGAAAACGCATATTTGCAAGTAACAGACGACAAAATCACATACATTGGTACAAAAAAACCTGCCAGACACACAGGTACTATTTATGATTATACAAATAAATTACTCCTGCCTGGTTTTGTTAATACCCATTGTCATGTACCTATGACACTACTTCGCAGTATTGGTGCAGATTTACCTCTCGACCGTTGGCTTTCTGAAAAAATTTTTCCCTTAGAAGATAAATTAAATAAAGATTGGGCTTTTTCTGGTACGTTATTAGGTATCGCAGAAATGTTACGCAGCGGTGTTACCTCTTTTTCAGATATGTACTTTTTTGGAGAGTCTCGTGCTAATGCTGTTTTAGAATCAGGCATCAATGCAAATCTCTCTATGGGCATATTATGTTTTGATGACAGCCCTTTTGAAAAAGCACCTATGGTACAAGAAAATAAAGATTTATTTCAAGCCTACCACAATGCAAATGGCGGACAATTAAAAGTAGATATAGGGCTTCACGCAGAATATACTTCCAATCCTACTATTGCAAAAGCTGCTGGAGAATATGCTAAAGAAATTGGAGCCAATATGCACATTCATATCGCTGAAACCAAAAAAGAAACAGACGAATGTATTGCTCGTCATGGCAAAACACCTGTTGCTTATTTTAATGATTTAGGCGTTTTTGACAATCATGTTACTGCAGCTCATTGTGTTTGGTTAACGCCAGAAGACAGACAAATATTAGCAGATAAAAAAGTATTTGTTTCTCACTGTCCTATCAGCAATTTAAAGTTAGGAAGTGGATTAGCAGATATGGCATCATTATTAGAAAAGGGTATCAATATCTCTATTGGTACAGATGGTGTCGCAAGTAATGATAATTTAAACTTTTTAGAAGATATGAAATTAACAGCATTACTTCAAAAAGGTATTCACCACAATCCAGCTATCTTTTCAGCTGAAACAGTACTTAAAATGGCATCTTACAATGGTGCTTTATCACAAAATCGACTTCAAACAGGTGCTTTAAAATTAGGAAATCAAGCAGATATTATTGCTATTGATTATCATTCTATTAATCTTTTACCTTGTATTGATGTCATATCTTCTCTTGTTTATGCTACATTGCCTTCAGATATTAAAATGACTATGGTAAATGGTAAAATACTTTATGAAAATGGTCAATTTCATACCATTGATATTGAAAAAGTAATGTATGAAGTTAGTCGTATCGGCAAAAAACTTTACTAATTATTTATTATTAAAAAGCAGAAGTAATATATTGTCGCTCCTGCTTTTTTATATTATATTGTTTGTTACTTTGTGCAAGTAATAATTGCAAAATTTGTATCAATGATATATAATTTTTATATAGTAGTATTTATTACTTATCACTAAATTAATACACATTTTTAAATAAGAACTTTTTGTTAAAATTATACAACTATAAAGGAAAATTGTGTCATTTTTATGAAAGATTTCTTATTCTGGGGGGAATAATATGAAAAAAGCAATGAACCAGTCTACTCTGACACTTATATTAAACGGAATTTGCGTACTTGTACTATTATTGATGGCATTTTCATTATTTATTTATCATAATGTCAATAATCGATTTGATAATGCTATGGAAGAACGTTTTGATTTAACTTACAACGCCAATCGTTTTATGAATGGTTCTTCTTATCTAACAAATGAAGTAAGGGCATTTGCTTCTACGGGAAATAGGGAACACTACAACAATTATTGGAATGAAGTTAATAATTTAAAAAATCGTGATTTAGGTGTTGCTGCTATGCAAGAAATTGGTATTACTTCTGAAGAACAAAGTATGATTGACAATATGTCTTCTCTTTCTAATGAATTAGTACCTTTAGAAGAAGAAGCTATGAAAGAAGTAGAACAAGGAAGAATGCAAGAAGCGATTGATTACGTCTATGGAGTAGAATATAATGCTTCTATTACAAAAATTAATGCTTTAAAAGAAAAATTTTTGGAAACACTCAATACAAGAACAGCAGAAGAAGTGAAACAACTTGCTTTAGAAAAAAGTATCATTGAAATTTTTATGATTTTTACATTAATTTTAGTAGCTGTTATTCAATTTTTTAATATGGTTATCATTAGAAAACGTATATTGTATCCTGTTATTGCAGTAAAAAACCAAATGACAGAAATTTCTCAAGGAAATCTTTCTATGGAATTTCCTTTACAAGCAAATACATCAGAAATTGGAATGTTAATTGCATCTATCCATGAAACAAAACAAGAATTAAAAAAATATATTAATGATATTAACTGTAAATTAGCACAAATGGCTCAAGGAAATATGTCTTTAACAGTAGATAATGATTATAGAGGAGAGTTTTTGCCTATTCAAACTGCTATGACACAAATTTTAGACTCTCTTAATGAAGCACTTTCTCATATTAATTTAACAGCAGAAAAGGTGTCAGAACAATCTAAAAAAATGGCATCTAGTGCAGAAATATTATCAGATGGTGCTGTACAACAAGCTTCTACTGTGGAAAAGCTGTCTAATAACATTCAAACTATTTCACAACAAGTCAGTCGCACTTCTTCAGATGCAGATAATGCAAAAGAATATTCTACAAATTCTACAGCACAATTAGAAAATTGTGGGCAAAAAATGAAAGATTTAACTTCTGCAATAGAAGACATATCAAAATCTTCTCAACAAATTGCAGGAATTATTAAAACCATTGAAGATATTGCTTTACAAACAAACCTTTTAGCATTAAATGCTGCTGTAGAAGCCGCTCGTGCAGGAGAAGCTGGAAAAGGATTTGTTGTTGTAGCAAATGAAGTACAAACATTAGCAGGCAAAAGCTCAGAATCTGCTAAAAATATTACGAAATTAATTGAGGAATCTGTACATTTAGTATCTTATGGAACTTCTTTATCAGAACAAACAACTTCTGCACTTTATTCTGTGATAACCAGTGCAGAGCAAACAGCAGATATTGTAGAACGTATTGCAGAATCTGCAACAAGCCAAGCACAGGCTTTACAACAGATAACTCATGGCATGGAACAAATTTCTAATGTAGTACAAACAAATGCTACAACTGCAGAAGAATCCGCTTTATTTGCTAAAACTTTAGATGCTCAAGCAGAAGAATTAAAAAATTCTGTTCATAAATTCCAGTTAAGAAGCTATCACTAATATGATAAAAAGGCATTGAAATTAACATTTTCAATGCCTTTTATTTATTTTTTTATATTGTACTTTCTTGCTTTAGCATATTTTCAATAAATATTCCATATCCCTTTGTAGGGTCATTTACAAAAACATGTGTAACTGCACCTACAATTTTCCCATTTTGTATTATGGGAGAGCCAGACATTCCTTGTACAATTCCTCCCGTTTTAGAAAGCAGTTCTTTATCTGTAATTTTAATTACCATACCTTTACTTTCATTTTTACTGTAACGGTTGACATTTTCTATTTCAATATCATATTCTTTCACTTCTTCTCCTTCAATATTAGACAATATAGTAGCTTTTCCTTCCTGAATATCCTGCTGTAATGCAATAGGCAGTTTTTGACCTGTAAAATAGCTTTCCTTCCCTTTTTCCACTTTACCATAAATACCAACTTCCGTATTGATAGAAATACTGCCTAAAACCAAATCTCTTCCTACATTTCCTGTTAATGCACCTGGTTCTCCTTTTTCTCCTTTTTTTACATCAATAATAGAAGATTGCGTAATTTGTCCATTTTTAATCTGCATTAATTCTTGTGTGTCCACATCATAAACCCCATGCCCTAAAGCACCAAAACCATTTGTTTCTGGATTAAAAAAAGTAACTGTACCAATTCCTTGCGTGGAGTCTCTTACCCAAATACCTATTTTACAACTATTGTCCTCTTGGCTAAATACTGGTGTAATTTCTACTGTTTGTTGTACTCCATTTCTATCCACCAAAAAATCCATACTTTTTTCTCCATTTTCTTCTACTGCCTTCATCAAGTCTTCTTTATTTTTTAGACTTTTTCCACCTGCCTGCAATATCATATCTCCCGATTGCAATATTCCCTTTGCAGGTTCATAAACTTTATTTCCTGTACCATTCACATATCCTGTTCCAAGTACCATAATTCCTCTTGTATCCATAGATACCCCTACTGCAATACCTCCTGCAACTACTTCCGTATTTGGTATTACCTTCGCTTCTACTGTCTTTACAGGCAATATTCCCAATACAGATAACTCTAATTTTGCTGTTCCTTCTTTTTGTGATTTTACAGTAAACGGTTTTGCTAAATTAAAATGAATGTTTTCCGAAACCGCTTTATTGTTTACATTTAATACTCCAATATCTTCTTCTATTACTTCTGCTTGCAATGGCAAAATTCCATCAAATACTACCTCTTTTCCTTTCATAATTCTAATTTCATCAGGAATAGAATAAGCAAAGCTACACCATGACACAATAAGTGTCAAAATACAGCCTACTGGCAATATTTTTTTTAAATATTTCTTTTTTGGTTTTATAAACATTTTTTTCAACTCCTGACTGTAAAAGAGTATAAAATTTTGTAAATATGTTATACTATTAATACCATATAATATATTTTAGTTCATTTCTAAATCCTACACATATTAAAATAACCCGATTACAAAGGAGTTATACAACCAATACTTTTCAAAAGCAAAAAGGATTGAAAGTACAACATTCAATCCCCAAAATTTTAAACTATATATTATAAATACAATATCATTTTATCTTTTCTTCCCTTATTATTAAAAATAACCTGCTGATTTTTAACAGCAGGCTATTTTGTATTATTTTATTTCTTTTTCTTTATATTCTGCATCTATACAGCCATCATCTATTGGAATAATACAAGCACAAATAATATAAAGTAATATTCCTGTCATAAATGCTGTCATAAATGAACCAACAATCCATAGTAATCTTACTATTGTTACATCAATATTAAAATATTCTGCCAAACCACCACATACTCCAGCTAATTTTACATCTTTTGCAGAACGGTATAATTTTCTATTCATTATCAATGCCTCCTTTTTTTATTTTTGTGTTATTTGTTTCATAAGACCTTGTTTTACAAAACTAAAATAGTTATCATTTGTTGTAATAATATGGTCCATTACATAGATATTCATAGTATCTAAGGCTTCCTTTAATCTGATAGTTAATTCAATATCTGCATTTGATGGGTGCAATGTTCCGCCAGGGTGGTTATGTGCAAATATTACACTGACTGCATTACAAAATAGTGCTTCTCTTACTACAGTTGGCAGTTCTATCTGCACTCTTGACTGAGAACCTTGTGCAATATCTATTACCTTTATCAAATTAGAAGCTGCATCTAAACAAAGCATATAAAATTTTTCTGTTGTTTCATATTTTAATAAATTAAGTGCATATTCTCCACTTTTTTCTATTCCATTCAATGCAACTTTTTGCTGTAATGTTTCTTTTTGACATCTTTTCAACATTTCTGCCAGTACATTTAAAAATACTGCTGTATTCGTAGAAACATTCCCTTTTTCTACAATATCCCTGTGGTCACTATTGATTAGCATTGTCAGAGAATTATTAAAACTATCTAATAACCTATGAGCAATTACATTTGTATTTTGCATAGGAATGGTATTATACAATAGTAATTCTAATAATTCATGTTTTTCAAAAGAAGCTCCTCCCTCTTTTAAAAAACGTTCTCTCATTCTATTTCTATGACCAGCATGAGGATTGGGTTTCTTTTTTTCACTCATTACTTTAACCCCATTTCAAAATATTTTTCTGTTTTTTGTTTCCATGTGCCGTCATATATCATACAAAGCAATGCGTCTAATCTATAAAGTGCCTTTTTTGCCAATTCTACAGACAATATCTCTTTTTCCAATGCTTCTGCTATTTCTGCTATGTCCACTACTTTTACAAAACCATTTTCATATATCAGTACATCTGCTAACAAATCTGTAAAAATATAGGTGTTTTGTTCAGCAATAAATTCTGTTTCTATAATATCACAATAATAATAAATAATCTTGTCATATTTATTAATAAAACAGCTAATTTTATAACCTTCCTTAATAAAATAGCAAGAAATGCCTTTTACAAAATCCTCTCTAGGTTTTAACACATTCCATTTTGTTACAATTACAGTTTCATCTTGAAATAATACAATATCATCTTTTAACAAAATTGTTTCCATTGGAATAAAACGCTTACGATATAATATCAAATTTTCATTCATTTGCCCTTTCTTCCCCCAATATTAATTTTAAATACTTTTACTTTAACAAATCAGGTCGTTTTTGTTTCGTTCTTAATATAGACTGTTCTTTTCGCCACTTTTTGATATTGCCATGATGTCCTGAAAGAAGTATATCAGGTACTGCTCTGCCCATAAATACTGGTGGTCTTGTATATTGAGGATACTCTAAAAGCCCATCAGAAAAGCTTTCTTCTTGAAAAGAGGCTTCTTTTCCTAAAACACCAGGTACTAATCTTGCTACAGCATCAATAACCGCAATCGCTGCAATCTCGCCTCCTGTTAGCACAAAATCACCTATTGAAATTTCTTCTACTTCTAATTGTTCCAATACTCTTTCATCTACTCCCTCATAATGTCCACAAAGAAACACTATATTTTCTTCTTTCGCTAGCTCTTGTGCTAATTGTTGTGTAAATGTTTTTCCTTGAGGAGATAGATAAATCACACGACCCTTTTTTGACTCTGGTATACTTTGATAAGCATCATAAATTGGTTGTGCCTGCATTACCATACCTGCACCTCCACCATATGGGTAGTCATCAACGTGCTTCTGTTTATTTTTAGAAAACGACCTAATATCTATTGCTTCAATACAAATATGATTTTCTTTTTGTGCCCTTGCTAATATACTATGAGAAAATGCTTGTATAATCATTTCAGGAAATAATGTTAAAACAGTATATTGCTTCATTATCTCAATCCTTCCAATAATTTTACAACCATTTTTTTATTTGCAATATCTACTGATAGTATACACTGCTTTATCGCAGGAATGAGCAAATCTTTTTCTCCTTCTTTTTTAACAGCATATACATCATTTGCCCCCGTTTCATAAATATCTGTCAATATACCTAATTCTTCTCCCTCTTGTGTCATTACAGTTAAACCATACAAATCACGCATATAATACTCATTTTCTTCCAATGGCAATGCTTCTTGTTCTGGTATCCAAATTGTTGCCCCTTTATAACATTCTGCCTCATTAATATCTTTTAATTCTTTTACTGTTACTAATACAAATTTTTTATGATATGCAATTTTTTCTATATGAAAGGTTTCCTTTTTTCCTCTATTTTCTACAATAAATTGTTTCAATAGTTCAAAACGAGATGGGTCTTCTGTTGTAGGAAACACACGTAATGTACCTTTTAAACCATGTGTACCTGCAATTTTGCCTATTTCAAAATAACGTTCCATGATACACCTCTTTTTTATATAAAAATGCAAAATAGCACAGGGAATTTCCCTGTGCCAAAACTATTTTTAATTTAGTATGCCAAAATATTTGACATACTTCACACAAGGCAGTTCCCTATGCCTATTTTATCATACTTATTGTACAATGTGAACTACCGACTTTTTAAAGTCACTGAAATTTTTATTACATAATTTCAATCACAACTCTTTTATCTTCGTGAATTGCAGATGCTTTTACAACAGTACGAATTGCTTTGGCAATTCTTCCTTGTTTTCCAATGACTTTTCCCATATCTTCTGGTGCTACATGAAGTTCTAACACCAATGAATGTTCTCCTTGTATCTCTTTTACTTCCACTTTTTCAGGATAATCCACAAGATTTTTTGCAATTACTTCCAATAAGTCTTTCATATGAAAGCCCCCCTGCTCACTTGACTTACTCGCCAATTACACCAGCTTTTTTCAACAGAGCTTTTGCTGTATCAGAAGGCTGTGCACCTGTAGACAACCATTTTTTTGCTTCTTCAGCATCTACTTTTAATACGTTTGGTTCTTTTGTAGGGTCAAAGTAACCAATCTCTGCGATAGACTTACCATTTCTTGATGTTCTGGAATCTGCAACAACAATTCTATAAAATGGAGCCTTTTTTGCACCTAATCTTTTTAATCTAATTCTAACTGCCATTTGTTTCACCTCCTATAATTTTTCTGGCAAATTTATCTAAAAAAAGGAAATTTCATTTTCCCTCTTTTGCCCTTTTGCATATCGCTCATTTGTTTCATCAGTTTTTTCAATTCTTCAAACTGTTTTACTAAACGATTGACATCTGCAATACTTCTGCCACAACCATTAGCAATTCTTTTTTTTCTAGGGCCATTCAATATAGATGGATTTGCCCTTTCTTCTTTTGTCATAGACTGTATAATTGCTTCTGTGCGACTCATTTCTTTTGCAGGGTCTACATTGTTTAAAGCGTCCATATTTAATTGGTTCATACCTGGTATCATTCCAATTAAATCCTTAATAGGCCCCATTTTTTTGACTTGCTGCATTTGCTCCAGAAAATCGTCTAATGTAAAATCATTTTCACGCATTTTCTTTTGCAATTCCATTGCTTGCTTTTCGTCAAAATTTTGCTGTGCTTTCTCTATCAATGAAAGCACATCTCCCATACCTAGTATACGGGAAGCCATTCTATCAGGGTGAAATGGTTCTAAATCTTCCATTTTTTCACCCATACCAATATATTTAATAGGTTTGCTTGTTACACTCCTAACTGAAAGTGCAGCACCACCTCTGGCATCACCATCTAATTTTGTCAATATAATACCATCAACGCCTAACTGGTTATCAAAACTTTCTGCAACTGTTACAGCGTCTTGTCCTGTCATAGCATCTACTACCAGAAGTATTTCTTGTGGACGTACCGCTGTTTTGATATTTTTTAGTTCTTCCATCAATTCCTCATTAATGTGCAAACGACCAGCTGTATCAATCAATATTACATCATGCTTTTGTTCTGCCGCATATTCTACAGCCTTTTTAGAAATTTCTACAGGACTTATTTTATCTCCCATTTCAAAAACAGGTATATTATATGTCTTTCCTACTACTTGTAACTGTTTAATTGCTGCGGGACGGTACACGTCACAAGCAACTAAAAGAGGATTTTTTCCTTGTTTTCTTAAAAGCCCTGCTAATTTTCCACTGCTTGTTGTTTTACCAGCACCTTGTAATCCTACCATCATGTATATCGTAGGAGGTTTATTTGCAAATGTTAATTTGCTTTGTGTAGTGCCCATTAAATCAATTAATTCTTCATTTACGATTTTAATCACTTGCTGTCCTGGATTTAATCCTTCTAATACTTCTGTACCAACAGCACGTTCTGTTACTTTTTTTACAAATTGCTTTACAATTTTAAAATTGACATCTGCTTCCAATAATGCTATTTTTACTTCTCTCATAGCTGTTTTTACATCAGCTTCTGTCAATTTTCCTTTACTTCTGAGTTGTTTAAATACTTCTTGTAATTTATTCGAAAGACTTTCAAATGCCATATGCTTTCTCCTTTACTCAGCCTATAATTTCAGAGGCGATTTTTTGAATAGCTTCAATATTATTTTTTGCCTTACAAGAAAGAGTTTCTTCTTTTTCCATTTCTTCTATGATATTTTTAATTTGTTTTACAGCTATTTTTTGTTTTAGAAATCTTTCTACTAACTGTAACTTTTTTTCATAATTTTGCAGTATTTTTTCAGCCCTTTTTAATTGGTCACGAACTGCTTGACGGCTAATAGAAAGTTCTTGTCCAATTTCACTTAATGATAAGTCATTTTGGTAATACATTTCATATACTAATTTTTGCTTTTCTGTTAATAATTCTCCATAAAAATCATAAAGTAGTGTTAGTTGCAAAATCTCTTTCATAATATTTGCCTCCACATCAGGCTGTAAAGTATTTTACCTTCACCTCAAGTAGGGTATCACATTTTAAATGCTATGTCAAGTTTTTTTACTTTACATCAATTATTTTTTTTATTAATACTTTTTTATTTTTATGTTATACTGAAATAAATTGATTATAATAGGAGAAAATTTATGTTTAAAATAGATGTTTATGATATGCACTGGTTATATGAGCTTCGCAATAAAGAAGAAGATTTATGTTTACATGGTCATGCTATTGCTTTCATTGGCACAAAAAAATTAGAATATGATGCAACAGTAAGTGCAACAGCATTATACTTACTGAAATCATTAACAGAAAACCACATTATGAACGAGGACAATCAAATGCTACCTTGTTGTGGCTTTTTTTTAATGGCAGATGAAGCGTTAGAAAATATAACAATTATTGGTTGTTGTAATGGTATTGATTGGTCTATCATTCATGAAGGAGAAAATATAAAATTAATTTTAGAAGATGGTTACCAAACAATAATACCCCTTCACCAGTATAAAAAAGAAGTGTTTGCATTTGCAGACAAAGTAGAGGCATTTTACAAAGCAAGTCCTCCCAGAAAGCTACCAAAAGATGAATTTGACAAAAATGGTTATATCACTTTTTGGAAGGAATGGCACAGAAGAAGAACACAATAAATAATTAGGGAAACTTTTCATTTACGAAAAATTTCCCTTTTCTATATTATTTAAAATAAATTTTTTGATACTTCTTGATTTGTACGAGAAATCAATTCTTTCAAAGAAATATCTATAACAGTATCTCCTAAAATATTTAACTCTCCACTGTTAAGCATAGCAGTTAATTTTGCCTTTGCAGTTGCTTTTTGCTGCAACTGCTGAGAAGAAAGCATTGGCATATCAAATGATTGTGACAATTTCATTATTCCAGACAAATTTGCTGCACTCAATGTGCCTCCAGCCAAATCAAATAATCCAGATGATTTTGGAGTACCTGTCAAACCATATAAAAGCATTTCATGTCTTAATTGTCCCTCTAGCTGTAATTGCATAAAATATTTATGACGCAATGAACGTTCTGTCCAAAAATCTAAAGCCATATCAGTACCTGCATCGCTGCTACTTTCAGAATATGAAAATCTGCCTTGACTATGTGACTGTGCATTCACAATTTCTCCATTTTCTCCTATAGCAACACTTCTTGAAGTTCTCGCAGTAATGCCAGGCATTATTGCCTCATTTCTTGCAGCATCAAATTCAAACCATTTATTAATTCTATCATATATTTCCTTAGCATATTCTGGTTCTTTTTCCATACGTTCTTGCACTTTAGGGTGAATTACTACCGCAGTTGTACCTACTGGTACAGAGTTTAAAGCCTTTATTTCTTTTGGAGCAGTAAACACACCACCTACAGAGCCATAAAAAGGATTTTCTCCTGTAGGTTTCCAATTTTCTAATGCTTTTGTATCAATATTGTCTTGATAAAGTAAATAATGCGGATAGTCGTTTCTTGTTCTCCAATAACCACTACTTGCATCAAAAACATGATATTTTAAATTAGGATATTTTTCTTTCAACATACTTTCTAATGAAACAGCTTCTGTTTGAGAAATGTTATCTGTTTGTGTTTTATTGATACTTGAAACATCTTTTAATGCACAATTCGTATTTTTATATTCATTTGTTTTTGTCACCATATCTTTAAATGCAACACTTGATTTTGATGTATTTGTACTCTTTGATACATTTGATTTATGTGTATTTGCCTTTACTGTTTCTATGATATCTATTTTTGGCATACTAGCCCTTGTAAATTTTATATTTCTACTTGTCGCCTGCATATTATTTTATCCTCCATTTCTATTTTTATATTTTTAAATTCAAATTTATATTTGTTGTAAAATTGTTCTGTGCTGCTGCTTTCATAATCGTTTTCATATCTTTGTCATTCATATAAATAATGCCATTTTCAGAATTAGCAATTTTTTGATTAATAAATTCTTCTACATCATTTGTTTTTTGACTTTCTTTTTCCGTTTTGTTTTTTTCTAATATTTTTTGTAAATTTTCTTTTCTTTCTGTCGCTCTTTCTTTTGACTTTTCCATTAATTTTTTTGTATTTTTTTTATTTTCTTCTCTAATTTTAGCACTCAATTTATCCTCTTTTTTTGTAAAAGAAATAGAACAATATTTTCCATTTTCATCTATATAACCATGACGATATACAACAGTTCTACCAGTAGCTTTATTAATACCATCTACCAGTCTCGTCATACTTTCAACACCTTTTATCAATTCCATAGTTTCTTTTTCTTGTTCTGGGTCATTCTGCATTTTTTCTATCAATTTAGGATTTACTGTTAGTGTTTTACCCGTTTTAGCTGTTGAAAAGCCATTTCCAACTTTAAATTCTACACTTGGCACAAGTTTAGCCAATTTAGCTACATAATCTGATGTCGTTTCTGATTTATTAACTGTTGTTGCTTGTGTTGTCTCTTGTTTTTCCGTTATAACTTTTTTTGATGCTGTATACCTATTTTCATATACATTGTTATAATTTCCCATTCCTGTTACTGCCATATTTTTGCCCCCTTTATATCTGATTACAACATAAAATTGATATGTGATTTTGTTTTAGAAGGTATTTTCATTTGATTAGCCATATACACATACATATCTAGCATATCATCTAATGTATTTGTTTTCTTTACTACTTCATTATCTACAAGTGGTTTTGTATGAATTTTACCATCTTTGCCATAGTAACTATATTGATTTTGTTGTTCTTCAGGCAAACCATGTTCTGCAAAAAGCTTTTCTAGTGGTGTTGGTTTTGATTCTTCTTCTTTTAATGTTTTTTCTCTTTGTTGGCGATACTCTTGATGGTGTTGCTCTGCTTTATTTATAATATCTTTCTGCCATTCTCTTTGTCCTTCTCCATAACCATATTTTGTATCTATATCATACAAATCACCATTTTTATAGCCGATTGCTCTAATTGCGTGCCAACTAGAATCAAAACCTCCCACTGCAATATTTTGATAATTTTTATATTCCCATTCCAAATCTTCAAGTCTATAGGAAATATCATATTTTGCTTTCTCATTAAATTCCTTTGTTACAACATCCCATAATTCTTGACCATCAGGTGTATAAAACTTAAAATTTTCATTTTTCAATTCTCTCATGTCATAACCTGTTATTCTTTTTACAAAATGGAAAAGAGACATTTTTCTGGTATCACCACTACCATATTGCTCTGGTTCTGGAAAATTCAAGCCAAAAGATTCAGCAAAATTAAAACTTGCAGGATTACAATGTTCAATATGGGAATATAAATTTCTTCCATTGTTTCCTTTATTCAAAACAATTTCAATTTTATCCGCAAGTTCATCTTTTACACCAAGTGCATATATTTTATAGTCATAAGGGTCAACTGCTAATTGTAAATTTACATTATCAGGAATAACAATATCATTTTCCTCAAAAAGTTGATTTATAGAATCTTTTATTTGATTCCTAACACTTTGATTATATTCCATATCTTCTACAAGAACATTATTTTTAGCACCAAATTTTTCTTGTATAATAGGGTCATAATAATTAGGAGATGGAGTTCGTCCTTCAAAACAGTTTATTTCATTTTCATAAACAATTCTTCTTTCTTGATTTGTTAGTCCTTTTACATAATATGGATATTTTCTATCATAATATTTTTTTCTAATATGTTCTTTCGGATTATCAAACATTTTGTTTATTTTATTTTGTTTTTCATAATATTCCTTTGAATATGTTACCTTTTCTTCCAATGCCTTAACAGGATAAAATGGAGGAAATGTTGTTTCCTCATCATTTTTTACTTCAGAAATAAAAGTATCTGACATAT
This sequence comes from uncultured Clostridia bacterium, assembly GCA_910586765.1. Lineage (GTDB taxonomy): Bacteria > Bacillota > Clostridia > Lachnospirales > Anaerotignaceae > Coprocola. The sequence goes on from CAJUJJ010000001.1 coordinate 180,255, forward strand.
TTTGTCTTTCTTTTAAATCCATTTGTAATTTATTAGCAATTGGATTCCATTTTGCTAATTTTTCATCTGCTGCATTTTTCAAATTATTTTCTTCTCTTGAGTTTTTTAATACTTCTCGAAATATTGCAGCTTGTTTTGGGTCAGTCATAGAACGCATTTGCATATCAATTCTCATAAATAAAATCCCCTTTTCCTATTTCAATTTATGAAGATAGCAAATTTTATCAAAACTTGCTATCTTCTTTTACTGTTAATATTTTGACTTCCAATAAGTAAGACTTTCAGAAGCAAGGCTAAATATTTGCAGATTACTCAAATAGTTTTTAATTGATTTTGGTACATTATGATTTTGGAATACATCAGCCACATTTTTAATGTCATTCAAATTTCCCTTAAAAGGTATTTTTTCTTGTCCATACCAATCACCAGACCAGATTTTTACAACACACCCATAAAAGTGGTTTGATGGATTTTTATTATACCACTTTCCATCTTCTCCTTGTTCATAATACAAATTTTCCGGAATATGATAAGAACTTTCCTGCCAAAAAAATTTAAAATCTTTTGGAGGTTCTTTTGTAACATCAATCATACCTTTAACGAGCCCATGTGTATCAAACTTAAAAGTATTTAAGTCTTTGTAATACCCTTTTAAATCAGTAGGAGCAGTATAATTTTCCATTCCTCTTTCTTCTGCCACAAAATTTACTTCTTCTTCTAAAGCATCTGTCAATTCTTTTGCTTTGTAGTAATAGTCTGAATTATAATAAGTGTAGCCATGAGAGCCGAACTCACAATACTGCTTTCCCTCATTACTATTTTTTCTATTTGCTGCACTATTGATACTATAACGAAAATCTTCATATAGATGATTTAGCAATGCAGTCTTTTCACTGTCAAAATCTCCCATATAACCTTTTTCTGTATAGGTTTCAAATGCTTCATCTGCAATGTCACAAAAATGGTTCATTACATCATCAACAGTTACTTTTCCTTCCATAAAATCAGTAGCAATTTCTTCTACACTTGCCCAAAAGTTTTGTTCCATTTGTTCAATAGAACTATCACGCATATCCCAACCACCATATCTATTAAAACGGCGAGAAATAGGATATTTTTTTTCTCTTTCATTAAATTGTATTTGCTGATACCTTTTATCATTGATAAGTAGATTTCGTATTTGTTCTCTTTTTTCACTATTGATTTCTATTCTATCAATAACTGTTGGTGCAGGCTCATTTGGTTTTTGAGCGCCATCTTCTGTTTTATTGTTTTCGTCTTTTGGAATATATGGTGCTTGTTTGATTGCTGTAATATTACATACTTTCATAAATAAAATCCCCTTTCCTTCTATATTGACATAGATTTTTGCCCTTACAGTAAATATCGTCAAAATATGGTAATACTTTACACTTTCCCCATAAAAATAAGAAACTACTTCATATGCAAGCATATTTTATAGTTTCTTACCTCTATAATTATTCTCCAAATAATGCCTTTGCAAATTCTTTGGCATCAAATTTTTGTAAGTCTTTTATTCCTTCTCCTACACCAATATATCTTACTGGCAATTTCAATTCAGATTTAATTGCAATGACAATACCGCCTTTTGCAGTACCGTCCAATTTTGTCAATATAATTCCTGTAATATCAGCCACTTCTTGAAACAATTTTGCTTGCTGCATAGCATTTTGCCCTGTAGTAGCATCTAGCACTAAATAAACTTCTTTATGTGCTTGGGGATATTCTCTTTCAATTACTTTTGCAATTTTTTTCAGTTCTTCCATAAGATTTTTTTTGTTATGAAGTCTACCAGCAGTATCACATATCAACAAATCTACATTTCTATTTTTTGCTGCATTTACTGCATCAAACACTACTGCTGCTGGGTCAGAATTTTCTTGATGTTTAATTACATCAATACCTGCTCTTTGTCCCCAAACTTCCAACTGGTCAATGGCTGCTGCTCTAAAAGTATCTGCTGCCCCTAAAAGCACATTTTTTCCTTGTTCCTTAAAATTATGAGATAATTTCCCTATTGTAGTTGTTTTTCCAACACCATTTACACCTATCACTAGCATAACAGTAGGAGAAGGTAAATTTTCCTGTTCCTGTGCATCTTCTTCCAATATTGCTGTAATTTCTTCTATCAACATTCCTCTAATTGCTTGAGGGTCAGTAATATGTTCTTTTTTAACACGCTTACGCAGATTTTCAATAATGTTCATTGTTGTTTGTACCCCTATATCTGCCATAATAAGCACTTCTTCTAGTTCTTCAAACAAATCTTCATCTATTTTTGTAAATGCTCCTAAAACACTATCTACGCCGCCTAATATATTTTTTCTTGTTTTATCCAAACCAGCAAACAGCTTTGCAAAAAATCCTTTTTTCTTTTCTTTTGTTTGTTCTTCAATATTTTGTTGTGAAACTTCTTCTGCTTGCTGCTCTATTTGTTCTATTTGTTCTATTTTTTCCGTTTGCTCTATTTCTTGCTCTTTTGGTGTAGAAATTTCTATTGCTTTTGTTAATGCTTGTTGTATTGTTTTTGCTTCTTCTTCTGTTAGTGGCGGAACTTGTTGTAAATCGGCTGTTTCTTGATAGAGTTTTCCTCCTGTTGCAGTATGCAATTCTATTTCTTCCCCATCAATGGCTTTGTGCACTGCTTGATTGATAGCAGTAGTATTGTCTTCTCCTACCAAATCTAATTTTATTGTACTTTCTTGTTTTTCAGCAGAAGGCAATTCTATTTCAATGTCATTTAATTTTATACTATCACTATCTTGTTTTATTTCTATTTCTTTTGTTTCTTCTTTCTTTTTTCCTTTTAAAAAATCAAATAAACCCATTTTTTATTCACCTCATTTTTATTTATACATATGCCTTATCTTCAAAATTAACAGAAATCATTTTTGATACACCTTTTTCCTGCATTGTCACACCATACATTACATCTGCTGCTTCCATAGTACCTTTTCTATGTGTAATGACTATAAACTGTGTATCTTTTGAAAATTTCTTCAAATAATCTGCATATCTTTTTACATTTGCATCATCTAAAGCTGCCTCTATTTCATCTAATATACAAAAAGGAGAAGGTTTCATTTTTAGTATAGAAAACAATATTGCAATAGCTGTCAATGCCCTTTCTCCGCCTGACAACAAAAGCATATTTTGAAGGCTTTTTCCTGGCGGTTGAGCAATAATTTCTATAGAAGACTCTAACACTTTTGTTTCATCACTCAATTTTAAATAGGCTTTTCCTCCTCCAAACATTTCACGGAATACTTCTCCAAAATTTTTGGAGATAACATCAAACTGTTCTCTAAATCTATTTTCCATCATTTGGGACAAATCCGAAATAAGCAAATGTAATTTTTGTTCTGCCTCTAATATATCTGTTCTTTGTGTAGTTAAAAAGCTATAACGCTGTTTTACTTCTTTATAATTTTCAATCGCTTCTACATTGACAGCTCCTAACTCTTTTATTTGACTTTTCCATTGCTTTACATCAGATTTTAATTTCTGATAAGAAGTTATTTGTACTTTTGTATCATACTGTTGTTTTACCATTTGATATGTCATTTCATATTCTTCCCATATTTCATCAAAAAGCCTTTGTTTTTCTTCTTCTATTTTCTGTTGCTTTGTTTCTATACGAAATATTTCATTATTTAATAAAGAAATGGTTTCTGTCATTTCTTTTTGCTGTTGTTCCAATATTACAATTTCTTGCTTTTTTTGTTCTCTATTTTCTGTTAATGTTGTAAAAATAGACTGTTGGCTTTGTTCCTGTTGTTTATAATAAACATTTTTTTGTTCTAACTCTTTTTGCTCTAACTCTTTTTGTTTGCTTAATTCTTGTAAAGAAGTAATTTCTTGTTGTATTTGTTCTTGTTGTTTTTCTAATGTTACATTTTGTTGTTTTAAGCGTTGTATATTGTCTTTTACTGCTTTTTTGTTTTGTTCTTCTGCCGAAATATTTACTTTCAGTTCCGTTATTACACTTAAAATATTTTCTCTATGTTGCTTTTCTTCTGTCATACTATATTGAAATGCAGAAAGCCTTTCATTAATATCATTCATTTTTTGCTCTGCCTGTTCTACTATTTGTTTAAATTCAGTCATTTCTTTTTCAGCAAATTCACACTGTTCTGCTATTTGTTTTTGTTCTAAATCATACAATTTTTGTTTTTGCTGTCTTTCTAACAACAAATTTTCTGTATTTTGTTTATCTTCTTCATTTTTTTGTAATGATAACTGTATTTCTTGTTTTTTCATCTGTTTTTGCATAGAAAGCTGATGATTTTGTTCTAGCTGCTTCTCTAACATTTCTAACTGCTTTTGACAATTTTGCAAAAGTATTTGCTCTTGTTCTATATCTTTTGACAAATCATTAATTTCTCTGCTTCTGCTAAAAACACTTGTTGTTTTTTTTGCCACACTTCCGCCTGTCATAGCACCACCTATATTAAATAAATCTCCTTCTAATGTTACCATACGATATTGATTATGATACTTTTTAGACAATAAAACAGCCATATCAATATTTTCTACAATAATTGTTCTACCTAAAAGAGATTGTATTACAGTATCATAAACAGCATCATATTCCACCAAATCACTTGCTACACCTAATACGCCATTTTCTGATAATATTTCCTCTTTTATCAATTTTCTACCTTTTATAGAAGTAATAGGCAAAAATGTAGCACGTCCTAAATGATACTGCTTTAAATATTGTATTGCCTCTTTAGCATCATATTCTGTTTTAGTAATGATATTTTGCAGATTACCTCCTAATGCAATTTCAATGGCTGCTTCATATTTTTCAGCCACATGAAGCAATTCTCCTACTACACCACAAATCCCTTGCCATTTTTCATTTCCAGAGGATTTCAAATGCAATATACTTTTTACACTTTTATAATATCCTTCATGTTCTTTTTCCATTTCAGAAAGAACAGAAAAACGAGAGCGTTTTTGTGTTAATTGTTGCTCTCTTTTTTTCTGTTCTTTAGAAATATTTTCTTTATCAACATACATTTTTTTTATGTCTTGTTGTAACTGTAAAAGTGTTTGGTCTATTTCTTTTTGTTGTTTTTCAAAATCTTGCTTTTGTTTTAAAAGTACTCCATTATGTATTTGCTGTGTATGAATTTGGTCTTTTAAATATTCTTTTTCTGAAAAAAGTTGTTTTTTCCTTTGCTCAAATTGTTCTAATAAAGACTGTCTTTGGCTCATATCGCCTTTGGCTTCTGTGCTAATGCGTATTTGTTCCACCATTTCACTTTTATAGTTTTCTACATTTTTCTCATTTTCAGAAAGATTACTGTTTAATTCTTCAAAAATTTTTTCTTGTTGTTGTAACTTTTCTTTTGCACTTTTTGTTGTCATATCAATCGCTGTTATTTTTGTCAAAAGTAATTTTTCTTCTTGTTGATTTTGCTGTTGCTGTTTTTGGTGAGATATATTTTCTTTTTCTAAGCGTTGTATATTTTGAAAAAAATGTTGTATTTGTTCTTTTGCTAAACGAATATCACTTTCTGTTTTTTCTTGCTGAGAACGAAAAGAAATAATTTCTTGCTGTGTTTTTTGTATTTCATTTTTTAATTGTTCTGACTGCTGTTGTATGCTTTGTTGTTGTTGAGCTTTTTGTTCATTTTCTTTTAACAAATTTTGTTTATTTTCTAATGCAATCTCTTTGTTGTTTTGTTGCTTTGTATATTCTTTTTCCATATTATCTACATCAGTACAAAACATAGTCAAACTTGCATATTTTATTTTTTCTTTTAAATCTAAATATATTTTTGCTTTATTAGACTGTTTTTCTAAACCGTCTATTTGTCCCTCTAATTCTGCAATAATGTCTTCTACTCTTGTCAAATTTTGCTGTTCTTTTTCTAATTTTATAATCGCTTCATTTTTACGCACTTTATATTTTACAATGCCTGCTGCTTCTTCAAATATACGTCTTCTGTCATCTGCTTTTGCACTTAATAATTCATCTATACGCCCCTGCCCTACTATAGAATAGCCTTCTCGTCCTACTCCTGTATCCATAAACAATTCATGAATATCTTTTAATCGGCAGTTTGTACCATTGATTTGATATTCACTTTCTCCAGAGCGATATACTCTACGTGTTACAGTTACCTCTGTATAATCAATGGGCATTTTCTGGTCTTGATTATCTATGGTGATAGCAACTTCTGCAAAACCTAGAGCTTTTCTTGTTTCTGTACCAGCAAATATAACATCTTCCATTTTATCGCCACGAAGGGACTTTGCTTTTTGTTCTCCCAATACCCATCTTACCGCATCAGAAACATTACTTTTTCCACTTCCATTTGGCCCTACTACCGCTGTAATACCTTTATTAAACTCTAATTTTACCTTATCAGAAAAAGATTTAAAACCATGTACACTTAATTGTTTTAAATACATTGATACACCTCTTTGATATAAAATAATTATGTCAATATTCTACCGCCTACAATAGTACATATTACTTTACCTTTTACCCTTTTGCCTGCAAAAGGAGAAAATTTTGCTTTTGAAACGAATTTTTCAGGCTGTATTGTATAGCTCTCCTCTAAATCTACTACTACTAAATCGCCGTCCATACCTTCTGCAATTTTTCCTTTTTTATCCAGTCCTAATATTTCAGCGGGCTTTGTAGAAAGCAATTCTACTAATTTACTCAATGGCACTTTTTGCTGTACTACCAATTTACTATAACTTAATGCAAATGCTGTTTCAAAAGCAGAAATACCATAATCTGCATTGTCAAATTCTTTATTTTTATCTGTTAATTTTGTAGGACTATGTCCTGATGTAATAACATCAATCGTTCCATCTAATATTCCCTCAATAATTGCTTTTACATCTTCTTTTGTTCTTAATGGTGGTTTTACTTTTGCTAATGTATTATAATTTTCGACTGCTTCTTCTGTCAATAAAAAATAATGAGGACTTGTTTCACAAGTAATACACGTTCCTCTTTTTTTTGCCTCTCTAATTAACTGCACAGAGCCCTTTGTTGTAACATTTGAGATATGTAATTTTGCTCCCATACCTTCTGCTAATATAATATTTCTTGTTACAATTACTTCTTCTGCTTCTTTTGGTATACCCAAAAGCCCCAAACTAGAAGACATATATCCCTCATTCATAACACCTTTTCCTGCAAGATTTTTGTCTTCACAGTGTGTTAATACAGGCATATCAAACATTTTAGAATAACGAAATACATTTGCCAAAAAAGAAGCATTCATAATAGAACGCCCGCCATCAGCAATTCCTACAATACCTGCTTCGTGCATTTCTCCAATTTCTGACATATGTTCTCCCAAACACCCCACTGACATACTGCCATAAGGGAATATATTTACAAGAGAATATTCTTTACTTTTTGAAACAATATATTCTACTACTGTTTTATTATCTATTGCAGGATTTGTATTTGGTTCACAAGTAATACTTGTAAAACCACCTTTTGCTGCACTACAAGATGCTGTTTCAATATCTTCTATATATTCATATCCAGGGTCACAAACACTACAGTGCATATCAATAAATCCTGGCAATATATATTTTCCCTCAGCATCCAATATTTCTGCTCCATTTTCTTCTAAATTTTCACCAATTTTACGTATTACACCATCTTCCATATAAATATCAAGGCGTTTATGATGATTAAAATCTTTTCCTATAATACGACCATTTTTTACAATACTTTTCATTTTAATCCGCCTCCTATCTGTGATAAAATATACAACATTGCCATACGTACTGCCACACTATTGGCTATTTGGTCATTAATAATACATCTTTTACTATCTATAACGTCAGCAGAAATTTCAATTCCTCTTTGTATAGGCCCTGGGTGCATTATAATCGTATCTGGTTTAGCATAGTGAAGCAAATTTTCATCTACTCTAAAAAAATGTTTGTATTCTGTTAAAGAAGGTACTAAATTTTTATTTTTTGTTTCATTTTTCATTCTACTTGTTAATATTACATCTGCTCCTGCTACTGCTTTTCTAGCATCATAATAAACATCTACGCCAAATTTTTCAATGTCTGAAGGCACAAGCGTAGGAGGGCCTGAAACACAAACACTTGCCCCTAATTTTGTCAATGCCCATATATTACTTTTACAAACACGGCTATGTATTAAATCGCCTATAATTGCTACACGAAGCCCTTTAAAATCTCCTTTTTGTTCTTTTATTGTCATTAAATCTAACAAAGATTGTCCTGGATTTTCATTAAATCCATCTCCTGCATTGACAACAGATGCACTTACATTTTTTGCCAACAATCTTGCTGCTCCTGCCATAGGGTGACGCAATATAATAAAATCCGCTCCTGTTTGGTCAACCAACTGTCCCATATCCTGTAACTTTTCTTGATAAACATTTGTTGCCATTGTCATATCCACTACATTTGCACTTAAATGTTGTGCTGCCATTTCATATGACAATTTTGCTCTGGCACTTGGTTCATAAAACAATATAATAACAGATTTTCCTTGTAAATGAGGCGACTTTTTATTTTTTTGATTTAATATATATTTCATTGTTTCTGCTGTGCTTAATATATATCGTATTTCTTCCGCTGTTAAGTCACGCATACCAAAAAAATCTTTCTTTTTAAAAACCATGTATTCCCCTCCTATCTATCAGAAATACAATACTATTTATAAACGTACTTTCAATTTTTCTATCAATTTTAGAAAATATTCTGGAAGTGGTGCTTCAAATTCCATATATTGTTTTGTGCTAGGGTGTATAAATCCCAATACTTTTGCATGAAGTGCTTGTCCCTGCAATGAAAAAGGTTGTTTTTTGCTGCCATATACCATATCCCCTAAAAGAGGGTGTCCTATTGATGTCATATGCACTCTAATTTGATGTGTACGTCCTGTTTCTAGTTGTGCCTCTATATAAGTATAATTTCCTAACCTTTCTAACACTTTATAATGTGTAACAGCATGACGACTATTTTTTTGTGTAATAGCCATTTTTTTTCTGTCCTGTGTGCTTCTTCCAATAGGTTTATTTATTGTACCACTTTCTTCTTTTATGCCATTGAATACAATAGCATGATATTTCCTTGTAATGCTATGCTCTGCTAATTGTAGTGCTAAACACTGGTGTGCTTTATCATTTTTTGCTACCATCAACACACCAGAGGTATCTTTATCAATTCTATGCACAATACCTGGTCTTTGCTCTCCATTGATGCCAGAAAGCTGGTCTTTACAATGATACAAAAGTGCATTAACAAGTGTTCCTGTCATATGTCCTGCCGCAGGGTGTACTACCATGCCTTGCGGCTTATTTACAACAATAATATCTTTATCTTCATACAAAATGTCAATATCAATATTTTCTGGCAATATTTTTACTACTTCCACATCTGGTATTGTTAGCACTATAACATCTTTTTCTCTTAATTTATAATTTGATTTTACACTATTATCATTTACTTTTAAATACTGTTGTTCTATCAATTTTTGTATTCTACTTCTGGAAATCGTTTTTTCTAATTCTTCTATTTGCTCTGTTACAAATACATCAATTCTTTTTGATTTATCTTCCTGCTCTGCTACCCACGTTAAAATTTCCATTTTTACCCCTTTTATACTTCCTTTTTTTCTTCTTCTTTTATTACAAAAAGGCTTAAAAACAATATAAAACAAGCTCCTATGACAACATAAATATCAGCTAAATTAAATACTGGCCATTTTATAAATGTTACCTCCAAAAAATCTACTACATACCCTCTTACAGCTCTGTCAATTACATTTCCTATTGCTCCTGACAATACAAGAACTAAACCACATTTTAACCAATTATATTCTCTTGTTTTAGGCAATTTATAAAAACTATAAATAATTCCTGCTGCAACAACAACTGTCAAAAGTATAAAAAATACTCTTTTTCCTGACAATATTCCAAATGCTGCTCCTCTATTTTCTACAAATGTAAAATCTAAAAATCCCTTTATTACAACGGTATTTTTAATTGGTTTTAGTTTTGTCAATGCCTGCCATTTTGTAATTTGGTCTAATATTACTAATATAATTACTGTTATTGCAGAAATGATATAAAATTGTTTATCGCTTTTATTTTCCATTATATTTTCACCACGAAATTGATTGCTTCCATAATCTCTTTTTCTGATACTTCACTTGTAGTATAAACTTCTCCTATTCCCTTTGGCAATACAAAGCGAATTTTATTTTGTTTTACTTTTTTGTCCAAAAACATTTGCTCATAAATACTTTCCTGTGATACATTATTGACACATAGAGGTAAGTCAAAATATTGTAAAAGCTGTTTTAATTGCTGTAATTGTTTTTCTGTTACTTCTTCTCTTTTTCTTGCTAATTCCAATACTGCTATCATTCCCAATGCTACACATTCTCCATGAAGCAATTCAAATTCAAGTTTTGTTTCAATAGCATGACCAATGGTATGACCAAAATTTAATATTTCTCTCAAGCCATTTTCTTTTTCATCTTTAGAAACAACATCTGCTTTCATCAAACAGCATTGTTTTATCATATCACATAAAACAGTATGCTCCATAGATTTTATAGATTGTTTTTGTTCTATTAGAAATTGAAAAAATTGTTCTGACAATATACAGCCATATTTTATCACTTCTGCCATACCTGCTGAAAATTCTCTTTTAGGCAATGTTTCTAACGTTGCAGTATTGATATATACAAATTCTGGCTGATAAAATGCTCCTATGCTATTTTTAGCACCATTAAAGTCAACACCTGTTTTTCCTCCTACACTACTGTCCACTTGTGCTAATAATGTAGTTGGTATTTGTACAAAAGGTATTCCCCTCAAATAAGTAGCCGCTGAAAAACCAGCCATATCTCCACATACACCGCCACCTAATGCTACAATAACTGTTTTTCTATCAAAACGATTTTGTTGAAAAAATTTATAAAAATCATATATTGTTTCTAAATTTTTATGCTGTTCTCCTGCTGTAAAACAATAATAAAATACATCATCTGTTACTTTTTTTAATTGTTCTGTCACTACTTGCCTATATAATTTATCTGTATTTTCATCTGTTATAATACACATTTTTCTGCCAGAAAGATTTTGCTCTTTTATCAATACTGGCAGTCCTTCAAAAGACTGTTCCAAAACAATAGGATATGTTTTTTCTGGTGTTGTTACTAAAATATGTTCCATCTCTTTTATTCACCTCATTTTATTATTACAAAAGCTGCTGTAAATACTGATAAAACAGCACTCACCGCAGCTTTTCGCTTAGGATTGTTGTGGATTTTGAAATTCTTCTTCTCCTTGCTGATAATTTGCCTCTTTTTGAGAAATAATTTCATTTTTATCCAACAATTCAATTTCTGCATATAACAACAGTTTTACACGAGTTTTCATAAGCTCATAACGGCTTTCTAGTCTATGTATATCTTGTTCTAATTCAAACGCTCGTGTTCTTGCACTGCCTATAATTTCTTCTGCTTTTGCAACAGCACTTTCTGTAATTTGTGCTGCCGCTGCTCTTGCATTTTCTTTTGTTTCTTCTGCTACTCTTTCTGCTAATGTCAATGTTTTTGCTAGTGCTTTCTCAATAGACTGACTTGTTTGCTGTGGTGAAACTGGTGTTGCTGGTATTGGTGCTGTCTGTTGCTGTACTGGCTGCACTTTTGGTACTGGTGCTGTCATTTGAGAAGTATTACTATTTGACAGATTATTTAATTTCATTTTCATTTCTCTGTTTTCCCTAAACAGCTGTTCATAGTCCACACAAATTTCATCTAAAAAACGGTCAACTTCTTCTGGAGAATATCCAACTGCAACCTTTTTAAACTCCTTATCTTCAATATCAGATGGTCTAATCATGAAATAAATCCCCCTCGCTACAACAAAAAGCAGTATTATTCCCGCCCTATTGTTACACAAATTCTATCTTTTTTTGTTACATTACCTATTTCAAAAAGTTTCGCACGTCCAAAGCCTCTTATAGATACCATATCTCCCTCTTTTAATAACAAAGAAGGATTTATTACAGTATTCCAATTTACTTGGACAATTTCTTTTTTTATATGTTGCTGCACTTTTGCTCTGGATAAATGAAAAGCTGCACCTGCTATAGCATCTAATCGCAATGATGCTACTGTCACAGTATGATACTTCCATACTTTTTCAGGTAAAGTTACAACAAAAATATCACTTACAGACACTTTTACTTTTGTACGAGAAACAAATTCTAATGTTGTTTGTACATATTCTGCTAAGTCTTTATGAATATAACATATTGTTTCGTTTTCTAAAACAATAATATCCCCTACTTTTGCTCTATCTATACCTAAACTTAATATAGAACCTAAATAATCTCTATGTGTTAAATCTGCTTGTCCAAATTTTTGATTTTTAGTAATATGCAATGCTTTTATAGGAAAATCTTCTTCTGTTAATTCCATATCATTTGGTGCAAATGCCATCATACATCTTTCGCTTTCAGAATTTCCCCCAAAAACCATTACTTGTAAATACTGCATATGTTTTACTTTTTCAAAAAAAATGCTGCTTTTTCCTTTATCTATAAAATCTGTTGTTATTTTTTTATGACGTATGACACTGTTTTGTGCTGCATCTAATACCTTAGCAAATAAAAGCCTTTCTTGGGGTTGTACTTGTTTCAGCCATTTTTCTTTTTGCAAAGGATACTCCTCCTTTTTATCAAAATAGCCCCATTAACAGACTAATTACAAGTGTTTGGACAAAATACAGCAATATTACTGCAAACCACGCAGAAAAATCCAACATCATACCTCCTAAAGGCGACTTATCCAACAATGACCTAATAGGAGAAAGTATAGGCTCCGTCAATGTATACAAAAGCTGCACGATTGAATTATTCCTTCCAATAGGAATCCATGATAATATTACTCGAGCTAATATTAAAAACTCCAGCAACTTAAAAAAAGTATTCACTGTTTGTATTAATAGTATTTGCATATATTCAGCCTTTCTTTCTTAATTATTTATTACTTGCCCAAGGAAATACTACACTGCTTCTGCTTTTGATTTCCTCTTTAAATTCACCAGAAATTTCTACATTTTCAGGGGCAATTACAAAAATATTATTTGCTACCCTTTGTATACTACCCTCCAATGAATAACAAGTTCCACTCAAAAAATCCATAATTCTTTGTGCTACAGGATATTCTACCTGTTCCAAGTTTACTACAACAGGTTTTTTCCCTTTTACTTGGTCACAAATCTGTTGTGCATCTTCATAACAAGTAGGTTGTATTACAACTACCTGCATTTGTACATTTGTATTAATACTATATACATTAGGATTTGTTCTATTACTTGAGGAAGTTCTTCTGCTTGGTGAGCTATATTCTGGTTCTCTGTTTCTATTTACATCTCTTAAAGGAGTACGACGTCTTGCAGGTTGTTCCTCATATTCATCTTCCTCTTCATATTCGTCGTCATCTGGGTCATCATAATCTGGGTCATCATATTCGCCAAACATTAAATCCCTTAATTTATCAAATACCTTTGCCACGTTACAAATTCCTCCCATATCTTATTTGACTTTGGTTATTACCCTCTTTGTTTATTTATTTCTGAGGATAAACTCTTTTGCCGAAAATATTGGTTCCAACTCTAACAATGGTTGCCCCTTCTTCAATGGCCACCTCAAAGTCATTAGACATGCCCATTGATAAAACATTCATATGTACATTATCAATTTTTTTACTGTTAATGTCAACCAATAATTGTTTCATTCTTCTGAAACAATCCCTGTTTTCTTCTGAATTATCGACAAAAGGTGCTACTGTCATAAGACCTTTAACAGAAATATTGTCTAAAAAAGCAATATCTTGTATCAAAGAAAGTGTTTCATTTGGCGAAACACCAAACTTACTTTCTTCGCCAGCCATATTCACTTCTACCAAAATATCCATATTTACATTTGCTTGTTTTGCACGTTTGCTAATTTCTTCAGCCAATTTTATACTATCTACAGAATGTATCATTTTTACTTTATCAATTATATATTTTACCTTATTTGTTTGCAAATGTCCAATTAAATGCCAGCAAACTTCTTTTCCCATAGGTTCATATTTTTCCAAAATCTCTTGTACTCTATTTTCTCCGAGCTCTTTTAAACCACAATCTACTGCTTGTTTAATATGTGGTACATCAATCGTTTTACTTACTGCTAACAATAGCACATCTTCTCTTTTTCTACCGCTTCTTTGTACTGCTGCTGCAATTCTCTTTTCGATTTCTTCTATATTTTGTTTAATTTCATTCATATTTTACATTCCTTTCCACAATTCTTTTAATATAACGTTTGGTTTTCTCCAATATTTTTTGCATCTGAAACAATGGTGTCATAAGCCTGTAATTCATAAGAACTACTACCCGGACTTACAATAGTGTATTCTTCATTTTGTCCTATAATTGTAATTGCTGTAAATTTTGCAATAGAACTATTTCCAACAAAAACACCTTTCATTGTTTCTACTTCACTAATAGCATATGTATTCGGATTTTCTTCTGTTGGCTCTATTACAGTATCTCCAACTTTCAAATTACTAAAGTCCTGTACTACATAGCCAAAACCTTCTATTGTACTGTATCTTGTTAATTGTAAAGTAATAAACTCCCTTTTTCCATTTACTACTTTATATACACCTTGTTCTCCTTCATTATCCACAATATAGTTAATTGGTATTTTTAACACTGTTTTTTCTATAATAGCATTGTTTGGTATTTTAATGCCCTCCAGTGATGTACTTTGTACACGGAAAGAAATATTTCTTAATCCAATTACACTTAATATATCCTGTGTGGCACTAAATACTACTCTAGCTTCCTTTTCATTAATAGAAAGTGTTTGTACAGTAACTGGAAATCTTTTTTCTTCTTCATTAATTGTTGTATATAAATATTTTAATTCTCCTTCTTGCCAGCCACTTACTACCTCTGGAGGCAAATAGGAAACAATATACCATTTATTACTTGTTACAATTTTAAACATTACTTCATTTTGTTCTACAGCACCTGTTTTTGAAAGATATTTTGGTGTAATTTGTGCTGAAACTTGTTTTTCTTCTATAGCATCTAAATTTTCTGGTGTCAATGCATCTTCTTGCCCATCAATTTGAAATGAAAGCAAGCCACTTTTTTCTGCTTTTATTGTAGAAATACTATCAGCTAACTGTTGTTGATATTGGTTTTTTTCTTCAGATAAATTAGACACTCCTTCTATATTTTCTGTCAGCCAAATTTCTGTTCTTTGGTTCATTTCTGCTGCAATTTGATTTTTTAAAGAAGCAATATCCATAATATTTTCATTCATAAATTTTCCATTATAAGCACTGATTAGCTGTGTAATATTACTTTCAATACGAGAAACATCCTCTTGAAAAATAGAAAGGTCACTTCTCTTTTGCAAGCTTTTTAAAATGTCTTTATCTATATTGTCAATTTTATCTTCTATTGCAGAAGAAGTTTCTTCATCTTTTATTACACAAATTGTTTCTCCTTTAGGTACTTTTTCATTTTCAGAAAAATTATATACTGGCATACCTGCTCTGTCACTTGTTACAACATATTCTTCTCTTATAACCAATCCCTTTAAAGCAGAGGCACTTTCAATGCTTCCGTATGTTACCATCTCCACTGGCACAGATGGTCTATTTAAAAATGCCCATATATAACCACAAAGATATATTGTAAAAAATAAAAATATCATAACAGTAAACACCTTATAGCTTCCCTTAGGTGCTGGCATTTTTTTTACAATATGCTGTTTATTTTTTTTTGTTGCTGTTTTTATTTTGTTTGTCTTTTGTGGTTTTTGTACTTTTTGCGGTGTTGTCTTTTTTGGTTGCTTTTGTGCTGAGGGTAATTTTTTTCTAGCACTTGTCCTTTTTGGTATTGTAGTTCTTTTTTTATTTGAAGTATTTCCTGCCATAAACACCCTCCTTTACGTTACGTATTTAGGCATTGTATCATTATAATATATTTTTTGGCATAGGTAAACCCAAAATTACAGAAATACTATAACATAATTTATAATGTATTTGTATTGTTTCACTTTCTTTTCATAATAAATCATTATTAATATCACAAAATACTATGTAATATAATCAAAATTCCACACCATATTTACAAATAATGATATTACAAAACAAAAGCATATCACTGCATTATTTTTCATATACTGCATTGTATGGATACATTTTTTAATATATAAGGAGGTTTATTTTATGGAACAATTTGATATTTATAAAGACATTGCTGAACGTACAGATGGTTGTGTCTATTTAGGAATTGTAGGCCCTGTCCGTACTGGAAAATCCACTTTTATAAAACGTTTTATGGACTTACTTGTATTACCTAATATAGAAAATAGCCACGCAAGAGAAAGAGCACAAGATGAGTTACCACAATCTGCCTCTGGAAAAAACATTATGACAACAGAACCAAAATTTGTACCAAATGAAGCAGTTGCCATTACAGTAGGCGATGATGTCAATTTAAAAGTACGTTTAATTGATTGTGTAGGCTATATTGTGCCAGAAGCAGAAGGACATATGGAAGAAGAAAATACCCCTCGTATGGTACATACTCCTTGGTCACAAGATGCTATTCCTTTTTTAGAAGCAGCAGAATTAGGAACAAAAAAAGTAATTACTGACCATTCCACCATAGGTATTGTTATTACAACAGATGGTTCTGTAACAGATTTATCCCGTGATAATTATGAAGATGCAGAACAAAGAGTAATAAACGAATTAAAACAAATAGGAAAACCTTTTGTTGTACTGTTAAATACAGCAAGACCTTACAGCGATGATACCATTTCATTACAGCAGGAATTGACAGAAAAATATGCCGTTCCTGTATTACCTGTTAACTGTGCTCAATTAAAAAGTGAAGATATTAAAACAATATTAGAAAAAGTTCTTTATGAATTTCCTATGAAAGAAATACGTCTTCATTTTCCTACATGGATTGAAACACTAGAAGAAAATCACTGGTTAAAACAAAGTATTATAACAAGTTTAAAAGATTTAATGAATGTTGTTGAAAAATTGACAGATGTAAAAGATAGTCTAAACACTTTAGAGCAAAACGAATACATAAAAAAAGCATATACTGATGGGATTATGTTAGGAGAAGGTGCCATTGATATTGCCTTATCTGTAGATGACAGCTTGTTTTACAAAATATTAAGCGAAACCATTGATATGCCTATTGAAAATGACTCTCAATTGATTTCTACTATCAAAATGCTTTCTGACATCAAAAAGAAATATGATAAAATAGAATGTGCACTTCACGATGTAAAAAGAAAGGGTTATGGTGTGGTATCTCCTGTATTTGAAGAAATTAAATTGGAACAACCTGAAGTATTCAAACAAGGTTCTCGTTTTGGTATCAAATTAAAAGCAAAAGGCGAGTCCATTCATATGATTAAAGCAGATATTGAAACAGAAGTATCTCCTATTATAGGAAATGAAGAACAATCTAAGGAATTTATAGACAGCTTAATACAAGATTATGATGTTGACCCTCAAAAAATATGGGATTTGAATATATTCGGAAGAACATTACAATCTATGGTAAGTGATGGTATGCAAAATAAAATTTACAGAATGCCTGAAGAAGCCCAAATGAAATTACAGGAAACATTACAAAAAATTGTAAATGAAGGCAGTGGCGGTTTAATTTGTATTATACTATAGTATAAAAGGACAATGCTTTTGCATTGTCCTTTTATGAAACATTTTTAAAATACTACTCTCCATTTTATACAATACATACTATACAGCAAAAGCACTATTCCAATTACTACTAAAAATATCCCTATTTTTTCTTTTTTAGTCAGCCCCTGTTGCTGATTGTCCTTCCGCTGCACCGCTATTTTCTCCCCTCAAAATTTCTAGTTCTTTTTGAATAATTTCAATTAAATTATCTTTTGGTCTTGCTCCCAGATAATATTCCCCTATAATATTCCCCTCACTATCTACAAAAAATGTTTCGGGAAAAGCAGTTACTCCTTTTAGTCTTCCTTCCATCAGAATACTGTCTGGTATAATGATATTATATGTGATATTTAATTCCTTTTGTATTGTTTTAGCTAATTCTGTTACTTCTTCTCTTTTCTCTTGTGAAGCATCATATAAAATACCAACAACATTAACAGATTGTGCCTTTACTGTTTCATCTGTATAAACTTTTTCTAGTTCTGCCATTTCCTGTAGACACGGTGTTGATTGTGTTGTAAATATACTGACTAATGTCAACTCATAATCTGCAAAAATATCTTTTGTGATAACATTTCCATAAATATCTGTTGTTTGAAAGTCCCCTATATTTTGTTCTATTTTTCTTTGTTCTGCAAATATACTTACTCCTTCTGCAAAAGGCACCATATCATATATTGTTACAAGTGTTCTGCTAAACCTTTCTGCTGCCACTTGTACTTCTGCTATATCATTGCTACTAATATAATATTGCCATGTACCATCAGGCGTTTCTCCTATATTTTTATTTTCTGTACAGTTTGTTAATTCCGAAATATCTGTTTGTTCTAAAACACTTCTTTTATACACACCAATATAACCGAGTTTCTGTGCTTGTTCTCTCCAATTTTTTATTTGTTGTTCATCATTTTCCCATATTTTTTCTCTATCTTGTTTTGGTACATAAAGCACAGCTTGACGAGCATATGCTAATTCTTGTGTATTTTGTTCATATCCAGCATCAAGATACATAAATAGTTTTCCTTCTTCTAGTGCTCTATTTACTTCTTCTCCTAGCTGAAAACGCATGCCCAAATAATCATACACATATTCTGTTTGTATTGGCATAGAAAAAGCAGATAATTTATAGTTTTCTGTTTTTTCTTGTTTTTTAGAACTTTGTGGCTGCATTTGTTCTGTAGGCTGTTGTGTAGCATTACAGCCTATTATTCCCCCTATTAACATACAAAATATCATTACTTTACTTAATAATTGCTTCATATTACTTTTTTCCCTCTCTAATTATTTTTTCAATCATTTCTGGTAATTTTCCTTCTTCTTGTTTTGGTATATCTGCTGTCTCAATAGGCTTGTGAACATATACATTGACTTTTGCAGGAGAAATACGATAATTACTTCCTTCCATTATTTTATAAGAACCATCTATTGTAACAGGAACAATAGGCACTTTTGATTTCGTTGCTAATTTAAAACTACCTGCTTTAAATTCTCCCATTTGTTCTCCTTTACTTCTTGTGCCCTCTGGAAAAACTACCATAGAATGTCCGCTTTTTAAAAGTTTAATTCCCTCTAATATCGTTTTTGCAGACTGTTTCATATCCTTTCTATCTAAAAAAATGCAATGTATTCTTTTCATCCAAGCACTTAAAAAAGGAATTTTTTCTAATTCTACCTTTGCTACAAAGCCTTCTTTTTTTTCTGGAAGCATAGCCAAAAATATTGCAATATCAAAATCACTTTGATGATTGCTTACAAACAATACTGTTTTATCTTTTGGAATATTTTCTTTTCCATATACCTTAATTTCTGCACCACTATCTTTTACCCTTGCCATAGCCCAGCGGGAAACTACATCATAAACATATTCATCATAAGCCTTTTCTCCTTTTTGTTTTAATATTTTGTCTGCCTTTTTTGCATCAATCGTTTTCCAAATAAGACAAAAAACAAATTTAAAATACCACTTTATTGTACGTAACATATTATACAATCCTCTCTTTTTGATTTTTAGCGATATACAATATAACTATTATATACAGAAACACTACGAAAAAAAAGCACTTTTTGCCAAATTATTTTATGTAAAATACTTTCATTTTTATGAAGCTGTTTGCCTTTTATTTGCATTTCTGTTCATTCCGTATTATAATAAAAAAATACATCAATGTATGAAAACAGATTGATAACACAATACAAAATAGATAATTTTATTTAACTGTTTTGTAAAAGGAGGGTTACAATGGACGAAACTGTTATTGTTATTATGCTAAAAGATAAAAAAACAGGCTTTTTGGAAAAAGAATTAAATAGTTATCATTTAGGAGAACAGCAAAATACTATGCTCAACATTTATGCTGAAGAAGACGAACAAAATAATATTACTGTTTTTTTAAAACTAACTTGTGAAAGAGATGTATTGGACTGGGAATACAATGCCATATTAGATTATTATGATACAGAAACAGTAAAACCTTTTGTAGATACTATAGAAGAATTAGAAGAAGAATATAATCCTGTTTGGCTTGTATCATTTCCTTTTATAGAGCAACAACAGCAAATGGAACAAAAATTATGTTTGATACTGCAAGCACACCAAAAAGAATTAAATTCTGTATACGAAGTCATAGCAGACAAAAAGGATGATTATATTGAATAAAATTTTTAAAATTTTTTCTGCTTTTATTGTACTTCTTGTAGGATTTACTGGCTGTGATACCATAACACAAACTTCTTCTATACCATCAAAACCACCAAAACAGTCACAGCAAGTAATGATTGAAGAAAACACCCCTTCAAAACCAAATACAGAACAAACACAAAATAAAACACAACAACAAAATCAACAGCAAACAGAAGTACAACAACAGCAACAAAATCAATATGAAGAACAAACTACACAAACATCAGATAAAACAGAACAACAAACGCCTTCTACTCAAACAGAAAAAAATAAATCAGCACCCTTTTTAAATTGGGGAGAAACCAACAATCAATATTGGATAAAATTAAAAACAGCAGCAGAAGCTGCTTCTGCATTTTATCAAAATAACGGAAGTCGTTTTACACTGCTTAGCAAAGGCGGAAAACTTTACAGCAGCAGCAGTGACTGTTATATTACCACTACTTATTTAAAAAACAATGGTTTTTTAGAACAAGATTTTACTGAATTTGAATGTGATATTCTTTTAATAAAAGGCTATGATATTGCAAATTATATTGATATTGATGTACCTCCTTCTTCATTAGATGTAGGTATTTTTACAGCAATTAAACAGCCTTCTGGCAATAAAATAATGATTTCTTCTTCTAAAGAAAAAATAGCAAGTATTTCAGAAGAAGATTATTCTAGGCTTCTAAAACAATATGATGCTTATCACGGTGCTGTGAATATACTTTCTCCTGAAATGGAGGAATATGAAAGAATATTAAATTTTATACGTGTTTATGAGGGAAATTATGATAAATACTATGTTAGGGATATTAGAACAGATAAAAAATATGCTGTTGTTACATTTTCTACTCAAAACGCTCCTAATAATATCAAACAATATGTATTAGTCAATGAAGACGGTTTTTGGGAAGTTACAATTAATGATTTAGATAAACAGTCTAATTTATATTATGCTGTAAACAGTATATTACCTGATTTTAATTTATCATTATTGCCACCATACAATGTATATTTTTATAAAAATGATATGAAAGCAGATTTTTCAGATGTATTAAAAAATATGGTTTTTTATGAAATGATAGAGCAACAAAGTCAAGTTCGTTATATTTGTGGCACTACAAACTATTGTTATATTATGCTTTATGGTAACGAACGTTATTTAGGCAAAAAAATAAATGATGATTGGGACATTAAAAAAGTACAATCTGCTTCAGATGCTATACAATCCATGCAGTTGGATAACGAAAATGCACCTACATTTATTGTATTAGATGAATAAAGGAAGTAATATTTATGACAAAAACAAATGCTATGCGTTTATTAGAACAAAATCATATTTCATATGATACAGCAGAATATCAATATGACGAAAATAATCTTTCTGGTATTCATACCGCAGAAGCTATTGGCTTACCACCAGAACAAGTATTTAAAACACTTGTTACAAAAGGAGATAAAACTGGTATACTTGTTTTTTGCATACCTGTTCATTTAGAGCTTGATTTAAAAAAAGCTGCTTCTGTTTCTGGCAATAAAAAAGTGGAAATGACACATATGAAAGATTTATTATCACTTACAGGATACATAAGAGGAGGCTGTTCTCCTATTGGTATGAAAAAAAAGTATACTACCTATATTGATGAAACTGCAATACTTTTTGATAAAATTGCAGTTAGTGCAGGTATCAGAGGACAGCAAATACTCATTTCTCCAGAAGCATTGATTGCTTTTGTACAAGCAATACAAGCAGATATTACAAAAGATATAGAATAATAAAAGGAGGACTGTTGATGCGTCATAACATTTATGAAAAGGGATATGGATATATTCCACGTTTGATTATGGAAGATAGAAGGCTTTCTGCTCTTTCAAAATCGATTTATGCTTATTTCTGTAGTTTTTCTGAGGGAAAAGCATCTCTTTTTCCTCCTCAAGATAAAATTATTGCAGACTTAAATATGACAGAGGAAGTGTATCGTACTCACTTTCAGCTTCTTGTAAGATGTGGTTATATCTCATTGCAGCAAGAAAAACGTTCTGATGGAGGAGTTAGAAATATATTTACATTACAAAAACAAATTGATTTTTAAATGATAGCGTGTCAACAAAGTTGACACGTATTTTTATACATTAATATTGTATGACAAGAATTTTTTTATAGTGTTTTATTGCTTTTTTATAACAAATAATTACTGAAAAATATAGTTTTTCTTTTTCTATATTTATTATATTAGGAAAAAGACTGATATCCTTCCAAATATCAGTC
>CAJUJJ010000002.1 GCA_910586765.1 uncultured Clostridia bacterium
CGATAACAGAGCCGGATACATTGAGAGATGTAAGTCCGGTTCCCGGAGAGGGTGGTGCGAACCTACCATAGTAATATGGCAAGGCGGTGCCTCCCTACTCCACTACAACACCTCCAACACCAGAGGTAACAGCCCGTCTTACGGCTTGAATTATCAGAAGTTAGGCAAAGACCTTGCGAGCGTAGATGAGCTTGCGGTTCTGGATGGCAGCAAGTGTATTTTGCAGTTGCGTGGTGTCAGACCGTTTCTTTCTGACAAGTACGATCTGACGCAGCACCCCAATTATAAGTACACATCAGACTTTGATAAGAGAAATGAGTTCAACATTGAGCAGTTTCTGAGTCGAAGGTTGAAGCTCAAGGCAGGTGATGAGTTTGTGGTAGTCGATGCGGATTAAGGAGGTTTCTGTTTGGAAAATCTGAAAACGGTATCTGCCCTGGTTAAGAACATCTTGGAACACGACCACAAGGCAAGAAATACCGACAATCATTTGTACCTGATGGTACTGGAACACTATTCCGGTCTGCGTGGCATCGACATTCATGCCATGACGGTTCCTGTGTTTTTGAAGGAACTGGATAGACGCAGCTTTCCGGGGTTTGAAACTGTCCGCAGAAGCAGACAGAAAGTGCAGGCAACCTACCCTGACCTTGCTCCCAGTGAAGCCGTAGGCAAGCGCAGAGCAAAAAATGAGGTTGTATATCGAGAATTTGCAGAAAGCGAGGTGTAAAAAAATGACTTGGTGGATCACGGATACCTCTATTGGGCAGCGATTGAAGTTCGTTAGACGATTTCGCCGCCTTACCCAGAAAGAGCTTGGACTCCTGATGGGGTATTCCGAGAAAACAGCGGATGTCCGTATTGCTCAGTATGAGAAAAACGCTCGAACCCCTAATGCAGAAACCACAGCGAAATTCGCAGAGGTTCTGAAGGTTTCACCTGCCGTTTTTTCACCGACGATCTGTGCTTCTCGTGAAGATTTGTTGCAGTCAATGTATTGGCTGTTTCTTATGAAAGGTGGTGGTGATATATATGATTGTGAAACTGAATATGCAAGAAGCAGAATGGAACAGAAACTTGGCGTGATAACCGTCGAGGAGTTCCTTGAAAAGATTCTCGTAAACTAAGCCTTCCGTCCGGTTTTGATGCCGATAGTACGGAGGGCTTTTTCTATTCTCAAAACAATTTCAAATTTTAGGAGGAAAATATTATGGCATTTTTCAATAGCGCAGTAACCGTTCTTCAGACTCTCGTTATCGCTCTGGGCGCAGGTCTTGGCATCTGGGGTGCAATCAATCTGCTTGAGGGCTACGGCAACGACAACCCCGGCGCCAAGTCCCAGGGCATGAAGCAGCTCATGGCTGGCGGCGGTGTTGCCCTCATCGGCACCACCCTTGTACCTCTGCTCTCCGGACTGTTCGGTTAATCACAAAACAAGGAGGTAATCGCCTTTGGACAGCATACTCCAACAGATCACAGACTGGCTGAAAGAAATGCTCGTTTCAGCCATTATGGGAAATCTGTCGGGGATGTTTGAGTCCGTCAACAACCAGGTTGGCGAGATAGCAACCTCCGTTGGCATGACCCCGGCGAATTTTTCGCCGGGTGTCTTTGCCATGGTACGAAACATCTCCGAGTCAGTGATTATCCCAATAGCAGGCTTGATTCTGACCTTCATTGCCTGTTATGAGCTAATTCAGATGATTATTGACCACAACAATCTGGCAAATTTTGAAACCTGGATCTTCTTCAAATGGGTGTTCAAGACTTTTGTTGCGGTCATGTTAATCACAAACACATTCAATATCACGATGGCTGTGTTCGATGTGGCACAGCACGTTATAAACGCAAGCGCCGGTATCATATCCGGAAATACTGCCATAGATGCTTCGGCATTGGAAACAATGGAAGAAACGCTGATGGCAATGGATTTGGGACCTTTGCTCGGCTTGTTCCTACAATCCTTTATCGTGCAGGTCACGATGTCCGCTTTGGCAATCATCATCTTTGTGATCGTCTACGGTCGAATGATTGAAATTTATCTGATGGTCAGCCTTGCCCCAATTCCGCTTTCCACTTTTGGAAACAGAGAGCAAAGCAATATCGGACAGAATTATCTGCGTTCGCTGTTTGCAATCGGATTCCAGGGATTCCTGATTATGATCTGCGTAGGCATTTATGCGGTGCTGATTCAGTCTATCGCATTCAGCGATGACATCATCGGTTCTATCTGGGGTGTTATGGGCTACACCGTCCTTTTGTGCTTCACCCTGTTTAAGACCGGTTCGCTTGCGAAGGGTGTATTCAGCGCTCACTAAGGAAAGGAGGAAATTGTTTGGCAGCGTATATTCCCGTACCTCGTGACCTGACGAGGGTAAAAACAAAAGTGTTCTTCAATCTGACAAAACGGCAGTTACTTTGCTTTGGTGCGGCGGCGCTCATCGGAGTGCCGATTTTCTTTCTGGTCAAAGCAACCGGAAATGTGAGCCTTGCAGCACTGTCCATGATGATCGCCATGTTGCCGTTGTTCTTTCTGGCAATGTATGAAAAGGATGGACAGCCGTTGGAAGTTGTTGTAGAACACTTCATTCAGACTAAATTCGTTCGTCCCAAGGTTCGCCCTTATCAGACGGACAACTATTATGACGCTTTGATGCGTCAGTACAAACTGGAAAAGGAGGTTGAACGAATTGTTTTTCAAAAAGAAGCCGCAGGCAAGAAACATCAAAATGCCTGCAAATCTGAATCGGAAGCAGCAGCGAGAAATTAAAGCTGTTGTGGAACGGGCAAAGAAGGACAACGGTATTCCGCAGACTGCACAGCAGTCCATTCCCTTTCAGAGAATGTTCCCGGATGGCATCTGCCGTGTCACTGACAGCTATTACACCAAGACCATTCAGTTTCAGGACATCAACTATCAGCTGGCACAGCAGGAAGATAAGACTGCCATCTTCGATGAGTGGTGTAGTTTCCTGAATTTCTTTGACAGCTCCATTCACTTTGAGCTTTCCTTTATGAATCTGAGTACCGATGCCGAGAGCTTTGAAAAGAGTATCCGCATCCCGTTCAAGAAGGACAGCTTTAATCCTGTCCGTGCCGAGTATAGCCAGATGCTGAAAAAGCAGTTGGCGCAGGGCAACAATGGCTTGACCAAAACCAAGTACCTGACATTCGGCATTGAAGCTGAATCCATGAGGCAGGCAAAGCCGAGACTCAACCATATCGAAAACGATCTGCTCAATAACTTTCGGCGTTTGGGTGTCATTGCCACCACTATGAACGGCAAAGAGCGGCTGCATCTGATGCACTCCATGTTCCACATGGGCGATAACGATAAGTTCTTCTTCGATTGGAAGTATCTTGTGGAGTCCGGGCTGTCCGTAAAGGACTTCATTGCTCCAACGGCGTTTGCCTTTAAGACCAACCGCACCTTTCAGATGGGCAGCATCTTCGGTTCGATGTCCTATCTGGCAATTACGGCATCAGACCTGTCTGACCGTATGCTGGCGGACTTTCTGGATATGGAATCCACGCAGATCGTGACCATGCACATCCAGTCAGTTGACCAGACTGCGGCGATTAAGACCATCAAGAGAACCATCACCGAGCTTGACCGTTCCAAAATCGAAGAACAGAAAAAAGCGGTGCGTTCCGGCTATGACATGGACATTATCCCGTCTGACCTTGCTACCTATGGCAAAGATGCGAAGTCGCTTCTGAAAGAATTGCAGAGCCAGAACGAGCGAATGTTCATGGTGACATTTCTGGTGCTGAACACCGGGCGCACCGAGCAGGAACTGGAGAACAATGTGTTTCAGGCACAGAGCATCGCCCAGAAGCATAACTGCAATCTGCGTCGTTTGGATTTTCAGCAGGAATCCGGGCTGATGAGCAGCCTGCCATTGGCGCAAAACCTGATCGAGATTCGTCGTGGCCTGACAACCAGTTCCACGGCTATTTTTGTGCCTTTCACCACGCAGGAGCTGTTCCAGAATGGTGGGGAAACGCTCTATTACGGGCTGAATGCTCTGTCGAACAACCTTATCATGGTGGACAGAAAGAAGCTCAAGAACCCCAACGGACTGATTCTGGGTACGCCCGGTTCCGGTAAATCCTTTTCCGCAAAGCGTGAAATCACCAATGCGTTCCTGGTTACGGATGACGATATTATCATCTGCGACCCCGAAGCGGAATATGCGGCTCTGGTTCACAAGTTCAATGGTCAGGTGGTAAAAATCAGCTCCTCCAGTACCAACTATATCAACCCTATGGACATCAACCTGAACTACTCTGAGGATGACAACCCGGTAGCACTGAAAGCCGATTTTATCCTGTCCCTCTGTGAGTTGATTATGGGCAGTAAGGATGGCTTGCAGCCTATCGAAAAGACGGTTATCGACCGTTGTGTGCATCAGATCTATCAGAGATATTTCGACAATCCTGCCCCTGAGAATATGCCGATTCTTGAGGATTTGTATGATGCCCTTCTGAAGCAGGACGAAAAGGAAGCCCACCATGTAGCGACCGCCTTGGAAATCTATGTTAAGGGTTCTCTGAAACTGTTTAACAACAGAACCAATGTGGATATTCAGAATCGTCTGGTGTGCTTCGACATTAAGGAGCTTGGCAATCAGCTGAAGAAAATCGGTATGCTGATCGTTCAGGATCAGGTCTGGGGGCGTGTAACTGCCAACCGTTCTGCCGGTAAATCGACCAGATAT
This sequence comes from uncultured Clostridia bacterium, assembly GCA_910586765.1. GTDB lineage: Bacteria > Bacillota > Clostridia > Lachnospirales > Anaerotignaceae > Coprocola. The sequence goes on from CAJUJJ010000002.1 coordinate 4,722, forward strand.
TATATTGACGAGTTCCACCTGCTTCTGAAGGAAGAACAGACGGCAACCTATTCCGTAGAAATCTGGAAGCGATTCCGTAAGTGGGGCGGATTGCCGACCGGTATTACCCAGAATGTCAAAGACCTGCTTCGTTCCCCGGAGATCGCCAACATCCTCGAAAACTCGGATTTCATCTATATGCTGAATCAGGCAAGCGATGACCGAAGTATTCTGGCACAGCGGCTGAACATTTCGCCGCATCAGCTGTCCTATGTAACCAACTCTGGTGAGGGCGAAGGACTTCTGTTCTATGGCAATGTGATTCTGCCGTTCATTGACCGATTCCCGACCGATCTGGAACTGTATCGCATTATGACCACGAAGTTAAACGAGGTGGCACAGGAAAAGGAGGCGTAATGTATGGCGAAAAGACCTACACGACTCCGTTTTACCGAAGATGACCTTGCAGATTCTCGTGTGAAGAAAGCTGCCGACCGTGCAGGTAAGGCGGTTGATAGGGCTGAAAAAGCGGCAGACAAATTGGCTTCCAACAAGGCAAAGCCAAAACTAAAACTGGAAACAGATGCAGCCGGTTCCCGTAAAGCAAAGCTCCGTTTTGAAAAAGCGGAGTTTACGGAAATCGAGCGTCCATCTGTGGTAAAGCACATGGCAAGCCGTGGTGCCGCAGTCACGCTCACATCCAAAGCACATCGGGCGGTGTCAGAATATGAGGATGATAATATCGGCGTTCAGGCTGTGCAGGAAACGACCAAGGCTGTTGAATCCACTGCCTATACCGTCGATCATGCCGTTTACAGCCACAAGCTGAAAGCCTACGACAAGGCAGATAAGCTGGTTGAGAAGTCAGATAAAGCAAATGTAAATGCCCTGTATGAGAAGTTCAAAAAGGACAACCCCGATGCCGCTTCCAATCCCATTTCCCGATGGAAACAAAAACAGGCAATCAAAAAGGAGTATGCAGCGGCGAAGGCAGGCAAAGGGGCAGCGAAAGAAACTGCCGCTAAAGCAACAAAGAAAGCAGCCCAAAGCACCAAAACGATTACAGAGAAAGCGATGGAGTTTTGCACCACACACTCTAAAACAATTCTGTTTGTTTTGATTGCTGGACTGCTTTTTATGATCCTCTCAGGGATGTTCTCGTCTTGTTCGGCTATGTTCCAAGGCGGCACACAGATCGTTCTGGGAACTTCTTTTACCGCAAAAGAGGAAGATATTATCGGTGCGGACAATGATTACAAGGCTTTGGAAGCTGCGCTCCGCAATGAAATCAATAATATCGAGCGTACTCATAGCGGATATGACGAGTACCGGTATGACCTTGATGAAATCAACCACAATCCTTATGAGCTTGCGGCATATCTGACGGTAAAATTCGAGGACTACACCAGAGATGAGGTGCAGGCTACCCTGCAATGGCTGTTTGAGCAACAATATGAGCTGACCCTCACAGAAGTAGTAGAGATTCGTACACGAACAACATCTTCTACTGATCCTGAAACGGGAGAGACAACAACAGAGGAAGAAGATTACGAATATTATATTCTGAAAGTGAAGCTCAGAAATAAGGGCTTGAACAGTGTGATTTCAAATTCCGGATTGTCGGAAGATGATATGGAGAGATATAGAATTTTGCTCCAGACAAGGGGCAACAGACCGGATATTTTCGGAAATGACATTTACGCCACCCCTGGCGGCGAGTACACCGATTATGATATTCCGGGCGAAGCTCTGACGGACACACGATTTGCCAATATGATTCGTGAAGCCGAGAAGTATCTGGGATACCCGTATGTGTGGGGCGGCAGCAGCCCGTCTACCTCCTTTGACTGCTCCGGGTTTGTTTCCTATGTAATCAATCACTGCGGAAACGGTTGGAGTATTGGTCGTTTGACCGCAAACGGTTTGATGGGCGTATGCGACATTATCCCGAAAAGCTCTGCCAAGCCGGGAGATTTGATTTTCTTCCAAGGCACTTATGATACCTCCGGTGCATCACACGTTGGTATCTATGTTGGCAATGGTATGATGATCCACTGCGGAAACCCCATTTCCTACGCTTCTATCGAATCGAATTACTGGCAACAGCATTTTTACTGCTTCGGCAGAATCAGAAACTAAAGGAGGGATGGCGATTGAGTGCCAAGTTAGACAGAATAGGTGCAGACCTTGAAAAAGCCCGTAAGAAACGGGCAGAATGGGATGCTAAGGTGAAAGACCTGGAACGCAGATACCGTGAGGAGGAAAATTCCGAAATTCACGAAATGGTTCATGCTGCGAACCTGAATCCCGAACAGCTTTCCGAGCTGCTCCGTATGTTTGCTGCGGATATGGCTCCGAAGCCTGATACGATCAATACTATGAATGAGGAGGAAACGCAGAATGAGATTTAAGAAAATTGGAGCCGCATTGCTGGCGTGTGCAATGTGTTTTGGCGTGTTTTCTACAACGGCATTTGCCTATGTAGATGAAAGCGTAGCGACTGAAGAACCTGCGGTCGAAGAAAAAGTTCCCGAAACAGAGCCGGAGGAGCCGATGCTGCCGCTTACTCCCGACGGCAATCTGACTTTGGTTGATGACGCTGGCTCGCCTACGAAAAGCGGAAAGCAGTTCATTACCGCTGTAACCAAAAACGGAAACTACTTCTATATCATCATTGACCGTGATGATAAGGGCGAGGAAACCGTGCATTTTCTGAATCAGGTGGATGAAGCCGACCTGCTCAAGCTGATGGACGAGGAAGAAGTTGCAGAGTTCACCAAGCCGGTTGAGGAAACAAAGCCGGAAGTAGTTGAAACAGTTCCTGAAATTACAGAACCGACACCGGAGGAAAAGCCGAAATCCACAAATATGCTCCCGGCGATTCTTACTCTGATTGTGCTTGCCTGTGGTGGTGGATTCTTCGTATTTAAGAAAGTTCAGGAAAAGAAGAAAGAACAGGAAGCGGCAAAGCCTGACCCGGATGCTGATTATGTGGACGATGACGATGACTATGGGTACGATCCGGAGTTTGAGGACGATGATGCAGATAGCTCCGTTGATGAAGATGATAATGAACCTGTGTAAACAGAATAGGCTTGATGCCTGGGGCAATCTTCGGATTGCCTTTACATAGCATCTGCTTTCAAGAAATAAAATATTTTGTGTTTTTGAAAGCGACCTCTTGAATATTCTGTGTGGTAGGTGTGCATACTATTATTTCAGTCATAGTGACTGGAAAATTTGTCTGCCTCACCCCATTGAAATCTCCGTCATTTTAGAGTAAGATGAGGTAGATAATTCTGAAATGAGGTAGATAACATGAGAGCTTTTGATTATATAAAAGAGCCAGAAAAGTTGCTTACTCCTGAAATTGTGCAGATGATCGGAAAAATTCATGAGCACAAAGGTAAGCAAGAGCTTTTTTTGGAAGCTAATATTGATGAATTGAAAACCCTTCTTGAAGTCGCTTTGATTCAAAGTACAGGTGCTTCTAACCGTATTGAGGGTATTTATACAACAGATAAGAGATTGGAAGAATTGGTCAGCCAAAAGGCAGAACCAAGAAACCGATCTGAGCAGGAAATCTCAGGTTACCGAGAGGTGCTTTCTACAATCCACGAAAGCTATGAGTATATTGTGCCCAGACCTAATATTATTTTACAGCTTCATCGTGATTTGTATTCCTACGCCGGTTCCGGTGGAGAATATAAAAATGCTGATAATGTAATTGCAGAAACAGATGCAGAAGGTCACCAGAAAGCAAGGTTTATTCCGGTTCCTGCCTTTCAGACTGCGGAAGCTATGGATGAATTGTGCAGACAGTTTTTAGAAGCATGGAATACTGATAAAATTGATAGATTACTTTTGATACCTATGTTTATTCTGGATTTCCTCTGTATCCACCCTTTCAATGACGGAAACGGACGCATGAGCCGTTTACTGTCGCTTCTTTTGTACTATAAGGCAGGATATATTGTAGGAAAATATGTCAGCATGGAAATGTTGATTGAAAAAACAAAGGAAACTTACTATGAAGCATTGCAGGCAAGTTCGACAGGATGGCATGAAAATGAGAACAGCTATGAGCCTTTTGTTAAGTATTATCTGGGTATCATGCTGAAAGCATATAATGAATTTGAAAGCCGTGTAGAACATTTAAAGAACCGCACTCTTTCTAAGCCCGAAAGAATTAAAGCGATGATTGATCAGAAAGTTGGTAAAATCACAAAGAAAGAAATTATGGATGCTCACCCTGATATAAGCAAAACCACGGTGGAACGCACTCTGGCAGATTTAGTTAAGAGTGAGTACATTGCGAAGGTCGGTTCAGGTCCGGCTACAGGATATGTAAAAATCTAAGTCATAAATTATTTATCTACCTCATTTCATATACAGATGAGGTAGATATTTTTACGATGACGGAGATTATAAAACAGAAAATTGTGTCAGGTTGCAAAAATTCTTTCCGAACTTTTTACATAGCAGTCATGCACTACGGTGTGTGGCTGCTAATTTTTTTGCGAAAGGAGCAGATGCAAATGAAATTAGTTTTGGCTGAAAAGCCCTCGGTTGCACAGAGCATTGCCAAAGTGTTAGGTGCTGCCAAGCGTGAGGATGGCTACTTAGAGGGAAACGGATATGTGGTCAGCTGGTGTGTGGGGCATTTGGTGGAGCTGGCACAGCCGGAAGCCTATGATGCGAAGTACAGCAAATGGGCTTATGCAGATCTGCCTATTTTCCCGATGGACTGGCAGTATGAGGTTTCTGCCGGTACGAAAAAACAGTTTGGGATTCTGAAAAAGCTCATGGCCAGAGAAGATGTTGCGAGTCTTGTGTGTGCAACAGATGCCGGTCGTGAGGGCGAGCTGATCTTTCGGTTGGTGTACCACAAAGCCGGGTGCAGAAAGCCGTTTGAGCGGCTTTGGATTTCCTCGATGGAAGATGTAGCAATCAAGGAGGGCTTTGAAAATCTCAGGTCTGGAACGGAATATGATGCTTTGTATGAAGCAGCACTGTGTCGAGAGCGAGCCGACTGGATTGTTGGCATTAACGCTACTCGACTTTTTTCAACCCTTTACGGGCAGACCCTGAATGTCGGTCGTGTTATGACCCCTACCCTTGCCATGGCTGTCATGCGGGAAGCTGCCATTTCCGCATTCAAGCCTGAACCGTTCTACACAGTTCAGATTGGATTGGATGGTTTTACGGCTGCAAGCGAACGATTCAAAACCAAGGAAGCAGCGGAAGCTGTCAGACAAAACTGTTCGGTGGCAATCGTTCAAAAAGCTGAATGTAAGGAGAAAACAGAAAAGCCGCCTGCGCTCTATGACCTGACCAGTTTACAGAGAGAAGCCAACCGTGTGCTTGGCTACACGGCACAGCAGACCTTGGACTACACGCAGAATCTCTATGAAAAGAAGCTGGTCACTTATCCCCGTACCGACAGCAGGTTTCTGACGGAAGATATGGCACACAGCCTGCCCGACCTCGTAAAGCTGGCTTTCCACACATTCCCCGTGGAGGATGTGGATAACATACCAGTTCATGCAGAGCAGGTTGTGAATAACAAAAAGGTCACAGATCACCACGCCATCATTCCGACCAAAGAATTGCAGAAATGCAATCTGAGCGAACTTCCCAAGGGTGAACTTGCAATTTTGCAACTGATTTCCAATCGGCTGTGTGTTGCAGTGGGAGATCCACACCGATACGCAGAGACAGTCATTGAACTGGACTGCGGCGGCACAGCGTTCTCCGCAAAGGGCAAAACCATCGTGCAGAACGGATGGAAGGCTCTGATTCATAAGGGTTCTTCGACAAAAAACGACGAAAACGAACAGGCACTTCCTGCGGTATCCGTTGGGGACGAGCGGAAGGTGCTTGGTTCTGAAATCAAGGAAGGAAAAACTTCTCCTCCTAAACACTTTACCGAGGATACGCTGCTTTCTGCTATGGAAACAGCCGGTGCAGATGAAATGCCAGAGGATGTCGAGCGAAAAGGTCTGGGAACTCCTGCGACTCGTGCCGGTATCATTGAGAAGCTGGTTCGCATCGGTTTTCTGGAGCGTAAGGGCGATAAGAAAACCAAACACCTGATTCCGACTCACAAGGGTACGGCTCTGGTAACAGTCATGCCGGAACAGATTCAGTCCCCCTCCATGACGGCGGATTGGGAAGAAAAATTGTTGCTCATTGAAAAAGGCGAATATGCCAGCGAGGATTTTATGGACGAGATCAAAGATGTGATTGCCGGTCTGATTCAGAACTATGAAGTGATCCGTGATTCCGAGGTACTGATGTCGAAAGAAGCCAATTCTATCGGCAAATGCCCGCTCTGCGGGAGTGCTGTGGAGGACAAGTCCAAGGGATACTTCTGTTCTAATCGAGGGTGCAGGTTTGCCCTTTGGAAAAACAATCGTTACTTTGCGAGTATCGGCAAGAGCATGACTTCTGCCACGGCGCAGAAACTGCTCGGTTCCGGCAAGGTAAAGCTCAAGAATTGCAAGTCCGCAAGGACGGGCAACACCTTTGATGCCACCGTTTTTATGGAGGTATCGGAGGATGGCAGGACGAAGTTCAGCATGGAATTTGATAATGGAGGAAAAAGCAAATGACGAATGAGTACAACCCGGACGGTAAGGAAATCCGATTTATCGACAGCCATTATATGGATTTGTTTCATATCCCCGATGGCAGCTGTGTGCAGATTCACTACCCAGATGAAACGGTTGTGAAGCCCTGCACCTTCATTGACGAGTACCATACGCAGATCGGATACAATGTGTTTCATATCTGCCAGTTTGCAGAGATTATGGAGCGCAACGGCGCAAGCTATATGCCGGAGCCTGAGATTATGGGCGATGAAGCCGCATGGAAGGTCGGAAAGGATAGAATCCTTGCGGTGCAGACCTGCGAAGATGGTTATGACTACACCCTGTTAGATGAAAACTACAACGAGATTGATGGCGGGCAAGTCGATAACCCTGAACTGTCCATGATTGAAGTCCGTCAGGATATTCTGGAATCCTTTGGACTGGAGCGCCGGGAGCTGCGGGCGATGTTCTTTGAGGATGTCATGGAGCAGATGTTTGAAAACGGCAGACTGGCGATAGATGTACCAGAAAAACGAGAATCTGTTATGGAAAAGCTGATGCAGACCGGAGAAAAGGCTGCACCGAGCAGCCATTCTCATAAACCCAAGGAACCTGAACGATAAGGAGGACACGGATATGAAAAACGAAAAATGGGATGATGTTCACGGAAATACCACCCCGGATGACAAAATGGTTGCTTTTCTGGAAAGCCCCACGGATTCCTATGCGATTCTTCAGCTGCGGGAAGATGTAGAGGACAACATCCCGCTCATGTTTGCAAATTACAGCTACCTTCAGAAGAAAGAAATGGAGCCTGAGATTGACCGTTACGAGGTGGTCTATCATGGCTCCATTTCTATGTCCGGGGATGTAGATCGTCAGCTGGAAGATCTGTATGTGAAGTTCAATATTGACCACCCGAATGATTTTCGTGGTCACAGTATGTCGGTCAGCGACATCGTAGCCTTAAAGGTAGCCGGTGAGGTATCCTTTCACTATGTAGATTCTGTCGGGTTTCAGAAGCTGGAAAACTTTATGAAGTCCGAAAACTATCTGAAAAACGCAGAGATGGCAATGGAAGATGATTATGGGATGATTGACGGTATTATCAATAACGGAAAAGCGCCTGGATTAGAGGAACGCCCTTCGGTATTGGAACAGTTAAAGGAAAAGCCTGTGCCGGATGTTGCCCATAAGCCGCCCAAGAGCCACCCGGAAAGGGAGATTGAATGATGGATTTCACACAAGATGAGCGGAACATGATGATGCTTTACAGCCCTGGCACAAGGTCAGGGCTGTGTGAAGCATTGACACTGATGAAGGAACAGCTTTCGGAGGACGAGTCAGAGCTTTTTGCTTTGGCAGACTCGGTTCTCCGTAAAGTTTCAGCCATGGACGATGCCGCCTTTGAGAAGCTGAACCTTTATCCGGATTGATAGGATTGGAGGGATACAATGAACGCAAAAGAGCGATTTTATTCCGGGTTAGCAAAAGAAACGATCGGGAAAATCACCTCGAACACAGATAACTGGACTTCGTTTTTGAGAACGATGTCCCGCAACTATGAGTTCACCTATCCGGAACAGGTGATGATTTATGCTCAGCGCCCCAATGCGACCTTTTGCAAGCCCTATGAAGACTGGAACGCTGAAAATTACCGCAGATATGTAAAGCGTGGCTCTACCGGTATTGCCCTGTTTGTGATGAACAGAGATAAACCGTATCTGCGCTATGTGTTTGATGTGGCGGATACCGGCGTTCGCCGTTCTTCCCCGGAACTGAAACCGTGGGAGGTGACGCCTGAAAACCGCTCCTATGTCATGGAAGCGATGGAGCGCACCTTCGGTGTTGCCGCTGACGGGGTGCTGGAAGCACAGCTTGAAGATATTGCATCCGCACTGGCGGCTGAGTATTGGGACGATTACAAAAAGCAGTTCCTCGACATCGTTGCCAACAGCTTCCTTGAGGAGTATGATGAACTCAACATCGAAGTAGCTTTCAAAAATGCGGTGGCAAACAGCGTATCCTATACGATGTATTGCCGGTTCGTGGAAAGTCCCGACAACTACTTCGAGCATGAGGATTTCCAGGAGGTGTTTGATTTTAACACCAGACAGACGGTAAATGCCCTTGGTACTGCGGTGAATGCCATCAGCACAAGGATGTTTCAGGAAATCGAAAAAGCGATTGGAGAACACGAGCAGATCAGAGCTACTGAAAGGAGTGCAGATTATGAGCGAGATGACTTACAGACAGGTCGGAGATTATCAGATTCCGAACCTTCAGTTAGAGAACGAGGGAGAGAAACCTCTGGGCAAGTACGGCAGGATGCGTCAAGCATTTTTGGAGCAGAACAATCCGATGCTCCTGAACGACATGATTCTGACGGAGAGCCTGTTCCCGCACCTGTGGGAGATCGAGGAAACGGCGAAAGCCAGAGTGGAGTTTCTGATGGAGCAGTACCTGAAGGACAGCCCCGCACCGGACAAGGAAACGCAGCAGATGGCGTGGGTGCAGCACATGAACAGCCTGAAAGCACAGGCGGAGGAAGTCGTGATGACGGAGCTTATCAACAGCTGAGTCTGAACCTTTTCCTCTCCGAAAATGAACAAATCAGTTTTATCGACCGAGCAGAGAGCTTTACGCCCTCTGCTTTTTCTTTTGCCCAGGAAGAAATCGACCACTTCCTTCTGCTTGGCAGCAATACCGATGAAGCCCGAAAAGTCGTAGCGCTGGAATATATGAAGCAGAAGCCGTTGGAAGAAATCGTTCAGACCTTAAAGCAGGTCTATCACGGCGGCTATGGTCTGAAAGAAGATAGCGGGAATATCTGTGCATGGTATGCCGAGGACGGTATCCACCTTGCCAAAGGTTCCTCTGCCATTGATAGTCCCAGAGCGCAGATCGTTTCTTGGAAAACGGTTGCCGAGCGTATCGGAGAACTGCTTGAAAACGGTCGGTTCGCAACCAATGTGGAACTGGTAGAAGCTCCCGGATATGAGCGGCAGAAGCTGGCTGAATCCCTGTGGCATCTTTATCACGATTTGAGTGAAGAAGCCCGTGCTGGCAGCTATCTGGCAATTCTCCATCAGGAACCGTTTCGTGGGTTTCCTGATGAAACCGCAGACTTGGCTGAAAAGTTGGATGACCCTCGTTTCCACGCAACCTTGGTACAGCAGTATTCGGAATTTAGAAAAGCCCTTGCGGAAAATCCTGATCTGCTTCGTTTTCACTATCACAAGCTGAATCTCATTCAGAAACAGCTGTATGAGCTGAATCTGCCTTTGCGTGAGTATCAGACCGATATGATGCAGATGCCCCTTGTCCGCCAGTTCATTACGGATGATGAAGTCAATGCAGACTTGACCCGTGGAAGTGGCTTTTCCGGTGGCAAAGCCCGTATTTATAACTACTGGCAGGAGAATCATTCTGCCAAAGAAAAGATGGATTTCTTGAAGCATGAGTACGGAACCGGTGGCCATTCCCATGCCTGCTCCGGCGCAACGCACAGCGGTCAGGATCACGATGCCAAGGGTGTTGCTTACACCAAGAGCGGCTGCGATAAATTGCAGATGTCCTGGGCGCAGGTGGTGCAGAGAATCGACGGTCTGATGCGAAAGGGACGCTACCTCAGCCCAGAGGAAGAAGTGGAACGACAGGCTATCGAAGAAGCTAAAACTGATCCGTTGGAAGATGTTTATGACCGTTTCGCAGTAATTGATACTGAGGATGGCGAGTATGCAATCTGGGATAATCAGACCGATGACTACTATGTAGACCCGGAAGGCGTTACGGAATACTTCACGGACGAATGGCTTGCCAATGACTATCTGGAGGAAGTTCGGCAGTCCGTAGCTGCGATGGAGTCGGTTCAGCCAGAAGCGCCTGCGGCAGAATCTGCCGAAGTTGTAGAAGCATCTGCTTCCGAGGAACCGGAATGGAACTATCAGGTCGGTGACACGGTATATCTGGACGATACTGCTTTCCGTGTGGAGCAGATTACGGACAGAGAGGTTCAGCTGCGTGACCCTGCCCTTGCCTATCCGATCTTCCGTGCCGAGAATCGTGAAAACTTCGAGCGTATGCTCTCGCAGGACGAAAGAAACCATGCGGTAAGGGTTGATGCCCAAACCGAAGAAAAGCCCGTTACAGAGGATTTTCTGGGCGAAACCGAACCGAGGGACTACACCCCTGAGTATCAGCTGTTAGACCGTCTGCGTATGGACTGCGAATACTTCCTTGGTGCAGGACAGCACAGCGAAAAGCATCTGTGGGCAGGCAACCGCCATGCACAGATTGCCAAGATGCGTGAGCTGTATGAAATGATTCCCGACAAACCAGAATGGCTGACACCTGAGATGATTAACAGCTACGAGGAGCGCATGGCTCCCCGCTATCTGGTTGCCGCCTACCATCACTTTGAAAACGGCTTCGATGATAAACTGGACTACTACACTCTGGAAGAAGCGGAAAAAGCTGCCCAGGGCTATGTGGACGGAACCATGGAGGATGACGGATTCAAGTACGATGGTGCTGCCGTTTACGATCAGCAGGAGCATAAGTGCATCCGTATCTATGGGGACTACCCTGACGAAAAGGCACACGCACAGGTCAGAGCCAGTGCGGAACCCGAACAGCAGGAACCGGAACACTTCATCGACCATTTTTATGTTGCCGAGGATATTCAGAAGCGGGGTGCGCTGGACATCAAGGAATACAGTTCCTTTGATGATGCCCTGCGAGCCTACTATGCACTTCCTGACACGCAGAGAAAAGCCCTGGGTGCAATGAATACCAGAGATCTGCCGGGTAGTCTGGACTTCGTACAGTGCGTAGATGGCAAGGACACCATCATTCAGGACTACGCTAAGATGGACGGATGGCAGAATGCCGAAGTCATGAACATTATCGCTCAGCTTGAGCAGTCCATCACCACCAGAGAAATTCCTCCCGTTCCTGCGGTGAACTTCCACATCACGGATGACAACATCGGTGAAGGTGGACCGAAGCAGAAATTCGCAAGAAACATCGCAGCCATTGAAACTCTGTTCAAACTGGAAAGCGAGAACAGGAACGCCACTTCCGAAGAACAGGAGATTTTGTCGAATTATGTCGGTTGGGGCGGTCTGGCAGATGCCTTTGACCCGGACAAGGGAAATTGGGCGCAGGAGTATCAGACACTGAAAAACCTGCTTTCCGAGGATGAATATGCTGCGGCAAGAGCTTCCACCCTGAACGCACATTACACCAGCCCTACGGTCATTCGCTCCATCTATGATGCGGTCGGACAGATGGGCTTTGAAACGGGAAATATTCTGGAGCCTGCTATGGGTGTCGGTAACTTCTTTGGTATGCTCCCTCCTGAAATGCAAAGCAGCCGCTTGTATGGTGTGGAACTGGATTCCATCACCGGCAGAATTGCTCAGAAGCTCTATCCCAATGCAGAAATCAAGGTGGCTGGCTTTGAAACGACAGACCGCCGAGACTTCTATGATCTGGCTGTGGGCAATGTCCCTTTCGGCAACTACAAAGTGTCCGATAAGCCTTATGATAAGCTGGGATTCTCCATTCACAACTATTTCTTTGCCAAGGCTTTGGATCAGGTTCGTCCCGGTGGTGTGGTCGCTTTTGTGACAAGCCGTTACACCATGGATTCCAAGAACTCTGACGCAAGGCGATATATGGCGCAGAGGGCGGAACTGCTTGGTGCAATCCGTCTGCCAAACGATGCCTTTAAGAAAAACGCAGGTACGGAAGTCGTGTCTGACATCCTGTTCCTGCAAAAGCGTGACCACCCGATTGACATTGTTCCGGAATGGGTAAATCTTGACCGCACCGAAGAAGGACACACCATGAACAGCTACTTTGTCGCTCATCCTGAAATGGTTCTGGGCGATACGGTGGAAGAAAGTACCGCCTACGGTATGGATATTACGGTGCGTCCGATTGAGGGCATGGAACTGTCCGAACTTCTGAAAGAAGCGGTTTCCCACATCCAAGGAACCTATCAGGCGGTGGAACTTCCCGAAGCAGACAAGGGCAAGGAAATCGAAACCATTCCTGCAACCCCGGATGTGAAGAATTTCTCTTATACCGTGGTGGATGGCGATGTGTACTTCCGTGAGAACTCCCTCATGCGTCGTGTAGACCTGAACGAGAAGGCAAAAGATCGTGTGATGGGCATGGTGGAACTCCGTAGTATCGTCAATCAGCTGATTGAATATCAGCTTGAGGATTACCCGGATGAAATGATTACGCAGAAGCAGGCAGAACTAAATGATGCCTACGATGCGTTTGCCGCAAAGAACGGGCTTATCAATAACCGAGCCAACGGTCAGGCATTTGCCGATGATTCCTCCTACTATCTTCTGTGTTCTTTGGAAAATGTGGATGAGGACGGCAATCTGAAAAGCAAGGCGGATATGTTCACCAAGAGAACCATCAAGCCGGAGCGCAGAGTGACGAGTGTGGATACGCCGTCCGAAGCTCTGGCAATCTCCATCGGTGAGCGTGGTAAGGTGGATCTGCCGTTTATGGCGCAGCTGCTTGGAACACCCGAAGAATACGATGCGATTCAGGCAGAGCTTCGAGGGGTGATCTTCAAAAACCCGATGGCTCCCGATGCTGTGGAAGTTGGATGGCAGACTGCCGATGATTACCTTTCCGGTGATGTAAGAAGCAAGCTGCGTGTCGCACAGATGGCGGCAGACAGGGATTCTTCCTTCCGCATCAATGTAGAAGCCTTGCAGAAAGCACAGCCGAAGGACTTGGATGCGTCCGAGATTGATGTGCGTTTGGGTGCAACATGGATTGATGCTGATTATATTCAGCAGTTCATGGAGGAAACCTTTGAAACCCCGTATTACCTGCGCCGTTCCATTGAGGTCAAGTTCTCCGAGCTGACCGCAGAGTGGCGCATCAACGGTAAGAGTTCTCCCAACTACAACGATGTTGCAGCGTATGTCACCTACGGTACAGAGCGAGCCAACGCATATCGGATTCTGGAGGAAACGCTGAATCTGAAGGATATTCGTATCTATGATACGATTGAAGATGCAGATGGTAAGCAGAAGCGTGTTCTCAACAAAAAAGAAACTACCCTGGCACAACAGAAACAGCAGGCAATCAAGGATGCGTTCCGAGATTGGGTTTGGAGAGATCCGCACAGACGAGAAACCCTTTCCACCAAGTACAACGAACTTTTTAACTCCACCAGACCTCGTGAGTATGATGGCTCTCATATCCGCTTCGGCGGCATGAACCCGGATATTACCCTCCGTGAACACCAGAGAAATGCTATCGCTCATGTGCTATATGGTGGAAATACGCTGCTCGCACACGAAGTTGGTGCGGGCAAGACCTTCGAGATGGCAGCATCGGCTATGGAGAGTAAGCGGCTTGGATTGAGCCAGAAATCCCTGTTCGTTGTGCCGAATCATCTGACTTTACAGTGGGCAAATGAGTTTCTGCACCTCTATCCGAGTGCCAAGCTCCTTGTTGCTACCAAGAAGGATTTTGAAACAGCAAACCGCAAGAAGTTCTGCGCTCGTATCGCAACGGGTGACTATGATGCAGTCATCATCGGTCACAGCCAGTTTGAAAAAATCCCGCTTTCTGCTGAACGACAGGAACGGCAGCTGCGGGAGCAGATTGATGAGATTGAGGGTGCGATTGCGGAGCTGAAATGGCAGCGTGGCGAAAACTTCACGATCAAGCAGATGGAGAAAACACGAAAATCACTGGAAGCCAGACTGGATAAGCTCCTTGCCGCCGACAAGAAGGATGATGTTATTACCTTTGAGCAGTTGGGTGTAGACCGGCTGTTTGTGGACGAAAGCCATGCGTTCAAGAATTTGTTCCTCTACACAAAAATGCGAAATGTGGCAGGTCTGTCCACCTCTGAAGCTCAGAAATCTTCGGATATGTTTATGAAGTGCCGCTACATGGATGAGCTGACCGGCGGGCGTGGCGTGATCTTCGCAACCGGTACTCCCGTAAGTAACTCGATGACCGAACTTTATACGGTCATGCGCTATCTCCAGTACAGTACGCTCCAGCAAAAGAACCTGACCCATTTTGATTCCTGGGCATCGACCTTCGGAGAAACAACAACTGCGATTGAGCTTGCACCGGAGGGAACCGGCTATCGTGCCAGAACCCGATTTGCAAAGTTCTTCAACCTGCCTGAACTGATGAATATGTTCAAGGAGGTTGCCGACATCAAGACTTCTGACCAATTGCATCTCCCTGTTCCCGAAGCAAAGTTTGAAACGGTTGTGGTTCAGCCCTCTGAGTATCAGAAGGATATGGTGGCTTCTCTTTCAGAAAGAGCTGCGGATGTTCATGCCGGTATCGTTGACCCGTCCGTAGATAATATGCTCAAGATTACCAGTGATGGGCGAAAATTGGGGCTGGATCAGCGGCTGATGAACCCTCTGTTACCCGATGACCCTGACAGCAAGCTCAATGCCTGCGTGGGAAATATCCTGCGTATCTGGCAGGACGGTCAGGCTGACAAATTGACCCAGTTGGTGTTCTGCGACCTCAGCACACCGAAAAATGATGGAACCTTTAATGTCTATGATGATGTCAAAACCAAGCTGATTGCAAACGGTGTGCCTGCGGAAGAAGTTGCCTTTATCCATGATGCGGATACCGAAGCGAAGAAAAAAGACCTCTTTGCCAAGGTTCGTACCGGACAGGTACGAGTGCTGCTTGGAAGTACGCAAAAGATGGGCGCAGGAACCAACGTCCAGGACAAACTGGTGGCAGTTCACCACCTGGATGTGGGCTGGCGTCCGTCTGATATGACCCAGAGAAACGGTCGTATCATCCGTCAGGGCAACCGAAACAAAGAGGTTCAGGTGTACCAGTATGTGACCGAGGGAACCTTTGATGCTTACCTGTATCAGACCTTGGAAAACAAGCAGAAGTTTATTTCTCAGATTATGACTTCCAAATCGCCGGTTCGCTCCTGTGACGATGTGGACGAGCAGGCGCTGTCCTATGCGGAGATCAAGGCGCTGTGTGCCGGCAATCCGCTTATCAAGGAAAAGATGGACTTGGACATTGATGTGGCAAGGCTGAAGGTGCTGAAAGCTGACCACCAGAGCCAGCAGTACCGCATGGAAGATAAGCTCCTGAAATACTTCCCGGCTGAGATTGAAAAGCAGACAGGCTATATTCATGGCTTTGAAGCTGATATTAAAACCGTGGAAGCACACCCGCAGATTGCCGAGGGCTTTTGCGGCATGGAAATCAGGGGCAAAGCCTACACCGAAAAGGCAGATGCCGGTGAAATCCTCCTTGCGGCTTGCAAGGACACGAAAAGTGCCGATCCGGTTCCGCTTGGCAGTTACCGTGGCTTTCAGATGGAACTTTCTTTTGACAGCTTCCGGAACGAGTTTGATGTGACCCTGAAGGGCGCTGTGAGCCACAGAGTAGCCCTTGGCACGGATGCACGAGGAAATATCACCCGACTGGACAATGTCCTTGCAGGCATTCCTGAGCACTTAGAACGAGCCAATGAACAGCTGAATAATCTCTACAATCAGCAGGAAGCAGCCAAGGCGGAGGTTGGAAAACCGTTTCCGCAGGAAGCAGAGCTGACAGCCAAAAGTCAGCGACTGGCAGAACTGGATGCAGCCCTGAATATGGAGGACTCTACGGAAAATCGTGACGAAAGGAGCGAGCCGGAGCGTCCGTCTGTGTTGGCTGATCTGAAATCCAAGGTGGAACATATTCCGCCTGCAAAATACTCTGAAACCCGTGAGGAGGTGTTGTAATGGCAAAGCGAGATCAGGATGTTCATTTCCTTGCATCCAAGGAGGAGGTCGAGCGAATCCATGAGAAGATGGACGAGCTTGGCATCCGCAGCATGGGAGCCTATCTGCGGAAGATGGCTCTGGATGGGTACTGCATCAGACTGGATTTGCAGGATGTGAAAGCCCTGGTTTCGCTCCTGCGAATCTGCTCCAACAACTTAAACCAGTACGCAAAGCGAGCGAACGAAACGGGCAGCATCTACCATGCCGACATCGAGGATTTGCAAAAACGGCTGGAGGAAATCTGGACGGACATGAGAGAAGTTCTTGTCCGTCTGTCCTCAATCCAGTAATCCGACAACTTGTCGGGAAGTCGCAGTTTCGGCTGCGGCTTTTACATAAGGAAACATCCTTTCATTGGTTGAATTATTCACATTGATACACTATAATATTGTTAAAGAAATTCGTCAGGAAACAGATTGATAAATCGGAAGTTGGAGGATACACGCATGAAAATTGTAATCATTAATGGAAGTGCCAGAAAAGGAAACACGCTGACAGCAATCAATGCATTTATAAAAGGAGCATCAGAAAAGAATGAAATTGAAATCATTGAACCTGACAAACTCAACATTGCACCATGCAAGGGATGTGGTGTCTGTCAATGCTCTAAGGGATGCGTCGATAAGGATGATACAAATCCTACAATTGATAAAATTGCTGCCGCAGATATGATTCTTTTTGCTACACCAGTTTATTGGTGGGGAATGTCAGCACAATTGAAGCTTATCATTGATAAGTGCTACTGCCGTGGATTGCAGTTAAAAAATAAAAAAGTTGGCACGATTGTTGTAGGCGGTTCTCCCGTAGACAGTATCCAGTATGAGCTGATTGATAAGCAGTTTGACTGTATGGCAAAATATCTTTCATGGGATATGCTTTTCAAAAAATCATATTACGCAACAGCCAGAGATGAACTTGAAAAAAACAAGGATTCCATGAACGAACTTGAGGGGATCGGAAAAAATTTATAAAGCACGTTCCAAATTCCAGTTTGACGAACTGAATCCGAAAAACATTAGGGCGCAGAGGAGATGGAATCCTTTGCGTCCTTTCTTCTTACATAAGGGTTGACATCATTGCGTTATTGCAGATACCCTTGTACAATGTAGTTAGAAGAAAGGGGTTGAGCCTATGAAGCTGATATTGAAGATATTGGCACTGCCGGTGCTGTTCGTTGTAAAAGTGATTTGCGTTCTTGGAAACCTGCTTACAAATGTTGTGTCCTATGTGATTGGCATACTACTTTTGGTTATCGGCGGTTCTGCGATTTACTGCATTGTAAAGGCTTTGTGGCAGTCTCTGCTTATCCTTGTGGTTCTTGGAATTGCGACAATAGCAGCGGTGTTTCTGCTCGTCTGGACTGTTATGAAAGCCGAGAATATAGGAGAAAGTCTGGGAGCATTTATCAGGTCATAAGATAATATCAGAGAAAAGTCACCGACCGGTGGCTTTTTCTTTTTGGGAAGGAAGTGATGGGAATGGCAGCAACAAGACTGATTGCGCTCCATGTGAATAAGGGAAAGACGATCGCTCAATGTTTGGCAGACAGAACTGACTACTCACAAAATGCTGCAAAAACCAATGATGGCGAATTTATCAGCTCCTATGAGTGTGATCCAAAGACAGCGGATGAGGAATTTCTGCTTTCCAAACGGCAGTATCAGCATATTACCGGCAGACAGCAGAAGAACAATATCATCGCATATCAGATACGCCAGTCCTTTAAGCCGGGAGAAATCACTCCAGAAGAAGCGAACCAGGTCGGCTATGAAACAGCGATGCGATGGACAAAGGGCAAACACGCTTTCATCGTTGCGACCCACATCGACAAATCCCATATTCACAACCATATCATTTACAATTCGACCTCGCTGGATGCCACACGGAAATTCAAAAACTTCTTCCTTTCCGGTCTTGCGGTGCAACGGCTCAGCGACATGGTTTGCCTGGAACACGGTCTGTCTATTATTACACCGAAGCCGTATCGGGAGCGTCAGAAAAGAACTGTTTATCCCAAGAAGCGTACCCAGCGTGACGAATTATGTGATGCGATTGATGCGGTGCTGAAGCAGAAACCAAAGAGCTTTGATGGCTTTGTTCAGGCTCTGGCTGACATGGGATTTGAGTTCAAGGATGGAAATCAGCCTGCGTTCAAGGGCAAGAATCAGAAACGTTTCATTCGGCTGCGTTCTCTGGGCGAAGGTTATAGCAAAGAGGAAATTCAAGCCGTTATCTCCGGTAAGAACCTGCACAAATCAAAAGGCAGCTCTGCCAAGGCTCCTGCCCCGAAGCAGTTCCAGATGCTGATTGATATTCAGGCAAAGATGGCCGAGGGTAAGACGGTCGGTTATGAAAAGTGGGCGAAGAAGTTCAATCGAAAAGAAGCTGCCCGAACTGTGATTTTGCTGAAGGAAAAAGGCTTGGGCAACTACGATGATCTGACTGCTCATATTGAAAATCTGTCTGCCCGGTTCGATGCGCTTTCTGATTCTATCAAGGCCGCAGAGAAACGAATGGTTGAGGTTCAGGCGTTGCAGCAGCACATCAAAAATTATCGCAACACAAGGCAAATCTATATCGAGTACCGCAAGTCTGGATATAGCAGACAGTTCTTTGAGGAACACCGTCAGGAAATCACAATTCATAAAGCGGCAAAGCAGGCCTTTGATGAATTGCAGATTACAAAGCTCCCATCTACGCAATCGTTATATGAGGAGTTTCATCAGCTGGCAGTCCAGAAAAAGCAAGATTACGCTGAGTACCGTCAGATAAGAAAAGAGAAAGAAGAATTGCTGATTGCCAAACGGACGGTTGAAACGATTCTGAATATCGACAGACAGAAAGAGCAGGAAAAAGAACAAGAGAAAGAGGAGAAGAAGAACTTCCGTTAAAGCAAAAAGCCACGGTCTGCACTCCCCCAAAGGGTGCGGATCGTGGCTACTTTTTTGCTTTTCGACTTCGGTGCTTTCAACCATGGGCAAATTTTTATTCTACTGTTCTTTTGAAAACGATTGAAAATCGTGCAGCCATCATCGGCAGATGATGTTCAAAGGGGATTGGGGATGCTGCCCCAACAAGCAAATTGGCGAAGATTGCACCGAAGGGAAAATCGAGAAAATGAGTGAACCTGTACAGGTTTACACTGCTTGCCAATTTGTTTTTCCTCACTATATTTTACTTTTTCTTTAGCTCAATACGTCTACGCAACAGAGAATTTATATTCATCACAGCTGTATTCATTGCCTTTAGGTTTTCTTCAAAATCGCCATTTTCAATACAAGGAGCAGTATCTAAGAGAAATTGAATCTGTCTGGCAATATTATTCTCGCAGTTAATTACAGAACTCTTTCCGTATCCGAAGTCGCTTTCAACGGACAACTTTTCTTCTAGTTTCTTTACTGAATATATCAGTGAATCGAGTTGTTTGCTGTTCCTGCGAGCTTTCAACTGTTTGAGCGCATCAGTTACATCCTGAATCATCAGATACGGTTCTTTCTTTGTAAGAATGGCATTGGCCGCATTTGGCTCAGGTTTTGCTTGGAGTTGTTTCCCGACAAAGAATAGAGAAGTAATCAGTCCTGCCAACCATACCCACCAGAAAATCCTTATACCAATGATGCTATTGACCTGAGGTAAAACAGCATTTGGATCACGTATAGTATCTATGATATTCTGAGGATCAGTGAAAAGCCAATCAACGAACGATACGATCCTTCCATAGATGTTAGGAATCACGATAAAGTATGCGATTACTCCAACTAAAAGGATAATTACTGGAATGACGAACACAAATTTGTTCATCACCTTTTTATCTAAAGCAACAGGCTCGTCCGGTTCACTTACAGTAGGTGGAACAAAGTTCACGACCCGTCCATTAGATTTAGGTGGAGCAGTGTCTGCTACATTTTCGTGTTCATATTTTTGTTCTGGTCTTACAACAGGTTCTACTTCCGGAATATCTGTAGGAGGAACTTCACCAATGCTTTCAAACAAGTGCTTGTTAAGGGAGTTGTTTCGTTCATCTTCAATATGTTCTTCTGAACCAGATAGCGGAGCAGTTTCACCTAATGTAGAACCATATTCTTTTGCACTTGGCTCATCAATCGGTTTTGTGCAAGAAGATACACCAAAATTTATTTTTTCATTGAATATCTCAGAAGGTGTGTTGTCGATTGCCAATTCCAAAGCGCCCATAAATTCATCGGCGGTTTGGAATCTTTCGGAGCTACTGGAGATTGCTTTTACAATAACACGTCCAATTTCTTCTCCACCAAGAGCAGGCAGATCAGGTGTTTTTCCACTCATTCTTTCCTCAAAGGCGGCATCTTCATCCTGGGCAAAATATTGTTCAGGGAAACGAGGAAGGAAAGGATTTCTGCTGTAGTTTAGAAGTCTGTAAAGCACAATACCGAGGGAATATAGATCAACAGACTTTGTGTAACCTTCTTTTCCAAGATATACCTCTGGAGCGAGAAAATTTGGTGTACCTTTTAGGGATTCGGCTTTGGAACTATCCTTCAAAACTTTTGAAACGCCAAAGTCGCCAATCTTATACTCACCCTTATCAGATACGAAAATATTATCGTCTTTTATATCTCGATGAATTACACCGTTGTTGTGACATGATTGGAGTCCATTCAATACGTCCAATCCAAGTTTAACGACATCACGGACAAGAAAATCTGTACCTTGGATAAAATCTTCAAGGGGAGTCAGATATTCCATTAGGATAAAAATATCATATCGTCTCGGTGAGTCAGTAACAAGAATATCGTTCTCGTAATATCTGACGATATGTTGCACACCTTTCTCGGAGAGATCATTCAGGATTCTGATTTCCGAAACAATATTCTTAAGCATTTGGGAGAAATAGCTGTCTGCCTTGGAAACATCACCGCCCATAGAGTTCAGTACAGAATAGTATTGTTTTTCAGTTGGAATTGTGATGTGTTTTAGCGCACGAACATACTGACCAGCAGCATTTGTTTTGATGACTTTATAGACCGTACCAAATGCACCTGAACCGAGTTTTTCGCTGACAGTATAGCCCAAAATATTCTTCCCAATTAAATTTGTTTGTGCCATGAAATCACCTCCTTAGTGGTATAAGCATAACGGTTGCGTTGTCTGCATCGTGTGACGCTACCGCTTCGTTAACAAGTTGTTTGCCGGCACTTTCCAAATTGTTTGCTGAGTGCAGGATTTCTGAGATTCGACTATCCGGAAGATAGTCTGAGATCCCATCGCTGCATAGAAGCATCACACCATTATCTAAAATAGGGTAGTATTCATCAGCTTGCAAAACATAACCATTTTGGCCATAACCAATATAACGATTCAAGTTTTTTCGAGCAGGAAAACCAGAGAGTTCCTTTCTGGTCAAAAGCCCAAGGTCAAGCATTCGCTGCCCTTCGGTATGATCTTTTGTGATTTGAATGAGTGCATCATTGTTAAAATGATAAGCACGACTGTCACCTATATTTAAGATGGCATAATCCGCCCCACAAATGACAAACAAGACAAGGGTGGCACCCATGCCTTTTAATTCTCCGTGGTTGCGACTTTTTTCACAAACAATAGCGTTGATTTCTGCAATGCTTAATTGCAGGTACGCTACGACTTCTTTGATATAAGAACAGCTCTGCAATACTTTTCCTGTTTCAGCAAGTTTTTCTACACATATTCGACTGGCAACTTCACCAGCGTTATGTCCGCCCATACCATCACTGATCGCAAAAAGATGTACCTTTGAGCGAGCATCATCAGTGACAAAGCAACAGCAATTATCTGACATCTTTTTTTGCTCATCGGATGTCAAATACAAGCCATTGATAAGAAAATTATCTTCGTGGTTTGGTCGTTTGCCAATGTGGGAATAACATACTGGTTTTTCCATAAGCAAAACCTCTCATTCCCCAATAATTAGTTGGTAGTATCTGCGTTATCATCCAAATGGTTTATCTTATTTAGGAAAGCTAGTCCTTCTCCGTCCTGAAGCCCAATAAAATACAGACGCTCAATCTGTTCTGTATCAAATAAGAAAAGCTTCTCAGGATCAAGAATTCCCTCAGGATATAAGCAGGCACTGTAGTCCCATACTTTATCGGAGTTTGCCTGTTTCTGTTTGACTCCGACAATCATAATTCGTTTTTGGCTCTCTTTTAACAAAACAACAGAACCAATAGGCAGAAATTTTTTCATTTCAAGCTCCTTTCTTATTTCGACAATTCAGTCAAAGTGAATTCGGCTCCACATTCTTGGCAGGTGAAACGATAAAAATAATGCTTAACTTGACGACCTTGGATATAAAGAGGAACCGAATTAGTATTATAGACTGAGCCATCTATAGTTTCACAGCACTTGTCTTTTTTCATTTGTTCACCGCATTTAGGACATGTTTTCTTTTTAAAAAGGAAATATGCCAATTCTTTAGCGGTGAAATCATATCTAAATGATTGAACACTCATACCTCATTCACCTTTCTAAAGTTAATCCCAAAATACGATAAAGTCCACGAAATTATCCCAGCCTTCATCGTTGAAGCCAATTTCAATACCTGCCGAGCCGCCGATCAAAGCGGCAGCACCACCTTCTAGCACAAATTTATTATCCTCGATGCCGACTTTTCCTTCAACGCCGACAGCACCAGCATATCCACCAACTTTTCCAGTTATCTCTAAACCAAGAATATTGATAGTACCAGATGCTTCACCTTCGACTGCGGCGACCATTGCCTCACCTTTTACGTTAGCGTTTACGCCGTCTTCACCAACAGAAAACTTTCCTTTGGCTTCAGCTTTTGCGGTGCCAACAGAACCTTCGGCTTTTCCCTCAACACCTAACATATCACTTCCAACATCGGCTTCGGCATCGCCTGCTAATACAGAAACGCCTGCACTGGTGCCAGCTACGGCTGTGATGAAGTCAGTCCTACTCTTTTCAACCCATTCTCCATCTTTGTATTCCTTTTTTGTCGTCGTTTTCATAATACCGGCATCTGCTTTGGCTTCAGCTTCACCTTTACCAAGATATGCATTGACTCCCGCATATCCCCATTCGTTTTGAGCTTCAGCACTGGCTTTTCCAACCCAAGCAGTGACACCAGGATTGTCCTCAGAAAATTCATATCCAAGCCAATCAGCAGTTCTGCTGGCAGAAGGAGTGCGAGAGTAGTCGAAAACCGATGGCGTGTTACCAAAAGGAATACCGCTGGTGATATAAAGTAAACTTGTTACTGGAGAAACTAAATTTAATAGAGTAGGGAGTACATAAGGCTTTTTAATAAATACATCCTTAATCAATTTTGACCAATCAAAATTAGGCTGTCCTCCCGGACCAACAATTATAAAACTATTGGGATCAAATGATATTGGAGCGATATAATCAGCCAAAGTTAGTTTCTTATATTCATCTAATTTAACATATTCGTTGTACGCATCTTCAATAAATCGCTGATAGGCTTCTAATGCTCTCGAATACTGATCAAGTTTTCTGGCTATCTGTGTAGCGGTGCTATTTATGTTGGACTCAAAGCGAATATCCCAGTCAAGTTGCCGAACAGTGCGTTGAAAATCCGATTGGATAGTAGTTACTTTTGATGATGCTGTTTTACAACGACTTCCAATCTGTTCGAGTCCAGAAAATTCAACGTATATTCTTGGCATATTCATTACCCTCCCTTCCTAAGGAGATGTTTTATTTCAGTATTTATTTTTTTTGATTGTATAGGATATCCATGGCTTTAATAAAAGCTTCACGCTCAGGGTTTTCATATCCAGAAAAAATGATGTCATTGATGTCAGAGTGATTGAATAAGAAGTTATTATCTGAACCAACATAACCTTCTGGATAAGGAACACCTAAGTAATCATAGATTTTGTTTTCGCTAGGATTTACTTGCAAAATGCCGATGATTACTAATTTTTTTGTTGCGTCTTTTAATAAGACCACACTTCCAATAGGTAGTAAATTTTTCATGTCTCCTCCGATTATCTTATTTAGTTAGACCAACCCACCAGTTTCCAATCGCTTCGCCACATTTGTTTGCTAAAATTTTGTAGCCCTCAGCAGCTTTTTCAAAGTAACTCATGTCTGCCGTTCTATTGCCACCAGTCGCATTATCTATTGCGCCGAAAATAAGATCATCGAAACCGAGTGTTAAGCTGTGGCTGATTCCATAAATACCAGCCATGGAAATATCTATTCCTGTAGCGCCAGTATCGCCCATATCCCACTGACCATCGGCATAATATTTTTCGTGGCTGCGAAAACCTTGAGAGATTGATTGAATTCCAGCTTCACCAATGGCTGAATATATATTTAATGCACTCCAAGGGCCTGCTTTTATTTCTGACAAACTTTTAACGTCTCCAATGTGTTTCAATGCATAGCCAGATTTAATTACTGACAACATATCTTTTCCGCAATCTACATAGTCAGCTACAATGCTTTGCCATTGCTTATTGTCCAATCTATTGCTTGCAGATAGGATAGAAGCAGTTAAACCTAAAAATCCTGCTGACAACCCTAAAACTTTTACATTTTTTTGCGCAACATCTCCAAAGAATCCTATCTTTAACCCCTTATACATATCGCAAAAATAGTCATATAAGCCTGTCCATACGCCAATACTAGAATCAGCAAGATTGCACCAGTCGCTTGCCCCAGTAAGTCCCTTTTTATCTCCTGAAAAGAAAGTTGTAAAACTCTCGAAGTATGATATTACATCTTCTAAAACTCCCGCTTCATCAACATCTCCCCACTTATCAGTTCCTCTCAATAGAGTTTTTACAGTAGAGAGAAGATCTTTTTCTTCATCTGTATCAAAAACTATTTCGCTTATTCTATCTTTCCAATTTGCAAATGGATTGTTCCCTGGCCCCAGGATGACAGCTACATTAGGGTCAACCCTTATAGAAGAGATGTAGTCAATTAAATTTGTTTTTTTATATTCATCTAATTTAACGTATTCGTTATGGGTATCTTCAATAAATCGTTGATAGGTTTCCAATGTTCTTGAATACTGCTCCAGCGTTTTTGCTATTTGTGTAGCGGTGCTGTTTATGTTGGACTCAAAACGAATATCCCAGTCAAGTTGCCGAACAGTGCGTTGAAAATTGGATTGGATAGTATCTACTCTTGATGCTACTGTTTTACAACGACTTCCAATTTGATCAAGACCGGAAAATTCAACATAAATTCTAGGCATACTTCACAACCTCCTTTCTATCGGTTCCCCAGCGGAACGTAAAGGTCGCTCCGCCAGGGATAACCGATTATTTCAAGCTTCCAAAAAATCAGAAGACTTTGCCCTGCTCCTGAGCTTTCTGAGTGCCTTCACGCTCAGCAGCTTCATAACTTTCAGCAGCCTGGGTGAGGAATGTGCTGTATGCCTTAATGTCCTTGACAATAGTATCAAAAGTATTCTGCATATTTGCAAACTGCTTTTTTTCAGTTTCGATGGTGGTGCCTTTCATTTTGTTAGCTGTAGTCGTAACCTCCTGCAGCATTTCTGCATACAGAGACTGGATAGTTACTGCTGCATTTTCGAGGGTCTTAGCTTTGTCACGCATAACACTGGAATCTACTACTACTTGTGCCATAGTTTTTCTCCTTTCAAAATGATGATTTGATTACTTTCCGACACTAAGAGAGCTTGCTTTGCTCTTAATATCGTTTTCGGTGCTCTTCATTTTTGCGGCATATTCACGAAGGAACTGAACGTAGTTCTTCAAGGCTTTTTCTGCTGCGGAGAAGTCGTTTTTGTAGCCTTCGATTCTCTGGTTGAATGTGTCGCTTGCTTCACCTTTGTAAGTCACACGAAGATCAGACACAGCTGTATAGATGCTGGTGTATGCTTTGGTGAATTCTCCGGTTTTTCCCTCGATTTTGCTTGCAGAAGCTTCGAGTTCTTCAGGGGTTACATCAAAAATTGTAGATGCCATAAAAGTTCTCCTTTCGGTGTTTGAATTTTTTGAATAAATACTTAGTGTCCAGATTTCAATGTGGCGGCTCGTTCTTCTGCTTCACGATCTTCACGCTGAATTCTGTCGGCACAGTATTTAATCGTTGACGCTAGATTGGACATCTGAGATCTTGTCCTGTTCATTTCACTGCGCAGGGTGCTTAATTTTGATATAAAAGCATCAGCTGCTTGGCCTTTCCATACGGCACGACAATCTTGTTCCATCTGTTCCAGAAGTTTAATCAGAGATGAGAGCTGAGATGCGTCATCTGATATGGAATTCGCTTGTGAAATAACTTTAGAGTAGTTTATTCTATATTTCATGGTGTCGTATCTCCTTCCTTTGCTAGATTAACAGCAGCTTGGCTCCATCGGAGATACCAAGTTGGGCAAAGCTGCATTCCAAACGTAATGCCGTATTGTCGCTTGTATCGAACAACATCGCATCGGCACTCTTATCTGAGATTCCGTACTCTGAGTTTAATATTCTTATCATCAGATTCTGAGCATTTTTGACAGACATATTGTTTGGAACGATAAAATCGTATGTACTATCCAGGGCTGGTATTTTTACTGTGATAGATATTTTTTCCATGAACCTCACCACCTTATCTCAACATTTTTTTCTTTAAGACAGAAGTAACAGCTGTGAGATTTTACATCTGGTACAAGCGGTAGGGTTTCTATCTTTGCGGAAGCATTTTCATAGCAGTTTGGGCAGAGTATGTAGTTTTCTGCATTGACAACCAGTGACATAAACAGACGATCATTGTTCTTGGCTCCATTAACATTAAAACCGCATATAAAATAAATTCCGTATTGTGGAGCATCAATATACTGGAACACCTTTCGCATAAAGGCAGCCTGCTCATTGGTAATCATATCGAAGAAATCGTTGAACTCAGAAATGACAATAAACAGCTGTTCGTGCTGTCTGCCTGGTTCTTCTAAGCGTGCATTTAATTCTGGTTTCAATTCCTCGATGAACTCATCAAGAGCAGTAGCTCCGCTAATATACTGACACGAAGAACATTCATCGACAATATTTCTAAAAGTGCCATTGTCATCATCAATGAATACTAAACGTCTGTTACTGTATTGGGCGATGTTCATTAGAATAGTTCCGTAAAACTTACCCAAGCTATCTGTATCATTTGCACAGATACAGACTTTGTAATCCTCGGACAGAGTTATGCCATACATCAGTGCTGCAGACTTGGAGGTTCCAAGGATAAGATTTCCACTTTCATCAAAAATGGATTCAGGTGGAGTGCTTCGTGGTGTCGGTGAATAATAGCTTGCAGGAGCTTCATAAGAATTATTTGAATTCTTTGTAGCTCCGTCTAGCTTAATTGGAGTGTATCCGTGCCAATTCGATGCCAATTCGATGTATTTCTGACTAATGGTTGCGATACGATCAGCTTCGGTTTCACCGTCAAAAGCGATTGCAGTCTGGAATTCAACAATTTCTCTATTTATTACAGTGATGCCCCGTCCGCTGATATCTTCAGGAACAACCGGAGGGCGCACATTATGAATATCCAGGTAGTTACTAGGATCATTCATTTTCAGGGTGAAATAAGTGGCAATATACTCAGTTACCTTGTAATATATAGAGTTTCGTGTACTTCCTGTAATAATGAAATAAACGCCAAAGGTTTTTCCGGCACTGATGATGTCGATGAAGCTGTCTGATATATCCATATATTTGTCCCGGAAGGATGCAAAATTATCAATCAGGACAAGAATGGCAGGAAGAGGTTTTTTGCAAATAGCACGATAATCAGAAAAAGTACCACAGTTATTGTCTGCAAAAATGCGTTTGCGTTCATCGATTATGTCGTGCAGAACAAAAGCCAATTCAGAGAGTTTGCTTTCATCGTCTGCAAATACGACCCCGCCGGTATGCGGAAGATATGAAAGATAGCCTAAATTTCGCCCGCCAAAATCCATAGCATACAGATTCAGTTCTTCCGGGGTATAGGCATACTCACAAACCATGGAGTAAACCAGTGTTTGCAAGAATGTCGTTTTTCCTGTTCCACTTGCACCATACAATCCAACATGACCGGTTTTGGAGAAGTCTATCGTAAGCGGTTTTTGCTCCTGAGTGCGAACGTAATCTACCAATCCAATTGTTGCAGAACACAGCCCCTTCTTTTCTTTTTCAAGGGTCTGCAAAACAATTTTTTCAGGGAGCATATCTAGCCACAAAGGCTTCGCTACAACATTCTTCTTTTGCCCGATGGCAACGATTTCAGAAACAACTGCTTCTAGTTGCGTTTTGTCAGACTTGTCACCAGACAGGTCAATCTTGGCGCTATGGATAGGATTGGCTGTATTATCAGTCATCTGTACCATGATTTCTTCGTCTGGCATATATGTTTTAGTAGGAATATAATCAGCTCCACTATAACCAGACTGAATACATTCGTAGATTTCATCATAGCCGACTTGCAGATACAGACGACCGGGGTTTTTAATCATTGCAGAGTCAGGTTTATTTATCATATCGATGCTGTCCTGTTTATCTGCAACCTTCAAGCAAACTCTAAAGCGAGAGTTGCTCATAATCTGCGGATCAACGATACCGCTTGGCTTCTGTGTCGCAAGAATCAGATGTATTCCGAGGCTACGACCAACTTGAGCTACGTTGATGAGTTGTGCCAAAAACTCAGGCTGCTGTGTCTTTAACTGCGCAAATTCGTCAATAATAATGACTAAGTGCGGCAATGGTGTATCAAGGCGTCCGCCTTTGTAATACTTGTGGTAGGAGTTAATATCCAGTTTATCAACACCAAGTGCAGCAGCAACTTCATTAAATATGCGCTGACGAGACTTTATCTCTGCTTCCAACGAAACCAATGCACGATAGAGAATATTTCCCGACAAATTTGAAATTGTTGCTGACAAATGCGGCAGTGCAGGAGCGAACGGTTTAGCCATGAATGGTCTTGCCATATCTCCGCCCTTGAAGTCTACTAAGACAAAAGCAACTTCTTTAGGACTATAGTTAATAGCCAGCGATAAGATGAATGCCTGTAGGAATTCGCTTTTACCGGAACCTGTAGTACCTGCAACAAGTCCGTGGCAACCGTGATAGGCTTCGTGCAGATCCAGGCTGAACACTTCACCGCCTGCCATGACTCCTATTGGGGCTGCTAGAGATTTGGCAGAATTGTTGTTATCCCAATGACTTTCAATAGCAAGTTCGCTGACATTGCCTACTTTATACATTTGCAGGAACGATATACGATCAACGATACCCAAGGAACGAGAGTCTCTCTTGATAGGCAGTCGAGAGAGTTCATTCGCAAACGAGTGAATACGGCTCATTTCTACATCATCAAGAGTAAATGGGATGAACCTATTTGCATTTTTGTTTTTTATATAGTATCCAGTGCGAGTATCATCGCTTTGGATAATTGTTTTACATGATTTAGGCAGTTTTGTGATATCGCCATAGGCAAACAAAGTTGTGATACCAACTTGGTTCTCGGAATCATTCATATATCTGAGCAGAGCCTCTTTTTCAATCAAATTCGGCTCCGTGACGATCACAACGTAATGAGGGATAGGTGTGCCACCTCTATCCTGAGATTCTTCTCGCTCTTTTATCATCTCATCAATGATATTAAAAATATAATGAACCTCATCGGGATTTGTAGCAAAGAAACGAACCTTTTTATCGTTGCTCCAGATATGAGGTACATTCTTGAAATCATCAAAGTTATACACCTGTTTAGGAGATGTTATAAGCACGAGCTTTACTTCATCGTAGGAATGAAGTGAAATAATATTAAGGATCACCTCATTAAGAATAGTGCGTATATTCTTCTGACTGCCGATAATGCCAATCGTGTGATTAGTAAAAATGTCGAGCGTCAGTGGAACATTGTTTAATGTCCCGTACTTCTTGGAAAGCTCAACTGGCAAATTACGAAGTTCATCTTCATGCAGCTGAAATCCTTGCTTTGGAATTTTTAACTGCACTTCAAAAGGTCTGCTACCTAAACCCATACGGATAGCAAGAAAATCAGCATCCTCATGGGAACGCTCCCACAAGCGGAGTCGGTTACTTTCGTTATCAAGTATGGAGCATAAAATTTCAGGAGAAGGGCATAACGAATCGTTCAAAAGACGTACGGTTCGCTCTCTCTTTGAAATTAAGCTTTTTTCTATATCAGAGATATACGATAAGTATCTGCTCTTTCTATGGCTCTCATCAGCCAAGGTGCGCCTTTTCTGGTAGCTTCTAAGTAAAGAAGGCCACATAAGCGAACCCAATAGTAAACCTACTGCCATAGTGCCACTGGCAATAATGGTTGACATCTGACCGCCGCTAATTGCATTTGTGATAGATACGCCCAAACTTGCCAGCATTACCATAGACATAGTAATGCTCGGTCCGAGAGTTAGAATTGCAGGAGTTTTATCTACGGTAAACGGGCTAGGAGGAGCATCAATCTCAATTACATCGCTATCTAATGATTTTAGAATACGAGGTGTACTGACAAAGTATTTCTTTTCCGCTGCATCATTGATAGGCATTTTCACAGCAAAGGATGTCATCAACGATAAGGTACTTTCAGTTTTGAGATTACGCACAGCTATGAAGTCACCCATGTAAATGAGGGAAAGCCCCATGATAAAGACTTCATCAAAAGGCTTTAACTGTTGTGAATGAACAAGGCGACCGTTTACATAGATACCAATACTGCGTTTCAGATCCTCAATAAAAGCATTTCCATTGCTGTCAATGCGAATAGCTGCGTGTTTTTCTCTTGAAACAAAGTCGCTAAAATCATAAGAAATATCGTTTAGTGGAGTGCGCCCGATAAAAATATTTGTGTCTTTTGATAATGCGTATTTTTTATAGCCAGCCTGTATATCCGAGGTGGCAATGAACAGGGTTTTGACTGTTTTGCCGTTGCTTTTATTCTTAAATGCAAAATAGTCTCCACTATGTATTACATGGTCATTACAAGGATGACCATTCAGCGTTACTTCATATTTATCATCGAAGCTTTGTTTTAAGGTGTAGATAACGGATGCTTTTTCTTCTTCCTGAGAAAAAGGAATAGCGAAGTCTGATGGAAGTCCCAATGTTTCGAGAAACAGGCGATTCGTTCTGTTTTTCAAGACATCGCTTAACATCCGTGAAATTGCTCGATCTTCAACAAAGAACGTTACCAAGAAATCTAACATCGAATTATTCTTGGATTTAGCCATCTTTTCACCACCTCTACAAAATACTATTTACAATTTTTCTCCGCAGTTGCCGCAGAACTTCATGCCAGGCTTATTCTCAAAACCGCAAGAAGGACATTTTGATGCACTGAGAGGTTTTCCACATTCACCACAGAATTTCATTCCATCTGGAACTTCTTTTCCGCAGTGAGGACAGATTATGGTAGTAGCGAGCTTACTTCCACAACTACCGCAAAACTTCATTGTTGAGTTATTCTGAGCACCACACTTAGGACAAGTGATCTGCGCATCAGGTTTAGTTACATTCATATTTTGTCCGATTCCGGAGAATACATTTCCAAATTGACCGGCTGCGCCAAGCCCCATGCCTAATCCGATGCCAGCATTGGCAATACTGCCAGAGGAAGGATTCTCTGCCAGTTTTTCTAAAATGTCGAGGGAACGGCGTTGCTGATAGAAGCCCTCACCAAGTGCAAGTTCTTCTTTGTAACCACGAAGTTTTTCGTATTCTTCTGGTTTTGGTGCGATCGACTCGCAATAGAAATTGACCAGTTCAATACCAAAACGTTCAAATTCCTCGTTAAGAGCTTCCTGAAATGTTGCTGATAGTTCAGACAAAAACTGCGAAATTTCCAAGAAGGAAATTTGCTTCTGAATCATATATGCAGCCGTTACAGACTTAATTTTCGAGTTAATCAAACCGTTAAAATATCTTAAGACGAGCATCGGATTGGTAGTTGTTCCATTAGGAACAGCACCAATAATTTTTGATACAAACAAACGGGAGTCTGTAATAGTAATTCCGTATTGTCCACGAGCACCAACATTCAAGATCAATCCATACTTAGGATCTTCGAGAGGAATAGGGGTAGAAGTTCCCCATTTCATATCGAGATTTGCCGTCTTGTTAATGTAGTAAATCTCAGCAGAGAATGGTGTTTTTCCGCCAAAAGGCAAATTTACAAGTTTATTCAGTATTGGTAAGTTGCCGGTCGAAAGAGTATGCGTACCAGGACCAAATAAATCAAGAGCTTCGCCCCCTTTAAAAAATAGGGCTTCCTGACCTTGGTTAACTATAAGCTGCGAACCCAGGACGAACTGTTCGGAAGGGCACTTATAAATAAGCCATTGTGAACCATTCGAGTTGCCATCATATTTAATTCGGTCAATGATTGCCATTTACATAACCCCCTTCTCAATTATCCTTCCTTTTGAATCTGCTTCTTTAATTCATTGCAAAAAACGCTATACGAATTGTCACGTGACAAATTATCAATATACGAAAGAATAGTATTCTTGGCATCTTCGCCTTCGTTTTTAGCCAGACGGTATGCACGAATAAAAATATTTAAGACTTCAGCAGCTGGTGCTGGTAAATGCTTGCCGGTAAAGAATCCGCCTTCTAATTGGCACCACCTTGCACGAATTTGCCTGAATTTTGCCATAGCAAAATGAGCACGCCAGTCATCAGGGCAAAGATCTACTGCTAATGATGCAATTTCAGATTCATCACAGCCAATTACACCGGAAACAAGATCAAAAATGTTATGACGGTCTTTTCTGGAAGCTACATTGAATGCACGAATGAAAGCAGCCCTCATATTACGATCTGGCAAGTACCGTGTCATGTCAACATATGTATCCATTTCTTGCTTTTCACCAGATGCTATGTTATATGCCTTCCTATATGCAGGGACTACCGACAAATACCCTGTTCTATCTCCGCCGGTAGAAGCATATCCAAGCCATGCACTCCAGCAATTTGGATCAATGTTAATTGCTTGCTTAAATTTGGTATTAGCCTTTCGATCATCACCCAGGTCAATTAATTTATACCCATCTGTAAGTAATTCCTCGACATCTTTCCCTTCGTATCCGTACACATGTTTTGTAATATTCTGAGTGATTTTTTGAACAATCTGATCTTGTTTAATAACAAACTGGGAAAAGCAGTGTTCACAGGTACCAATTTCATGTGAATTGTCAAGGATAATGTTACCGCCACACTGTTCACAGATTAAACTAATTTTAGCCATATCTGATATCTCCTTACAAAACAAAAAGCGGGACGAGATAATTGTTTTCACATACCTCATCCCGCCTTAATGTTATTTTTTTAGCCTTCGTTAGAAACAGATCTCTGGGTTGACTTATAACCGCTATTGGCCAGCTTAAGACCTAACTTACCAAATGCGGATTCGGTTGCCTCTTTAGCAGCTGCATAGTAAGCATTACGTTTCTGCTCCTTAAATACGTTACCAATAGCAGCATCAAAGGCCATAGCGGAGAAAATCTTCTCCTGGATCATCAAATATACTTCAACGTACAGATAGGTACCAACCGTGGTGTTGGAGATAGCGATCTTAGCTTCGCTGTCCACGTCAACAACAACGCACTGCTCTTTTGCAGCGAAAACTGCACCCATCAGACCCTTGCCACCTTTAAGAGTCTGGATAGTGGCCTTCAGAGGATACTGCTTTGCCTGCAGTTCGTTCAGGATAGCCTGCTCAAGCTGATCTCTCTTTCCGCCAGCATCTTCGAAGATGTAGCTGTCGCTACGGCCGGTGAATTTAGTGTTTGCCATGAATTTTTCCTCCTTGAAATGTGAGTTTTATATTCCTAAGCACTCTGGTGGAACTCAGACTGCTAAAGGTCCAATTACTTTACTTTTTTTCTGTCAATTGCCTAATTGTTTGTATATAATCCGGGATTTGATCCAACATGACAGATGTGGCTTCATTCATATCCAAAACAGCTATTAGCGCCATAAACATTGTCCATGACATTTTTTTCGTTCTTGTCTCTATAGCGCTATAAGTTTGTCTTGATACCCCTATGGCAGAAGCCATCACTTCCTGAGACATTCCCAATCGTGCTCTCATAACTGGAAGTTCTGCTGTAAGAGTCATGATTAACTCATCTCTAATTTTTGCTTTATCATCATACATGCTATTTTTCGCTCCAGTTTCGTAGAGTACCTTACTCCACGAACTACATTTTTCTCTGTTTTTTGAAGTCTGTATCCTTATTTTACATGTTGTCGCTCCATTTGTCAATGTGTAAAGTGAGTAAAAAGCGAAATATTTGTAGAAAAAAGTCTCCAAAGGGCGATCCACATTCACAATTTGCCGTCAGAATTATAGTCATAAGGAAGGAGGTGCACCTTATGCCCCGAAAAGGTGAAAACATTTACAAAAGGAAAGACGGCAGGTGGGAAGGACGATATATTAAATCTCGGACCCCTGCTGGCAAAGCAAATTATGGTTATGTTTATGCAAAAACGTATCGAGAGGTCAAATCGAAACTTGTTAACCAAATCTCATTCGCAAGTAATTCTACCACTGCCAATCAAAAAGTGCCTACTGTCTGTTTTGAATGTATTGCCATGGAATGGTTTCAGACTATACACCCACAGATAAAGGAATCTTCAAGCAATAAATACTGGAATCTCCTTAACTCATATGTACTTCCAGCATTTGGGCTCAAGCCATTGTGCGATATAACTCATGATTTTATTGAAGAACAATGCAATCTTTTTCTTACAGAGGGTGGATT
Organism: uncultured Clostridia bacterium; assembly: GCA_910586765.1. Classification (GTDB taxonomy): domain Bacteria; phylum Bacillota; class Clostridia; order Lachnospirales; family Anaerotignaceae; genus Coprocola. The sequence goes on from CAJUJJ010000002.1 coordinate 39,851, forward strand.
GAAAGGAAATGGGCTTTCGGCTAAAACAGTTTCGGACATTTTATCTTTGATTCGGAACATAATGCAATTCGCCGCCAAAAAAGGAAACATCATTTCCTGTAATGCACAATCCATACAGATAAAACGTCAAATTCCAGAAATGAGAGTATTAAGTCGTGCTGAACAGGAGAAATTATGTCAATATCTGTATTCTGACCTTGACGCTTGCAACATTGGCATATTGGTGTGTTTATTTACTGGACTTAGAGTAGGAGAAATTTGTGCCTTGCGCTGGGAGGATATTTCATTTTCGGATCACACAATTCATGTTCACCAAACGCTCCAAAGAATCCAGAACAGAGCCAATAGCAAGCAAAAAACAAAGATTGTTATTACAGCTCCCAAAAGTGCCTGCTCCATTCGCACAATCCCTGTTCCAAATGACCTGATAGTCATTCTTGCGTCATATAAGACCTCTTCCAAAGGGTATATTTTGACTAATTGTGAGCAAACACCTTTAGAGCCACGAACGATGCAAAACCACTTTAAGAGAGCGTTACAAAAAAGCGGAATTGCCCCTGCAAATTATCACTCGTTACGCCATACATTTGCAACGAGGTGTATAGAGCTTGGTTTTGATGTGAAAAGTCTTAGTGAAATATTAGGTCATGCCAGTGTAAATATTACAATGAATCGCTATGTTCATCCTACAATGGAGTTAAAACAGGAAAATATGCAGCGGCTTTCTGCCCTATTAGCCGTCAAGTAAATCGTCAACACCGCCTAATAATGCTGAATTATCAGTATTGGGCGGTGTTTTTTCATGGAGTAAGGTACTCTACGAATTTTTTTATTATTTATCCAGAAAAATCGTTTGTGGTTTTTCTGGTTTTTTTATTTCAATCATTTAATGCAAATTGCCTATAAAATTTTATCACATTGCATTTATAAATGCAACTTGCATCTTATGTTGGTTGTTGAGATTTTGGGTACATTTTATAATGTATAGCAGAATCATACACAGCGTGGAGGTGATTGAAATGCAACCGGAAATTGATTACGTTAAGATTGGTCAGCGCATTAGAGCTGCCCGACTGGAAAAGGGTTATAGCCAAGCTGATTTGGGTGCGTTGGTTGGTTGCTCGAACAATCATATGAGCCATGTTGAAGTTGGACAGACGAAAGTTTCTTTGGCAATGCTTCTAAAACTGGCATTCGTCTTGGAAAAGAACTTTGACTATTTTTTACTGGATACCCCATATGCAAAAAGCGACAGCATCATTGATAATGAGATTGCTGCAAAACTGAAAAAGTGCAATGTAACAACATTGATAACCGTAGGAAAGTTGATTGATGTCTTGATTGACCAGCAAGAGATGATAAAAAAAGCGGATCTTGATTGATATAATGAAAAAGAAGCCCATTGGCAGTTCTGAGTGAACTGCTATGGGTTCCTTTTTTGCAACACAATATACTGATCCTTTAAGAAACAAAAAGTCCACCAGTCATGATGCACTACGCATCGTACTGGTGGGCTTTTTCTGTAAAGATATAAAAATAGATATTCATATATCGCCATAACCAATGTCGTTATCGTAGGCATGAAGATCTTCTTTCAGGAAATCTGCTTTACGAATATACATCGAATTTACCAGCTCCCCTTTTTCGTGGAGCAGGCTGAATTTGTAATCTAATAACGCTGCCGGTACATAGAGCATTTTAGCCGTTTCAAAAAATGTGTGTTCCGAAAGGCATTCCAGAACTTCTTCATCTTCTAACAGAAGCTCTGCCGCAAAGAAGTTTGCTTCATTTTCTTCGATTGATCTATCATCAAACACTTCCATTTCTTGAAAGCCGTGCATCATGGCGATTTTCGTATGTAGGACAGCGTGTCCTAATTCATGTGCGACTAATATACGTTCCAGGATGCCGTTCACATTGTGATCTATCACGATATTCTTCTGTCTGGACTGGTAATAGAAGAAGCCCTTCAATTTCTTCTGCAAATCGTAATAATGAATTTTGATACCTAACAGCTGACACAACTCGTAAGGGTCTCTGGTGTGATATTTTCGCACAAGCTTATCGACAGTTTCAATGATATGCTCTGCCGTTTTCATTTGCTTCACCTCCGAATCGCACACAGAATACATTATTTTCAGAGATACCACTCCAAAGAGAATGTGGATACCTCAAACACCATGCTGATGCTTTCTCGTTTGTATAACTACAACGCCGATAAGTTTTTTTCTATGCTGAATAGTCTTATTCTTGGAGAGGACGAAAGCCCGGAAATCACATTTGATTTGCAGGTCGTGGGTGACGATAGCGTTCCGGATGCGGTTATCAGCCAAAAGAGCTTCAAAATAGTGGTGGAAACAAAGCTCTACAATCAGTTTTACAAGCAGCAGCTTGTAAATCATCTGGAGCAGTTTGATGCTGAGGATATAAAGGTTTTGCTCACCCTTGACCCCAAGCCGATGAAACCGCAACTGTTTGATGAACTGGCGGTTGAACTGAAAAAGTATAATAGCGAAAATGCAGCCCGGCTTATCCACCCGATCAAGCACGTCAATTTGACCTTCGAGCAGCTTGTGGCCGCTATGGCGGATATTGTTGACGACAGAGATACGGAAATCATTGCCGTTTTAGACGATTTTAAGAAGTATTGCTTTGATGAAAAGCTGATACCGGATGGCTATAAATGGATGAGAGCAATCGTAGCCGGTACAACTTTTCAGGATAATATGGATTTGGATTTGTTCTATGACCAGGAATCTCGCAAGTTCTCGGAACATGGATATATTGGCTTGTATAAGGACAAGAGTATCCGTGCCATTGGTAAGCTGAAAAAGACCATCATCGCAGTGGAAAATAACGGCAACATGACCTATCGTGCCGAAAGCGGAGCCGAACCTACCGCAGATGAGATTGAACGCATCAACGAGGCAATCCGGCGTGCAGATCATTATGGCTATAACCTTCGGACGATTAGCCATAGATATTTTATCGTTGAAAAGTTCTACCCGATGGACTTTAGAAAAAGCAGTAAGAACCCGATTCAAAAAAGCAAGTTCTTCAATCTTGCCGATATGTTCGGATATAAAACAATGCCTAACACCGATGAAATCGCAAATGATCTGAACGGTCGGACTTGGGAGGAGTTTTAATTCGATCCGGAAGGAGGTCGCAATGGAGTATTCAGAGCAAGTGCATTTATTTGCCACAAAGTGGATTGAGAAATTCAGAGATCAGAAAATCAGCTACATAGAGCTGGTTGACCATTACCTGGCTGATGATTGTCAGGCATTGGGATTCCAGATGGATTGTGGTCATGCCTTTTCAGAAAAATATGGCGATGCAGCAAGCAGCATACTGTATTTTTCTATTCAGATACCATCTTAATTTGCACTATCTATGCTAACCGAAACAACAAAGTGCTTGACATTCACAAGTGTTTGCTGTTTACACTTCGGACAGTAGAGTGGAAAGTTCTTTAATTCGGTATCTTCTTGCATTATCGTTCGGGTTTTATTTCCACAGATAGGACATAGAACCCATTTTATAGTTTCCATATTTTTCTCAATCCTTACTTCTAAATATTATCCTACTAAATTTATAAAATTTATCGCAACGGTTTTTAAGTTTTTGCTTCTTGATTACTTAACGGCGGAAAAAGAATGTTTTCACATAGGGCTGTTGTTTACATGTCATTTTTTTGTTTTTTTAATTCTATACCCACCAGTACAACAGATAGCATAAACGCTGAAAAATCAGCAACAGGTCCCGCAAGCAATACTCCCATAATTCCGAAACGAAGCGGGAGCAGCAGGGTAAGCGGAATCAACACAAAGGTCTGCCTTGTTAATGCCAACAGAGCACCTTTTAACGATTTTCCTATTGCGGTAAAAAAACTGGAAGAAAGCAACTGCACACCATTTACCAACACCATGAAAAGATAGGTACGCATGAACAAAACAGCAAATTCAAAATACAGCTCGTCCCCATCTCCGAATAGCGAAATGATAGATTGCGGGAAAAATTGAAATGCGATGAAAGCAATTGTGGAAACAACAAGGTTCCATTTTACCGCAAGCAGGTAAGCCTCCCGTACACGATGGTATTGCCTTGCCCCATAGTTGAAGCCGATAATCGGCTGTGTTCCCTGCGAGATTCCTACAACAATCGCAAGGATTATGGCATTTGTTTTCATAACGATTCCGCAAGCAGCTAAGGGAATATCTGTTCCATATTTTGTTAATGCGCCGTAATAAGTCAACGAATTGTACTGAATGATTTGAATCACGGTAACTGCAATCTGATTTGAGCTGCTGCTTATCCCCATGCTGCAAATTTTCAGGCTTTCTTTAATGTCAAATAAAAACGACTCTTTTTCAAAATGGATTGTTTGGAAACGCCATAGATAACGGAGTGCGAGTATGAAAGAAAAAATTTGCCCAATAACCGTTGCCCAAGCTCCGCCGGCAATTCCCCAATCGCAAACAAAAATAAAAATGGGGTCAAGAATGGTATTGATAATAGCTCCCACAACCATGCAGACCATTGAATACTTTGGTTTTCCATCTGCTCGAATCAAATTGCTCATACCATTCGTTACAATGAGAAACGGCATTCCAATCAATGTTATGCTGGCATACTGCTTTGCATATGGAAATACATCTGTCGTTGCCCCAAATGCCTTTAGGAGCAAAGACAGAAAAGTTTCTCCAACCAGCAAATAAATAATTCCGAAAATTCCCATCAGAACAATACCATTTCCCGCTGCTTTGGCGGCAGCTTTCGGCTCTTTGCATCCAAGACAGAGGGAAACACGGGAAGCACTGCCAATTCCAACCAGTAGTGCAATGGCAAGGCAGATGGTAGAAAACGGGTAGGCAACATTGGTTGCTGCATTTCCCAAATAACCGACCCCTTGACCAATAAAAATCTGATCCACAATATTGTAGATTGAGCCGACAAGAGACGCCACAATACTGGGAACAGCAAAATTTTTCAACAGCTTTGAAATTTTTTCATAGCCCAGAGGATTTTCAGTCATTGAACTCCTCCCCCTTTCTCTCTATATGGAGTTCCGATGTGATATTTCTGCCCGCCTGTATTAAGAAATCCATAAAAAGGTTCTGCTCGGATTCGCTCATACCCTGCAATAAAAGAGCTTCTGTCTTTTCGCATATCATCTGTATCTCGTCAATAATAGACAATGCTCTTTCTGTAGGATACAATTTACATGTCCGCTTATCCTTATCATTGGGAGAACGTGTAATCATTCCCTGCTTTTCCAATGTCGCAACCGTCCGTACAATATTGCTTGGATGAACATAGAACATATTCAACAAAGAATCTTGTAGAATACCGGGCGAACGACAGATTTTGATTAAGAACATATATTGACTGTTGTTGATTCCATAGGGGGCAAGTTGCTTGTCCAAATAGATTTTGTAAAATCGGTCTGTTACGGAAAGCCATTTTAATAGTTGCATAGATATATACCTCCAATCAGGACGTATTATACATCAATATGCGTGCGCACGCAACTACTTTTAACATTATATCTGCCGCTTTGTCCTCCTAAACACAAATCAATTCTACATCTATAATCTCTACTGCTCTGCTACGAATATTATTCATTTTCCCGACCCATTCAAGCTGATTTTCTGCCTTTAGCTGTTCTGTTACTCCCTGCTTGTCGGCATATTCTTTTACCAGCCGAGAAAACATATCCTCTGCCTGTTCATCCACGCTTGCAAGGTATTCGTTCAACCTGCCGCTTGTCAGCAGATTAAGATAAACAAACTGCTTATCAGAAAATGTACGGATGCTGATTTTGACATTTCGGACGATGAGCCTGTTTGACTTCCTGATGACAACTAAAAAGTCCACCAGTTATGATGCACTGCACATCATACTGGTGGACTTTTTCTGTAAGAAAATAAAAAACTGATATTCATATATCGCCATAACCAATGTCGTTATCGTAGGCATGAAGATCTTCTTTCAGGAAATCTGCTTTACGAATATACATCGAATTTACCAGCTCCCCTTTTTCGTGGAGCAGGCTGAATTTGTAATCTAATAACGCTGCCGGTACATAGAGCATTTTAGCCGTTTCAAAAAATGTGTGTTCCGAAAGGCATTCCAGAACTTCTTCATCTTCTAACAGAAGCTCTGCCGCAAAGAAGTTTGCTTCATTTTCTTCGATTGATCTATCATCAAACACTTCCATTTCTTGAAAGCCGTGCATCATGGCGATTTTCGTATGTAGGACAGCGTGTCCTAATTCATGTGCGACTAATATACGTTCCAGGATGCCGTTCACATTGTGATCTATCACGATATTCTTCTGTCTGGACTGGTAATAGAAGAAGCCCTTCAATTTCTTCTGCAAATCGTAATAATGAATTTTGATACCTAACAGCTGACACAACTCGTAAGGGTCTCTGGTGTGATATTTTCGCACAAGCTTATCGACAGTTTCAATGATATGCTCTGCCGTTTTCATTTGCTTCACCTCCGAATCGCACACAGAAAACATATTCTGTGCTTGAGGATTTTACTCTTTATCTTTATGCTTTCTGTATTTCTTCGGAGTGTACTTTTCCCGTGCTGTTTTCTTAGAGTCCATATAGACTGACATAATCGCCTGGAAGAATACATCTTTTGCATCCTCGTCCAATTCTCCACCGGCAAACAGAGAATTTACACGCCCCAGCACTTCCTGAGCTTCTTTTGCTCCCTTTGAACCGAAGTTTTCCTTTGCCTCTAAAATAAACATATCCTGATCTATATGGCTCTGGCTATCCGTTTCAGATTCGTCCAAAAGATAGGACACAGAGATATGCAGCGCTTCAGCAAGTTTTCTGATGTTGCTTTTTCTGGGGAGTGTTCCGAGCTGCTCATAGGTGTAAAGGGATCTTTCGGAAATGCCGGTCATCTGGGCAAGCTCCGTTTGAGATAGGTTCATAGCCAAACGAGCTTCTTTAATTTTTTCTCCAAACGTCATGGTACTGTCCTTCCTTTCAAAAAATATTTATTCGTAACTTCCGATTATTTGTTGACAAACTTCTGAAAAATGCTATAATGAGAATCAGGGCAGAAGTTTTAGTTCCACTTAATTATATATCGGAACTTTTATAAAGTCAAGAACTTCCGATTCTTGCTTCTGTTTTTTTATCATACATCGGAAGTTATAGTCATTCTTGTCCCATGGTATTTGTTTCCCTTTAGCCAAGTGACAGGAGTTAGAAAGGAATTCTTATTTTATGGATTAGGCTGAAAGGAGATTCTGAATGAGCAGATATAATACACAGGTATTAAGCAATATTCGAATGCTTTGCCGGATGCAGAACATTGACGAGAAGGTTCTGTATGAAAGAGCAAAGCTGATTTTATCCATATATCGAGAGGTGTGCTGGTCTACCATTGATCGTGCGAATGATGTATGTGATACCCTTATTTGTACTTACGGTGACAGCTTAGATGGTGCATTGATTTATCTGGAGAACTTTGCTCCGGATGAAGCGAGAGAACGATTTGAAGAACGCATTCGCAGCTTATTTGAGACAAAGTGGATCATTGAACTGGTAGATATGGCTATGTTGAAAATCAGAGAATATCCAGATAAAGGCACTCTGTACTGTGAGATTATCTCAAAGGCATATCTCAACCGCTTCAAGTACAGGGAATCAGAAATGCTGGAGGTTTTGAATATGGAACGCAGCACCTACTATGACCGAAAGAAAGAAGCGATACTGTTATTTGGTCTGTCACTTTGGGGAACAGCCATTCCTAAATTGAAAGATTTCCTGGAAAGTGCCAGGGAGGAAGAAGCCTTGTGTTATTGTGAGTGCTAAGACAGGATTTTAGTCCGACTAAAATCCGATGAAAATACGACGGTTTCCCTACTGAAAGTCCGACTTGTTCAGTGTTAAAATGGCTATGCTGGGAGATAGCGGCATAAAAATGAATAGAGAGAGTTACGCCTCGTGCCTGTAATGGGTACGGGGCTTTTTTTATACCTGTCTATCTTCCTTCATTTTAACACAAAGGCATGAACGAGAGCTTGGAGTAATTTACTCCGGCTCTTTTTTTATGCCTGCAAGGAGGACAGGCAGATGGCAAAGGGAATTGAGAATCGGGCACGATCTCCTCCTGCTGTTTTTGATTTTGCAACTTCACAAATTCAAAAACACGGAGGAACGAAAATGTATTACGACTTGGTTGAAAGCGGAAAAAGAATTAAAGCCTTGAGAAAGGAACATGGGCTTACACAGGAACAGCTTGCGGAGCAGTTGGGCGTTGCTGCAAACTCCATTGCACGAATTGAAACCGGCAACAGAGGTATCTCTATTGATTTGGCAATCGAATTGGTTGTGCGCTTTGACACAACCCTTGATTACATATTTTTAGGTCGTGAATAACCTCAAAACTATACCTACGAGGCAATAAAAACTTGCATGAGGAACAGGTACAATTTAGATACAGCCAAAGAAAATCGGCTGCTTGATCCTTGAAAACTGAATACACAGTCATCGAATACGTTCCTGTTGCCGGTGCGAGAGCATCAGCCACATCAGCGGTACGCCGAGACGTATCGGATAGAGAAACAGAACGACTTTCTTCTATAAATTAAGCGCTTGTCTCTCTCCCGATGCCAGCGATCAATACTGGCTTGTAAATATTGGGTTGCTCCCAATACGGCCATGAAAGCAACAGGATTAAAGATACTTCTCTACGGAGCTGGCGGAGAACCCGGCAGAGGTTAGATTCCTATGGAACTGATTCGCAATCAGTCGTTCGGTGATTCCCTGAGGGCGTAAGCCCTCTTTCCCAGGGGTGCGTGGCAAATATGGGACACATAGACTTTTGGACTGACTGCCTGATTCCTTTCGGGCAGTCAGTTATTACATACCCAACGAAAGGAGGTCATGGCACATGATGAAAGAAAATTGGGTATATTGCCGTGGTGATATTTATTGCGCCAATCTGGACCCGGTAGTTGGGTCGGAACAAGGCGGCATCCGTCCGGTTATCGTCATTCAGAACGATACCGGTAATAAACACGCTCCCACATTGATTGTGGCAACGGTCACCACCAGAATCCATAAAAAAGCAAATATGCCGACGCACTTTGTTATTTACGACAATCCTGCACTCAAAGAAGCGTCCGTTGTTCAGCTGGAACAGATTCGCACCATTGATAAAAGCAGGATTGATAATTACTTAGGTAAGGTAACGCCCCGTGAAATGGTAGCGATTGAGAAAGCCTTATCCGTCAGTCTGGCAATGGAACAGCTGAAAAAGCGTTCCACAAAACATAAAGCAAAGAGAACGAAGGAGTGAACATAAATGTTTGAAGAAAGAATCGCTGCCATGAATCAGCGCACCGAAGAAGCGATGGCCGCTAACGCAGTTCAGTTTGATAAGAGAACCTATACGGTTGATGAGATTCAGGATATTTTGGGCATCAGCAGAACCAGTGCATACAACCTTGTGAAAAAGAAAGTTTTTCACAGCGTCCGCATTGGTGGCAGTATCAGAATCTCTAAAAAGAGTTTTGATGAGTGGTTGGATCATCAAATGTAAGGTTTGTCAAGGGTGTCGTACAACCCAGCGACAAACTTCAAAACATATTGAGAGTTCGATAAAATGTAGCCATGACAAGAAACACATGGCTACATTTTTTACATAGGAGGTTGTACGATGGCGGAAATGAGAAAACGCACGAGTATGTCTGTTCCGGAAATGGGCAGGATACTTGGTCTTGGAAAAACGGAGTCATACTGGCTCATTAAGAAGAATTACTTCAAAACCATTCTTGTCGGCAGCACCATGAGGGTGATGATCGACAGCTTTGAAGAATGGTATGCCAATCAGTTCAAATACCAGAAGGTCGATGGAACCCCTCCCGGCGAGGAATTGAAGAAAACTACATATTCAATGGAGGAGCTTGGACAGCGCCTTGGGCTGAAAGAAGCGACTGCTTACGAACTGGTTGCCAAAGGGCATTTTGATGTGGTCGATGTCCTGGGCAAGCGCAGAGTGACAAAGGAGAGCTTTGAAAGATGGTATGCTTCTCAAACCGATTACCGCACGGTAGAGGATCAGGAACTGGATGCAGATATTATGGCATCCACCTACGGTCTGCCGGAAATGGCAAGAATGCTTGGGGTACATCGTCAGACCATTTACTATATCGTTGCCAATGAAGATTTTGAGCTTATCAAGGTTGGCAGGTATAAGCGAGCTACCAAAGAGAGCTTTGAAAAATGGTATCACAATCAGACCCGCTACCAGTTAGCGGAAGATAGACAGGAAAGGAGCTGATTACATGGCATCTATCGTTAAGAGAAAAAAGAAGTATTCTGTGGTTTATACATACACCGATGAGAACGGCAACAAGCGTCAGAAGTGGGAAACCTTTGAAACGAATGCCGAAGCAAAGAAAAGGAAGTTGCAGGTTGAATATGAGCAGGAGTCCGGAACCTTTATTCCCCCTTCTGCTAAAACCGTCAATGATCTTTTGGATGAGTATATGTCAATCTATGGTGTGAACACCTGGGCGATGTCTACCTATGAAAGCAGAAAGAGCCTGATTGCAAACTATATTCGTCCCCTCATCGGTGATATGAAGCTGGAGGATGTCACGCCGAGAATCATGGACAAGTATTACCGAGATTTGCTTTCTGTCAAAGCGGTTTCTTCTAAGTATGTAAAAGCCCGTACAGAATATCTGACTCCGCATACTGTCCGAGAGGTTCACAAGACATTGCGAAATGCATTCAATCAGGCGGTCAAGTGGGAATTGATGACCAGAAACCCTGTGGAGCACGCTACGCTGCCGAAGGAAGAACACAAGACCAGGGACATCTGGACAGCAGAAGTGCTCCAGAAGGCTCTGGAAGCCTGTGACGATGATATTCTTCGTCTGGCTATCAACCTTGCCTTCTCCTGTTCCCTGCGAATGGGCGAGCTTCTGGGGCTTACCTGGGACTGTATTGACATTTCCCCCACCAGTATTGAACTTGGTCAGGCAAGCATCTTCGTTGAAAAGGAGTTGCAGAGAGTAAATCGTGAAGCGATGGCAGATCTGGACGGTAAGGACATCATGTTCAAGTTCCCACCGACTTTCGCCAGTACGCATACCGCATTGGTTCTCAAAACTCCTAAGACCAAAACAAGTGTCCGCAAGGTGTTCTTACCGAAAACCGTAGCGGAAATGTTGGTACAGCGAAAGGCTGACATCGAAGAACTGAAAGACCTTTTCGGTGACGAGTTCGTAGACTTCAATCTGGTTTTCTGTTCTTCCAATGGCAAGCCGATTGAGGGGCAGGTTATCAACCGTGCTTTCAATAAGCTGATTGAGGAGAAGGGACTGCCGAAAGTGGTTTTCCATAGTCTCCGACATTCCAGTATCACTTACAAGCTGAAGCTGAACGGCGGCGATATGAAATCCGTTCAAGGCGATTCCGGTCATGCACAGGTCAAGATGGTAGCGGATGTTTACTCCCATATCATCGACGATGACCGCAGACTGAACGCTGAAAGAATGGAAGCTGCGTTCTACTCAGGCAGACGGGCAACGCCTGAGCCGGTTCAACCAGCCGCAACGGAAAGCTCCGCTGATGATAAAGAACTTCTTCTGAAGCTTCTGCAAAATCCGGAAATGGCAGCACTCCTGAAGTCGCTGGCAAAAACATTATAGTAACTGCAAGGGCAGATCCTTTTACATAGCTACAATAGCTGTAAAAGGGTCTGCCCTTATTTTTTTGTTATGGAGGTCAACGAGTATGGATAGAATCTTTATGGACGAGTATTACGAGCATCTGAGAGCTGACAATATCGAGGCATTTTCCAAGGAAAGGAACGACGAATATGTTGGCAGAGCTGAGGAATACAAAGCAGCAAAGTCGGCATTGCTTGAAGGATTGGGACTTGAGCATTTGTTTGACCATAGCCATGAACTGACTCCGAAAGAGAAAGAAATATGGATGCTGTTCGATAGGGTTGATGTAGCAGAGCTTCTGGCAAGGGATGCTTTTGCCAAGGGTGCTTATATGCTCGGCGCTGAGGATAGAGAGATTATGCTGAAATAAAAAAAGACCTGCTTCGGCGGGTCTAAATTACATAGAATCATTGAGTCTGAAAAAACCTTTGAAATTCTTAATAATGCTGGTTGAAAAATCTATTTTGAAATGATATATTAAACAGACTAAGATGGTGTCTAAAGACATCAGCGCCTCCGCACGAGAATGAATAGGATTTCCTATCATTTCGTATCACGAGAAGTTACATAGAGGAATTTGCTTGCACTTGCAACGTCCACCGAAAATCGAAAGCCTTGCTAATTTCGAGCCAATTGGACGGTGTAAAATCCCTATGAAAATGCTTATGAAGCGTAATACCAGATAGGATTTGAAACAGTGAAAAACCTTGTATTTCCAAGGATTTTCTTGCACTGTGTTGCACTTGGTTTCATCGTATCGGGTCTACTCCTAAGCGGTAGGTCGGAGGTTCAAATCCTCTCGGGAACGTTTCTTTTTTTATAATAACATTTGCCAAATATAACAATATTTTTCCACATAATATTGTCTCATCGGTAAACAATACCATATTTATCACACTAACTGGAAACTTTAGTAAATTAGGAGGATTATTATGGCAAATAGACCTGTATTTGTAGTATCTCTTGACAATAGATACTGTATCCGTGAAAATACAGAATTTCAATATTTTAGTGGATTTTCAGACAAACAAATGCAAAGAAGTATAAATAGTTTACATAAAGCATATGCCTTAAAACACCCACATGACAAAATTCTTGAAATCTCTACAAAATCAGAAAATGCCTTAGGCGTAAAATTAAGTGCATTTCATATTACTATAAAAGCAAACAGCGGAAAAGAATTTTCTGTTGAAGCCATTTTTCAATCAAGTAAAGTTTTTGAAAAGGGCGGCCCTTATAAAGATTTATTAAATGTTTCTTCCAGAGAAGCAAAAAAAGATGTGCGTTTGAAAAACAGTGGTAATGTAATCGCTTTTCATATTAACAACAAAACATTTAGCACAGAGCCTAAAACTTATTTTTACAACTGGTTATATATCAATGCACTAAATTTACACAATGATTTCGCAATGCAGATATTAGAGTATAACGCTTTTACTGATATTGCTTTCAATCCTAAAAAATCTATAAACTGTCAAGCAGAAGCTGCTGCTATATATGTTTCTTTATATCAACAAGATTTACTAAAAGAAGCACTCAAAAATGAACAAACATTTTTGGATATTGTATATCCTACTCATAAGTATCAAAATGAAAACAAATAAACAAAAACAATTCCATTCATTTTACAAATGAAAAAAGTCGTCAAGAGCAAAATAATTTTCTAACACGCTTAACGACTTTTTTTATTTTTTTTACAAATTTTATGTAGCTTTGGCTAATTCCTCTTTTTCTTTTTTATAAAATCCTTTTATCATATGTAATGCTATTATAACACTCAATGTTGTTGTAGACAAATCTGCTGCCATTTGCACTCTAAGCAATCCTTCCAGCCCCCATATATAATTAAACAAATATAGATAAGGCACATAAAACAAAAATTGTCTACCCATATTTACCAAAAGTGCTCTAAAAGCCTGCCCAGTTGCCTGAAATGTTGCCATAAGAGAAAGCTGTATTCCCATAAAAGGAACAGCCCATGCTTGTGCTGTTAAAAATTTCACACCAATATTTATAATTTCTTCATTACTTGAAAATATTTTAATATATGCTGGAGCAAGTATTGTAAATGGTATCAAAAACAACAAACACAACACACTTGCTGTCATAATAGTAAATTTTAATGCTTTTACCAATCTTGTAATATTGCCTGCACCATAATTATAACCTGCAAATGGCATATATCCTGAAACATATCCAAACAATATCATAAATTCCATTTGTATCATTTTAATTGCAACACCATAGGCAGAAATTACCATATCACCATATTCTGCTGCCAAATTATTAAACAAAAGCATAACGGTACTACCCAATATTTGAGAAAGTGATGCTGGAAATCCAATTTTTAACACTTCTTTAAATATACGAGTGCTTGGTTTAAAATCACGTGGCAGTATAGAAACCATTGTATTGCCACGCAAATAAATATAAATATAAAACACAACTGCGGCAGCATTTCCTATAATTGTCGCCCATGCTGCTCCTGCTGCTCCCATACCAAACACCAATATAAATATAGGGTCAAGCACGATATTTAATACAGTACCTATCATCATACCTGCAACAGCCTGCTTCACTTTCCCCTCTGCACGAAGCATTGCTGGCAATATAATCTGAAGCATTATGACAATACTAAATGTAATAATAATACTCAAATAATCTCTTGTAGGTGTAATGGTTTCATTACTTGTTCCTATTAAATGCAGTATTGGTTCCATAAAAATCAGACCTAATACCGTCAAAACAAGCATTGCTGTTGCAGAAACATATACCGAAACGGCACTTGTTTTTTTTACTTCTTCATATTTTTTTGCTCCCAAACATCTTGATATATAAGAGGGTGCTCCTGCACCAAACATATTACCCAATGCTTGAAATATCATAAACACAGGAAATGCAAGAGAAATCGCTCCCAACTGTATAGGGTCATCTAACAATCCTATAAAATAGGTATCTGTAATATTATAAATCAGTGACACAATCATACTCAATACAGTGGGTATCGCAAGTGTCAATATTGCTTTAGGAATATGTGCACTTTCCATCAATTTTAAATTTTCATTATCATTGCTCATTTTTTCATCTCCTACTCTTGTTGACATTTTATTTACCCAACACTATAATAACAAAAAAAGAGACTGTTATTCATATTGTAAACATAGTATTACAATGAATAAAATCGTACCATATTGTTTTTATTTTGTCAATAGCAAAGAAATTGCTTTATTATTACATTACTATAACAATAATAGCAAAATATCACTTCAGTAAGGAATTTATATTATGATATTAAGAAAATATACATCAAATGATTGCATTGCACTTACAGAATTATTTTACAACACCGTACACCATATTAACCGAAAAGATTACACACAATGTCAATGTAACGTATGGGCGACAAAAACAGTTGATTTAGAACAATGGAATAACTCTTTTTTACAACATTATTGTATTGTTGCCGAAAAAAACGGTGTTGTTGTTGGTTTTGGCGACATTGACAAAACAGGATATTTAGATAGATTATTTGTTCATTACAAATATCAGCATAAAAAAATTGCTTCTGCTATTTGTGATGAATTAGAAAAAGCAGTAAATGTTACAGAAATTATTACGTATGCTTCCATTACTGCAAAAGGATTTTTTGAAAAAAGAGGTTACAAAGTTATAAAAGAGCAACAAGTGAAAAAAAACGGTATTTTTTTTCAAAATTATGTAATGACTAAAACAATAAAATAAATACATTATAAATCAAAAACGCATATTGCAGCGTAACATATTTAAAAACAAGAAAGGGGCGAATTACTGTAAAACGTGCAATATTATAAAAAAGAATATCAATTTTTATAAGTTTTCAGTAATATTAAAACATGAACTATTTAGAAATACAAGAAAATTTACTTTCCTTAATGCCTGTATGGAACTATCAAATTGCAAAACCTTTTAAACAGCTACTTGACGAAGGTATCAGCCTAGAAATGTACTATTGCATCAGAACATTGCAATGGAATGGCGGTTGTGCCACTATGACAGAAATTGCAAAATGGACAAAAATGCCTAAACAGCAAATGACAAAACTGGTTAATCGTTTAGTACAATGTGGTTTTGTAAAGCGTTTTGATGACCCTTCAGACCGTAGAATTGTAAAAATACAGCTTACTGAAAAAGCAACTGAATTTATTGATTATTTTATGGAACATGATGCAAGTTGTTTTCGTCCTTTGCTCGAAAAAATGAGCCCCTCTGATTTGCAAAAATTTTCAGATGCACTAAAACAGTTGATACAGGTGTTCCATAATATTTCTTGTTGTTATAACTATTCCTGCTCTGAACAAGAACAAAATATAAAATAATGCTTTATGATTATAAAAGCAGTGCTATGAAAACATAACACTGCTTTTTATTATTTTATATTATTTTCTTCTATATTTTGACAAGTCAAGAGCAACTGCAATGGCTATAATAATACCTTTTATTACTTGTTGCCACATTGCACTAACGCCTATGAACTGCAAACCATACTGTATAATTGTAAATATCAAAACACCTATGATAATGCCAGAAACTTTACCAACACCACCATTTAATGACACACCACCTACAACACACGCTGCGATAGCGTCCAATTCATAGCCTACACCATAGTTATTTGTTGCACCTGCTGTTCTTGCTGCTTCTAACACACCACCAACACCATACAATGCAGAAGCAAGTACGAATATGCAAAGTATTGTTTTAAATACATTGATACCAGAAACCACTGCGGCTTCTCTATTACCGCCTATAGCATACACATTTTTACCAAATACTGTTTTATTCAGAACAAACCATATTGCTATTACAAATACTATTGCAATCGGTATCAATATAGGAATACCATTGATTGCAGGCAACGCATCTTGGAAAAATCTTTTTTGTCCTAACAATGTAAAATCTGGTCTAATACCACCTATAGGTTGTGAATTATTTGGAGGCAAGTCAAAATACAATGAACACGCACCATATATTATAACTTGTACAGCAAGCGTTGCAATAAAGGGGTGCATATCAAATTTTGCTACCAAAAATCCATTCAGCAATCCAAACAACATACAAACTACAATAGCCAATATAATAGGAACAATTACAGGAAGATATGGTAAATCAGGGAAAAATCGATTAGGATATTCTGGATTTTGCAACATAGATGCAGATATAACTGCGGCAAGTCCTACCATTCTACAAGCAGAAAGGTCTGTACCTGCTATCAAAAGTGTAAAACAAATTCCTAATGCTATAATCATTCTTGGAGATGCTTGTGCCAATATATCCACAAGCACACGTCCCTGCATAAATCTATGCTCTTTTGCCGCTATAACAATTACCATAATAACAAGTGCTAATATAATACCATTATTTAATAAAAATGCTTTTGCTGCTTTGGGGGAAGTATCCATCATAGAAGTTTTATCCCCCAAATACCTTTTCCATTTTAATGCTCCAAATAGTATAATACCGCAGCCTAACAAAAATATAAACCAAGGCAAATCATAAATTTCTTTCCAAAATCCTGTCAATCCTCCAGAATTTTTTACTGCACTTTTTGCAAATATCAATATCGCACCTAATATTGCAATCACTGCACCAATAACGCTCATTGTTTTTCCAAACTTTTCGCAAGTTAATTGTTTACTTTCACTCATATTACACCCCTCGCTTTCTATCACAAATATGCAGTAGCCAAACGCATTACTTCTACTTGGTCCGCCTGCTCTTTATCCAATATACCAGCTAAATGCCCATCACTCATTACCATTACTCTATCACTCATACCTAAAAGTTCTGGCATTTCAGAAGAAATCATTATAATTGCTTTTCCTTCTGCTGCAAGTGACTGCATAATGGTATAAATTTCATATTTTGCACCAACGTCAATACCACGTGTAGGCTCGTCCAATATCAATATATCAGGTGTTGTCAAAAGCCATCTTGCAAAAAGCACTTTTTGCTGATTACCTCCAGAAAGATTTTGTATCAATGTTTCCATAGTAGGCGTTTTTGTATTTAATTTTTTATTTTCTTCTGCTGCAATATTTCTTCTTTTTTTATTGTCTAACACGCCATTAGAAGCAAATTTCTTTTCACTAGCAATAATGGTATTATCTGTAATAGAAAGTACCCCAAATATTCCTGTGGCACGTCTTTCTTCTGTAAGCAGTCCTATTTTATACTTTTTCGCTTCTTCTACATTTTTGGCTTGATATGGTTTTCCATGTATTGTAATAGTGCCAGAAGCAATTCCTCTCAATCCGAATATTGCTTCTACCAATTCCGTTCTTTGTGCTCCTACCAATCCGCCCAAACCTAATATTTCCCCTTTATGCAAATCAAATGTAACATCTTTAAAAGAACGTGGGTCTGTTGCTGTCAAATTTCGTACTTCCATAATGGTTTCTGTACTTGTTTGATATGTTTTAGGTGGGAAACGATTTGTCATATCTCGTCCAACCATTCTATTGATAATCAAATCTGTTGTTAGTTCACTCGCTGGCCATGTGCCAACATATGTACCATCTCTCATGATAGTTACTTCATCTGAAATTTTTAATATTTCTTCCATTTTATGTGAAATATATATAATAGAACGCCCTTCTGATTTTAATTGTTCAATAATTTTAAAAAGATGCTCTACTTCATTATCTGTTAATGATGACGTTGGTTCGTCCATAATAATAATTTTAGAATTATAGCTTACTGCTTTTGCTATTTCAACAAGCTGCAACTGTGATGCCGAAAGTGTTCCAGCCAGTACAGCAGGATTAATATCTAAGTCAATTTTTTTAAATAAGTCCTTTGTCATTTGATACATTTTTTTATGGTCAACAGCAATTCCTCCTATCATAGGAAATCTGCCCAGCCATATATTTTCCATTACTGGTCTAAAAGAAATAGGGTGCAATTCTTGATGTATCATTGAAACACCCAAATCTAATGCCATTTTAGAGCTGTCAATAGATTGTTTTTTTCCGTCTAATATAATCTCGCCTTCATCTTCATGATAAATACCAAAAAGACACTTCATTAATGTAGATTTTCCTGCACCATTTTCTCCCATCAGTGCGTGTACACTACCGTGACGTACTTTTAACGTAACACCATCTAATGCTTTTACACCTGGAAAAAATTTTGAAATGTTATTCATTTCCAATACATATTCACTCATATTCTAAACCCCCCTTTTAAAAGCTAATACTTCTTATCGGGTTACAAAATATGGAACGGAAAAATAATTTTCCGTTCCGTAATATAACATAATACTTATTTATAACGAATTATTGAAAATCTTTGTAGTTTTCAGCTGTAATTTTTACATATGGTACCCATACATATTTACCATCTGTAATTTCATATCCTACAGTATCCTGTGTGATTTCTTGTCCAGCTGCTGCCATTGCTGCAATGTTTGTTGTTGCAATACCTTGGTTTTCAGCATCATTCAATACTGTTCCCAATAAAGAACCATTGCTCATTGCTTCCAATGCTGGAGCTGTTGCGTCAACACCTACTACTGGTACAAATTTAGATGCGTCACCTGTGTTATAACCATTTGCTTTTAATGATTCTATTACACCAAGAGCCATATCGTCATTGTTACAAAGTACTGCTTCAATAGAGTCAATTCCTTGTGATGTAATAAATGCGTTCATCAATTCTGTTGCTTTTACTTTATCCCACATAGCTGTGTCATTTCCAATTTCTTCTACTTCAATGCCTGCTGCTTCCAATGCTTTTACAGAATATTCTGTTCTCAATGTAGCATCTTGATGTCCTGGTTCTCCTGTTACCATAATGTATTGTAATTTTCCATCGCCATTTTTGTCTGCTGTTTCTTTGTTTGCATTCCAGTAGTCAGCAATGATTTCTCCAGACATTGTACCAGATTCTTCTGCTTTTGCTCCTACATACCATACTTTGTCATAGCTTTGCATTACATCTGGTTCTGGTTCTCTGTTCAAAAATACGATAGGTAAACCTGCTGCTGATGCTTTTTCTACCAATGGGCCTGCTGCTGTTCTATCCACAGGATTTACTGCCAATGCTGTCATACCTTTTGTAATAAATGTATCTACTTGGTCATTTTGTGTTGCTTGTTTGTTTTGAGAGTCAACCAATTCAATTTTTGCTCCCAATGTATCTGCTTGTGCTTGCATATTGTTTCTAACGCCTGTCATAAATGTATCATCGAATTTATAAATACAAACACCGATTTCTACATTAGACATATCTGCACTACCTTCTGCTGCATCGCCTTCTGTTTGCGTTTCATCTCCTTCTGTTGGAGCTGGTGCATCGCTACCGCCGCCACCGCAGCCTACCATAGCACCCATTACCATCATAGAAGCCATCATTAATGCAAATAATCTTTTTTTCATTTCCTAAAAAACCTCCCTTTAAAACCTAGCATAAATTTTTTATTTTTTCAGAATTGCTTCTGAATTTTTACTTCTTGTCCTCATTATAAATGTACAAATTGTGAAAGACAATATAATATTCTTTTATTTAGTATAAAAATTCTCTATATTTTCACCATATTTTTACAAAATATTTTAAAAAAATCAGTCAATATTTACTATTTTTACAAGATATAACTTTTTATTATTGTACAATTTTATTTTATTATTCTATAAATTTCTATCCAATTATTACTATACTATTGACAAAAAATATACTATAATATTACTGATACTTATAGCAAAAGCTGTATGACTTGAGAGGAGGATTTTTTGATATGGACATACTTCAAAAATTATTAAAAAATGATTGTTTCGAACAAATAAAAATGATTTACAATACAGATGAAAAGGGAGTAAAGCCATACACGGAAAGATTGATTACATTAGTAAAAACATATTTTACTATTTTTGATGACAACGATACAGAAGGTATTAGAATATTTTCTGCACCAGGAAGAACAGAAGTCGGTGGCAATCACACAGACCATCAAAGAGGTTGCGTATTAGCAGCTGGTGTGAATTTAGACATTGTTGCAGCAGTAAAGCCAAACGACAGCGACATTATCAAAATAAAAAGCGATGGCTACGATATGATTTGTATTGATTTAAAACAGCTTGAACAAAACAAACAAGAAGAAGGTACTACTCTTTCACTTGTAAAAGGTATTGCTGCTTATTTTATGAAATTAGGTTATGACATAAAAGGATTTAATGCTGTTATGACTTCAAATGTTTTAAAAGGTTCTGGACTTTCTTCTTCTGCTGCTTTTGAAGTATTAGTTGGTACAATATTAAATGGTTTATACTGCAATAATGAACAGTCTGCTGTAAAAATTGCTCAAATTGGTCAATATGCAGAAAACGTATATTTTGGAAAACCTTGTGGTTTAATGGACCAAATGGCTTCTTCTGTAGGCAGTTTTGTTGCCATTGACTTTAAAGATGTACAACAGCCTAAAGTAGAACAAATTCCTTTTGATTTTGCAGCAGTACATCATGCCCTTTGTATTGTGGATACAGGCGGCAATCACGCTGATTTAACACCAGATTATGCTGCTGTTACAGCAGAAATGAAATCTGTTGCTGCCTTTTTTGGCAAAGAAGTGCTTTCTGAACTTTCTGAAAATGACATATACCAAAATATTTCTGCTCTCCGTCAAAAATGTGGTGATAGAGCAATACTTCGTGCAATACACTTTTTTGCAGACAGTCACAAAGCAGTACAAGAAGCGGAAGCACTCAAAAACAACGATTTTGAAACATTTAAAAAATTAGTTTTATCTTCAGGTATTTCTTCCTCTACTTGCCTCCAAAATGTATATTCTACCTCAAACACGCAAGAACAAGGATTGAGTTTAGCTCTAGCACTTTGTCAAAAAATATTATGTGACAAAGGTGCTTACAGAGTACACGGAGGCGGTTTTGCTGGCACAATACAAGCATTTGTTCCTATGGAATTATTAGATACTTTCCACAATGAAATGGAAGCTGCCTTCGGAAAAGGCAAATGTTACATACTTTCTATTCGTCCTGTAGGCGGCATAGAAATTGCATAACAACACCAAAAACCAGCAAAATTTATTTTTTGTTGGTTTTATTTTTTTTAATATGCCTCTTTCTCGTCAGAAAAAGGCATATCCACATACACTTATTTCTCGTCAGAAAAAGTATATGCTATAAACACACACGCTCTTTTCGTCAAAAGAGCATATCTATTTACTTTTCTTTCTTTTCTTTACTTTGTTTAAAAATGTTAACATTTTTCTTATTTTTGTTTACATTTTTACTGTTTTTGTGCACATCATGTATACATTTTTTTTATCATTGTTATCATTTTCCTAAAACAACACTACCACTCTTTTCAGAACAGTAACATCACCAAAGTACTCAGTCCACGTCCAACCGACCTCTTTACGAAACAGATTAGAAACAGATATGACAATATGATTTTTCCGCCTACCCCTGATATTCTATTATCCAACATAGGCTAAAACAGTTTTATAAATACTTTATACCATAGCAAAAGTATCAAAAAGTATCATTTTTTTCATATTATAAATAACCAACAAAATCATATGCTTTGTTGGTTTTTATCTGCAAATAAAGTGACATTAATTTTTACTATATTTTTTTGTCAAAAACATCAAACCAAATGCTGATGCACTATATAGTATGCTAGCTGTTATACAAGGATATAATATTTTATTACTAAAATCATCAAAAGGTAATGCAATATTAGATAAAGTGTGTCTTATAAACACTAGTATAAACAGCACTGTACTAACTTTTATCAGCAATTTATTGTACTTCGGAAAAACATTGATAAGGCAAAATGTTGTCATAGTATACAACAAAAAGAAACCTACAAATTGTATCGTAGATGGTGTTGTTGTTATATAAATATGATATTTTCGTGTGACATATATGAAAAAAAGCAATACTAAAAAATAAACATATTTACTATATTTCTTCAAATTATCCCTCCTTATTTATTTACTTTAGTACATATTTAGGAGTTCCTTTATAATCACAAATAATTTCATGTGTTTTATGATTGAATTTTCCTGAAAAATAAAATGTTAAACTTGCAGTACACTTTCTACCTTTTCCTGCGTCTGAGATAACTTCTTCAGTTGGTGTAAGGTTAGTGTATCTACTATATTTTGATACACAGCTTACTTCTTTATTAGCAGTATTGTAAGAAAATGTTGCAAATAAAGTGACATTAATTTTTACTATATTTTTTTGTCAAAAACATCAAACCAAATGCTGATGCACTATATAGTATGCTAGCTGTTATACAAGGATATAATATTTTATTACTAAAATCATCAAAAGGTAATGCAATATTAGATAAAGTGTGTCTTATAAACACTAGTATAAACAGCACTGTACTAACTTTTATCAGCAATTTATTGTACTTCGGAAAAACATTGATAAGGCAAAATGTTGTCATAGTATACAACAAAAAGAAACCTACAAATTGTATCGTAGATGGTGTTGTTGTTATATAAATATGATATTTTCGTGTGACATATATGAAAAAAAGCAATACTAAAAAATAAACATATTTACTATATTTTTTCAAATTATCACTCCTTATTTATTTACTTTAGTACATATTTAGAAGTTCTTTATATCACACTTTATATTATAATATTTTAGCATATTATGATATTGTAATATATAGTAGTCTTTTATAAAAATAGTCAGTTTTATTTAGCAATATTTTACTTTTATCGTCATTTTTCGTTATTACTAACAAAAAAAGGAGGGAAACCCCTCCTCATTTACTATTTATTTTTTGGTTTTAACACTTCTGTACCACCCATATATGGCTGTAATGGTTTTGGTATTGTAATACTACCATCTTCATTCAAATTATTTTCTAAAAATGCAATAAGCATACGTGGTGGTGCAACTACTGTATTATTTAATGTATGTGCAAAATAATTGCCTTTTTCTTTATTTTTTACACGAATACCCAAACGGCGAGCCTGTGCATCTCCCAAATTAGAGCAGCTACCTACCTCAAAATATTTTTTCTGTCTTGGTGACCACGCTTCTACATCAATACTTTTTACTTTTAAATCTGCCAAGTCACCAGAGCAACATTCTAATGTTCTTACTGGTATATCCAATGTTCTAAAAAATTCTACTGTATTTTTATAAAGCTGTTCAAACCATTTTGGACTATCTTCTGGTTTACATACTACTATCATTTCTTGCTTTTCAAACTGATGTATTCTGTAAACGCCTCTTTCTTCAATGCCGTGTGCTCCCACTTCTTTTCTAAAACATGGAGAATAGCTTGTTAATGTTTGTGGCAATGTTTCCTCATCTAATATGGTATCAATAAATTTACCTATCATAGAGTGTTCACTTGTACCAATTAAATACAAATCTTCTCCTTCTATTTTATACATCATATTTTCCATTTCTGTAAAGCTCATAACACCTGTTACAACATTACTTCTAATCATAAATGGTGGTATATAATACGTAAATCCTTTATTTATCATAAAATCTCTTGCATAAGAAAGTATGGAAGAATGTAGTCTTGCTACATCTCCACAAAGATAATAAAAGCCATTTCCGCTTGTTTTTCTAGCACTATCCAAGTCAATGCCTGCAAGGCTTTCCATAATATCAATATGATATGGTACTTCAAAATTAGGCACCACTGGCTCTCCAAATTTTTCTACTTCTACATTTTCACTATCATCTTTTCCTATTGGAACGCTATCATCAATAATATTTGGTATGACTAACATTCTTTCTCTAATTTTTGCTGTCAATTCTTCTTCCAATGCTTCCAATTCTGTCAATTCTTTTGCCATTTCTGCAACTTGTGTTTTGGCTTTTTCTGCTTCTTCTTTTTGTCCTTTTGCCATCATACCACCTATTGCTTTACTTATGGAATTTCTTTGACTTCTCAAGTCATCGCATTTTCCTTTTGTTTCTCTAAATTGCTTGTCCATTTCAATCACTTCATCTACCAGAACTAATTTTTGGTCTTGAAATTTCTTTTTAATATTTTCTTTTACTAATTCTGGATTGGTACGAATTAATTTAATATCTAACATTTTTTATTTCCTCCTTAATGTTTTTTATAATATAAAAAGCCCTCATCTCTTTTTATTGTCATAAAAAGGGACGAGAGCTATTTTCCCGTGTTGCCACCCAAATTGCTTATATCTTTATCATTATAAGCCACTCAAAACAGCAGTAAAGGGCTTACCCTCTTGGCTTTCACCAAGTAGCTCAGAAAGTGGAACATCTCTTTTTTACACCAATTTCCACCAAACATTGGCTCTCTGTAGTATTATTGCAAGATTTAGCTTTCTTCAAACGCTTTTTTTATTATTGTTTTTACTCATTGTATCACATATTTTGTCTTTGTCAATCATCATTTTTTATGAGCTATACAAAAACTAGACAAAAAATGACAAATACTATATACTAATATTGCTGTTGACTCTTTCCAGCAGGAAGGAGGGAGTATCATGTACTATTGGGAAAATTTTATAATTTCTGTCACAGCAGGTATTGTAAGCTACTATATCTGCAAATGGCTGGACAGAAAATAATGCAACAGCAATCAGCCTAAATGTAAAGCACTCAAGAGATACGACCTCTTGAGTGTTTTTTTGCTGTTAATCATGTTCTATTGGGTAACATTTTCACTTATTATTATATAGCAATAAATTATTTTGTCAATAGCATAAAAAATAATTGACAAAACAACTCAAATACAGTATAGTATTTGTTACAGCAAATGAAACTTGCCCAGATAGCTCAGTTGGTAGAGCAGAGGACTGAAAATCCTCGTGTCACTGGTTCGATTCCGGTTCTGGGCATATTGTTTTAAGGAAGCCAAACAGCTTCCTTTTTTGTTTATACTTCATACAAAAAAGGAGTATCTATAATGAAAAAAAAAGAAATGATATTTTTTTTAATTATTTTAGTATTAGCTGGTGCTTTTTGTATATTTCATTTTATTACACAAACTCCATCTGCTGTTGTTTCTGTTTCCATAGATGGCACAGAACATAAACAATTTGATTTGTCAAAAGACCAATACTATACTATACAGACACCACAAGGATACAACATACTTCAAATAGAAAATCACACTGTAACTGTAACAGAAGCAGACTGTCCAGACCAAATTTGTGTACAGCAAAAGTCCATTCAAAACAAAGGAGAATTGATAGTCTGTCTTCCTCATAAAGTGGTAATTGAACTAAAATAAGGAGTGTGGCAATATTATGAAAAGCAAAAAAATTGCATACTGCGGATTGCTTACTACTGTCGCATTGCTTCTTAGTTATGTAGAGCGTATGCTTGCTATTCCTATGATTGTACCTGGCATGAAATTAGGTCTTGCTAACATTACTGTACTCATTGCTCTTTATTTATTTGATAGTAAAACTGCTTTTAGTATTTCTATATTACGTATACTCATTTCTGGAATACTTTTTACTGGTTTTGCTAGCTTTTTATATAGTGCTGCTGGTGCATTGCTTAGTTTTACTATAATGTCACTTTGCAAAAAAAGAAATGCTTTTTCTGTGATTGCTATCAGTATATTAGGAGGTATCAGCCACAATATAGGACAAATATGTATTGCTTGTATTGTAGTAGAAAACATAAAACTTTTTTATTATATGCCCTTTCTTGTCATATTGGGTATTGCAACAGGATTTATTACTGGTATCGTAGGAGATAAAACAATACACTACATCAAACACTAATTAGTATTCAAATTTTATTACTCATACCTTTTACTTGCACAAAATTTCTTTTGTGCTATAATAAATTTTATTAATAATATCATGTGCGTAAATATTTAACAGGAGGTAAATTATGGCAACTTATTTTCAATCACTTTCTCGTACATTTAGCGAATATCTTCTTGTTCCAGGATATTCTTCTGTGGAGTGTACTCCCGATAATGTCAGCTTAAAAACACCTATTGTAAAATTCAAAAAAGGCGAAAAACCTGCTTTAGAAATGAATATTCCACTCGTTTCTGCTATTATGCAATCTGTTTCTGATGACAAGATGGCTGTAGCATTGGCAAAAGAAGGCGGTATTTCATTTATTTATGGTTCTCAAACAATACAAAGTCAAGCAGCTATGGTACAAAGAGCAAAATCTTATAAAGCTGGTTTTGTTGTAAGCGACTCCAATATTATGCCTGAAAGTACATTAAAAGACATACTTGCTTTAAAAGAAAAAACTGGTCACTCTACAGTTGCTGTTACTACAGATGGTACTGCACAGGGGAAATTAGTAGGTATTGTAACAAGTCGTGACTATCGTGTAAGCCGTATGAATGGCGATGAAAAAGTAAAAGACTTTATGACGCCTCTTGAAAAGCTTGTTTGTGCTCCTAAAGGCACCACATTAAAAGAAGCAAATAACATCATTTGGGACCATAAATTAAATTCATTACCTATTGTAGATGATGACGGAAAATTACTTTATATGGTATTTCGTAAAGATTATGACTCTCACAAAGAAAACAAAAATGAATTATTAGATGTTCACAAAAGATATGTCGTTGGTGCTGGTATCAACACAAGAGATTACGAAGAACGTGTTCCTGCTCTTGTAAATGCTGGTGCTGACATACTTTGCATTGACTCCTCTGAAGGATTTTCAGAATGGCAGAAAATTACATTAGATTTTATACGTCAAAAATATGGTGACACTGTTAAAGTTGGTGCGGGAAATGTTGTTGATAAAGAAGGTTTTCGTTATTTAGCAGAATGTGGTGCTGATTTTATAAAAGTTGGTATCGGTGGTGGTTCTATCTGTATTACTAGAGAGCAAAAAGGTATCGGTCGTGGACAGGCTTCCGCAGTAATAGAAGTGGCAGAAGCAAGAGATGAATATTTTAAAGAAACTGGTATTTATATTCCAATTTGCTCCGATGGTGGTATTGTATACGACTATCATATGACATTAGCTTTAGCTATGGGTGCTGACTTTTTAATGTTAGGTCGTTATTTCTCCCGCTTTGACGAAAGCCCTACAAACAAAGTTAACATCAACGGCAATTATATGAAAGAATACTGGGGAGAAGGTTCTGCAAGAGCAAGAAACTGGCAGAGATATGATATGGGAGGAGATAAAAAACTTTCTTTTGAAGAAGGTGTTGATTCCTATGTACCATATGCTGGAAGTTTGAGAGATAATGTTTCTCTTTCTCTTAAAAAAGTAAAATCTACTATGTGCAACTGTGGTGCATTAACGATAGCAGAACTACAACAAAAAGCAAAATTAACTATTATTTCCGCTACAAGCCTTACAGAAGGCGGTGCTCACGACGTTGTATTAAAAGATAATCAAGGCAGCACATACAACAGCTAATACGATTTATAGTGCCAAATATTTTTGTTTGGCACTTTTTTATACGATTAAGGAGGAAAATAACTATGAAAAAACGAATACTTTTAACTTGTATTTCTACCATGTTATATGCCTTTACTGCTTTTGGCAGCAACATTACTGTAATGCTCAATGATACAGCCATTGCTTATACACAAAGTCCAGTATTAAAAAACAACACTACTTGCGTACCTATGAAACAAACATTAGAAGCATTTGGTGCTATAGTAAGCTGGAATGAGCCTACCAAAACAGTCATCGCCAGAAAAGGAAATTTAATTGTATCCGCTTGCCAAAACAGCAAAACATTGATAATTACAAAAGGAGAACAAACAAACCGTATTACTATGCCAGTAGCAGCTTATATTGAAAACGGAACTATGTTTGTACCTCTAAGGCCTTTATCACAAGCATTTCAAGCGGATATGACATGGGACAGCAATACAAATACTGCAAATATAAAAATGAACAACTCTATTATTTTACAAAAAACAGATAAAAAAACAATACAAAATAAAACTGGTGACACAATATGGCAGGCGAACATTTCTTATCCAGAATTGCAAGGAGAAAGTGAAGCATTTTTAAATATAAACGAAACTATAAAAAATGATGTGTATACTTCCCTTTCTGCTGCTGAAAATGATATATCAGATGATGTTGTTTTAGAAAATGCTGCAATGCCATATTCTTTTGATTGTGACTACAGCATTACTTATTTAGATGACAATACAATATCTTTTTTATTAGATTATTACGAGTTTACTGGTGGAGCTCATGGTATGCCTTTCCGTCAAGCATACACATTTGATTTAAACAATGGAAATCAATTACAATTAAAAGATATACTCAATATAGAAGATGTAGAAAGTTTTGTAAAAGACGCTTTCAAAAACAATATTGAGCAAAATCCAGAAAATTATTTTTCAAATGCTATAGATACAGTAAATTCTGAACAGTTTTTATATGATTTTTATATAGAGCAAAACAAAATTGTACTTTTTACACAGCCTTATTTATTAGAACATTATGCTAATCATTATCAGCCTACTGTTATTGATACACAACAAATACAAAATATACTAAAAATACAAATATAACATTTAAAAAACGACACAGTTTTTTGACTATGTCGTTTTTTACTTTATTACTCATTTTCTTGTTGTTCTTCCTGCTCAATTTCTTGTGCAGCTATTGCATACTTTTCTAATATTGCGCTCTGAATTTTTTCTCTGGTCACACCATTGATTGGATGTGCAATGTCTCGAAATTCTCCATCAGCAGATTTTCTGCTTGGCATTGCAATAAATAAGCCCTGTTCTCTTTCAATTACCTTGATGTCATGAACCACGAATTCGTTGTCGAAAGTTACAGAAATAACAGCTTTCATTTTTCCTTCTTTGTTGACCTTTCTCACTCTTACATCAGTAATTTCCATACGCTCTCTCCTCCCATGTGACCTGGGAATTATCCTCCTTTACGCTTTTACAATACTTACAATTTTGTACCTTTTCTTACTATTTGAGGATTTTCTGGTGTTCCTATGACTTTTTGTCCATCTGCTAATACGACATCTTTATCTAATATAGCATATCTTACTTCACAGCCATTTCCTACACGTGACCCTTCCATAACAACAGCATTTTCTACGCTGGCATGGTCGCCCACATATACTTTACGGAAAACAACAGAATTCTCCACTTTACTATTTATAATAGAACCACTACCTATAATAGAATTTTTTACCTCTGCACCTGCATTATATTTTGCAGGTGGTTCATCTTTTGGTTTTGTTTCAATATAAGGATACTGATTTACAAAAACATCTCTTACTTCTTTTTTCAAAAAGTCCATATTTGTTTTGAAGTAATCTACAATGCTAGAACCTACAGAGCTCCAGTAGCCTTCAAACTCATAACCATAAATTTTTAATGTCTTTCTTTGACGAATGATAATATCTTTTACAAAATCATATCTTCCTTCAGCATTTGCTTTTTCCAATAAATCAATTAACAATTCTCTACCAATTACATAAATACCTAAGGAAGCCATATTGCTTTGAGCTTGCAGAGGTTTTTCCTCAAATTCTTGTAATCTTTTATCTGTGTCCATTTGCATAATGCCATATTTAGATAAATCTTTTCCTGACATATCTTTACAAATTACTGTAATATCTGCACCTTTTTGTTCATGATATTCCAAAACTTTTTTGAAATCCATTTTATATACTGCATCACCAGATGCGATGATAACATATGGTGTATTGCTTCGTCTTAAAAAAGACATATTCTGATACATGGAATCGGCTGTTCCACGGAACCAGTTAGAATCTGCTCTGCTAGTATAAGGTGACAGTACAAATAGACCGCCTTGTTTTCTTCCTAAATCCCACCATTTTGCAGAACCTAAATGGTCATGCAATGAACGTGAATTATATTGTGTCAGCACTGCTACTTTTTGTATTCCAGAACTTGCCATACTACTTAAAGCAAAGTCAATTGCTCTATAGCAACTACCTACTGGAAGTGCTGCAGATGCTCTCAAATCTGTCAATGCTCCCATACGACCTTCATTATTACCGCCAGCTAAAATTACT
Source organism: uncultured Clostridia bacterium (assembly GCA_910586765.1). Taxonomy (GTDB): domain Bacteria; phylum Bacillota; class Clostridia; order Lachnospirales; family Anaerotignaceae; genus Coprocola. The sequence continues at coordinate 70,563 of CAJUJJ010000002.1, forward strand.
CCAATCGCTCTCATAAGTTAACCTCCTCTACAATCACAGATTTACCGCTTTGCAAAACACCATCTGCAAAATCTTTTTCTGTTGTTTTACCTAACAGTACACAGTTCTTTCCAATCGTCACATTATTTGGAATAGTTGTCATGTGTCCTATTACAGTAATACCTGTGTTATAAATTTTAGGTTTCATCTCATTTTCAATATTATCACCAACACCGATTTTTACATTGTCACCAACTTGGCTACCCTCGTCAATAATACAACGGTCTAACTGGCTATTCTCGCCAATTACAGTGTCGCCCATAATAATAGAGCCTCTTATTACAGCACCTTTTTTCACAACAACATTAGGGCCTAATATGGAGTCATATACCTCTCCATATACTTCACAGCCATCTGAAACAATAGCTGTTTTTACACGAGCCTCTGCTCCAGTATATTGTGGTGGTTGATGGTCTGTATTTGTATAAATTTTCCAAAAATCTTCATAAAGATTAAAATCAGGCAATGTTCTGATTAATTCCATATTTGCCTGCCAATAAGATTCGATTGTTCCAACATCTTTCCAATAGCCTTTAAAGCGATAAGCATACATTGTTTGTCCTTCTTCCAGCATACGTGGAATAATATGATTACCAAAGTCACTATCAGGGTGAATTTTGCTATCTTCAATCAATGCTTCTCTTAAACGACTCCATGTAAAAATGTAGATACCCATAGATGCCAAATTACTTTTTGGTTTTTCAGGTTTTTCTTCAAATTCATAAATTCTATCGTCATCTTTTGTATTCATAATACCAAAGCGACTTGCTTCGTCCCAACCTACTTCTAAAACGGCGATAGTTGCTGCTGCCTTTTTCTCTTTATGAAAATCTAACATTGCAGCATAATCCATTTTATAAATATGGTCACCAGAAAGAATGAGCACATATTCTGGATTATTGCTTTCGATATACTCCAAGTTTTGATAGATAGCATTTGCTGTACCCATAAACCATTCGCCAGAATCGCCACCACCTTTTACATGTGGTGCCAATATGGTAACACCGCCTGATTTACGGTCCAAATCCCAAGGAATACCAATACCAATATGCTGATTTAAACGCAGAGGTTGATATTGTGTCAATACACCTACTGTATCTACACCAGAGTTGATGCAATTACTTAAAGGAAAATCTATAATTCTATATTTTCCCCCAAATGTAACAGCTGGCTTTGCTACATTTCTTGTTAGTACACCAAGACGGCTTCCTTGTCCACCTGCCAATAACATGGCAATCATCTCTTTCTTACGCATGTCTTATAACCCCCAATACTTTTATAATTTTTTTATAAAACTGAGACAAGCATTCGGCACAGATAAAATTGATATCTATACAAAATGATTATTGTATAACCATATTATAGCACATCTTTTTTTCATTGTAAAATATCAAATAATTTTTTTATTAGAATAATGATTTTTTAACAATTTTTACTAATTTATTTTGTAGAAATAGAAATCTTTCTTCATTTTTTTAAAATTTTTTATACATTTTTGACAATTTTTTGATTATTTTTTATCAAAATAAACAACTCTTTTTTCATATGTTATTATTTTCCATTCTATAGCTTACATTTTTTCATAAAAAATCCTCTTAAAATGTCATTTCATTACTCTCTTTTCATACCTTTTTTATCTATTTTTTGATTGCTATTATTTTTTGACTGTACTATAATAAAAAAATCAATAATAGTATTACCAATATTTTGTAATACACAATATCTAAAACATATTTTTTGTTATTTTCAACATAATATTTATAACAAAATAGTTTTATTACTCTATAGTAAAATCTCTTAAAATTATTTAAAAACGATTTTAAAATAAATATGAATTTCTGTATATTCTTAAAATGATTTACTTAAGAGATATTTACTAAAATTTAGCATTAAAAATTACTTTTTTTGTTACACCATCATTCAATATTGTTAAAGAAAATGGGGCGATTTATTCATGAAAAAAGATTTTTTAAATCAATATCAATCTGTATATTTTATAGGCATTGGTGGCATCAGTATGTCTGGTCTAGCCGAAATATTACTTTCTAAAGGTTTTCAAGTATCTGGTTCAGATATGAAACAATCTACAGAAACACAGCATTTACAAAGTATTGGCATAAATGTAAACATTGGTCACAAAGCAGAAAATATTACAGATGATATACAACTTGTTATTTACACCGCAGCAGTAAAACAAGCCAATCCAGAATTAATTGCTGCAAAGCAAAAAAACATTACTATTATTGACAGAGCACACCTTTTAGGCTTGATTATGAAGCAATATCCTTATTCTGTTGCTATTTCAGGCACTCATGGCAAAACTACCACAACAGGTATGGTTTCTGACATACTACTTTCTGCTAATGCAGACCCTACTATTACTGTAGGTGGTATATTGCCTACTATACAAAGCAACACCAAAATAGGGGGCAATTCTTATTTTATAGCAGAAGCTTGTGAATATTTTGACAGCTTTTTACAATTTTATCCCTTTATTGGTGTCATATTAAACATCGAAGCTGACCATTTAGATTATTTCAAAAATTTAGACAACATCAGAGCATCTTTCCACAAATTTGCTCAAAATATTGCATCAAACGGTACACTCATCATAAACAATACCATACCTCAATTACAACAAATTACTGAAAATCTCTCCTGTCATGTAGAAACTATAGGGCTAGAGGGTGAGGCCAACTGGAAAGCACAAAACATTACTCATGAACTAGACGGCAAAAATAGTTTTGATGTAATCTACAATAATGTGTGTTTAGGCCGTGTACATTTACACATTCCAGGTGACCATAACATTACAAACGCTCTTTCTGCTTTTGCTGTAGCTTACACACTTTCATTATCCACAGAAGATATTATAAAAGGGCTTGAAAAATTTCATGGCACACAAAGACGCTTTCAGAGAAAAGGAGAAAAAAATGGTGTAATTGTCATTGATGATTATGCACATCACCCTACAGAAATCAAAGCTACATTATCTGCGGCTAAAAAAATTCAACACAACACTACTTACTGTGTTTTTCAGCCTCACACCTATTCTCGTACAAAAGCACTTTTTGACTCCTTTGCAACTGCCTTTACTGATGCAGATGTAATTATTATAGCGGATATTTATGCAGCAAGAGAAAAAGACAATGGCACTATCAATGCACAACAGCTTGCAGACGAAATTGTACGTCACAACAAAAATGCTTTATATTGCGGTAATTTCGAACAAATCACAAATTACTTAAATACACATTGCAAAAAAGGTGATTTACTATTAACTGTAGGTGCTGGTGATATTTATCGTGTTGGTGAAATGTTTTTGAATGAATAATATGATTTTTTATAAATTTATCCACAAAGTTATCCACAGCCTGTGGATAACTTTGTGAAATTGCTTTTACTATCACACTCATATCATTTCGATATTTTTCATTGTCTTTTGTCAAAACACACTTGTCTATTCCTTTTTATGATATTTATAGCATTTCCCATATTTTGATTATTTTTATATAAAATATAATAGATATTGTATTTTTAAAAAATAATATTGTATATCTTCTTTTTCCTTTTATTTATTTTTTTTACAATATTTGGTATGCTTTTTGTACTTTTCCACAGAAATTTTGAGTTATCCACAGAGTTATCCACAGAAATTTACTTTTTTAAGCATTTATAATACTAACATTTATTACACATTACAATTTTTTTATTCACTTAATTTTATATTTATTCATAGGTTTTAAAAAAATATTCTATTTCTTTTTTACTAGATTGTATTTTTCCTTGTATCATTTCTTTTGTTCCACCTCCATTACATTGTAAAACGGCAGACAATTTTTGTTTCAATTCTTTCATATCTTGTTTTTGGCTCATAAGCACATAGGTATATCCCGTTTTATCATCACCAGAAAATACTGCGGCAACATCTACCTTTTGACACAATAAATTTGCAAAATGCTGCAATGTTTTTGTATTTGATACCTTTTCAAATAAAACTGCTTTTTTACTGCCCTTCTCCACCATTTCTGCAATTTTTTCTAGTTTTTGTTTTTCTAACAAATTTAACTGATATTGTAATGTATCTCTTTCTGTTTTCAATTTGTATACTGCCTTTGCAACATCTTTTACAGGTACAGAAAGCATATGAGAAATATCTTCTACATCAACACTTTTTACATAATAATCATACAATGCCCTTCCTCCTGCAATCATGTGTATACGAGTACCACCTTTATGCCATTCAGAAGAAAGTATTTTGACACAACCAATTTCTCCTGTAAATTTTACATGAATACCACAGCAGGCACAAATATCAAATTCTGGAATTTCTACAATTCTAACAATTCCTTCTAATTTTTTTTTGCTTCTATAATCTAGCTTTTCCAACTCCTCTTTTGTAGGATAATATACTTTTATTTCTCTATTTTTCATAACCGCCTTATTTGTAAATATTTCTAATTTTAAAACATCATTTTTTGACAGTTTGCCATCAAAATCTAATGTCATAAATTCTTTTCCCATATGAAACCCCACATTATGAAAGCCATATTCCCTATATACCAATCCTGAAAATATATGCTCTGCGGTATGATTTTGCATTAAATCAAAACGATATTCCCAATCAATTTCTCCTTTTACAACTGTTCCTACTTCTATTTTATTTTTTACAGTATGATATATTATGCCGTTTTCTTCTTGCACATCTAATACTTCCTGTTCGTTCAATTTTCCTCTGTCTGCTGGCTGTCCTCCTCCTTCTGGATAAAAACAAGTATCTTCTAATACAACATCATAGCCCTTTTTGCTTTTTATACATTCTGTTACTTTTGTTTGTATCTCTTTTTGGTATCCGTCATTGTAATATGCTATGTCTGTTTTCAACATATTTCATTCCTTTCTATATATAATAAAAAATAATGTAAAAAGAAAAGCAGAGAGGCTATCTCTGCTCAAACTGTCAAAAACCTTGAGGGCTTGACCGAAACTTTTAAACGGTGCAAAGCGTCCAGCAGACGCTTTGCACCAACTGTAATGAAATGAAGAAAAATTACATTTCATTATTCTACTTCTACTATTTTCATTATAAATAAGCTATATTATTCATTCGCACTCTGTCAATGCTTTATCCAATATTTCAATCATAGCATCAATATGTCTTTCTTCTGCAATCAATGCTGGTACAAAACGAATGACATCATGTCCTGCACCTACTAATAGCAATCCTTTTTCAATACATTTATTTATTACATCTGCTGTTGGTATACTCAATGCAATACCTTGCATAAATCCTATTCCTCTTACATCTGTAATACAGCTATGTTTTTGTTGCAATTTTTTGAGTTGTTCTGTCATATAATTACCAGTTCTTTTTACATTTTCAAGCAAACCATTTTCAAACAATTCTTTCATTACTGTCAAACCTGCTGCGGTTGCGAGGGAGTTTCCTCCAAATGTAGAAGCGTGGTCACCTGGCTGAAATGCTTGTGCTGCAAAATCTTTTGCCATCATTACACCAATAGGTATACCTCCTGCAAGACCTTTTGCAAATGTTGCAACATCTGGCACTACACCCAATGTTTGATATGCAAACAATGTTCCTGTTCTACCTACACCACATTGCACTTCATCAAACATAAGCAATATATCTTTTTCATCACACAATTTTCTTACCTTTTGCAAATATTGTTTATCTGCTGGTATAATACCACCCTCGCCTTGTATAGGCTCTAACAATATAGCACAAGTTTTATCTGTTACTGCATTTTGCAATGCTTCAAAATCATTAAATGCAACATGATTTACATCTGGCAAAAGTGGCTCTAATCCTTTATGATATTTGTCTTGTCCTGTTGCTGTTACTGCACCATATGTTCTACCATGAAAAGAATGTATCATAGTAATAATTTCATTGCCTGCTTTGCCTTTCATTTTAGCATACTTTCTAGCTAATTTTAATGCACTTTCTATAGACTCAGCACCACTATTACAGAAAAATACTTTATCAAAATCACTATTTGCTACCAATTTTTCTGCCAATTCAATTTGTGGTTCTGTATAATATAAATTGGAACAATGGATTAATTTCATTGCCTGCTCTGCTATTGTTCTTTCCAATGCTTCACTTGCATAGCCCAAGCTATTTACTGCAATTCCTGCAACAAAATCAATATATTTTTTTCCGTCTACGTCCCATACATACATACCATTACCACACTCTATCGCAATAGGAAAACGATTATATGTTTTCATCACTACTTTGTTTCCTCTTGCTATCAGTTTTTCCATTTTTTCTCCCATTTACTTTCACCCTTTCTCATTTTTCAATCATTGTGCCAATACCTTCTGGTGTAAATACTTCTAATATCAAACAGTGTTCTACTCTGCCATCTAATATATGGACATTATTTACACCTTTTTTTATGCCTTCCATACAACATTCTACTTTAGGTATCATACCCCCTGAAATTGTACCATCGTCTATCAGTTTTTGTATTTTTTTAGAACTAATAAAACTCATAATAGAATTAGGGTCATTAATATCTCTCATAACACCTTCAACATCTGTCAAAAATACTAATTTTTCTGCTTTTAAAGCTCCTGCAATGGCTACTGCTGCATAGTCTGCATTAATATTATATGTTGTACCATTTTCATCTTTTCCTATAGGTGCTATCACAGGTATAAATTCATTGTTTATTAAAGACTGTATCAGCGTAGGGTCTACAGAAACAATATCACCTACACAGCCATAGTCAATGCCATCTTTTTCTATTTTTTGGGCTTTGATAATACCACCGTCTTTTCCGCTGATGCCTACTGCTTTTACACCTTGCGTTTCAATTTCTGTTACAATATGTTTGTTTAATTTTCCAGATAAAACCATTTCTACTATTTCCATTGTCTTTTCATCTGTTACTCTCAATCCATTTATAAATTTTGACTCTATATTCATTTGCTCTAAAAACGCATTGATGTCTGGCCCTCCGCCATGTACAATAACAGGGTGCATACCTACCAATTTCATAAGAGCAATATCTTGTATTACTGTTTGTTTGATATTATCATTGATTAAAGCACTTCCGCCATATTTTATTACTACTGTTTTGTCATAAAATCTTTTGATATAAGGCAATGCTTCCATTAATGTTTTTGCCTTATCTATATATATCTGCATAACATCTTTTTCCATATTGTGCTGTCCTTTCTATATTTGCTATGCTATTGTCATTTACTTTATTATAGCAATTTATTTTTTTATTCTCAATATAAATACAGTTTCTTTTTACTATGTAATATATTACACTATAATATCCATACCATCATAGGCAAACAAAATATTATCCAGTTTCTTTTCTAATTCTTTATAATAACCATATGATTTTCCCCATATTTCGTCAATATGTGTCACAATCATTTTTTTAATTCTATAAAAATTTTTCATTTCTATGATTTCATTTAATGTAAATAATTCTTCTTTAAATGGGGCATATTCCAGTTTTGTACCATCATTTAATATACCATCATCTGAAACCAGACTAATAATAAACACATCTGCATCAAAATATGCCTCGTTATGAAGAAATGGTTTTGGATTACAGCAGGCATATATTACTTTTTTTTCACATTGTTTTATTACATAAAATGTAATATTTCTGTCGGGGTTGTTGTTAATCAAATCAATATCAATATCGTCTATACGAATATGTGATGTCTCATTTACAGAAATGCAACCAAGTACATCTCCATAATATTTCAAACAATCACGGTTCATATAATTAATATCTCTTATTACTTCAGGCAGTGCATAAAAATGAATGGGTGTACTTTTCTCTTTTATAAAATCATATGCTATTTTTTCTACAACTCTAATCCCTTTTACATGGTCAGGGTCACTGTGCGAAATAGAAATATGTTTTACTTCTGTTATTTTTTGTCTGTTGCAAGCTACTGCAATATCTTCTGGAGTGTCTATTAACATTTTAATATCGTCAATATACAGACTTGGTCCCAATCGTTCATATCTTCCACCTTTTTGTCTAGCTTCTTCACAGATATTGCATTTACAAAATGAACTCGGAATAATAGACATACCACCGCTACCAACAATTTTTAATTTCAATGTTACACACCACCTTAATCGTTAAATATTATGATTGTTGTTTTATTGTTTATATTTCATTTTACTAACATCAACTTTTATTATTAAGAACGATAATCTCCATTGATACTTACATATTCATGACTTAAATCACAGCCCCAAGCAGTTGCTTTTTCATTTCCCTCTTGTATTCTAATTTCCACTGTAATTTCTTTTTCACTTAATATTTCTGCTGCTTTTTGCTCATCAAAAACAATAGGGTCTCCCTTTATCATTAAATCAATACTGCCTTTCGCACTATGATAAACAATATCTACTTTTTTGGTATCAAATTTTACGCCAGAATAGCCCATAGCACACAACACACGTCCCCAATTTGCATCTTGCCCATACATAGCAGTTTTTACCAAATTAGATGTAACAACAGATTTTGCCATTGTTTTAGCATATTGTTGTGTTTTAGCACCTGTTACATTTACTTCTATAAATTTTGTAGCACCTTCTCCATCCCTTACCAAATCCTTTGCTAATTTTGTATTGACAAAGTGCAATGCTTTTTGAAATGCTTCATAATCTGCATTTTTTTCTGTAATTTCTGCATTACCTGCCATACCATTGGCAAGCACAATCACCGTATCATTTGTACTGGTATCACCATCTACAGAAACCATATTATATGATGTTTGTATACTCTGTTTTAACATTTCATCAAGCAATTCTCTTTTGATACACACATCGCTTGTAATAAAAGCCAGCATTGTAGCCATATTAGGGTGTATCATACCACTACCTTTTGCCATACCGCCTATTGTTACCATTTTTCCTCCAATTTCCAACTGTACTGCAATTTCTTTGGAATAAGTATCTGTTGTCATAATACCTTCTGCTGCCAAATGTCCATGTTCTACTGTTTCTCCTAATTTTGGAAAAAGCATAGCAATACCATTTTTTACTTTTTCAATAGGAAATGTTGCACCAATCACACCTGTAGATGCTGTCAATATTTGTTCTTGTCCCACATTTAAACAGTTTGCCAATGTTTCAGCCATTTCTTGATTTGCTTTTTCTCCTTCTATTCCTGTACACGCATTTGCATTGCCACTGTTGATTACAATGCCTTTTATATACTGTTTCTGCTCCATAATTTCCATATTACGCAATACAGAAGTTGCTTTTACTACATTTGTTGTAAAAGCTCCTGCTGCTGTTGCTGGTACATCACTTATCAATATTGCCATATCTTTACTATCTTGTTTAATGCCTACTGCACCACCTATTGCTTTATATCCCTTTGCTGCGGTAACACCGCCTTTTATTTCTTTCACTTTTATTTTCTCCTTTCACTTCTATTTTCCCACAATAACAACACTATTGTTATCGCTATAATCATATGCAACAATAATAAAAATTCAAACCACGAAATACCTGAATGAAGTAAATATACTGTCAATAACCATACGAAACAACAAACTATTTGCAATATCAATGCAACAATCATTGGTATTCTTTTTTTTAATACTATTGATAATAACAACAATACTACGCATTGAAGCAATATTATAAAATAAGGCTTTAACAATAACAGCATAAAGAGAGAAGCAAATCCCGCAAAATACATATATTTTTTTGTTTCATATATTGCAAATGCCACATAACTAATCATTATAATACTGAGTACAATATCAATACATAAAAATATTTTGATATATTTTGTATTTTGTTTCTGCATTGCCAAACCTCTCAATATAATGCTTGTTTTATCATTATGTTCTCAAACGATATTCTCCATTTATTCTAATATATTCGTGTCCCAAATCGCAGCCCCAAGCTATTGCCTCTTGTTCACCATCATACAATGTAATGTGTATAATAATATCTCTTTCTGCAAGTATTTCAAGTGCTTTTCCCTCATCAAATGAAATAGGTCGCCCTTGTTCCATAAGTGCTAAATACCCCTTTTCATTCTGAAATGCAATATCTACTCTTTCTGGATTAAAAAATCCTCCAGAACCACCCATTGCTGCCAATACACGCCCCCAATTTGCATCTTCGCCATACATAGCAGTTTTAACTAAATTATCATTGATAATTGCTTTTGCTAATTTTCTGGCATCTTGTTTTGTTTTTGCTCCTGTTACTACTGCTGCAATTAATTTGCTTGCACCTTCTCCATCGTGTATTACTTGTATTGCTAATTTTTGATTGATATACAATATAGCATCTTTAAATTTTTTATAATCTTCACTTTCTTCTGTAAAAGGTTCATTTTCAGCCATACCATTCGCCAAAAGCAATGCCATATCATTTGTACTTACTGCACCATCTACAGAAATCATATTATACGTAATTTCTACAGCATCTGAAAGTGCTTTTTGAAGCAACTGTTGAGAAATGACAGCATCTGTTGCTATAAATGCCAATACTGTAGCCATATTAGGGTGTATCATACCGCTGCCCTTTGCCATAGCACCTATTGTTACCGTTTTTCCTCCTAATTCCAATTCCACAGCAACTTCTTTTAAAAAAGTATCTGTTGTAATAATACCTGCTGCTGCTTCTTTAGCACTTTGTCTATCTTCTTTTAGCTGAGGCGTTATTTCTTGAATACCTTTTTCAATTATATCAATAGGCATTTGTTTTCCTATAATACCTGTTGCTGCTGTCAATACTTCTTCTGGGCTAATTTGAAGCATTTTGGCATAAACATCAGCCATTTTTTGATTGTCTAATATACCCTGCTCTCCTGTACAAGCATTAGCATTTCCGCTAATTGTAACAAGCCCTTTTATTTCTTTGCCGCTTTTTATCATTTGTTCATTTCTTATTACAGGAGCTGCTCTGACAATATTTTGAGTAAACATACCAGCAGCAACAGCTGGCTTTTCACTATACAAAAGAGATAAATCCTTTTTTATTTTTTTAATGCCTATGTGTGCACCTGCCGCTAAAAATCCTTTTGCTGCTGTAATGCCCCCATCAATAATTCTCATAATTGCTCCTCCTTTTTATTTATGCTGGAAATATAGGTGCTTGACAAAGTCCAGTGTCTTCTTTTAATCCAAATACAATATTCATATTTTGCACTGCTTGTCCTGCTGCTCCTTTTACCAAATTATCTATCGCCCCTATTACTATAATTCTTTTTGTTCTTTCATCTACCGTAAAGCCAATATCCACAAAATTAGAACCCTTTACCCATCTTGTTTCTGGAAAAACGCCTTTTTTTGTCACTCTTACAAAATGCTCTTTTGCATACCACTTTTCATATGCTTTTCTAACATCTTGTTCCGTTACATTTTGTTTCAATGTAGCATAACAAGTTGCTAATATGCCCCTATTCATAGGAGTTAAATGTGGTGTAAATGAAAGTGTTATTTTTTCTCCAGCAATATAAGAAAGCTGTTCTTCAATTTCTGGTGTATGTCTGTGAGAAGCGATTTTATATGCTTTCATATTTTCGTTTGCTTCACAATATAAACTGCCTGTTACAAGTCCTCTGCCTGCTCCGCTTACACCAGATTTTGCATCTATAATAATGCTTTTATTGTCTATCAATTTCTCTGACAAAAGCGGTATCAGCGACAATATACTGCAAGTTGTATAACAGCCAGGATTTGCAATCAATTTTGCTTTTTTTATTTTTTCTCTGTTTACTTCACAAAGTCCATATACTGCTTGTTTTAAAAGTTGTTTCCCTTCATGAGGCAATTCATACCACTTTTCATAATCATTTACATCTTGCAATCTAAAATCAGCACCAAAATCAATAATTACTGTTTTTTGTAATATTTCTTCTGTCACTTTTTTTGCAGCGACACCATGAGGCAAAGCCAAAAATACAACATCGCACTGTTCTGCCATTTTTTCAATATCTTCTTCTTCGCAAACCAATGTATTAATCTCTCTATAGTTTTCATACACTTCACTAAATTCTTTTCCGATATATCTTTGAGAAGTAAGTGTTTTTAATTCCACATCAGGGTGCTGCATTAACAATCTTACCAATTCATTTCCTGCATATCCCGTTGCACCAATAACGCCTGCTTTTATCATAAATCATTCCTCCGTTTTTCATTCTTTAATGTTATAATTATACATAAGCTATTATTATTATGCAAGTAAAAATATTTAAAAATCACAATATTATGTTTTTTACCAGTTAAAATAGTTTTGTATTTATACATATGATATGAATAAATATAATACCAATAATTGTTTCTATATCATTTTACTACATTTCACTGTTGTAATATTTGCCAAAGTATTTATTTTGTTTTACAAAATTTCAGCAATATCCATAAAAAACCCCCTGTATTTTTACAGAGGGTTTTTATACTATTTATTTAGTTTGACACTCTAATGTCTTTTGTACATACCATTCTTTCACCAGAAGAAGTATATACAATCGCTCTGACTGTTACAGTACCAGTATTTGACGCTCTCAACAAACCATCAGTAAGTCCAATTTTTGCATTTGTACCGCCATCATCTGCAATTTCCCAATCCACATCAGTGTATTGTTGTCTTGTAGATTTTGAAACAGCTTTCAAACGGATACTAATTCCTTTTTTACATTCTCCAGAAAATTCTATATTTACATCTGAATTAGATATTGTACTATCCAATTTTCTTTCATTTTCTGTATATGTTGTTGTTTTTGATGAACTACCGCCACCTGCTGAACTTGTTGATGAAGTACCTACTTCTGTTGTACCTACAGACACCACTTGTCTTGTTGATGACTGTATTGTATTGGCAGGCATTTGCTGAACTGGTGTTGTAGTATTTGTACTAGGTGTACTTGTGTTTGGTGTATTTATAATTGTGCCTTGTGGCGTAACTTGTATTGTAACTTGTTTTACAAAATCAGCACCTTCTCCCAAACCATCTTTTACAACTGCTGATACCGTAAATGTACCAGAAACATTTGTTCCCAATGTCAATTTATTTGTTGTGTTATTCAATACACCAATTTTTCCAGATGGTATCATATTAATACTTCCTGGTGTAGTAATTGCAATAGGAGAGCCTTTTTCAACTGTCCATTTTACAGTTTTGTTTGTTGCATTTTCTGGAAATACTTTTACACCTGTATGCACTGAAACACCATTTACAGTTGTTGTATTGTCAAGCAAATCCAATATTGTTTGTTTGCTCTTGTCGCTTGTAACGGCATAGCCTCCTGCGATAGGCTGCAATCCTGCTATATCATTAAAGCTGATGTCTGTTACTGCAACAAAACCATTTTCATCTGGAGTACCTGTTGTTATTTGATTGCTCGTATCGCTTGGTACTTGAACTGCATTGTTGCTGTTGTTTGGTGTTTGAACTGCATTGTTGTTGTTTGTTGCTTGGTTTGTATTGCTTCCAGCATTTGTTGCTTGGTTTGTGTTTGTTTGTTCTGTGTTGTTCTCTGTTGAAGGTGCTGTATTAGCCGCTGGTGCTTTTTGTGCAACACTTTGTCTTGTTGTTGGGTCAGCTCCTTGTACTGTAATAGTTAAGTGTGCAACAAAATCGCCATCTTCTTTATCTGTAGTACCGTATTTTATAGTTGCTGTTAACACAATATCTCCACCTGGATTATTAGGTTTATCGGTATCTGATAATATTTCTAAACTAGATTGATCATTTAAATTAACAAAATCACGTAATGTATCAGGAACTGATATAGACCATTTTATACTTTCCTTTGTACTAGCATTTTCAGGCAATTTCTTTGCATTAGCTAAAACAATTTGTACTCTATCTTTTGCATAGGCTTCTTTGCTTATTGTATACTTATATTCTTTAGAACCAGCAGGATCAGGTTGTAAATCTCCCATCACTGTTTCCGAAAAGTCTATACCTGTTACTGATATATAATTATTTATTTCTAGGCTTTGTGTTTTACTTTTTACTGGTATGATACTTCCACCTTGAGTTAATACACCATTTTTCCAAGAAGCAGTAAAGTAAATTTTTCTATTTGCATCTGTTTTAATAGTATCTTTATCTGGTAACTTATAAGTATAAGTGCCATTATTTAGAGTAGGTTGAGGGGTAATTAGTTTTGCATCACTTCCGTCTGCATTTATTCCTATCGACCACACTATTTTATCAGTACCTTCATAAGCATGATAAGTCGCATTTAAAGGCTGTACTCCATTATTACCTACCATTAATTGAATTTCATCTTCAGGATTTGCTACTTGTATTATACCACCATCATCTACTATATCAAAGCTAGAACTATTTACAGCAATCGGAACAAACGTATTAGTAATTGTAAATGTTGTTGTTCCTTTGTTTTCCACTGTTGCAGTCAACTCAATTTTTTCATTTGGCTGTCCTTTTAAAGTCAACACTTGGTTTTTGCCTGGAGCAGGTGGGGTAATTTCTGCTATGTCAGCTTTAATATCTGGTGCAATAGCCCAAGTAATTGGTGTACCATTACCTAATTCATAGTCTAATTCTATTTTGTCATATCCTTGAATAGTACATTCATTATTGTTATTAACAGTAATACCTAGACCGTTTCCATCTTTACCAATTTCTGTCTTACTTGGTAATTTAACTGGTTGTGCTTTACAAGCTACACTAACTGCATTAGACTCAGCCATATTTTTTACATCTTGGTCAGCTTCACCAATACTTTTATCATATTCTACAATAGCTCTAAAATACACTGTTTTAGGGTCATAATTGTCCCTATTCAAATCACCATTTTCACCGCCTTGCACTATATATCCTATATGATAAACACCTTTATCATCTGGAAAATATATGTCATATCCATCTACGTCTTTATTTGTTAAACAACTTTCTGGAATATCTACCCATGTATCTTTTTTAGGATTTCCATCACTATCTAAAGTAGTATTCTTTTGCCATTTTAATATCCTTGTATATGGTGTTTTATCAGCATTATCTACTTGTGCAGAAAGTATAATAATATCACCAATATCTGTACCCTTACTGTCATCTATTTTATTCATAGTAACTTCAGGTGGTAATACATTAACTGTTATTTTGATTTGTTCATCTGTTTCTGCATTAATCAAGTCAAAATCTTCATCTTTTCCCTTACCATTTTTAATATATGGTCTTAATACAATCTCTCCCGGATAACCTGTTGAAACAATTTTAGTATTTGCACCATTTTTGCCTGCTTGTATTGTTGCAGTTTTTACATCTTCACTAGAACGTGTATCGCTTTTGATTTTCCATTCTATTTGTTGATATGTTGCATTTTCAGGCAAAATTTCTATTTCTTTTGTAATTGCTTCTGTATCTAAATCCAATTCTTGTATACCAGTCATTTCTTTTCCATTTGTTTTTAGGTCATTAGAAATCATAATTTGTTTAACTGGTATAATTTGAGTACCTATAAATTGTATTGTAAATACTTTTTTATAATCTACCATTTTTCCATATCCATTTGGTATGGTTGCCTCAATTTTCACTTCTCCTGTAGGCGTTGCCATCGTTTTTTCAGTAATACTGTCGCCTTCTTTATATACTTGCCTTACAACTAATGTAGGTACTGTACCACCATTTCCTGTTTTTGTATCATCAATTCCTACATAAAGGCTTTGTTGACCTTCTACCTCATCAATTTTTTCACTACCTGGTACTACTTTCCATTGAATATTTTGTCTATCATTTGCTGCTGTTGCTTGTGATGGCACATAAGTAAAGTTTTGTGGTGACAATATATACTGATTGCTTTGACAATATAGTTGATCAGAATTAGAAAGCATCAATCCTGGCTTTTCTGACAAAGGCACATCAACGTGCAGTTCTATAACATCTGACTGGTAAACTGGTGCACTAACATTCGATTCCTTACTTGTGTCATATACTTGTACTCTCAACATTACCGCATGACCATTATTTTCTGTTGTTTTTAATACACCTAGTGTACTATTTTCTGCCTGTGTTAAATTGATACTCATATCTGTTGTATTACTTACAATTGCCCACTTTGTCTTTAAAAATTCTTCATTAGGGTCATTTGTTTCTAAATTTGCCATCAATAACTGTATTGTTTCTCCAGCAATACAATAATATCTTCCCTCATCATTCTGTGTTAATTTATTTCCGTCCAAATCTGTAAGCAGTGTTGTCACTTTATATTTATAGCCGCTTGGTTTTGTAGCTGGTACATCTTCATCATCTGAAGTAATGCCAATTTCATTTTTACCTGCTCCTGCTTTAAATGTTGCAGAAATCGTATGATTTTTTATCACATTTTTAAATGTATATGTTACTTTGTTATAAATTCCACCACTTTCGCTTATTCTTCTCAAGCTTTTTTCATTTTCTGTACCTTTATCAATGGTAATATCATCAATATGGTAATCTTTATCTGCTGTAAATGTAACAGAGCCTTCTTCGCCCTCTTTTACAGTAACTATCTCATTATCAAATTTACCACCTGTACCATTTACTGTTGCAGTAATAGTATAGCCATCTTCAGATGGTTTATTATTATCATCTCCACCATTATTTGTGCCATTACTTGCACTACCTGTACCATCTGTACCTGCTCCTTCTGCAAATGACACTATAATTTCGTGATTTGCTTTGACATTATTAAATGTATAAGTAAATCCACTATAATATTTACCGCCTAAATTCAGCTCTCTACCATCTACCACTATCGCTGCTACGTGATAGCTACTATTTGGTGTAATACTATATTCTTTAGAAGAACCATTTGCTATTGTCTGTTCTCCCAGTGGTGAAATTGTACCAAGTCCACTAGAATTAGCTGCTACAGAAGATTTTATAGTATAGCTTGCTGCTGCACCATCATCTCCTACATCACCAGTTTCTCCTACTGTAATACCTGCACCAATAGTATTATTTTGATTTGTCAATAGCTTATCTATTGTACCTGTACCATCTATTTTTACTGGAGAACGTGCTGTCAATGTGCTAAATTTTCCGCCGTCCATTGTAATGCTGACATCAGTCAGCCCAGAAGCAATTTCTCCATTTGTTATTGTTTTACTTCCTCTAAGCTGTACAGTATTATTATAATTTACAATTAATTTTTCTGCATCTGCTTCCATTCTAAATGTTTTTGACAATGCTTTATTCAATGTAACTGTATTTAATTTTGTATTAGATTCCAGTATAGTATCTCCTGTTACAAAAACATTTCCTTTTACAGAAGTATCCCCTCTTAATTTAATTGCTACAGCTTCGTCATATCTTCCGCTTGTATTCTTTCTGGAATAAATATGTCCCTGCAATGTACAATCTTCAAATATAACAGAGTTATCTCCTCCGCCTTCTACATACACATCGCCTTTTACTGTAACATCTTCTATTCTAATGGTACTATCTCCTGCTGCACTTGTTATAATCAAATCGTCATGTGCTGTCAAATCTGTTACTGTAACATCTTCTGCTGCAATTCTAACACGGTCATAGTCATCTCCATCACCGTCAAAATCTTCATCATCGTCGTCAATGGTCAGATTTTCATAATCGTCATCGTCGTCATCATCATCTGTATAACTAAAGTTTGGTTTTCTAGCACCATCTTGCTGTATCAATCTTCTAGGTTCAATTTCGGAGCGTACACCAGAAACATATACTGTCATAGTATCAATTTTACCTTTTCCAGAAATACGCACTTTATCATATATCTGCATTTCTGATACTTCTGCATCTTCTCCTAATTTGATTTTTGCTTTATCTGCATTTTTTGTTATTTCAAATACATCTATATTTGCATTAGCATACAATTTTACATCTACATCTGCATCTAATGTCAATGTATCTACATCTGCGTCAATAATAACTTCTGATACGCCATCATCATCTATCAGAACATTTTTATATCCTTTGCCATCAATACGTCCTGACTGTTCAAAATACACTTCTTCTACATCAGAACTACCATTATTTTTCAATACAGCATTCGATTTATCCATTACTACTTTTGTAATATTACAATTTTCTAATGTAATATTGCTGCCACCTTCTACATACAATGTTCCTTTTATTCTAACATTTTTTAGTGTAACATTTTGGCTGCCTACACTACGAGGTATCAACAAATCTCCTGACAATGTTCTGTTTTCCATTCTTGTGCCATCTAAAACAGTAGCATTTACATAATTGTCATATGTACTGTTGGAACGGGAAGTTGTACTAGTATTTATATTTGAGTTTGTACTAGAACTAGAACTTGATGTTGAAGGTGTGTAATTATTTGTGTTTGTACTCATATTATAATTACTGTTTGTAATGGTACCTGTATTGCCAAAGCGATTAGAAGAACTTGCTACTTTTTGTAATGCTGCTACAGCTTCTGCTCTTGTCAAATCTCTTTGAGGGCGAAATGTTTTATCAGGATAACCACTCATTACACCATTACGAGAAACTGCACCAATAGCACCTACAGCCCAATTTGCCATAGCCCATCTGTCTGTATAACCATATGATGCTGCTTCATCATCTTCATATCCTCTCAATCTTGCCAACATTACTGCTGCTTCTTGTCTTGAAACAGCACTGCCAGGACGAAATGTACCTGAAGCGTCACCTTGTACATATCCTGCTGCAACACCTTTTTGTATTTCACTATATGCCCAATAACCTGCTTTTACATCATTAAAAGAAATCCCTTGACTGCTTGTAAAGCCAAATGCTTTATTTGCTATTGTTACAAATTCAGCACGACTAATAGCATTATTGGGACGGAATGTACCATCTGGATAACCACTAATATAACCGCTGTTTATCCAACTATTAATGCTTGCTTCTGCCCAATGTCCACTGGTATCTGTTGCAGCAGAAACTTCTTGCGGTGCAACCACAACAGAAAACGCCATAGCTGTAGACAAAACCCCTGCTAAAAGTCTGCTTTTTGCCCTTTTCATAAGCATTTCTCCTTCCTAAATTTTTCATATTTAAAACGAATGAAAGACATTGTTTCATTAAAATAATATCGGCATAAATTCCAAAAAATAAAGAGTAATATAAAAAGAACTTGAGAGGTTTTCTCTCAAGTAACTTTTACAATATCTGCACCAATTTTTTGCAATTTTTTCTCTATGTTGTAATATCCTCTTTCAATGTGATAGATGTCGCTAATTTCTGTTTTACCTTCTGCGGCAAGTGCCGACAATATCAGGCCAGCACCGCCTCTCAAATCCATTGCTTTGACTTGAGTGCCAGTGAGTTTATCAACTCCTTCAATCACAGCACTTCTGCTATCAATACTAATTTTAGCACCCATTCTCTGAAGCTCAGCGGCATGAAGGAAACGATTTTCGAAAACAGTTTCCGTAATCATACTAGTACCTTTTATTACGGAGAGCAAACTCATAAAAGGAGCTTGCATATCTGTAGGAAAACCAGGAAAAGGCATTGTTTTAAGGCTAACGGGCTGCAATTTCGTATTTGTATACACTCTAAAAGCATTTTCCTCTACTTTTTGTGTTTTAACATTTGTTTCAGACAATTTAGCGAGTATAGGCTTCAAATCTTTTTCTCTAACATTTTCTACAACGACATCACCTTTTGTAATAGCGGCAGCAATCATAAACGTACCAGCTTCAATTCTGTCAGGCATAACAGTATATTCCACACCGTATAGCTTTTTTACTCCTGTAATCGTAATAGTGCTTGTACCTTCTCCCGTAATATGAGCACCCATTTTTTTCAAAAATTCAGCCAAATCAATGACTTCAGGTTCAGCGGCAGCATTTACAATAGTAGTAACGCCTTTTGCGAGCGTCGCAGCAATCATAATATTTTCTGTTGCACCAACGCTAGGGAAATCCAAATAAATTTTATCGCCCTGCAATTTTTTAGCACAAATGTGTATCAATCCGTGGGACTGTTCGGAGCGACCTCCCAATGCACAAAACCCTTTCAAATGCAAATCTACAGGACGGCTGCCAATGGGGCAGCCACCAGGCAAAGGGATAATCGCCTCGTGGCATCTAGCCAGCAACGCCCCCATTATCAAAAAAGAGGCTCTCATTTTGGAAGCTTTTTGGTAATCGGTCTGTATACTTTCGATAGTTTTTGCACAAACACTAACACATTGTTTTTTTTCATCAATATCCACAAAAACGCCCATTTCTTTTAGCATACTGCATAATGCAAGCACATCAGACAGCGGCGGCACGGCATAAATAACGCATTTTTCTTCTGTGAGCAATGTCGCCGCCAATATAGGCAATATGGCATTTTTGCAGCCACCCACTGCAACATTTCCTTCTAATTTTCCCCTTTTTTCAATCACAAATTTCGACATGGCAATACTTTCCTTTCTGCAATCACAATTTCGCAAAAATAGTATAACCAAAATCAATCAAAACATTTATAATACAAGTACAGCCATATGTCCTAATGTTTCACTTTCTGTTCTATTTAGCTGTTCTTCTAATTTTTTCATATGACTTACACTATTAAATAATGATTTCGCAAATTCAGAAGTATAGTATATAAAATCCTCTTCTGTGCTGTCTTTTTCTATACAACAAGTCCACATAAACATCATCATACTGTATACAGTTGCCATAACACAATAATTTCTCCATATACCACCATCTATACGAAAAGGAAAACGAGAAGCTAAAAATTCTTCTATCATTATATTTTCTATCCAATACTCTTTTCCTTTTGTAAATTCTTCAAAATCTTTCATAGCCTGTTGATATTTTTCCACATTATATTCTATATTCAAATTTTGACTTTTTTCTTTTCCCATTTCAAAATTTACTTCTAACTGTACCTTTACATCTATTCTATTATTTATTTTATTTTGTATTTTAAAATCTTCTCCCATTCCAGTACCATTATAGTGATAAGCAATATAATTAAAAAGCCTCTTTCTACCACTTCTATCTGCATCTTCAAATAAATTACGATACATATCTTTGTTTTTTGTGTCATTAAAATTATTTACAAATTCCTGTATATAATCTGGTATTGTTGTTATACTTTTTGCACCTTTTTCCAGTATACTTTCTATTTTTTTGAAAGCCATTCCCAATACTACCATTCTTTCCTCAAAACGATACTCTCTATTTTGAAGTACACCTAACAGAAGTATCTTAAAATCTGTCCAATAATGTAATATAGGGTTCATTCTTATTTTTTCACCATCTATTCTTGTGGCACCTCTTTTTTCAGCATCAGTTATTTCTCTTTCTATTACTTCTAATTTGATACCCTCTTTTTCTTGTAATAATAATCTAATGACTTCTTCACAAGCTATTCCTAAAAAACATTCATATTTTCCCATATAATATGATGTCTCTCTTGGAAATATCTGACAAACTAAACTCATATTTTCAGGACCCATCTCTCCATAAACCTTACACAGTCCATTTTCATCTAAAAATTTGCATTTTTTATTTTCATCTAATTTTATTTTATAATGAAATATATCATTTTGATACTTTTCAAAAGCATCTTCAAATAGTTTTCTAAACTCCTCTGTTCTTATTTTTCTTTTCATATTTTTTAATTCTTGTTTTGTAAAACCAATATACCAATCTCTACAACAATTATATTTGCAATCGCTTCCTATACATTCAAATTTACTATAAAAACTTGGTTGCAGCACAATATTTTTCACATTTTCCGCCTCCTTATTATTTTAACAAACGCTTTATAGAAGTGAGGGAATACCTCACTTTCCTTTTTATGAAATAAAAAAGGCTGACAGTTTGCCAGCCCTTTTTAATTTTCGCTTTGTTTTGTTTATTAGAGAAATTTGTACCAATAAATACAAATTTGTTGTTATTATTGTAATAACTGAAGAACGCCTTGTGGCAACTGATTTGCTTGAGCCAACATAGCTTGTGAAGACTGAACAAGAATATTGTTCTTTGTATATTGCATCATTTCTTTTGCCATGTCTGTATCTCTGATACGGCTTTCTGCATCTGTCAAGTTCTCTGTTGTTGTTTCCAAGTTATTCAATGTATGGTCTAATCTGTTTTGAGTAGCACCAAGTTTTGCTCTTACTTTAGAAACTGTGTCAATAGCATCTTTAATTTTTGTAATACCTTTTGCTGCACTTGCTTCTGTAGATACATCAATACCATCTACACCTAATCCTCTAACGTGGCAATCTTGAATACTTACATTAATTCTGTTGTATTCATCAGCTGTATCACCAATTTGAAGGGAAAGAGCATTTCCGCCTACAGCTTGACTAGATACTTTATCTGTCAATCCTAACAAACTAGCTGCTGTACCTGTAACACCATCATCTGTTTTTTCTCCAAAGCTAAATGTAATGTCTTTAGCATTGTCGCCAGTATATGTTACTTTTAAGCCACCGCTCTTATCTGCTTCAACAATGAAATTAGCTGGGTTAACATCTTCTAATTTACCAGAAACATTCATACCAGTTGCAGCTTGATAATTAGTAACTGTAGTCTGAATTGCAGCTTGTACTGCTCTTGCTACTTCTTGTAATGTTTTTCCTCTCACACAATCAGTAATACCAGCAGAACCACCGATATTTACTTCTAATTCAGTACCATTGATTGTCATTGTAAATTTGTCAGTAGCGGAAAGTGTATTGTTAAATTTCATTGCTGGTGTTGCAACAGCTTCTTTACCATCACCTGCACCAAAGAACAAAGTACCTACTGTTTTTACTTGGTCTGCAGTAGCAGCATTACTACCTACAAAACCTATAGAAGCATCTGGGCTAGTATTCAAACTCTTCATTGTAAATTGACCAGCAGTACCTGTTGATTTAATTTCAATGTTACCTGTTATACCCTGTGCTTTCATTTCATCTTCAAACAGTTTTTGTAATTTTTCAGCAAGGTCTTTTGTTCCATCAACTGATAAATTAGTATGATTTACTTTAAGACTAGCATCAAAAAGTTTTTTCGCATCACCTTTTGTCCAGTCAATTTCTAATGTCTGTCCATCAATATTGTATGTTTCTTTTGCAGCTACTAAAGCACCACCACTCAAATCTGTTTTAACTTTAGCTGCTGTATTTGCAGCTGTTGTTGGTTCAAAGTGTGTACTAACATTAGAACCGATTAACTGTGCAGTATCAGTTTTCATTGCTCCGCCACCTAAGCTACCATCTAACAAATTGATACCATTGAAGTTTGTGGAGTCTGCAATTCTGTTGATTTCATCTTTCAGTTCTTGAATTTCGTTTTGATATTTTTCTCTGTTACTGTCTGAATATGTTCCGTTTGATGCCAATGTAGAAAGTTCTACCATTCTGTTTAACATAGAGTGAACTTCTGTCAAAGCACCTTCAGCTGTTTGAACCAAAGAGATACCATCTTTTGCATTCTGTTGGCAAGCTTCCAAACCTGTGATTTGAGCTCTCATTTTTTCAGAAATTGCCAAACCTGCTGCATTGTCAGCTGCACTGTTGATTTTGTAACCAGATGACAATTTTTTCAAGTTTGAAGCTACTGCTTTGTTGTTTGCACCTAATCTGTTATAAGAATTTAAAGCTGGAATATTATGTTGTATAATCATAAATACGACCTCCTTGAATTTGACGGGGAGTATCCTTTCTCCCCCATTGTTTTCCTATTTTCGTTTTCTATTTTTTTAGTTGTGGGACAGCGTCCCACGTATATTTCAATCCTTGCAAGAAAGGGGCCCTCTCCCTCGCTTAGATTAAAACCACTTTTTAACGCTTGCGTTTCGCTCCTCCCAATGCCCTTGTTCTTTTAATACATTCTGGTACGTCGTGCGTCTTTTCATAATTCTCGCCACGCTCAATACTCATTTCTTTTGGTGCATCTATCGCTAGTCGCAAGCAGTTGTCTATAGAAACAACTTCTACAATAATGTTGTCTCCTATGACAATGTACTCTCCGGGATTCCTTCCTACTGATAACATAAATAGTCCTCCTTGAATTTGAAATAATAGTATTACTATTGTTAAGGGGTAAAAAAAATTGCTAAATTTTACTGTTTTTTACCTTCTTGTTTATTATATCGGCTCACTATTTTAAAACTTAATAGTTTTACTATTATTTTTTTAAATTGTTTCACTATCTGGTGAATAGCCCTGTTTTTTTATAAAATGTTCACAATGGGGGTGAATTATATCATGTCATTTTCATTCGATCAAAAAGAAATAGGCAAAAGAATACGTGACCAAAGACTGAAAAATAAATTAACTATAGAAAAGCTTTGCGAACTCTTAGACGTTTCCCCTTCCTTTATTGGTTTGGTAGAACGTGGTACAAGCGGCATAAGTATTGAAAAATTATGTCGTCTTTCTGAAATTTTTCATGTGTCCACTGATTACCTCATCAAAGGTATTCAAGATGTTGACGCATCGCCCCAACAACAAAATAATTCTGCTTTAGATGCCCTCAATGCCTATTTATATAATTCTACTGAAGACGAAATTCTTTTTATATTGTCTTTAATTAAATTTATAAAACCTCGCGTCGAAATAAAGCAAACTAACAAAAATTAACACCAAAAAGGCTTTTGCGTTTATTGGCAAAAGTCTTTCTTTTTTTACAGTGACACTATCATTTTTCCTAAAACACGGTAATTATATAAAGGAGGTGAAAACCGTTTTTTTTAATGCCGTGCTAAATATTTGTATAGCACAGAAAAAGAAAGGAGGGCAGCGTAGTTACATGACAATATCACGCAATACAAATATTAGAAGGGAATTGATATTTTGGGAGAAAAGGAATTCGAGCAAAAATTAGAACAATTTGTAAATGAGTACATAGCAGAGAAAATACATCAAATTCGTCAACAGAATAAAGACTTAATTGCTAAAAAAGCAGCCGTTGCAGAGCAATTACAGTCCAATGAGGCATTTTTTGTTTATGAAGAACTGGAAACAGACTACATTATATTATTAACTTCAGGAATTTATAAACAAGCTATGAGAGATTTTTATTTTTTTACAAATCACTATTTAAAATAATGTAATAAAATAAATAATGTAACTTTTCTCTGCCTCTACTGGCTTTTTTTTTACCCAGTCTGGAGGCACTGAAAAAACCTCCAGACTGTGGCTTCAGTATAGCTTTTTTATTGCATATTTGTTTTTATTTTGGTAGAATAATACAAATGTTTTTCATAGGAGGTATTTCTGTTGCATAATGACGAAAAGATGAATTATTTCTGGAAAGGTGTTACATTATTTGGTGCAATTTCTGCTTCTATATTGTTTTTCTTTTTCCTTTTTAAACTCCAAAATATTTTTTATGGTATCAAAATTATATTAAATATATTGTCACCTATTAGCTATGGCTTAATTTTAGCTTACCTTTTGACACCTATTTACAACAAAATTGAAAAAAGAATTGAGCCCTTTTTAATACAAAAAATGACAATAAAAAAAGGAAAATCACTTGCAAAAGCCCTCAGTACATTTATTACACTATTTTTTATGATAACTGTACTAACAGGATTTTTTTGGATGGTTGTGCCACAACTTTACAAAAGTATATTAGGTATTGTGGATTTAGTGCCCGAAAGTATTGACAAAGTATATTCTTGGTTAGATACTATTTTTGAAAACAACCCTCAGGCAAGAAAAGTTTTCTCTGATTATTACAACCAAGCTAGCCAAAATTTACAACAATGGTTTGATACTTCTTTAATACCAACCATACAAACAATACAGACACTTGTTTCTAATGTTTCTACAGGTGTTTATAGAGTATTTTCTTTTTTAAAAAACTTTTTAATAGGCATTATTGTTGCGGTTTATGTACTCAACTGCAAAACAACATTTGCTTCACAAGCAAAAAAAATAATATACAGCATATTCAACAAAAAACTCGGCAGTGCCATAATATATGAAATTCGCTTTGTACATCAAGTATTTGGCGGTTTCATTATAGGCAAATTAATTGACTCTTTAATTATAGGCATACTTTGTTACATCTGTCTTACATTAATGAAAATGCCCTATACTATGTTAATTAGTGTGATTATTGGTATTACAAACATTATACCATTTTTTGGCCCTTTTATTGGTGCTGTACCTAGTTTTATATTACTTTTGCTTGTTTCTCCTATGCAAAGTTTGTATTTTATTGTATTCATATTTGTTTTGCAGCAGTTTGACGGCAATATTTTAGGCCCCAAAATATTGGGTGACTCTACAGGGTTAAGTAGTTTTTGGGTATTGTTCTCCATATTGTTTTTTGGCGGTTTAATGGGATTTTTTGGTATGATAATAGGCGTTCCCTTCTTTGCCGTAGCATACCATCTCATTTCTCAAGCTGTAAACAAAGCATTGCAAAAAAAGGAACTTTCTACAAACACTGACGATTATAAAAATATACCATAAAATAAAAAAACATTGAGGACAATATCCTCTTTCAAAGAATTGTCCTCAATGTTTGGCTGTTTTTTGATTTTGTTACTATTATTTTGCTATAGAAGGCACAAATGCCTCTTTATTTGGTCTACCGCCTTCTGTTGCAACATATGTCATTAATTCTTCATATATTGTTTTTGCTTTTTGTATAGCATCTTCTGCTACAGCAATACCCTGTTTTGTAGTATACTGTGCTGCTTGTTGTGGGCTTTGTGCATATAATTCTAATACTTTCTGGTCTATTTCTTTTTGATTATCTATTAAATTTTGTTGATACTCTGTCCAATATTCTCTTACAGAAGCACCAAATTTTTCTCTATCTAATTCTGCCAATGTAGCAACACTACGAAATACCCAATAAGCACAATCTGGACTGTAATTCAATGAACTGGATTTATATGCTTCGTGTGTGTCTGTAATATTTCCATATGTTGGCAAATAAACAGAATGTTCTGCATTTCCCATAGCAAGCCACATAATGCCTCCCAATTCTGATGGATAATTTGGTTTTATCTGTAATATATGACATTCTGCTTGTCTTTCTGTACCGATTTCTCTTACTTCTGCATTTTTTGCTAAATTCGCATCATATTCTGTACCTTCATAGCGATATTTTTGCAGTTCCATAACATCTTGTAATGATACTTTGTCATCTGGTGTCATAAACAAATCAAACACTTCTGTATTATAAGAAATATTTTTACTAGGTGCTAAAAAGTTTTGTCCTCCCCAAAGTCTTTGTCTATTTCCTTCTGACAATTCTTCTGCATAAGAAAGTGCTGCATGAAATGTTCCATTATGTTCTTTATAAAAACCATTTTCTTGTGCAAATGTAATCAAATCTTCAGAAGCCATAACATTTTCTTTATCTTCTAAATTTACCTCTCCCAACATAAAACAGTTTGGAAATACCATACAAGCATCATCAGGTACTTTTATTGCTGCATATCTATGTCCTGTATATATTTCAACATACCAAGTTTCATTACTATCACCTATTACAAGTATATTTCCCTCTGCTGCACCTTTTTCTGATAAAATAGAAGCAACTAATTCCACACCTTCTTTTGCTGTTTTTACTCTTGGCAACAGTATAGAAACCATATTTGCTTCTCTAAAACCATCTTCCACAAAAGGGTCTGCACTTTCTGCCAATTCATTTGGATAAGCAGAAATCGTAGCATCTACATATACACCAAATTCATTAAAACCAATTTCACCATAAATGCCATCACCTTCTACATCTGCATCTGGTACATATGTATATTTATAAGCATTTGCTGGTTGAGGATAAGTAAATCCTGTGTTTTTGTCTTTAAATACTGCACCTTGTGCATACTGCATTGCTGGCTGTACTAAATAACGTTTTGTATGTCCCCCTCCTATGTCTTCTGTTCTTGCTACAAGCGTTGTGCCGTCTTCAGACATATTTTTGCCTATAATAGTACCTGTGCAGGCAAATGCACTTACAGTGCCAGAAAGTGCAAGCACTGTTGTAAGTAATAAACTACATACTCTTTTTTTCATGTATAATTCCTCCTCAAAATATAATATTTATACATAGTGTTATTAAAGCACATTTTTTTATACTTTTCAATAACATATCACAAAGCCATATATTTTCATATTCTATTTATTTAAGGCATATACATAACTATGATAAAGTATAGAGGAGTGCTGATTTTTGAAAACATATATAGAAGAAAGGGCTGTTGAAATTGCAAATTTTATGATACATTCTAATGCCACAGTAAGAGAAACAGCTAAAAAATTTGGTATTAGCAAAAGTACAGTACACAAAGATATTACAGATAGAGTGGAAAAAATCAACCCTGATTTAGCGAAAGATGTACGTAGAGTATTAGAAATTAATAAAGCAGAAAGACATATCAGAGGTGGTTTAGCCACAAAAGAAAAATATCTTCACAAATTAAAATAAAATAATATTTTTACATCAAAAAGAGATGCAGTTTTTTATTTCTGCATCTCCTTTTTTATATCAATTTATATAATAGGAGGTTTTTTTATAGCATATCATTATGGTATTTGTTTTATAATAATTGATATTGTTTAATCTAATTTTATAATTGTTATATTTGACTCTGTATAATCCGCACTTGTATTACTTGCTACCAATGTAATAGTAGAAGGTGCTGTTGCTACTGTAACAATAGCATTACTTGCCAATGTTGCTGCTTGGTTTGCTGTAGTAATTGTTGCAGAAGAAGAACTTCCTTGTATTTTGACACCATCTTGTTCTAAATGTAGCGTCGCTGTAATAGGTGGTGTTGCTCCCGCCGCATCACTTGTTGTAGTATCGTAGTTTATTGCATAAGTTCCTGTCTCATTTAATATAAAATCTCCTGTACCTGCAGCATGCTGTATACCTGTACCTACTTCCGCCCTATTTGTACCAAATACTAAAGCAGTATTTGCTGCTGCTGGTGTCTGTTCTGCATTACTTATAGCACTCAACACATTTGTTGCAATAACACCTGTTGCACCTGTTGCTCCCGTTGCTCCTGTTGAAACATCTATTTATGCAAAAACAGTTTACTCTATTTTTTGAATATAGGGGTCAGTAAAACAAAATATAATTTCTATGCTATTATTTTCATATATTAATATCTTTTTGATTAACTCCACTAATATACTGCGATTTAAACTAGCAATATTATGATATTTTAAAAATTCGTCTGTATAATTCTGTTTTTCTTCTAATTCTTTCTGAACAGTGTCACTATTTTTTAAATTATTTTGTATGCTTTGTTCTATTTGTTTTATTTGCATTTCATATTTTAATTTTAATCTGCAATATTGCTCATAATCAATATATTCTTTTTTCCAATCTTCATAAAGTATATCAATCGCATCATTTACTTTTTGAATATCTCTTTTTTTCATTTCTACAATACTTTGCGTACGTATTGTATGATATTGTACTGTAGTATGTATTGTTTGTATCATTTCTTCTATATTGGTCAGCAGTGCAATTTGTTTTTGAATTACTGTTAAAACAATTTTTAATATTGTTTGTTCTTTTATGCTGTGTTTTGTACATAGCTTTTTTGATTTTTCTCTGTATGTTCTGCAATAATAATATACATTTCCTTTTGTTTTCTGTCTTGTCATTGCTTTTTGACAGTCTGCACAATATACAAATCCTGCTAACATATGTACTTTTTTATTTTGAGGAGAAACTCTTGTATCTCTTAACTGCAAATATTGTGCCTTTTGAAATAATTCTTTTTCAATAATGGCTTTATGTGTATCAGGCACAATGTACCACTCTTTTTCTGGTACAGAAATTACATTATGTACTTTATAACTTATGACTTTTTGTTTTCCCTGTACCATAGTGCCAATATACATTTTATTTTTTAATATTGCCGAAACAGTAGAAGCACCCCAATAAACATCGCATATTTCTTTTTGGGGGTTATAATAGTGCAGTCCTTTTTTTCTTTTATATGCTGATGGATTGAGTACTCCTTGTTCATTAAGATATTTTGCAATGCCTTGTTTACTCATACCATCATAAACAAACCATTTATAAATATTTTTTATAACAGTTGCTGCTTGTTCATCAACAACAAGTTTATTTTTATTTTCTGCACTTTTTTGATAACCATAAGGAGCAAATGCACCTATAAATTCTCCTTTTTTTCTTTTGGTATCAAAAGTATCTCTAATATCACGAGAAGTTTTGGCTGCAAAACGGTCATTCATTAAACCATTTATAGGAATTTCCAATCCATGCAATGCTTCTGGATATAAAAAACTATCTATTTTAGGCTCACTTACTGTAATAAATCTTATGTTGTGCATAGGGAATACCTTTTCTAAAAAATACCCTTGGTCAGAATAATTTCGAAACATTCTGGATAAATTTTTGCATACAATACAATTAATATTTCCTTTTTCCATGTCTTGTATCATTCTCTGAAATGCAGGGCGATAATAGTCTGTACCCGTCAAACCATCATCAATATAATAATCTATCAATGTATATTGTTCTTTAAAATCATTTTCTAAATATTGTAGTATTATCTTTTTTTGATTGATTACACTTAAACTTTGCTCATTGCCGTCTTCTTTAGAAAGTCTGATATATACAGCAACATTACAATGTTTGTTTTGCTGTTGCTGTTTTCTAATACGAGCCACATTTTTCCCTCCTTAATATTATTATTTTTATCATTGTTATTACTAAAAATATGTTATATTGTTTTTTGCTATGATAAATAAACACATATTATACAAAAATCACTATTGACAATATTATTTACAATAGTATAATAAATATATGAACATAATTACAGTATGTGTTATATGTGCAAAATAGGTGTTTTATGACAAAAAGTGACGAAAGATTTTTATTGCGAGTAGCAGATATGTATTATCAGCAACAAATGCTTCAAGACGAAATTGCTAAAAAATTAAATGTATCTCGTACTACAATATCTAGGGCATTAACAAGAGCCAAAAAAGAAGGCTATATTAAAATCATAATAGACTTTCCATATGAGAATGAGGTTGAACTAGAAAAAGAACTGGAAAAAAAATATGCTCTCAAAGAAGTGATTGCTGTAAAAGCAGACAATATAAATGATAGAGATATTTTAGTAGCAAAACAAGCTGCATATTATATTGCCAGAATACTAAAAAGTAATATGACATTAGGCATTGCTTGGGGTTATACTATGAAAAAAATCATTGATGCCTTTGAATTGTACAAAATAGGAAATCAAATCACTGCTAAAAATGTAGAAGTTGTTCCCTTATTAGGAACAATGATACCACAAACAGCACAAAACAATGATTTACGATTGAGTTATGCCAGTTTATTGTCCTCTAAATTAGCAGAAATGATAAACGGCATTAGTTATCATTTTGCTGCTCCTATGTATGTCAAAGATATTGCAGTTAAAAATATGCTTTTAGAAGAACCACAAATTAAAGCAGTGCTTCAAAAAGCAAAAAATTGTCATATAGGCATATTTGGTATAGGGGCTTTAGTAGAAAATTCTTCTATTGCTGTATTAGATAATGACACAAAAAATATGTTATTAAAATTATCAGAGCAAAACGGTAGAGGTGAAATATTAGGCAGAGTATTTGACAACTATGGAAATACTGTAAAAAGTGAATTAAATGACAGAATAATAGGACTTACATTAGAACAAGCCATAAAAATACCAATTAGAGTAGGGGTTGCTTTTGGAGAAGGAAAAGTAAAAGCAATACAAACAGCAATTTCTACAGGCATTATAAATGTGTTAATCACAGATAGTATTACAGCAGAACAAATTAATACAATATCAAATTAGGAGGGTTTATACTATGGATATTTATTTAGATAGTGCAAATTATGAAAAAATTACAGAATATGTAGAGGCATACAATATAAAAGGGGTTACAAGCAATCCAACGATTATTGTAAAAGACAAAGCTGATATATTAAAATTAGTGGAAGTTGTACCAAAAAACAAAGACCTTTTTGTACAAGTCATATCAGATGAAGTAGAAGGCATTATAGCAGAAACCAAAAAATTAATGTCATTGTCAAATAACATTATTGTAAAAATCCCTGCTTCTCCAAATGGATTAAAAGCAATTAAAATATTAAAAGATGAGGGCATCAAAACACTTGCTACAGGCATTTATTCTGTGCAACAGGCAATTATGGCAGCAAACTGTGGTGCAGCATATGTTGCTCCTTATGTCAATAGAATATGCGATTTAGAAATTGATGGTGTAAAAGCAGCTTTGGAAATACAAAAAACCTTTCAACTTCAAAATATAGATTGTAAAGTACTTGCAGCAAGTTTTAAAAATATGATGCAAGTAAAAGAGCTGATGATAAATGGCATAGATGCTGTAACAATCAGTGTAGATTTAATGGAAAAGTTAATACACAATAAAAATACAGATTATGCAGTAAATGATTTTGTAACTGCTTGGAAAGAATATACAGGGAATGATACATTAGGCCTATAATGCAAAAAGCGGAAAATAACTTATTTTCCGCTTTTTACAATTCTTTATTCATAGTATCATAAAACTGATATTTTGTATGGTCGCCATTTTTACTTTCTCCATCATCAATAAAAATAACACTAGGACATTTTTCTATTACAAATTTTTTAGCTTTTTCATTGTTTTTACTTCTGTAAAAATATGTTAACTGTTTATTACAGTTAAATAAAATATCATAATTATGTTCTTTATCATATTCATCAATATAGTAAAAAGAAAATATTGAAAAATTTTTGTGATGGCGATGATATTGTATGGTATAAAATTTATAATGCTTTTTTTGTTTTTGGAAAGTAATAATTCCCATAAAATCATTTTCACGAAATGCCACAATTTTATAATTTTCTATTATTGTAGTGTTTACTATTTCAATATCTTCTTTATTTATATTTTCTTTCATTATATAAATTGTATTTTTAATATTTTCTGTATTATCTCCATTGTAATGATTTTGTATATGCTTTAAATATATTGTGATTGTAATACATAACAATGCAATCATCAAAAATATAAATTGATAATACCTTTTTGTTGTCATGTTTCACCCTTTTCTATTTTCTGTTTGGCTTTCTTTTAATTCTCAATAGTCTAATAAAATCATCAAACAAAGAAGTGTCTACTGGTTCAAACATTATCCATTTCCCATCATGATAAGTTTGTGTTTCATCATAAATTTTTTGTACTTCTTTCCCATAACTTTTTCTATCTTCTTCAAATTTTAAGCGTTCCTCTTTCCCTAATATAATCATAAATCCTACACAATTTTCTTTTGCATATAATGTACATAACGTTTTACCACCTCGACGGTATTTATATTCATATGTCCATGCTTTACCGCCTTTATTCCACAAACAATCCATATCATATTTTTCATCAATTAAATTACATAATTTATTCCATACCTCATATAAAGGTTTTCCAACTAAAGCTGTCATTTGTTCTGCATTAGGTATTACATCAAGCATAAATAGCCTCCTTTATAATTTCTAATTTGTCTATTTGATTATATCATTTCAGTAACAGCATAAATGCGAACTACTTTTTCATTTTCTATAAATATATAATATCCTTGTCTTGTTATTTGTTCTTTTTGTTTGTCTTTGAAACTAAGTATTATGGTGTTTTGTTCCTTTTTTACTAATCTTGCAGCATATTGATTTCTGTCAAATTTTTCATCAATATTTTGTTTGATATAGTCTGCAATAGTATATAATTCTTCTTTTTTAAAATGATATGACATTTGTTTATTTACAGTATACTGCACAATATGGTATGGCTGGCTATTTTCCAAATATACTTGTTTTTCCGATACAGTATCTTTTGAGCCTAAATCTGTAATATATTGAATATTTTTAACATTTGTAATTTCCATAATATTTTTCTTTTTTTCATCTGTCCACTGTTTTGCCATTACTTTTAAACCATTGTTTATAGTATCTATAGAATATGCTGTAATGCCTAAACTGTCTCTATTTTCTCTCAATGTTTCAAAAGCTGTATTTAATTCTTCTGAAGAATATACTTTTGCCTCATCTATTACAACATCAACTACTACATTTTGTTTTATTTCTGTGATTGCTGTGATACTTTTTTGAGTATTTAATGGAATAATATGTAAAATATCATTATCAATATACACTCCACTATATAATTCTGGTGTTGTTTCTAATTGTTGTATTATTTTTTGATATTCTATGTCATTTTGTTTTGACAATGCAAATGCTGTAACATTATTTGAAATAAATATACTAAAACACAATATTAATGTAGCTACTTTTTTCACAATATTTCCTCCTTTTTACATTGTTGTTTATTACAAATTTCTCTGCCATAAAAATAAATTATAATACTACATATCATAACAATTATTGTAATGTAAAATGCAATTTTTACACATGGTACTGAAAAATATCCAAATGGTTCAGAATAAAAATCTGTGCCAGAACTTTTATCTATTACTTGTATTAGTTGTAGTCCATAAAATTCCAGAGAAAATAACATTGCAGTAAGTAACATACCTATTATGCCAATATATTTATAATACATTATAAACACTTCCTTGTTTTTATCATTTCATTACTCTATTATTCCAGCTAATTCTCCATAGCTAAAATACTCTGAATATTGTAATGCTAGTGTTCTATCCACATAATATTCCAACCAATCCAAAAAATTCATTGTTGTTTTTTTAACTGGGTCAATCAGTGGAAATATTCCTGCATCATTTGCCATATCAAAATACCAAACAGTACCATAAGTATCTTTATCATCTGTATTTACAATCAATATACTGTACATACCACAACCTTCATGACATAAACAAATGTATCCTGCATCAAAAATATCTTGCTGTTCGTTTTCTTCTTCCTCGTCACAAAACAATTCGTCATATTCTTCATCAGTAAGTGCTGCGATATTCAAAGGTTTTTTTACTGTATAAATAAATTTTTTATTTATAGCAACTTCTTGTTGTATTTTTGAAGTAATACTATAAAGTCCATAAAATGGTTGTGTGCCACTAGCTGCTATTTTTGTAATAAATGTTTTATAATCTTGGGGTAATGTAATATGATGTATATCTTCAAATGCTAAAACTTGTTCTTCTGTCAATGGCTTGTCCCATACTGGCGGAAATTCGCCACACGAAATTCGAAAATTTTTATCAGAAAGCTTATCCATTTTTTTCATAATTATATCAATTCTTTGTTCTATGTCCACATTTGTCACACTCCTTTTATAGTATTATACTACTGATACCATACAAGTTCAAATAAAAATTGTTTTCATTTTTATTAATTTTGCATAAACATATGTAGCAGTTGCACCTACTGTTCCTGCTGGTCCTATCGCTCCTGTTGGACCCGTTGGACCTGTCGCTCCTGTTGGGCCCGTTGCTCCTGTTGGACCTGTTGGGCCTGTTGCTCCTGCTGGTCCCGTTGCTCCTGTTGCTCCTGTCGCTCCTACCGCTCCTGCTGGTCCTGTTGCTCCTATCGCACCTGCTACACCTGTTGCTCCTGTTGGGCCTGCCGCTCCTGCTGATCCTGTTGCTCCCGCTGGGCCTGCCACTCCTGCTGGTCCTGTTGGGCCTGCTGGTCCTGTTGGGCCTGTTGGGCCTGCCGCTCCTGTTAGGCCTGTTGGGCCTGTTGCTCCTGTTGGTCCTGTTGCTCCTGCTGGGCCTGCCGCTCCTGTTGGGCCTGCCGCTCCTGTTGGACCTGCCGCTCCTGTTGGTCCCACTGGTCCTGTTGCTCCTGTTGGGCCTAGTGCACCTGCTGGTCCTGCTGGTCCTGCTGGTCCTGTCGCTCCTGTTGAGCCTGTCGCTCCTGCTGGTCCTGTTGGGCCTAGTGGTCCTTGTAAGCCTTGTACACCTTGAGGACCTACTGGTCCCGTTGGTCCCGTTGCTCCTGTTGCTCCTGCTACTCCTGTTGGACCTATTACTCCTTGTAAACCCTGTATGCCTTGAGGACCTGTTGCTCCCGTACTTCCTGTATTTCCTGTAATGCCCTGCGGGCCTTGTGGACCCTGTAAACCTCTTGGACCTTGAGGACCTGCTGGCCCTATAGGACCTTGAGGGCCCTGTGGGCCTTGCGGACCAGGACAAGGAATACCGCCTGTACAATTAGGTCGACAATTATTTTGATTTCCACAACAACCACAAGAAGTATTTACATAATATCTATTGTCATAGTGATTTTGCATATTCCTTTTTTCCTCCTTTTGAGAAGTATATTATACTTGTAATATATGTACAGGTTTAAAAAGAGTGACAACCATTTTTATTTTCTTAATAAAATACAAAAGCACATACCATTTTATTTATAATCGGTTACATTCTTCAAAACTTTCTTGAGAAGGATTTCCTTTTGTCATATACATTTTATTTTCTGTCAAATCATATATCACAGACCATATTGTATCCATGCCTTTTGTTCTGTCATATTGACACAAAAATCCTTTTTTTCCAGAAAGCAAATCCATTGCAAACGGCACAGTATATTCTTTTTGACATTCAAATGCTTTTTGTAATGTCTGCCATCTTTTATGAGAATAACAATCATCTTCTCCTTTATATTGATACACATACATTTCTTTTGATACAAAATGATTTGTTGCAAAAACAGCATTCTTTTGAGCTTCTATTACAGTTACTTTTTCACAATTACATTCTACAAGTGCAATATTTCCACTTTTATCAGCTAAAGTAATTGTCTGTGCTGAAGCAATAGGCAATTTTTGTATTGCTTGTATTGCTTGTTTGGTATTCTGACACTTTTCCAGAATATAACGTACAATCATGCCTCCATTTAATCCATAAGCTATTTTTGTAGGATATACAAATGTCAAAGCTACAGCAAGCCCATATTCATTCATACCATCTTCTATTTCTGTCCATGCTGTAGTATTTCCCACAAAGCGATAAGCTCCTTCTATATCATAATATACACTATCCCACAAATTTTCTACAAACGTCAAAAAATCACTATTTTTACCTAATATGATTTTTTCTTTATTGCAAAATGCAAAACTTGAACATCTATTTTGTACATCAAAACAATACATACAAAATAAAAATGCTGCAACATTTTCCCACTCTGTATTGAGTCCTTTTGCTACCCCTTTTATCTCTTCTAATATTTCAGGATAATATTTTTGATATAAAGAAATACAGTTTTTTGTAAATTCTCTTTTTTCATCACTTAACACCATATTTTCTATAGCATTAAAAACAAAATGATTTCCATATTCTAAACCTGCTGTATAATGATTTCCTTTCCATACACTCATAATAATTTTCTCCTTTTTTCAAATTCATTTTCGTTACGGACAAAAGCTAATATATTAAAAATTTTTTGTCAAGTAATTTTTTTCATTTATTTAACTTTCATAAAATACCAATTTTAGCTTTTTGTTTCATACTATTTTCATTACTCTATTTCATAATGATATAAAAAAATAGTCACCTCATTTTAGTGACTACTTTATAAATTTTAATGACAAATTTTGCACAATATTATGATATACAGAACTTCCATCAAGAATAGTCCCAAATGTGTCTACCCACATTGGCACATAAGCACATCTATTTGCTACCATTTGTGAAGCAACATTTGTTACAGAAGCTGAATAAAACGGAACAATATTTTGTAACAATAATTGTTTCGTCAATTTGCTTACCAAATTTGTCGCTATTTTAGCATTTCTATATTTTTCTATTACATCTACACCTATTTCCCACACGCCATTTACAGATGAATTTGAAGCACCTGCAACTCCAATGATTTCATTACAATATTTTGCAATATAAACAGCTTTTGTTGATGTAAAACCATTTTTATCAAAAGCTAAAGAATTTTCAAATCCTGTTAACCCCTTTAATGACAAAATTTTTTCATCAAAAATAGATTCATATTCACATTTTAATAATGATGTCATATCATATGTACAATTACAATCAGGTACATAATGTATTGTTTGCCCATAAACAAATGGATTTTCAAATATTTCATCTCTATTTTTACCTTGTAAAAGTTTTTGCACCTTAGTATACAAATTTTTAGAAGTACAAACTACTACACAATTTTTATATGCTAATATTTTGATATAATGCTGCTCAACATTGTTATTAATAGAATATATTATTTTATTTTCATTCAAATCTTTTAAACTGCAATAATATTGTTTTGACAACAACTTCTCAATTTTATTTTTTATAATGTCTTTCAAAATTTGCTTCATTTCCTTTCTTTTTTTCAAATCATTATATCATAAAATTATATAATAGAACAAAACATAGCAATTCAATATGTTATAAACTAAAAAGCATTATTATTTTTTTATTGACACAACATTTTAACAGTGCTATAATTTAACACAATAAAATATTTAAAACCGTTGATGCGAAAGTAAAAACAAAATTTGCACTTACAGAGAGTTTGGATTGCTGGAAACCAAATAGATGCAGTTTGTTAAATGGGTCGCTGAGGGTGCAGTCAAAAACAGTTTTTACTGTTGAGTATTCTGCAACGTAAGACATACGTTAGTTGTCGGAAATATGATAGTATTTCGCAGAGTGTACAGTTTTTATCACTGTAAAACAAGGTGGTACCACGGACAAATTGCCCGCCCTTGACAATATTTTTTGTTGTCTTGGGCGTTTTTTTATTTCTCAATTTATTTTTATTATATTACCATAAAATATATTGTTCCTATAAAAAGGGAATTAGGTTTTTACACAGTATTTATATAGTATAACCTCTTTCCAATACTACTGATGCAAATATGGATATACTACACGCTTCTTTATCCATAGCATAGCAAAATTTAGGCATTCAAAAAGGTATGGTAGTATATGATAAAAATTCAACTAAACAATTATAAAACATTCTAACGAATGAAAAAAATACTATGAGGTGATAATTATGGAAAATATTTTGGAAGTTATTGTAAAAGCAACGAGAACAAGAATTACAGAAACACAAAGAGTTCGTCCTCTTGCAGAATTAAAACAAAAAGCGGAAGCTATGGACGCTAACACAGGTTTTCCTTTTTACAAAGCATTACAATCAAAAGATATGGCTTTTATATGTGAAGTCAAAAAAGCATCTCCTGCTAAAGGTGTTATTTCAGAAGAATTTGACTTTTTAGACATTGCAAAACAATATGAAAAAGCAGGTGCAAATGCCATTTCCTGTTTGACAGAGCCTTATTATTTTTTAGGAAGAGATGAACATTTAAAACAAATTTCTGAAAATGTATCTATTCCTATACTTAGAAAAGATTTTACAGTATCTGAATATATGATATATGAGTCAAAATTATTAGGTGCTTCTGCTATACTTTTAATTTGTTCTATATTAAAAGAAGGACAACTTGAGGAATATCTGGAATTGGCTCACAGTTTAGGACTTTCTGCATTAGTAGAAGCTCGCACAGCGGAAGAAGTGAAAAAAGCAGTAGATGTTGGTGCGAAAATAATAGGCATAAACAACAGAGACTTAGAGTCTTTCCGTATTGATATGACACAAAGTCAACAGCTTAGAAGCCTTGTACCAGATAGCTGTATATTTGTTTCTGAAAGTGGCATACAAACACCTGAAGATGTTATAAAATTGAAAGAAATTGGTACAAATGCCGTATTAGTAGGTGAAGCACTTATGAGAGCAGAAAACAAAGCACAAACATTAAAATTATTGCGTGGAGAAGCATAACAAATGACATATATACTGCAATAGTTAATTTTTAGTAACAAAAACAAACTATCATACCCACAAAAAAGGAGAGAGAATACAATGTCTAAAGGACGCTTTGGTGTACATGGAGGTCAGTATATTCCTGAAACACTTATGAACGCCATTATAGAACTGGAGGAGGCTTACAATCATTACAAAAATGATGCACAATTTCAAAAAGAATTGTCAGATTTATTTCAAAATTATACGGGCAGACCTTCTCTATTATATTATGCCCAACATTTAACACAACAATTAGGCGGTGCAAAAATTTATTTAAAAAGAGAAGACTTAAATCACACAGGTGCTCACAAAATTAACAATGTATTAGGGCAAACACTTTTAGCCAAAAAAATGGGCAAAACTCGTGTAATTGCAGAAACAGGTGCAGGACAACATGGTGTTGCAACTGCAACTGCTGCGGCACTTATGGGCATGGAATGTGAAGTATTTATGGGAAAAGAAGATACAGAACGTCAAGCACTTAATGTATACAAAATGCGACTTCTAGGAGCAAAAGTACATAGTGTTACTTCTGGTACAGCTACATTAAAAGATGCTGTTTCTGAAACAATGAGAGAATGGACAAACCGCATTGATGATACACATTATGTATTAGGTTCTGTTATGGGACCTCACCCTTTTCCTACCATTGTAAGAGATTTTCAGTCTGTTATTTCAAAAGAAATGAAGCAGCAAATACTTGAAAAAGAAGGCAGACTTCCTGATGTGGTATTAGCTTGTGTAGGCGGTGGTTCCAATGCTATAGGTGCTTTTTATCATTTTATAGAAGATACTTCTGTAAAATTGATAGGCTGTGAAGCTGCTGGTAGAGGTGTAAATACTGCGGAAACTGCTGCAACAATCGCTACAGGCAGATTAGGTATATTTCATGGTATGAAGTCTTATTTCTGTCAAGACAATTACGGTCAAATTGCCCCAGTATATTCTATTTCTGCTGGGTTGGATTATCCAGGTATTGGCCCAGAACACGCTTGGTTATATGATACAGGCAGAGCAGAATATGTTCCTATTACAGATGAGCAGGCAGTAGAAGCATTTGAATATCTTTCTCGTGTAGAAGGCATTATTCCTGCTTTAGAAAGTGCCCATGCTATAGCTCATGCTATGAAAATTGCTCCAAATATGGATAAAGACAAAATTATTATCATCAATATTTCGGGACGTGGTGACAAAGATTGTGTATCTGTTGCAAAATATAGGGGGGAAAATATCAATGAGTAACATTAAAAAAGCATTTGAAAAAGGAAAAGCATTTATACCATTTATTACTTGTGGTGACCCTTCTATTGAAGTAACAGAACAAATTGTATATGCTATGGAAAAATCTGGAGCAGATATGATAGAATTGGGAATCCCCTTTTCTGACCCTACAGCAGAAGGTACTACTATACAGGCAGCAAATTTAAGAGCATTAACAGCTGGTGTCACAACAGATAAAATATTTGATATGGTAGAAAAAATAAGACAAAATACAAATATTCCACTTGTATTTATGACATATGCTAATGTTATATTTAGCTATGGTGCTGAAAAATTTATTTCTAAAGCATCACAATTAGGTATTGACGGTTTTATAATACCGGATTTACCTTTTGAGGAAAAATTAGAATTTTTGCCTTTATGTAAACAGTATAATATAGATTTAATTTCAATTATTGCGCCTACCTCTCATGAAAGAATTTCTATGATAGCCAAAGAAGCAGAGGGTTTTATATATTGTATTTGTTCTATGGGCGTAACAGGAGCAAATTCTGAAATTACCACAGACATTTCTGCTATGATAGAACTTGTAAAGAAAGTGCAGGATATTCCTTGTGCTGTAAGTTTTAACATTTCTACTCCACAACAAGTCAAACAAATGGCAGATAAATCAGATGGCATTATAGTAGACTCTCAAATTGTTGAAATTTGTGAAAAGTATGGTAAAGATTGTATTACTTATATAGAGGACTATGTAAAAAAAATAAAACAAGCTATCGTATCCTAGCTTATTTCATCACAGTAAAATAAAAAACACAGCCATTAAATTGACTGTGTTTTTATTTTTATAATGCTTCTGTTCCTCTTTCTCCTGTACGTATACGAATCACTTCACAAACGTCATAT
Organism: uncultured Clostridia bacterium; assembly: GCA_910586765.1. Lineage (GTDB taxonomy): Bacteria > Bacillota > Clostridia > Lachnospirales > Anaerotignaceae > Coprocola. The sequence goes on from CAJUJJ010000002.1 coordinate 112,411, forward strand.
ACATATATTCTGCCATCACCAGGTTTTCCTGTACGTGCTAAATCCATAACTACTTGCACAATCGCACCTACTTGTTCATCTTTTACTACCATTTCTAATTTTATTTTCTGTACTGTTTGAAATTTACATTCTTTTCCTCTATATTTTTGTATATAGCCCTCATCTTGACCATATCCTGCAATATTGGAAAGCATAATACCAGTTGCACCCATTTCATACAGTTTTGTTTTTACTTCATCTACTTTTTCTCGGCGAATAATAATTTCAATTTTTTTCATACTTCATATCCTCCACCATCTGTTACTGGTGATTTTTTATTTTTTTTCTTTTGTTCTTTTTCTTTTTTATATTTATCATCTCTTGTATCTGGTTGTACTTTATCTTCTGGTATTTTAATAGAAGTATTAAATTTGCTATAGTCTTGTTCTTCTCCATCATACATATCTTTAGGTGGCTTTTTTCTTCTGAATCTATTTCTAAAATTTGTAATTCCTAAATACAATACTGGTATTAATATCAATGTAACGATTGTGGAGATTGCCATACCAAATATAATAGTAATTGCCATAGGTCTTTGTGTTTCTGTACCTTCTCCTACTCCTAACGCCATAGGAAGCATACCTATAATTGTTGTAAGTGTTGTCATCAATATTGGTCTTAAACGACTTGGCCCTGCTTCTATCAATGCGTCAAAACATTCCAAACCTCTCTCTCTTAATTGATTGGTATAATCCACCAATACAATGGCATTATTAACAACCATACCAACCAACATAATAAATCCCATAAACGAAGTAACTGTAATAGTATTTCCTGTTATCAAAAGTCCAAATATACCTCCTGTAATAGCCAAAGGCATTGAAAACATAACAATAGTAGGATATATTAACGACTCAAATTGTGAAGCCATAATCATATATACTAATACAACAGCTATAATTAACACAAGTGCTAATTTTGTAAACGCTTCCTGCATTTGCTCTGTTGTACCACCATATTCATATTCATATCCTTCTGGGAAAGGATAACTTGAGAGTTTTTCATCAATAAGTTTTTGTGCTGTACTGGTATCTATATCTTTTGTATTTGCACTTACACTCACATAATTTTTTTGATTTTCTCTATTGATTTGTAATGCACCATCTGTAATTTCTACATTTGCTACTTCTGTTAATGGTATAGAAGCACCTGTGTTAGAACGTATTGTAATATTTGTCAAATCTGTTATGTAATTCATTCTATCTTGGTCATATCGTATTCTAACATCAATTTCATCATCATTTACTTTATATTGTGTTGCAACAGAACCTGATACTGCTGTATTTAATGTATTTGCTAATGAAGATGTAGTAATGCCATATTGTGATGCTTTTTTTCTATCCAATACAACACGTGCTTCTGGTACAACATCTTCTGAAGAGCCTTCTACATCAACTAATCCTGGTACTGTAGAAAGTAAATCTACTATTTCATTTTCTACTTGACGCAATGTATCAGAATCGTATCCTGTAATATTAAATGAAATATCTGAACCACCAAAAGAACCCATAGCACTACTGGAAGCACTTATTGTAATATCTGCTCCTGCAATATCAGCAACTAATTCTTTTATTTCATCACAAACTTCATCTGTGCTTCTGCTTCTTTGTTCTAATTCTACTAAACTAATTATAACAGTAGAGGAGTCTGTACCACTTGAAACCATACCAGAACCTACCATACCATAATAATAATCAATTTCTGGTATATTTTTTATTCTATCTACTACTTCATTTGTAATATTCTGTGTTTGTTCCAATTTAGAACCTTTTGGAAGTTCTATAGAAATAGATGCAGAACCTTCGTCTGTTTCTGGCATAAAGTCAAATCCTGCAAGAGGAGCACAAGCTAATGTTGCTATAAAACAAGCTACCACAAGCACTATAGTTCTTTTTTTATGACGAAGCACCCACACAAGCACTTTTCTATAAAAATTATCTAATTTTTCAAGACCTTTTCCCCAAGCATCTAATATTCTTGTGATGAGGCCTTTTCTTTTCTTTTTATTTTTTTCCCTTCTATTTAAAAGCTGTGCACATGCCATAGGTACAAACGTTAATGATACCACCAATGACGCAAGAAGTGCAAAACAGATTGTAAATGACAAATCTTTAAATAACTGTCCTATTGTTCCCTCTACAAATGTCAAAGGTAAAAATACTGCTACTGTTGTCAATGTAGATGCTGCAACTGCCATACCAATTTCTTTAGAACCTATCATTGCTGCTTCTTTTGCCGAATAACCTTTATCCCAATACTTAAATACATTATCCATAACAACAACAGAGTTATCTACAAGCATACCTATACCTATGGTAATACCACCCATTGATATAACATTTAATGTCATACCTGATAAATACATCAATGCAAATGTTGCTAATATAGATGTTGGTATAGATACTCCTATAATTAATGATGTTGTTGGATTTCTTAAAAACAAAAACAATACAATAACTGCTATAATCGCACTCTGAAATGCTGTTTGTGTAACATTATTAATAGACAGTTTAATATATTCTGCTGTATCTGTTAACATCAATATATCAATTTCTGGATATTCTTTTTCTATTTTATTTAATGTTTCTGTAATTAAATCACTTATTTCTACTACATTAGCAGTAGAATTTTTATCAATAGACATCAATATACCTTGTTTTCCATTGACAAGTGTGTAAGAGCTTCTTTCTTTTACCACTTCTTCTACTTCCGCAATATCACTTAATGGCATTACTGCTCCTGTACCTGTAGTAATCATAACATTTCTAATGTCATCAAGAGACTTAAATTCTCCCATTGTTCTAACTTGTAATTTGCTGTCACCTTGCGAAATGCTACCAGAAGGTAAATTTAAGTTTTCAGCAGATAATGCTTGTGCTAATTGTGGTGCAGTTAAGCCATATCCGTCCATTTTATCTGGATTTAATGTGATTTGTATTTCATTTTCATCACCGCCAGAAAGACTAACAGAAGATACACCTTCTATTCTTTCCAAACGATTTACGATATTTTCATCTAATAAGTCATTTAATTGAGCTAAATCTAAATTATCACTTGTAATACCTACATAAATTGGTTGTGCATTAATGTCCATTTTTAACACCATAGGTTCATTTGCGTCCTCTGGTAATGAACCTTTTACCATATCTATTTTTTCTCTCATATCGATTGCTGCCATATCAATATCTGTGCCATCTTGAAATTGTACCAATACAATAGAACTATTAGAAGAAGATATTGATGTAACAGTATCTACATTACTAATAGAAGACAAAGCTTCTTCTATTGGTTTTGAAATCAACGTTTCTATCTCATTAGGGCCTGCACCTACATATGTTGTACTCACCAACGCAATTGGTATATCCATTGTAGGCATCATGGCTAAACTCAGCCCACTATATCCCAATATTCCTCCTAATATTACCATAAGTAATATCATTACTGTTGTAACAGGGCGGAGTATTGATATCTTTGATAAAGAACCCATTCATTATTCCTCCTTTTGGGAAGCACTGTCAGCAGAATTCTCTTTTTGAGGTATTGTATATTGTTGTTCTGTGTCCGTTGTGCTGTCTGTAGCATTATCTGTTGTATCTGTATCAGTACCATTTTGAGTGCTATCTTCAGTGTTGTTATTTAAAGCAATTTGTACTGCATCTCCATCATTCAAATAAGTCTGTCCTCTTGTTACAACATTCATACCTTCTTCAAGTCCACTTGTAATTTGTATGTTTTCTCCTGTGTCAATACCTGTTGTTACTAAAACTTTTTTTGCTTTTCCATTTTCTTCTATGTATACATAAATTTCATTGTCTTTTTCTATAACACAGCTTCTTGGCAATACAATGGTATCTTCTGCACTCTCTTTTGTAAAAGATACCTCTGCTAACATACCTACTTTTAATATACCATCTGAATTGTTTAATTCCACTTGTACATCATATGTTCCTTGTGTATTTGCTACAGGATTGATTGTAGTAATGATTGCCTTAAAAGGCTCTTGTGATATAGCAGAAAGCACTACATCTACTTGCTGTCCTACAGACAATGTATTGATAACTTGCTGTGTTACTGCAACATCAATTTTTACTTTGCTCATATCTGTAATGACATAAGCAGGGCTTGCTTGAGAAAGCACTGTACCTGCTACAATATTTTTTGTTGTAATAACACCGGAAATCGGTGCTGTTACAGTAGCATCTCCTATTGTTTTTTGTGCACTTTTAATTTGTGCTTCAATAGATGCCTTTTGTGCTACTGCGGAATTGTAAGCATCTTCTGCTTTTCTTTGATTTTCTGCTGGCATTTGATTTGCTACTAAGTCATAATTTTGTTCTGCCTGAGAATAAGCTAGCTGTGCATTATCATAAGCTAATTGTATCTGGTCCATTTCTGTCTGTGACAGTATGCCCGCCTCAAAAAGCACTTTATTATTTTCATAATTTGTTGTAACATTATCTAAATTTAATTTTGCATTATCTAAGGCATTTTTAGACGCATCAATTTGCGACTGCATTGTTGCACCATTTACTAACTCTAAATTTGTTTTTGCAGATGTAATACTTGCTTCTATTGCTGTTAAAGAAGCTCTCAATACATTAATTTGATTTTCTACATCTGCTGTATCCATACGAAACATTACTGCACCTTTTGAAACATTTTGTCCTATATCATAATTTGCTTGTGATACCTTTCCCCCTACAATACTAAGTACATTTGCCTCCTGATTTGGTGCAACTTTTCCAGAATAAGTATATTCACTTGCAATTGATGTGTTTGAAAGTGGCATTACTTCTATTGCACGTGCTGCCTGTTCTGGTTCTTCTAGCATTTCTGGTGCTTCTTTTTTGCCGCAGCCTATCACCGACATTGTAACTGCCAATGTCAGTAATAATGCTGTATAATTCTTTTTCATAACAATAGCTCCTCCTTTAACTGTCTTTGTTTAAAACATGACTTAATTTTTCTATACCTATCTGTAAATCCTCTCTTTGTTGTTGAGAAAGGCTGTCACAATACTCTACAAAAAACTGTAATGTTTTTTGTTCTCTTTCCTCCAAAGCAGAAATTCCTTTTTGTGTAACACACAAATAAACTTTTCTACCATCATCTCCTTTTGGAGGAGGCATCTTTTGTAATAAATTCTCTTTTTCCATTTTAGAAAGTGTTAGAGAAAGACTACTTTTACTCAAATTTAACAAACAAGCCATTTGTGAAACAGATTTAATATCCATTTTATGTACCATCATAAGTATGATAAATTGCTGTAATGTTAAATCAATATTACTCTTACCATTGATATTAAATACCTGATTTATCATATTTTTATTCCATTGTCCCCATTGTATTTGTAAATCAAGCATTTGTCTTGCTAATTGTTGGGACAAGTCCCCTTCCATATTCATACCCCTTTTATATATATATTATGAAAAACAAATATTATTTTATAATAAAACTGTTTTACTGTCAATTCTATTATAATATTTTCACAATATATATCTATACAAATTTTACGTAAAAAAATGAGATATGTTTATTACTATTTTTAAAAAAATAATACTTACGATAATACTATGAAAATTTTAAGAAAAATGTAATATATTGCTTCTCAGCTTTAATAATTATGTAACAAAATTGATTTATAATGATAGTAATTTTTTGTATATTCAAATACAAAATAATAAAATTTTTTTGAAACATTTTTATGTTTTTATTCGTCTTATATAGAGGGAAGGAGGTGCTTCTGTGGCAGAAGCGGTTATCAAAATCAGAAATGTCAAAAAAATATATCGTATGGGCAATGAAAAAATACCAGCAATAAACAATTTAAGTTTAGACATTTCATACGGTGAAATCTGTTGCCTTTTAGGAAAATCTGGTTCAGGAAAATCTACACTGCTCAATCTCATAGCAGGACTAGAAAAACCTACTAAAGGCAGTATTATATTTAATAAATGTCATATGGAGCGTATGAATGAAGACCAATTAGCAAAATTTAGACAGCAATATGTTGGATTTGTATTTCAGTCTTACAACCTTCTTTCTACACTTACCGCTCTTGAAAATGTGACATTGCCTTTGATATTTCGAAAAGTACCTACAGCAGAAAGAAACAAAAGAGCTATGGAAATGCTTGATGCTGTAGGACTTTCTGAGCGTGCCAATCACAAGCCCTCTGAAATGAGTGGAGGACAACAGCAAAGAGTAAGTATTGCAAGAGCTTTTATAAATAGTCCTCAAGTTGTTTTTGCAGATGAACCTACAGGAAATTTAGACACCAAAACAACATATGAAATGATGGATTTAATTACTGATTTAGCCCAAAAAAATAAACAGACACTTGTTATTGTCACGCACGATTTAGAAATTTCAGAATATGCAGATAGAATTATACATCTTTCTGATGGAAAAATTGAAAAAATAGAACACAATCAAAATAGAAGACAGTCAAAACCTAACCAAGAGAAAGGAGAATACAAAAAATGACAAAAAAACTGACAAGCATTTTTTTAGCATTGTTCATTACATTACAAACGGTAGCATTACCTGTTACTGCTTTTGCTGATGATGATGACAATGAAATTGTAAATCCAAATGCAGCACAACCAGAAATTATACTTATAAACGGCCCTGTATATGAGGTAACACCAGGCAAAACAAACACCATTAAAATTAAATTAAGGAATGGCAGTGCTTATGGTGCAAAAGCTATTGTAATACAACCTACATTTACAGATATTGACAACACTCCTTTTACAGTAGGTTTTGCAGGAGAAGAAAATAGAATTTCTTCATTAGCTCCTAGAAGTGAAACAGAAATCGAATTAACAGTGGACGTAGAAAGAACTGCTGCTACTAAAAATTATCCTGTAACATTAAATTACAGCTATTTTAATACTTATAATATTAAATTTACAGGAAAAGATACAATATATTTAAAAGTAAATAATTTATCAGGAGAGCCAGATTTTAAATTTGAAAATGTAGCTGTTACACCTTCTGAAATAGAAGCGGGAGAAACCACTACAATATCTGGTGAAATTGTAAATAACAATTTTATTACTATGCACGAAGTTAATTTAACATTAGAAGGACTTTCAAGTGATGGCATCAGTGTGAACAACAGTTTAGACAGCCAAAACTTTTCTCGTATTGCAGCAGGTGCTACACAACAATTTTCATTTCCTCTCATTGCAGGAAAAGAAATCGCTGGAGGCACTTATCCCATTACATTGAAAATATCATATAAAGATGATGCTGGGCGTTCTTATGACAAATCCCAAAATTATTATATAAACGTGGGAGGAAGCAGCAGCACAGAAAAACCTAGTTTAGAAATTAGAAATATGGAAGAACCTACAGGCACTTATGTGGTAAATCAAAATTTTGAAATTGCTTTTGATTTAGTAAATATTGGAGAAGGAGAAGCAAAAAACATTAAAGTAAGTGCTTCAGGTATGGGGGAAAGTGGTGCTGTTGTACCAAAATCTACAAGTATTAAAAACGTAAAAACATTAGCCCCTAATGAAACAAGCCATTTTTCATTCACATTTGCAGGAACTTCTTCCGCTTCTACCCAAAATTATCCTGTAGAGTTTACTATAGAATATGAAAATGAAGCAGGTACTGCAACTACATTTAAGCAGTATGCAGGTGTAAATGTATCCAATCCTAAAAAAGACAAAGAAGACGAAAAGGACGAAGAAGACGAGAAAAAAAGCAAACCTAAAATTATTGTAAGTGACTATGTTTGTGACCCTATTATTGTTATGGCAGGTAATGAATTTGACTTAACTATGACACTTATGAACAGTCATAAATATAAATCTGTTCACAATATCAAAATGTTTTTAACTATGGCAGAGGAAACTACTTCTGATACTGCCAAAACAGGAAATATATTTACACCAGTAGATAGCAGTAACACATTTTATTTTGATGATATTGTGCCGAAAGGAAAAGTGGATAAAGCACTTAGATTATATGTTGTGCCAGACGCTCAACCTAAAACATATACATTAACAGTCAATTTTGAATATGAAGACCAAGACGGAAATGAATATACTTCTCAGGAACTTTTAGGCATCAATGTAAAACAAGTAACACAATTAGATATAGATGATTATACACTTCCACAGCAAATTGAAATGGGTATGCCTGTTACAGTAAATTTCAGCTATTACAACACTGGAAAAGTCACACTCAACAATTTGATGATACGTATTGATGGAGATGTGGAAACAGAAAACAGAAATACATATATTGGTAATTTGGAATCTGGTTCTAGTGATTATTATGAAGCAATGTTTACTCCTACATCTATGGGAAAACTTCCTGTAAGTATTGTGGTAAGCTATGATGATGCCAGCGGTGAAACAATAGAAGAAAAAAGAGATTTTATATTAAATGTAATAGAGCCTATGCCTATGGACGATATGATGGGTATGGAAGATATAGAAGGTAAACGCGGTATATCAAAACCCATTATAATTGGTGCTGTTGTTGGTGTAGTAATCATTATTGCTATTATTGCAATAGTAATGATAGTAAAACATAAAAAGAAAAAAGCAGAAGAAGCATTTTTAGCACAAGATGATGAAGAATATGACGATTTTGCACCAGAAGATGTAGACTATTATGAACAAATGCCAAATCAAAATACACAAGGACGTGATGACAATGAGCGTTTCTGATATGATAAAAATGGCATTGCGAAATTTGTGGAAAAGAAAACTTCGAACATTTTTAACAATACTTGGTGTTATCATTGGTACAGCATCTATAGTTGTTATGGTTTCTATTGGTATTGGTATGAATGAAAGTTTTCAAAGGCAAGTGGAACAATGGGGCAGTTTACAAGTTATCAATGTCTATGCTGTAGGCAATAACAGTTATTATTATGATGATAGTGAAAGTACAAGCAGCAGTAAAAATGACAAAAAAGCAACAGAAATTACAGTCAATACTATAGAAGAATTTAAAAAAATACCTCATGTAGAAGCAGCTACGCCTGTTATGAATGAATATCTGTATTTTATTGCAGGCAAATATGTTGCAGATGCTTCTGTACAAGGCATAGACCCAGCAAGTATGGAAGCTATGGGATATAAAGCAGAACAAGGGCGAGTGTTGCAGGAAGGCGATAGTAAAACGCTTGTATTTGGTGCAGATGTTGTAAGCAATTTTTATAATCCAAAATTGAGTTGGGAAATGAGATATCGCTCTCCTTCCCCAGAAATCGATATACTAAACGATAAAGTTATGATAACAACAGACTGGAATTATGGTACAAGATATGCAGACAAAGCAATCAAACCCATTAAAGTAGATGTAGTAGGAACAGTAAGCAGTGGAAGCTCTGACGGATATAATGTATTTATGCCCATAAAAGAATTAGAAAAAATTAAAATAGCACAGTCAGAATATGAAGCAAAAAAATATAACAATAGAAATGCAGAAAAAATAAAAAAAGGCGTTTATCAAAATGCTATGGTAAAAGTAGACAATATGGACAATGTAAAAGAGGTACAAGAAGTTATTAAAAATATGGGTAACAAAACAGCTGCAATAAATATATAAAAATTTATATAAAAATATAAAAATTTATTAAAGCGAATACCCTCTGTATCGTGCGAACGGTGCAGACTCCACGTTAAATGCTTTTAATCCCTAAAGCCATACGACCTAAACAGTAATTCGAAAGGATAAGCTGAATGGTGCGAAAGCAGAAAAAATAGTATGGATAGCATAAGGTGAAATAAAAACTAATCAGTGTCAGTAAAAGGCAAAGCGTGACATGCTGAAAACGTTAGTCCTAAGTGCCATAATAATGGGTCTTTAGCAGGGAAAGTCCTAAGTCTGAAAAGATATGGAAGACCTTCAACGACTATCTCCTTGAGGGAGAGTAAAACCACAAGCTTAGGGTGGAAGAAAAATGTGGCTCTGAATTTAAAATAATTCAGATGAAGATATAGTCTACGCTTATATGAAAGTATGAGAGGTCTGTCAGTAATGATAAGACTGCACTGATGTTGCGAATCAGTGTGAATAAGATAAATATATATAAATTTGTAAAGTCTATAAAAAAAATTCCATAAATATGCTATCATTGTAATATAACGAATTGCAAAAGGAGCGAAAAAATATGGAATTAATAAGTATAGGTAAATTTGCTAAAATAGTTGGTCTTACACCAACTACATTAAGACGAATGCATAATAGCGATGAGCTGATACCTTGTTAATTAGCAGGAGAAAACAAAGAAATTGATTGATGAGGTGAAAGCAAATGCTATTAACAAAGAAAATATGTTTGAAACCAACGTCTGAACAGGAAATATTATTCAAAAAAAGTGCAGGAACAGCAAGGTGGGCATATAATTATTTTCTTTCCGAAAATGAACATGTATGGCAGGAATATATTGCAAATGGCAAAACAGGGGCAAAATCAGTAAGTGAAGGCAATGTCAGAAAATATATCAATAATGTTCTGAAAAAAACCACTCATACATGGTTAAAGGAAGTCGGCAGTAATGTGATGAAGCAAGCTGTGAAGGATGCTGATATGGCATTCAAACGGTATTTCAAAGGAATTGCTGGAAAACCTTGTTATAAGTCAAAACATAAATCCTCAATCGCTTTTTATGTGAATTATGAAACTCTTTCAAGAAAAAACGGTGGTTTTCATGGTGAAAAGATAGGATTCGTAAGAACTTCCGAACCACTTCCGAAGCTTCCAAAAGGACAGAAATATTTCAATCCGCACATTTCTTTTGACGGGAAATACTGGTATTTGTCTGTCGGCTACGAGGTTTCTAAAATAGAATGCGAGCTTACTGATAAAAGCATTGGCATTGACTTAGGCATTAAAAATTTGGTGGTATGTTCAGACGGGAAAGTTTATAGAAATATCAACAAATCTCATGAAGTCAGACGACTTGAAAAAGTTCTGAAAAGAAAACAGCGGAAACTTTCTCGAATGATTGATAAGAATACTTCAGATTACAAAACAGTCGGAAACAAAAAAATTCCTGTTTTTATCAAGCCACTTTGTGAGTGCAAAAATCTTCAGAAACAAAAGAAGGCTGTGAAACTTTTGCATAGAAGAATTACAAATATCAGAAACAATCATTTACATCAAACCACAACGAAGATAGTGAAAACCAAGCCGTCTCGTATTGTTATGGAAACTCTGAATGTAAAAGGCATGATGAAGAATAAGCATATTGCAAAGGCGATACAGAAGCAAAAGTTTTATGAGTTCAAGAGACAGATAGCTTATAAATGTCAGAAATACGGAATTGCATTCGTAGAAGTTCCAAAATTTTTTCCAAGTTCAAAGACCTGTTCATGCTGCGGCAATATCAAAAAAGACTTAAAACTTTCAGACCGTATTTATAAATGCAGTCATTGTGGACTGGTGATTGACAGAGATTATAATGCAAGTCTTAATTTAGCAAATTATACATCAGCATAACATCACTTTCAGGATACTGCTGATATGTACCTATCACTACTAGGGAATTTAAGCCTATGGAGTATTATATCAAACGAAAATAGCTGCGGCAAAATCGGATACGTTGAAATAGGAAGGCATTTTGTGAGGAATGCCATAGTATAAATATTATAGATTTTTACAGATTTGTACATATTTATCGTAGCGGATTTAGAGCATCTAGTTTAACAGACGAATTAGAAACAATGAAAGAAACTACAAAAATGCTTCGTATGATGTTGGGGGCAATCGGTGCGATTTCACTGATTGTTGCAGCAATAGGTATTACAAATACTATGGTTATGGCAATATATGAAAGAACAAGAGAAATCGGTGTTATGAAAGTAATTGGTGCTTCTTTAAGCGATATTAAAAAGTTGTTTTTGACTGAAGCTGCATTTATAGGTTTTGCAGGCGGTCTTGCAGGTATATTGGTCAGTTTGGGAGCATCTAAAATTGTCAATATATTTGCTGTTAGAACAAATAGTAATATGCTTTCCTCTATTCCTATTTGGTTATGTGGTGCTTCTTTGTTGTTTGCCACATTTATAGGAATTGCCGCAGGATATTTGCCAGCAAAAAGGGCTATGAAATTAAGTGCATTATCTGCAATTAAAACAGAATAATAACAATAAGGGAAGGTTTTCAAATCTTCCCTTTTGCTATTAATTTTGTATTGAAATTGTCGATAATGAAATTAAACAAATGGAAAGGAGAGGGAAATTTATGAACGTCAAATTAAATCCACTTGCTCGTCAAATGTCTACACTTCATACTGCTCATTTTGCAAAACCAGAAGAAAAAAAAGAAACATATATTTCTCCCAAAAGTGATACAGTAAGTATTTCAAAAGAAGGGCAGCAATCTGCTTATGACAGATTAGAAAAACTTGCAGATAATGTAGCAGAAAAACTTAGCACTATCACAAAAGAAGACTTTATGAAGCAATTCAAACAATTACAAGGCAATAATCCATTAGAGATAAACCCTTATAGAGAAGTTGACCCTGATGGTTCTATTGCTCGTAAAACTTATTTTGAAAGTTACATAGGGCAACTAAAAGATACAGAAAACACTATTAGAAATTATTATTCTAATGCTTATGAAGAGGCTATATCTGCTCCTATTGACAGCCTTGCTTTTATTTCTGGAAAATATTTATGCGATTGGTCAGATTATTTCGACCCCAGTATGCCAGAAAAAGAAAGGCAATGGACACATTCTCAAATTAGAGCAATGTTAACAGATGCTCATATAGCATTAAATGACCCTTATGCCTTAGCCGCATCTGGTGGGCCAAAAACAGTATCTCAAATGGACGAAATTGCAAAACAGGCAGTAAAAAATAAATTAGATATGCTTTTAGAACAACGCAATAATGCTTGAATTTAAAAAAGACGCCGAATATTCGACGTCTTTACAATTTTATTTCTCTTTATTCATAAAATTATTTATCAAATCCATTACTTCTGGTATTGTGCTCTGAATACAAATTTCCTTTGCCAATTTTTGACATTCTTTGTAATTCAAATTACGCACATTATATCTTGTAGAAGCAATTTCTGTTGCTGTCATACTAAATTCATCTAATCCCATACCCAAAAGCACTGGTAATGCTTTTTCATCACTTGCAAATTCACCACACATACCTACGATTTTACCATATTTATGTCCAGATTCAATTACTTTATTTATTGCACGCATTACTGCTGGGTGGAATGAATTATACATTTTAGCAATTTTTTGATTTCCTCTGTCAACAGCTAATAAATATTGTGTCAAATCATTTGTACCAATACTGAAGAAGTCAACTTCTTTTGCCAAGTCATCAGAACACATTACACTTGCAGGTGTTTCAATCATAATACCTGTTTGTATACTGTTGTTAAATGGTATAGAGTCTCTTCTCAGTTCTTGTTTACATTCTTCTAATATTTCATTTGCTGCTAAAAATTCTTCTACAGAAATAATCATTGGGTACATTATTCTAATGTCGCCATAAGCACTTGCACGAAGCAATGCTCTCAACTGTGTTTTGAATACGTCTTTCAAATCCAATGAAATACGAATTGCTCTCCAGCCCAAAAATGGATTTTCTTCTACATCAAATTTGTAATAAGAAAGTTCCTTGTCACCACCAATATCAAGTGTTCTGATGATAACAGGTTTTTTGAGTGTTTCAACAGCAGCTTTATATGTTGTAAATTGTTCTTCTTCTGTTGGGAATTTTGTATTTTCCATATACAAAAATTCGCTTCTAAACAATCCAACACCTTCTGCACCTTTTGCAACAGCATTTTCAGCATCTGGAATATTACCAATGTTAGCAAATAATTCTACTGTTCTGCCATCTACTGTAGTAGCAGGCAAACCATTCATACTTTCCAATTTTGCTTTCATTTCTTTATATTCTTCTGCTTTTTTGATGTACTCTTGTTTTGTTTTTTCATCTGGATTGATGATAATTTTTGCTCCCAGTGCATCTAATATGATATAGTCGCTGTTTGTTACTTCGCTTCTAAATCCAGCTACACCAACGATTGCAGGGATTTCTCTATTTCTTGCCATAATAGCAACGTGGCTTGTTACGCCGCCGCCTTCTGTAATAAATCCTCTTACAAATTTAAAATCCATATTTGCGGTATCAGATGGTGCTAAATCTTCTGCTATAACAATTGTTTCTTCATTAATGCCTTCAAATGGATTGCTTCTGATGCCTTTGAGATGACACATAATTCTTTTGCCAACGTCTTTCATATCGGCAGCACGTTCTCTCAAATATTCATCATCAAGATTTTCAAACATTTCAACGGTTGCATCAATATATTCTTCCAAAGCTAATTGTGCATTTTTACATTCAGTATTGATTTTATCTACAGCAGAGTCATGAAGGTCAGGGTCGCTTGCTACGTCCATATGTGCTGCAAATATTTCATTATCTTTTGCCAGTACTTGTAAATCTGCTACAGTATCTTTTACTGCTTTTTCAAATTTTTTTACTTCAATTTCTTTTTCGCTATCACGTATTAATTTTTTATCTGCTTCCAAATTTTGCTGTACTACAAGGAATGCTTTCCCCATAACAATACCTTTTGAAGCAGCTTTTGTCACAGAAATTGTTTTCATTTATAAGCCTTCTCCTTTCTTTTGTGAGAACCACTTGTAAAACCTGCTTATTAATTACTACTAACTCATGAAAAATTCATGAGTTAGTAGTACATTTTATCATTCTTTTAAATCAGCAATGTATTTTGCAATTTCTTCTACTGCTACTGCTTCATCAGCACCATCAGCAACGATTTCTAATTCTGTTCCTTGTTTTGCTCCCAATGTCAAAACATTAATAATACTTGCAGCGTTTGCTTTCTTTTCACCATTAATAATAGTTACTGTGCTTTGGAATTTTTTTACAAATGCTACCAAATTGGAAGCTGGACGAGCGTGTAAACCTGTTTTGTTTGTTAATGTTACTTTTTTAGATACCATAATTCTTTTCTCTCCTTCTCTTATTGAAATTATTATTTTGTGTCAATGTTACACATATACATATTATACACCATTCTATATGTTTTTGAAAAGAAAAAAGGGAAATATTTATGCTTATTTTATAAATTTATAACATCTTGATAAGATTTCTCTATTTTATCCAATAAATCTTTGTCAGATATGCCAGAAATTTCTGCCATAGCGTCCCTTACGCCTAATTTTGAAATCTTTTCTTGCAATTCTACACTCTGTTTATCTTCTTTATTATCATAGTGTAATGCTGCACCAATTCCTGTAATAATATGGTCTACTGGCAAACCATAACCTACTGCTGTCATAAGAGGTTTTACAAGTCTGTCTGTTTCACTTAATTTTCTCAATGGTTCTCTGCCTACTCTTGCTACATCATCTTTCAAATATGGATTTTTGAAACGACCTATAATTTTGTCAATATATTTCATATGTGCTTCTGCATCAAAACCGTGTTTTTTGATTAAACCATTTCCACTTTCTGTCATAGCTGCTTTTACTATGCTATATATTTTTTCATCTGCAATACTTTCATCTATTGTGCCATATTTTTTCAAATATCCTAAATAAGATGTAATACAATGACCTGTATTTAATGTAAATAATTTTCTTTCAATGTAAGCCATTAAATTGTCTGCTAAATTCATACCTTTGATTTGTGGAATTTCTCCTTTAAAAGATGCTTGTTCTACATTCCACTCATAGTAGTTTTCTACTACAACATCAACAGGATTTTCGCTTCTTACAGGAGGTACAATTCTGTCAACAGAGCAATCTGGGAAACCTACATATTTATCAGCATATGCTTTTGCAGCATCATCTAATTGACCATATACATGTTCTTTTAATTGAGAACTTGCTTTAATTGCATTTTCACAAGCAATAATGTTTAAATAACTTTCAGAACCTGCTTGCTGTCTCATTGTAATACCTTTTGCGATAGTTGGTGCAATACGTGGCAATATTGTTAAACCAACTGCTGTTGTAATTACTTCTGCCTCTTTGATTTCATCTAAAACAGCATCTGTTGTGGAATCTACGCCAGAGATATTTTCAATTTTCAAGTCAGTACATTCTACGTCCATAATATGAACAGTATATGCTTTATCTTCGTTGATTTTGTTTATCATATCTTTGTTTACATCTGCAAATACGACATGATACCCTGCCTGTGATAACAATGCACCAATAAAGCCCCTACCAATATTACCTGCACCAAATTGTATTGCTTTTTTCATATGTGTTTCCTCCTCTTTTATATTATATCATTAAAAATCCCACTTCCTCAAAAGAAAGTGGGATAACTACATTTATTGGAACATAGCCAAAACTTCTTCTGGACTTGTTACTGTTTTTAATTTTTCTAATTGTGCCTCTTCTTCAATAATACCACCAATTTTTGCTAAAAGGTCAAGATGTTCATCACCTATACCTGCTATACCAAATACAAGATATGCTTTTTCTTCTCCAAAAGATACGCCTTCTGGATATTGCAGCATAACAATACCTGTTTTCTTTACTTCGCCTTTTGCTTCTGCTGTACCGTGTGGTATTGCTACACCAAGTCCCATATATGTACTAACTGTTCTTTCTCTTTCTTGCATTGCTGGAATATAGCTTTCATTTACATAGCCTAATTTATGTAGCAATTCTCCGGCTGCTTGAATTGCTTCTTCTTTTGTTACACTAGGCAAACCTGTTTTAATACCTTCTTTTATAATTACATCTGTTTTTGCTGGTTTTGCAGGCTCTGCCGCTGGAGCAGGTGCTACTTCTGGTGCTGCTGGAGCAGGTGCTGCACCACCACCATTTGCTCTTTGTTCTAATGTTTTATAAAGAGCGTCTAAATTAGGGTCAGCTAAGAAGTTTCCTATTGTAATAATATGTGCTTGTGGCCCTGAAGCTTTTGCTCTTTCTTGTAATACTTCCTGACATACAACGATGTCTGCATCAGCAGGTACGTTATCAACTGATGTATTGATAACAGTAATGCCTAAATTTAAAGGTTTAATTCTATTTCTAAATTTTGTAGCACCCATAGCACTGGAACCCATACCAGCATCACAGGAGAATACAATTTTCTTTACTACACCAGGAATAGCTCCTGTATTTACTGGAGCAGAAGGAGCTGCTGTACCTTTTGCTTCTGCTTTCATACTTTGCATTTGAGAAGTTGCTTCTTCCAAGTTTTTCGCACCAGACATTTTTATGATAGGAGAAGCTACCAAAAATGATACTGCTGCTGCAATTAAAACACCAAGTAATACTGTAATTTGTTCTCCTTTTGGTGCTACTGCTAAAAATGCAATGATAGAACCTGGAGAAGAAGGACCTACTAAACCTGCTCCCATCATGGAGTAGAATAATATTGCTACAATAGATGCACAAATAGGAGCAATCAATACAACTGGATTCATGAGAACATATGGGAAATAGATTTCATGAATACCACCAAAGAAGTGGATAATAATTGCACCAGGTGCAGAAGATTTTGTTGTTTTGTCTTTTGAGAATAACCAGTAAGCAATCAAAACACCTAAACCAGGACCAGGATTTGCTTCAATCATATACATAATAGATTTTCCTGTTTCCAATGCTTGTTCTGTACCAATTGGTGTAAATATACCATGATTGATAGCATTGTTTAAGAACAATACTTTCGCAGGTTCAATAAATATACCAACCAAAGGAAGTAATTTGTGGTCGATTAAGAAACCAACACCACCAGAAAGGAATGCTAATACAGCTTCCATAACTGGACCAATTACATAGTAACCAAATATTGCTAATATCATACCAATAATACCAACAGAGAAGTTATTTATAAGCATTTCAAAACCTGCTGGTATTTTTCCATCTACCGCTTGGTCAAACTTTTTAATTACCAAACCAGCAAAAGGACCCATTAACATACCACCTATGAGCATTTTGGCATCTGTACCACATATAACACCAACTGTTGCGATTGCTGCCATAACAGCGCCTCTGTCGCCTCCTACCATTTTACCGCCTTGATATGCTATCAATATAGGCAGCAAATAGGTAAGCATAGGACCTTGTATGCTTGCAAGCTGTTCATTAGGAAACCAGCCGGCTTCAATAAACAATGCAGTAATAAAACCCCAAGCAATGAATGAACCAATGTTAGGCATAACCATTGCACTTAAAAACTTACCAAACTTTTGGACTGCAGTTTTCATAATATCTCTCCTCTTTTATAATATTTTTTTGGGCTGATGCAATGTGTCAACACATTTTTGATAATACTGTCCTAAATATTGCTCTAATGCAATAGCAAAAGCTTGTTTGTTCGCACTATGTAAATAAGCAATCATATCTTCATTTTCAATCAAAGCACCACTAATTGTACTCATTACTTCCAAACAAACTTCTGTTTCACATTCAGGTGTCAACATCACTACAGCACCTTTTACCCACCCTGTATTATCTTTTCGGCAGAAAGGTTCTCTCAAACCAATGTAACCAAAACGGCAATGATTCACTACATTTGTTTTGCAATGAAAAAGCATAATCTCTAAACTAGAAATATAAGTTTCTGACTTCATTTCTCTACTTTTCAATGCCATAATCACATTGTCTGCCTCTTGTTTTTCTTTTGTAAACATTCTGCCTGCTAAAGGAATAATGTCCCAAATATCGGCTGTTCGCTGTATCATCAAAAACCGCAAATGATTTAATAACTGTATTATTTCTGTTCCTATATTTGTTATGTATATAATATCTTGTTTTGTTGCATATTTTGCGGTATTTGTATGTTTTACAGCTGCTGGTTTTTTTGCTTTTGTTTTTTGTACCTTTTTCATAACTTCTGTCAAAAGCAATTTGTCTTGCTCTGTCAATACAGGACTGACATAAGCATAAGTATAATTCACATCTAGCTCTACTGTAGAAACAATAAAGTCAATTCCTTCTTCAGCAAGCTTTTGTGTATCAATATGTAATGCAGATAAAACACAACAAATTTCTAAATTATGAAACTCTTTTGCTAAATTTGCTGCTAACATACGAGATGTCCCCATACCCGTTGGACAAACAACAGCAATACAAAACTGTTTTTGTTTAGAATACAGCTTTTCTACTGCTGCACCAAAGTGCATTGCAATAAAAGCAATTTCTGTTTCTGGTATTTCTTTTACAGAAGTAAATTCTTTTAATAATTCACAGGCTTTTGCTGTCGCGTCAAATATGTCCTTATAGTTTTCTTTTATGACTTGTAATTGTGTATTTTTAATATACACATTCATAGATAAACGGCTTATAGCAGGAAGAATATGTTGTATTAAATCCTCACAAAGCTCTTCGTTCTCTTTTAACGAAACCCCCAATATTTGCTCTACAAGTGTAATCATATTCTTTATAAGTTCTCTGACATTACTTTTTTTGTCAAAAAGCATTGTGTCATCATCTGAAAACCAAATTTTAGCACTGAGCAAGTGCATTGTAATAAATCCAATTTCATCAACAGGAATTTCTACATCTAGTTGCTCTGATAATCCTTGTGCAATTTCTTCTGCTACAGAACATTCTGGCGTAAGCAAAAGTTTTTGTAATTTTTGTTGTTCCATTTCTATTTTTTCTAAATTTTGTATTCTTTTTATCGCAAGAGAAATATGAACAACTAAACCAATATATGCACTATCTGTATATTTAATTTTCAGTTTCTGCTCTGTTTCATTCAAAAGCTGTTCTACTACTTTTACAATTTTTTCGTCTAAGAAATGAAGCAGTTTATTGTGAGAATACATTTCTATTTTAGGAGTATCTTCGGCAGTCTGATACCCACTCAACAAACTGAGTATTTCTTTTTCTTCCATAAAATCGTAAACTACATTTGCTATTGCCTGTCTGTAATTTTCTTCTGTTCCCTCCAGATAAATCCCTAAGCCTTGTTTACGTATAATTTTGATTTGATAAGTAGAAAGCCACTTCCCTAATACATCTAAATCATTGCTAAGTGTACCTTCTGATATTTTAAACTTTGATGTAAAATAAAATGATTTTCTTGGTTCTTTTGAAGCAAGAAGTTCCCCTAAAAGAAATTTGCGTCTTTGTTCTTTAGAATATACCTTCTGTACAACTTCTACATCTAAAAGTTTTAATATCTTTTTTTGATTTTCAAGGCTTTCGTCTAATACTAGCCCTACTCCCGGTTTTCTGATGAACTTAAATTCATTTTCAGAAAGCCAGCGTTCAATTTCAGGCATTTCTCTTAATATCGTACGAGAACTTAGTTTTAATTTTTCTGAAATGGCTGAAATGGTAACAGGATTTGTTGCTGTAAACTTTGTTAAAATCTCAATGATGGCTTTTTGTCTTGCAGTCAAATTTGTTTTTTTATTTGCATCTTTATTTGATGGTGACATTTTTAAAAACCAACCTTTCGATATTATTATTATGCTATAAAATAAGCCTACTTTCAACTAATTCATATTCCATATTTGTCTGTAATACTTAGTGACATTTTTAAAGAATGAAATCTTTTCATAAAAATTTCAAAACATTTTTGTGAAAAAAATAGTATTTTTAATTGACATATATTTACAGTTATAATTCTATGTATGTAAAAATATACAATATTTAGTTAAACTGCATAAGTTTATTATAAATATTTTGTTTATTTTTTGAAATATGATTGATGACAAAATTGAAAGTGCATTTATGACAATATTTTATAGCAACATACTGACAAATTTATGTTTTAAAAATCAAATTACTATTCCAAAAAAATACTTTATTTGTTTATATTTACAATAAGTTACTTTTTCTTTTTGGGAAAAGGCAATTCCTGCCATGTAGCTTCTACCAAATTTTTCAAGAAATTTTTGTCATCTAATTCACTTATAAATAACATAGGTTTTGCTCCTTTATAAGGCAACTGTTCCTCAAAATTTTCACATAGTTTTTTACCTGCTTTTGTAACTTTTATCAAAAAGCGGTTGTCATATACTCCTCCAAATACTTTACCTTTATAATAAAAAGCATATTCTCCAAACATTTTTCTATAAGAAATTTCTTCTAACTCTGATAGTTGTTCCGCTATAAATTTTACATACTCCAATGATGATGCCATAATTTTCCTCCTATTTTTTAATAATACAAAAAAAGAAGTCATAAAACATATTTTCATATGAAATGATTTCTTTTTTTGCAATATACGCAGTACTAAATTGACCCTTTTCATATTGGTGTTACTGAAAGCTATTTCGCAAAATCATTCGTCAAAATGGTTAAAGAAGGCGGCCGCCCATTGAAGGACAACTGCTTAATAAACTAGAAGTTGTCAAACTATTTTGTTCTTCTCTAAAACAATAAATTGACATCTCCATAAATGCAGATGCGAAGCACTCCAATGAAAATCAAATGGATTGGATAATATAGATAAAAAAACCACTTCAGCCATTTTATCTTCCCTTTTTCGCCATTATATTGCTTTAACACAGGATAAACCAACAAAACACCAATCTGTACCAAAGCATAAACTTTACTCACAAAAAAGAATGATACCACTGCATATATTGCTACATACAGAAGCATTTCTTTCATCTGTGCATTTAGGTTTCCCCTTTTCCCATACATTGCTAATATTGCAAGTACTGCTATGCAACTCCAATCCGCTGGAAAAGCACTCCAAATCAATACAAAGATAAATACATTCTTTACCCAATTCTTTATTAGCAAATCATTGTGCTGCATACACAGTACCAAAACCGCAATAAAAAGCGGATACATAACACTTGTCTGATTAAAAATTCCTGTACTGAAAGGAATTGGATTTATTCCGAATGCAAAACAATATGCAAAATGTGAAATTACAGCAAAAATTCCCATTCGTAATATATATCTTTTTACATTATGTGTATAATAATATCCTTCACATACAAAAAACCACATAATCGGGGCTGTTAAACGTCCAACAATATGTAATGCCATTGCTCCTGGTTCAGCTGGAAAACCAGAATAAATCAAATCACATATATGGTCTATTGTCATAGCAATAATTGCAATTAGTTTTAAATGATTTGCATTCAATCGTAGTTGCAGTTCCATATTGCTCCTCCTGTCAATCTCTCGAATTATTCTTACAAACACCGATTTGTCGAGTTGATTATAGCACAAAGGAACTGTCTCCGCAAAACCTTTTGTGGAAGCTGCCAAAGTGATAACTCAGCAATGTTTTTCTTAAAAGGCTAAATTGTTTATTGTTTCCTAGCAATCCATTTATCCTTTTGAAGAACAGCATCAAATGCCTTTACAAGTGTACTTTCAAAACCGTTTTCTTGTAAAGCACAAACACCTTCTATTGTCGTACCTCCTGGAGAACATACTTGGTCTATCAATTCCCAAGGGTGTTCCCCACTTTCTAATATCATTTTTGCACTTCCTAAAACAGTTTGTGCTGTAATTTCTAGTGCTTGCTTTTTAGACATACCCGCCTTTAATGCTGCTCTTGACAAAGCATCTATATACAAATAAGCAAATGCAACAGAAGCTCCCCCTATTACACTAAACATAGAAAACTGTTGCTCTGCAATTTCTAACACAGTGCCTATTGTAGCAAACATATCTTTTGCTGTTTGAAACTGCTGTTCTGTTACTACATCATTTTTGCAAATGCCTGTTGTAGATGCTCCAATTTTGCCGTTGATATTTGGCATTACCCTCACAATAGCTGTATCTTCTCCCAAAAAAGAAGCAATATATTCTAATTTTTTCCCTGCTGCAATGGATATAACAAGAGGCTTTTTGTCTTGAATATATTGTTTCATATCAGGTAAAATCTCTGCTAAAATATTTGGCTTTACCCCCAATACTAAAACATCTGAATGTTGTATTACCTCCTGTATTGTTTTGCAATATTGTGCATTACACTGTTCTGCTAATTTCTGTGCTGTAATACCTGATTTGCTTGTAATATAAATACAATTTCCATCATAACTTTTTGTGCCTATTGTCATACCTTTTACTATGGCACTTACCATATTACCTGCACCTATAAAACCAAAATTCATACGATTACCTCCTTTTATCAATCAATATAAAAACACACCATTATATTATTTTTGATTTATTTTATCACTTTTTTATTTTTTAAAAAAGAAGTTTTTTATTTTTTGCATATTTGTGGTAGACTGTTATTGACAGACAGATAGAAAAGTGCTATTGTTTTGAATAAATCATATAAAATTAGTATGATTAAAGCACTAATCAAAATTATTTTTTTATGATAAAAGGAGGACTATTATGCAAAATCAATATCGTTTTGAAACATTACAACTCCATGCAGGACAAGAAACTGCTGACCCTACTACACATTCCCGTGCTGTACCTATTTATCAAACAACTTCTTATATATTTGACAACTGCCAACATGGTGCAGATTTATTTGCCTTAAAACAAGAAGGCAATATCTACAGTCGTATGATGAACCCTACAACAGATGTTTTTGAAGCTCGTATCAATGCTTTAGAAGGCGGTGTTGGAGCACTTGCTTTATCTTCTGGTTCTGCTGCTGTGACTTGTGCAATACAAAATATTACACAAATGGGAGACCACATTGTTTCTGCTAATACACTTTATGGAGGTACATACAATCTTTTTGCTCATACATTTCCTAAAAGTGGTGTTACAACAACTTTTGTTAATCCAGATGATGTTACTAATTTTGAAAAGGCTATACAGCCAAATACAAAATTAGTATATATTGAAGCAATAGGAAATCCAAATGCTAGTATGATTGACATTGAAAAAGTTGCAGAAATTGCTCATTCACACAATATTCCCCTTGTTGTAGATAGTACATTTGCTACACCTTATTTGTTAAGACCTTTTGAATATGGTGCAGATATTGTAGTACATTCTGCTACAAAATTTATAGGCGGTCATGGTACTTCTATAGGTGGTGTGATAGTAGACAGTGGTAATTTTGATTGGGAAGCAAGCGGAAAATTTCAACATTTAGTAGAGCTAGACCCTTGTTATCATGGTACCAGTTTTACACAATTTGCAGGAAAAGCAGCTTATATTACAAGAGCAAGAGTCGTATTACTTCGTGACACTGGTGCTTGTTTAAGTCCTTTCCATTCCTTTTTGTTTTTGCAGGGATTGGAAACACTTTCTTTACGTGTAGAACGCCATGTTGAAAACACATTAAAAGTAATGGAATATCTTTCAAAACATCCAAAAGTTGCAAAAGTAAACCACCCTTCACTACCTGATAGCCCTTATCATAAATTATATCAAAAATATTTGCCAAAGGGTGGAGCTTCTATATTTACTATAGAAACAAAAGGCACAAGAGAAGATGCAAACCGTTTTGTAGATAATTTGAAACTGTTTTCTCTTTTAGCAAATGTTGCAGATGTAAAATCTCTTGTTATCAATCCAGCAGGTACAACACATTCTCAAATGACAGATGAAGAATTAGCAGCTTCTGGTATTTCTCCTACAACAATACGTCTTTCTATTGGTACAGAACACATTGACGATATTATTGCAGATTTAGAACAGGCTTTTGAAAAAATGTAATTACTAAAATAGTATAGTATAATAAGTTTTTTATAGATAATAGTAGTTGCTTTTAGGTGACAGCAGTTTTTTTAAGTTTTTGCTGTTTCTGCTGTCAGTTGCGATAGTATACAAATTTTAATAAAAAATAAAAAAAGTCGTTGACAGATAATTTATTTTGTGTTACATTTATTCTCAACAAAAAGTATATAAATAAAAACACAGTGATAAGAAGTAGTAGGTTTTTGAAACGATACAGAGAGTTATCGGTTGGTGTGAGATAACAAGATGGATAAAGCTGAACTGGTCTTGGAGTGGTTCGCTGAACAGTAGTAGGCGATAACGGAAGTTCACCGTTACAGGAACAGGATATTAGGTTATGCCAGTATCTGTATGAGGGTATCCCTTTATGGGATAAATAGAAGTGGTACCGTGGAAGGAATACGCCTTTCATCTTCTTTGTGTAAGAAGATGAAAGGCTTTTTTAATGTATTTTACAAATATAGCATTTTATTTCACTAAAGGAGAGTAATATAACATGAAAAATTATAACAGATACCAAGTGTATCCCACAGTAAATTTAAAAGACAGAACATGGCCAAATCAAAAAATTACAAAAGCACCTATGTGGTGTAGTGTTGACTTGCGTGACGGTAATCAAGCATTGATTACCCCTATGGGATTAAATCAAAAACTGCAATTTTTTCAATTTTTAGTAGACATGGGATTTAAAACAATAGAAATTGGTTTTCCTGCTGCTTCTGAAACAGAATACGAATTTACAAGAGCACTGATTGACCAAAATTTAATTCCTGATGATGTTACGATACAGGTTTTGACACAATCCAGAGCAAAAATTATTGAAAAAACATTTTCTGCTTTAACAGGTGCTAAAAATGCCATTGTGCATTTATATAATTCTACTTCTACATTGCAAAGAGAAGTTGTTTTCGGCAATTCCAAACAAGAAACAGTTGATTTAGCTGTATTTGGTGCAAAAATGATGAATGACATTGCTGCACAGTACACAGAAACAAACTTTACATTTGAGTATTCTCCAGAAAGTTTTACGGGAACAGAAATGGATTTTGCCGCAGAAATTTGTAATGCGGTAATAGATGTATGGAAACCAACACCAGAACATAAAGCAATTATCAATTTGCCTTCCACAGTAGAAATGACATCACCAAATGTCTATGCTGACCAAATTGAATATATGTGTCGTAATTTAAAAAACAGAGATAGTATTTTAGTAAGTTTACACGCACATAATGATAGAGGCTGTGCCGTTGCTGCATCTGAATTGGGATTGATGGCTGGTGCAGACAGAGTAGAAGGTACATTATTTGGAAATGGTGAAAGAACAGGCAATGCTGATATTTTGACAATAGGTATGAATATGTTTACACAAGGCGTTGACCCAGAATTGGACTTTACACATATGAATGATATTGTAAATATTTATGAAGACTCCACACAAATGAATGTACACCCTCGTCACCCTTATGCTGGAGAATTGGTATTTACTGCTTTTTCTGGTTCTCACCAAGATGCTATCAAAAAGGGTATGACAGCTATGAAAACACACCCTGAACATTGGGAAGTGCCTTATTTGCCTCTTGACCCTAAAGATGTTGGCAGAAGCTATGACCCTATTATCAGAATTAATAGTCAATCTGGTAAAGGTGGCGTAACATTTATATTGGAACAAAATTATGGTTTATATCTTCCAAAAGCATTCCAAAGAAATGCCGGAGATATTATTACAGGTGTTTCAGACGAATTACAATCTGAATTGACACCAGAACAAATTTATGATGTATTCCAAAAAGAATATGTTGATATTAGAACACCTTTACAATTAAATTATTATAAAACACAAACAGTTGACCAAGATTGGGATTTAGTTTCTATTGCAGCAGAAATTGAGTTTAAAGGCAAAAAATATTATATTGAAGGAGAAGGCAATGGTGTTGTATCTGCCTTCTGTCATGCAATAGAAGAAGTAATTGGAATATCAGTAGATATATTGGACTATAGAGGACATTCTATGGAATATGGTACAAAAGCAAGAGCTATCTCTTACATTGAAGCAAGAGCAAAAGACGGTAAAAAATATTATGGTGCAGGTACTTCAAGCAGTGTAGGAAAATCTTCATTGCGTGCCGTAGTCAGCACAGTAAATAAAATGTTAACAGCTGCTGAAGCTTAATGATTAGGGCATTGCCCTAATCATTTCAAAAATTTTTAAAACAAACAATATTCTGTATTGCTATAACAATTATTTTATGTTTTGGAGGTAATATGAAAATTGTTGAAATAAAACAAATAACGCCATTATTGTTACAGCAACTATTAGAAATATGGGAAAGTTCTGTAAAAGCAACGCATTTGTTTTTATCAGATAATGAAATAGAAAGTATTAAAAAATATGTCCCCCAAGCATTAAAAGAAGTACCTTATTTAATCATTGCAGAAAATGAGAATGAAACTCCTATTGCTTTTATGGGGATTGATAAGCAAAAACTAGAAATGCTGTTTGTTTCAAATGAACAAAGAGGAAAAGGAATTGGTAAAAGGCTAATAGAATATGGCATTGAAGTTTATTCTATTAATGAACTAGCTGTAAATGAACAAAATCCATTTGCCAAAGGCTTTTACGAACATATGGGATTTCAAGTATATAAAAGAAGTAATTATGATGAACAAGGAAATTACTATCCACTTTTATATATGAAACGAATATAGCAATTTATAAATTGAAATATTTATAATAACAAAGGAGGTATATTATAATGGGAATGACAATGACACAGAAAATACTTGCAGCACACGCTGGTATGGACTGTGTAAGTGCAGGACAGTTAATACAATCAAAATTAGATATTGTTATGGGAAATGATATTACAACTGCTGTAGCGATACCAGAATTTAAAAAAACAGGTGCAAAAGAAGTATTTGATAAAGATAAAGTTGTAGTAGTATTAGACCATTTTACACCAAATAAAGACATTAAAGCAGCAGAACAGTGCAAAAGCTGTCGTCAATTTGCTTATGATACCAATATTAAAAACTTTTTTGATGTAGGAGAAGTAGGTATTGAACACGCATTGCTTCCAGAAAAAGGGATTGTTGTACCTGGTGATGTAATTATTGGTGCAGACAGCCACACTTGCACTTATGGTGCATTAGGTGCTTTTTCAACAGGTATAGGCAGTACAGACATGGCAATCGGTATGGCAACAGGCGAATGTTGGTTTAAAGTACCTTCTGCTATTAAATTCAATATCATTGGCAAACCTTCTAAATATGTCAGTGGAAAAGATGTCATACTGCATATTATAGGAATGATTGGTGTAGATGGTGCATTATATAAATCAATGGAATTTACAGGAGAGGGCATTAAAGAACTCTCTATGGACGATAGATTTACCATTGCAAATATGGCGATTGAAGCAGGTGCAAAAAATGGTATTTTCCCAGTAGATGAATTAACCATTGCTTATACAAAAGAACATTCTACAAAACCATATACAGTATATGAAGCAGATGCCGATGCAGTATATGATGAAGAATATACCATTGATTTGACTACACTTCGTCCTACAGTGTCATTCCCTCATTTGCCAGAAAATACTAAAACAGTTGATGAGGTTGGAGAAGTAAAAATTGACCAAGTTGTTATTGGTTCTTGTACAAACGGCAGATTTTCAGATATGAAAATTGCCGCAGATATATTAAGAGGCAAAAAAGTAGCCAAAGATGTCAGAACAATTATCATTCCTGCTACACAAAAAATTTATTTAGACTGTGTAAAAGCAGGCTATGTTGAAGATTTTATAAACGCTGGAGCAATATTTTCCACACCAACTTGTGGCCCTTGTCTTGGCGGTCATATGGGCATTATGGCAGCAGGAGAAAAATGCGTTTCTACCACAAATAGAAATTTTGTAGGACGTATGGGACACGTAGAAAGTGAAGTATATCTTGCAAGCCCAGCAGTTGCAGCAGCATCTGCCATTGCAGGAAAAATTGCAAATCCAGAAGAATTGGAGGGTTGAGTTGTGGAAGCAAAAGGAAAAGTATTCAAATATGGCGACAATGTAGATACTGATGTCATTATACCAGCACGTTACTTAAATGTATCCAGCGGTGAAGAATTGGCAAAATATTGTATGATTGATATTGACCCTGATTTTGTAAATAATATGAACAAAGGCGATATTATTGTAGCAACAAAAAATTTTGGTTGTGGTTCTTCCAGAGAACACGCACCTCTTGCTATAAAATGTGCAGGAGTTTCCTGTGTTATTGCAAGCACATTTGCAAGAATATTTTACAGAAACGCCATCAATATTGGTATGCCTATATTAGAATGTGAAGAAGCAGCAAATGATATTGAAAATGGAAATGAAGTATCTATCAATTTTGATACAGGCGTTATTACAAATATTACAAAAAATAAAACATATCAAGCGCAGGCTTTCCCTGAATTTATTAAAAAAATTATGGAAGCTGATGGACTGGTACAGCAAACTAAAAAAAGGCTAGAAAAGGCTTAAAAAATATGTTTAAAAAACTTATTTTATTATTGTTTATTATTTTTCCTATATGTTCGTGTAATAACAACAATAGCGGAGATAGCAGCCAAGTAACAAAAATAATACCAAATTCTAATATTTATACAAAACAAGATATTGAAAATGCAATGAATGTTGTAACAGACTACTTTAAAAATGCAGAGGGGTTTCAATACTGTACATTAACAGAATTATGTTATGATGAAAAAATATCTTCTGAAGAAAGTGCAGCATGGGCAGAACAGTATGAAGCAGAACAAGCTATTGTTTTATTGTCAAAATTTGATGTTAGTTCTTCATATAAAAGCGGAGGGCTAGAAGCAAACAAAACATATCAAAATTTTAAATGGGTTTTAGTTCGTTCTGGACAAGAAATATGGATATTAGAAACTTGGGGGTATTAAGCATTTTTAAAAATTTGCTAAGAAAAGAGGAGAAACATTATGTCAGAGTTTCATATTGCTGTAGTAGCTGGTGATGGCATTGGCCCAGAAGTAACAGAACAAGCTATGGCAGCATTAAATAAAATTGGAGAACAATTTCATCATACATTTCATTTTAACAAAGTATTGGCAGGAGGCTGTGCCATTGATGAAGTAGGCAAATGCCTTCCTGATGAAACATTAGAGCAGTGCAGAAAGGCAGATTCTGTATTATTAGGTGCAGTAGGTGGGCCTAAATGGGATACTGTAGCAGGTGACCAAAGACCAGAAAAAGCATTACTCGGTTTAAGAGAAGGCTTAGGACTTTATGCTAATTTACGTCCTGCAATTATACACAAAGCACTTTCAGACGCTTGCCCTCTCAAGCCAGAAATTACAGGAGACAGCCTTGATATTTTAATTGTAAGAGAATTGACAGGCGGTATTTATTTTGGTGAAAAAGGCTACAGAGAAGGAAAATATGGACACGAAGCATATGATGTAGAAGCGTATAGCGAAATGGAAATCAGAAGAATTGCAAAAAATGCTTTTGATGTTGCTATGCAAAGAAACAAAAAAGTAACTAGCGTAGATAAAGCTAATGTTTTGGAAAGTTCTCGTTATTGGAGAAAAATTGTAACAGAAGTAGCAAAAGAGTATCCAGAAGTAGAATTAAATCATATGTATGTAGATAATGCTGCTATGCAGTTAGTAAGAAATCCAAAACAATTTGATGTCATTGTAACTTCTAATATTTTTGGTGACATTCTTTCTGACGAAGCAAGTATGATTACAGGCTCTATTGGTTTATTGCCTTCCGCAAGTTTGGGACAAACTGGGGCAGGTATGTATGAACCAATACACGGTTCTGCACCAGATATTGCAGGAAAAGATATGGCAAATCCTATTGCGGCAATACTTTCTACTGCTATGATGCTAAAATATTCTTTTAAATTGGATAAAGAAGCTGATGCAATAGAAAAAGCAGTTACTTCTGTATTAGAAGCTGGTTATAGAACGGCGGATATTATGAGCGAAGGTATGAAAGCAGTTGGCACAAAACAAATGGGAAAATTGATTTGTGATGCGATACAATAATATTGCATAAAAATACAATTTATATTGTTTGCAACATTTATAAAACAAAAATTCTGTTAAATTTTTTTCAAAAAACTATTTACAAATTGCTAAAATAGGTGTATTATAATAAAAAATTAAATATGATTTTCTTCAGGGCAGGGTGTAATTCCCGACCGGTGGTAAAGTCCACGAGCGAATTTTTTATTTGCTGATATGGTGCAATTCCATAACCGACAGTATAGTCTGGATGGGAGAAGAAACAACAATCACATAAATTTCTATGTTTTATTTGTGTAGCATAGAATAGTATATGATATTGTAAATTTGCCCTTAAATACAGTTGTGTTTCAGGGTTTTTTATTATCGTTATTACTATAAAAAGTGTTTCAAAATATTTTTTGATATGCTGTTATTTTGTTATAATTTTAACGATAATATATTGTATTTTTTTGCCCTGTATTTTTAAATATACAGGGCTTTTTTGTTTGGGGGTATTTTTTATGCAACAACAATATATGGAAAGGGCAATACAGCTTGCACAGCTTGGTAGAGGACACACAAATCCAAATCCTATGGTGGGAGCTGTTATTGTAAAAAACAATACCATAATAGGAGAAGGGTATCATCAATATTATGGAGGACTTCATGCCGAAAGAAACGCTTTTGCCAACTGTACACAAGACCCTTCTGGTGCTGATTTATATGTTACACTAGAACCTTGTTGTCACTATGGTAAAACACCTCCTTGTACTGACATTATTATAGAAAAAAATATTAAAAGAGTTTTTATAGGCTCTGATGACCCTAATCCCCTTGTAGCAGGAAAAGGCATTGAAAAATTAAAGCAAAAAGGTATAGAAGTATATACAGGAATATTAAAAGCACAATGTGATGAATTAAATACAATATTTTTTCATTATATTAAAACAAAAATGCCTTATGTTGTTATGAAATACGCTATGACAGCAGATGGTAAGATTGCTACTCATACAGGTGACAGCAAATGGATTACAGCAGAACAATCGAGAGAACACGTACACCATATTAGAAATGCAGTTTCTGGAATTATGGTGGGCATTGGTACTGTATTAGCAGATGACCCTTTATTAAATTGTCGTATAGAAGGCGGAAAAAATCCTATTCGCATTATTTGCGACAGTACACTAAAAACACCTTTGGACAGCCAAATTGTAAAAACAGCAAATGAAATCAAAACAATTATTGCTTATGCTCAAAAAAATGAACAAAAACAATATGAATTGCAAAAAGCTGGTATACAGTTGTTATATTTGCCCAATAAGCAAAATAGAGTAGACTTAAACGCACTTATGACAGAACTAGGCAAACAAGGCATTGATAGTATATTGTTAGAAGGTGGCGGAACATTAAATGAATGTGCATTACAGTGTGGTATTGTAAATAAAATAATAGTTTATATTGCACCTAAAATATTTGGAGGAAGCCAGTCAAAATCTCCTGTAGAAGGAAAAGGTGTTGCTATGGCAAATGAGGCATATAGCTTGTGCTTAAATGGTGTTAAAACAATAGGACAAGATATTTTATTAGAATATGATGTCAAAAAGGCAGGTGAATAAAATATGTTCACAGGTATTATAGAAGAAATAGGACAAATTGTTTCCATACAAAAAAATAATCAATCTGCTAAAATTACGATTTCTGCAAATAAAATATTGCAAGATATACAGCTAGGGGACAGTATCGCAGTAAATGGTATCTGTTTGACTGCTTGTGACATCAGTAAAAATCATTTTACAGCAGATGTCATGGTAGAAACAATGCACCGCAGTAATTTAGGCAGTTTACAAAAAGGCAGTATTGTCAATTTAGAAAGAGCAATGGCTGCAAATGGTCGTTTTGGTGGTCATATTGTTTCAGGTCACGTAGATGGTACAGGTACTATTATTGATTTAAAAAAAGAAGAAAATGCCGTTTGGGTAAGCATAAAAGCAAATGAAAATATATTAAAATATGTAGTAGAAAAAGGCTCTATTACAATAGATGGCATCAGTTTAACTGTTGCGTATATAGACAATAGTTGTTTTAAAGTTTCTATCATTCCTCATACAGCACAACAAACAATACTTTTGCATAAAAAAGTAGGCGATACAGTCAATTTAGAATGTGATATATTAGCAAAATATGTTGAAAAACTACTTTTTCATACACCACAGAAAGCAGAACAAAAAACATCAAAAGGAATTACATTAGAATTTTTAAAAAATAATGGATATTAAAAGGAGCGAAATAATATGAGTGAATTTGTATTTAATACCATAGAAGAAGCACTTCAAGATTTAAGAGAAGGCAAATGGATTGTAGTAGTAGATGATGAAGACAGAGAAAATGAAGGAGATATTATTGTTGCAGCAGAATTTGCTACTACAGAAGCAGTTAATTTTATGGCAAGTTATGCCAAAGGTTTAATTTGTATGCCTATGACAGAAGAAATGGCTGGAAAATTAAATTTTCACCCTATGGTGAAAAAAAATACAGACAATCACGAAACAGCATTTACTGTTTCTATAGACCATGTAGACACTACAACAGGTATTTCAGCATATGAAAGAGGAATTACTGCCAGAAAAGTAGTGGAAGATGATGCAAAACCAGAAGATTTTAGACGTCCAG
Organism: uncultured Clostridia bacterium; assembly: GCA_910586765.1. Lineage (GTDB taxonomy): Bacteria > Bacillota > Clostridia > Lachnospirales > Anaerotignaceae > Coprocola. Next base: position 145,715 of record CAJUJJ010000002.1, read on the forward strand.
GACATATGTTTCCTCTTGTTTCAAAACCTATGGGAGTGTTTGAAAGAAATGGACACACAGAAGCAACTGTTGATTTAATGAAGTTAGCAGGATTAAAACCTTGTGGACTCTGTTGTGAAATTATGAGAGATGACGGTTATATGGCAAGACTGCCTTATTTAATAGAATTTGCACAAAAACATCATTTAAAATTGATTACCGTTGCTGATTTAATCACTTATAGAAAAAATCACGAAAAATTAGTGGAATGTGTTGCAAAGGCAAAAATGCCTACTATATACGGCGATTTTACAATACATGGCTATATCAATAAATTAAATGGAGAACATCACGTTGCTTTAACTATGGGAGATGTTTCAGATGGCAAACCAGTATTGTGTAGAGTACACTCTGAATGTCTTACAGGTGATGCACTTGGTTCTGCTCGCTGTGACTGTGGGCAACAGTATGATGCCGCTATGAAAAAAATTGCACAAGAAGGCAGAGGCGTTTTGCTTTATATGAGACAAGAAGGTCGTGGTATTGGCTTAATTAACAAAATAAAAGCATATGCTTTACAAGATGAAGGCTATGATACTATAGAAGCAAATATTAAATTAGGTTTTCCTGCTGATATGAGAGATTATACCATTGGTACACAAATATTAGCTGATTTAGGTATTCGTAAAATGCGTTTGATGACAAATAACCCAAAAAAAATAGAGGGATTAGCAAATTATAATTTAGAAATTGTGGAAAGAGTGCCTATACAAATGGAATTAAGAGAACAAGATGCTGCGTATTTAAAAACAAAACAACAAAAAATGGGACATTTATTAACTTATTAAGGAGGAATTATATTATGAAAATTTTAGAAGGTAATTTAGTAGCACAAAATATCAAAGTTGCATTAGTAGCTTCCAGATTTAATGAATTTATTGTTTCTAAACTAATTAGTGGTGCCGTTGATGGTTTAAAACGTCATAATGTTTGTGATGACGATATTACACTTGCTTGGGTACCTGGTGCATTTGAAATTCCTTTGATTGCCTCAAAATTAGCAAAATCCGGAAAATATGATGCAGTTATTTGTTTAGGTGCAGTAATAAGAGGTGCAACTTCTCACTATGATTACGTTTGTAATGAAGTATCAAAAGGTGTCGCTCATGTTTCATTAGAAACTGGTATACCTGTACTTTTTGGCGTACTTACAACAGATACTATAGAACAAGCTATTGAAAGAGCAGGTACAAAAGTAGGTAATAAAGGCTATGATTGTGCATTATCTGCTATTGAAATGATAAATTTAAGTAAAGAAATTATGTAATAAAATGCAATATGTAAATTAATATCATAAAAAAATAAGCGATGTATAAAATTCATTTATCGCTTATTTTTTTGTGTTATAAAATATCATAGACTTTTTTGTAATTTGGCACTATAATTGTTTTAAATTGGAACAATGCAGGAGGTCTTCTATGGAACTTTATTTTATTATGTCATTTCCATTTGGTTTAGGTGGATTAATTATTTTAAGTATTGTCATATTTATTCATCGTTCTATTATCAAACAACGTAAATTAGCTTCTGTTCGTACTGATGCCAAAATTACAGCTGTGATAGTTGGTAGTAATTCTACTCGTAATTATATTTACGAATTTACTGTAAATGGAATAGTAAGACGAGTACAGTATGCTGGAAAAAGATACAGAAAAGAAGGAGATATTATTTCCATTTTTTATGACCCTAGTTACCCAGAAAACATTTATATCCCAGAAGTACAGCCATGGCCAGCAATTATTGCACTGTATTTTATTGGTATTGTATGGATTATAGGTGCAATTATACTACTTATATTTTGGAAATTTGGAATAAAATAAAATGATTTCATATATTATCAGTAACTATACTATATATTGCAAAAGGGGTATGTTATGAAAAGTATACTATATGCACTAAAAGATGTATTCAAAAATTTCTTTCATTGGCGTGGTAGGCTTTCCAAAAAAGGATATTGGCTAGCATGGCAAGGTGTTTTTATAGTAAATGTAATATTATTTTATTTATTACACAGTACATACGATTTATACAACATCACATTGTATCAGGCCATATTCTATAGCATTATATTGTGGAATAGTATTACTTTTTTTCCAATGTTATTTGCTGCTATGAGAAGATACCACGATTTTGGAAAAGCTGGTTGGAGGGCAATTATTTTTGGTACATTAGGTAAAGTTTTCATTTTATTTGGTATTATCATTGCTTCTTTTACAATATTAGCAATTATTTTTTCAGCAGGTATTCCTGTTAATATGTCTGCTTTTTACCGTATTATGGCATTTAGTATTATTTTTATTATAGTAGGAGCAATACTTTGCATATTAAATATTAAATTTCTTTTGCAGCCTTCAGATTCTGGAGAAAATGCTTACGGAAAACCAAATCCATTCTATTTTAATGATAAAAAACAAAAATAATTTATTTCACTAACTATTTTAAATTGTCATATCTTACACAATTCTACTATTATATTTTTATTTATTTATAAAATATCATATATATCACTGTCAAATGATTGACATTTTATACAATTTCAAATATCATAATAAAGAGAATTTATTATATTTTTTATTATAATAATAGACAGGAGGGTAATATTATGAATATATTTGATATTTTAGGCCCAGTTATGGTTGGTCCATCTAGTTCTCATACTGCTGGTGCGACTAAAATTGGTTTAACTGCAAGAAAGTTACTTGCTGAAAAACCAATTAAAGCTGATATTTATCTGCATGGCTCTTTTGCTGCCACTGGTGTAGGACATGGTACAGATAAAGCACTTATTGCAGGTATATTAGGTATGCAGGCAGATGATATGAGAATACCTCATAGTTTTGAAGTAGCAAAAGAAGAAGGTTTAGCTTTTTCTATACAAAACAAAAATTTAAAAGAAGCTCACCCAAATACAGCACTTATTGAAATTGAAGGAGAACAAGGAAGAACATTAAAAATACAGGCTTCTTCATTAGGTGGCGGCAGAATTATGGTAAATAAAATTGATGACATAGATGTAAATTTCAGCGGAGAATACAACACATTAATTATACACAATGTAGACCAGCCTGGTCATGTTGCAGAAGTTACATCTCTTTTGGCACACAAAGGTGTAAACGTTGCAAATATGCACTTGTATCGTGACAGACGTGGCGGTTATGCTTGTATGGTAATTGAAATTGACCAGCAAATGCCTCAATCTGGATTAGACTGGCTAAAAAGAGTAGAAGGAATTATAAAAGTAACATATTTTAATAGGGAGGTCGATTGATATGTCCTATCATGCAATAAAAGAATGGATAAATATAGCAGAGCAAAAAAAATTGCCTTTATGGGAAGTTGTATTGGAAGATGATATGTCAGAAAGAGCAGTTTCAAGAGAAGACTCATTAAAAGAAATGGAAAAAATATGGGACGCTATGCTTTTGTCCGCAGAACAATATGATGGAACATTACGTTCCAATAGCGGTCTTGTAGGAACAGACGGACAAAAATTAGAAGATTACGGTAAAAAAGGAAATACACTTTGTGGTGATTTTATAAACAAAGTAATGACAAGAGCAGTTCAAGTAAGTGAATCCAATGCCTGTATGAAAAGAATTGTTGCAGCACCTACTGCTGGTTCTTGTGGTGTTATGCCTGCAGTATTTGTAACATTATATAAAGAAGAAAAAGCAACAAAAGAACAAATTCTACAAGCATTATATGTTGCTTCTGGTATTGGCAAAGTTGTTGCAGAAAGAGCATCTATTGCAGGTGCATCTGGAGGTTGTCAGGCAGAAGTAGGTACTGCTTCCGCTATGACTGCTGGAGCATTGGCAGCATTGCATGGGGGTACTTCCAAACAAATAGGAGATGCCTTAGCCATTGCATTAAAAAATCTTTTGGGACTTGCTTGTGACCCTGTTGCTGGTTTAGTAGAAGTGCCTTGTGTAAAAAGAAATGTCATTGGTGCTATCAATGCTGTAGCAGCAGCAGATATGGTACTAGCAGGCATTGAAAGTGTTATTCCTCCTGATGATGTGATAGATGCTATGGGAGAAATTGGACACGAAATGTCATATAAAATAAAAGAAACTGCTTTAGGAGGCTTGGCAGCAACACCTACAGGACAAGCTATTGCAGATAGAGTATTACAAAAATAATAATGAAACTCCTTGCATAAATTAATATGCAGGGAGTTTTTTATACACTTCTTTTATTAACAATACGGATATACGCTCCTGCACAACAGTGCATTACTACAGCATTACAAGTATAATAATTGAAGTTATCACTTTCCATTTCTGCTATAGTACCTTCTAATAATATATCAAATACTGCTATAGCTTTTTCTATTCCAAGAGTTGATACAGCAGATACCAATGTATCCATATTTCCTTGCCAATAATATATACTTTGTTTTTTTATCATTTCTATATTTGATAAATGCTCTTGTGTTAAACAAAAAACATTTTGAGGTATCAAATTTTTTTGTTCTGCTATATAAAGTGTTCTTTTTTCCATATGGCACCTCCTCATCTATTTTACACTTATTAAATTATTTTTATTATATCTATTATAAAATAATAAACAAATATTGTCTATTTATCAATCAAGTATAAAATAACTTCTTTATTTGATTTATTGTATTTTTATGCTAATATTGCTATAATGAAGTAACATAAAATTACAATAGGAAAGGAGTTTTTACTCTATGAAAATAAAAGATATTATATACAAACAAAGACCAACATTATCATTTGAAATTTTTCCTCCAAAACCAGGAGCAGCATTTGAGCCTGTTAAAAAAGCAGCAGAAGAAATTGCAAAATTAAAACCAGATTTTATCAGTGTAACATATGGTGCTGGGGGCGGTACAAGCAGCAATACCATCAAAATTGCTTCTTATGTGCAACAACTAGGTGTTACTGCACTAGCACATTTAACTTGTGCTTCTTCTACAAAAGACGAAGTGGAGACAGTATTACAAGAAATCAAACAAAGCAATATAGAAAATGTATTAGCACTGAGAGGAGATATACCAGAAGGAAGTAATTTTCCTCAGCCAAACCAATATCGTTATGCTAGTGAATTAGTAGAACATATTAAAAAAAGTAGCGAACTTTGTGTTGGTGGTGCTTGTTATCCAGAAGGTCATACAGAATCTGCTACAAGGGCAGAAGACATTACTCATTTAAAAATAAAAGCAGATATGGGTTGTGATTTCTTAACAACACAAATGTTTTTTGACAACAATATATTATATAATTATTTATATCACATTAGAGAAGCTGGTATTACTACACCAGTGCTTGCTGGTATTATGCCTGTTACAAATGGAAAACAAATAGCAAGAATTTGTCAGCTTTCTGGTACAATATTACCTCAAAGATTTCGTTCTATTGTGGATAAATTCGGTGACAAACCAGAAGCAATGAAACAAGCAGGTATTGCCTATGCTACAGACCAAATTATTGACTTAATTGCAAATGGTGTAAAAGGTATTCATGTATATTCTATGAACAAACCAGATGTTGCAGCAAAAATAATGGAAAACCTTTCCGAAATCATAAGGTAATTGCTATGAAATTAAAAGATATTTCACAAAAAGAAGTGTTTCGCTATTTAGGATACCAAAACAATGCAGTAGACGAAACCATACAAAATATTGCTATAGACTGTACTACAGAATTATTAAATCACTGTCGTATGAATTACACTTACAAAATATTTTGTTGTAGCGTAGAAAGCGGAAAAGTTATTATTGACAGCAGAATTGTAATAGAAAGTAAAAATCTTTCTAAAAATTTAGCAGAGTGTAATGAATTAATACTTTTTGCAGCAACATTAGGAATACAAGCAGATATATTAATTCAAAAATATACTCGTTTGGATATGAGCAAAGCGGTTATAATGCAGGCAGCAGCAGCGGCAGTTATAGAACAATATTGTGACCAATGTCAATATGATATAGAATATGAATTGCAAAAAAGAAATTTATTTTTAAGACCTCGTTTTAGTCCTGGCTATGGTGATTTTGATTTAAAACATCAAAAAGACATTATAGCACTATTAGACTGCAATAGAAAAATTGGTTTAACACTGACAGACAGTTTGTTGCTTGCTCCCTGTAAATCGGTAACGGCTGTTATGGGAATTTCTAATCAAAACAGGCACTGTAATAAAAAAGGCTGCGAAGTCTGTACAAAAACAAACTGTACATTTCGGAGAGGATGATACTATTTGAGCATATTGGAATTATTAAAAAATCGCATTATTTTTTTTGATGGCGGTACTGGCACACTTTTACAAGAAAAAGGATTACAGGCAGGAGAACTGCCAGAACTTTGGAATATAGAAAAAAAACAAGCACTTATTGATATACACAAAAATTATTTTGAAGCAGGCAGTGACATTGTACTGACAAATACATTTGGTGCAAACTGTATTAAATTGCAAGATATACCATACAGTATAGAACAAATTATTACGGCAGCAGTGGAAAATGCCAAAACAGCAGCAAAACAAGCCTGTCACAATAAAAAAGGCTATGTTGCACTAGACATTGGCCCTACGGGAAAATTACTTCAGCCTTTAGGTGATTTATCATTTGAATCTGCTTATACTGCATTTCAGCAGATGGCAGTTGCCGGAGAAAAAGCAGGCGCTGACATCATTGTAATAGAAACAATGAGTGATATTTATGAAACAAAGGCAGCAGTGCTTGCTGCAAAAGAAAATACAAATTTGCCTGTATTTGTAACAGTAGTATTTGATGAAAAAGGCAAACTATTAACGGGTAGCGATATTGCTTGTGTCGTAAGTGTATTAGAAGGACTTGGAGTTGACGCAATCGGTATGAACTGTGGTTTAGGCCCTCATCAAATGCTTTCTCTTTCAGAGCAAATGCTTTGTTATAGTTCTATACCTGTTATTGTAAAGCCAAATGCAGGACTTCCTAGAAGTGAAAATGGTAAAACAGTATTTGATGTAACGCCTGAAGAATTTGCAAAAGAAATGGTAAAAATAGTGGACAAAGGTGCTTGTATTGTAGGTGGCTGCTGTGGCACTACGCCAGCTCATATCAAAGCACTTTATCAGTATTGTAAAGACAAAAAGCCTTTGCCTATTGTGCCTAAAAATAAAACACTTGCTGCCTCCTATACCCATACTGTTGAAATTGGCAAAACACCTGTTATAGTAGGAGAACGTATCAATCCTACTGGAAAATCTCGTTTTAAGCAAGCACTTAGAGAAAAAGATTTTGATTATATATTGAGAGAAGGATTTTCACAGCAGCAAAAAGGAGCACATATATTAGATGTCAATGTTGGTCTGCCTGACATTGATGAAACTGATATGCTTGTTACTGTTATAAAACAACTGCAAAGCGTTATTGATTTGCCTTTACAAATAGATACTTCAGATACTGTTGCTATGGAAAAAGCATTGCGTATATACAATGGCAAAGCAGTTATTAATTCTGTAAACGGCAAAAAAGAATCTATGGAAGCAATATTTCCTCTTGTAAAAAAATATGGTGGTGTTGTCATTGGACTTACATTAGATGAAAATGGTATCCCTGCTACAGCAGAAGGACGCTTTGAAATTGCACAAAAAATTGTAAAAACAGCAGAAAGTTATGGCATTTCCAGTAAAGATATTATGATAGATGTGCTAGCTATGACAATCAGTTCTGACCAATATTCTGCATTAGAAACACTAAAAGCATTAAATATGGTAAAACAAAAATTAAATGTAAAAACAGCATTGGGCGTTTCTAATATTTCATTTGGTTTACCTCAAAGAGAAATTGTAACAGCAAACTTTTACACTATGGCATTGCAAAATGGTCTTGATGCTGGTATTATCAATACCAATTCTGATATAATTATGCAGTCCTATTATGCTTATAAAGCTCTCTCGGGATTAGATGATAACTGTATGGACTATATCAGCCAATACGGCGGACAAGCACCTGCTACAAAAACAGCAGTAAATACTACTTCAAATGATATTTCATTAGGTACGGCAATAGAAAAAGGATTAAAAGAAATAGCAAAACAAGCAGCAGAACAAAAATTACAATACGCAGAACCTTTAAGCATTATAAATGAAGAACTCATTCCTGCATTAGACCATATTGGAAAAGGATTTGAAAAAGGTACTGTATTTTTACCTCAGCTTTTAATGAGTGCAGAAGCAGCAAAATCTGCATTTGAAGCAATTAAGGTGCATATGAATAAAAGCGGTGTAGTGCAAACTAAAAAAGATAAAATTATACTTGCTACTGTAAAAGGGGATATACACGACATTGGAAAAAATATTGTAAAGGTGCTTTTAGAAAATTATAGTTATGATGTTGTGGATTTAGGAAAAGATGTTCCTCCAGAAAAAATAGTGGAAACTGCAATTTCTCAAAATATCAAACTGGTGGGATTGAGTGCTTTAATGACAACCACTGTAACAAATATGGAAGAAACTATAAAACAATTAAAACAGAAAAAACCAGATTGTAAAATTGTTGTGGGTGGTGCAGTGCTTACACAAGAATATGCAGATATGATTGGTGCCGACCACTATGCCAAAGATGCTATGGCTACAGTTTATTATGCTCAAAAAATATTAGCTTAATGTTCCACGTGGAACAAAAAGACATTGAGAACAACACTCAATGTCTTTTTTTATTAACTTCCTAATGAATTTTTATTTGATTTTTCATTTGAAGAACTATCTTCTTTTGTAATTGCAACTGCATTTTTAATTGCTTTTTGTACTGCTGTTTTAATTTCTTGCTCTGCCGAAATTACCATTTGTTCTTCATCAATTTGTTTATTCGTTGTTTGATTAAACTGTTTTTGCTGTTGTTCTGTTTTTTGAGCAATTCTTTCAATAATATCTTCTACAGAATTAGAAATAACATCAATATTTTTTTCTTGTTCGTTTTCTATATTATCAGAAGACATTTTTTCTATTTCTGATATGATTTTAAATTGTTCTGTTTCAAATGGTTCTGGTCTATGATATTTTTTTACTTTATTTTCTGCTGTGTTTTTTTCTGTCAATAATAATACTTGTTCTTCCAATCTACGAACTTTTTCTTCTGTTTCACTTTGCTGTGTTTCTTTTTCCATTTGTATTGTTTCTTTTACTAACTCTTTTACTGTTTCTTTTATTGTTTCCATTTCCGCTTTCTTTTTTATAATTACAGTATTTTCAGAAATTTGTTGTGCAACTTCTTCTTCTGCCATAATAGAAGCTTCTTCATTTGTTGTTACATCGCCTATCATTTCTAATTTTTCCTTTTGTTGTTCTGGTTTTGGCTTTTGTTCAAAAAGAGGTTTATCTTTCCACTTAAATATTTTTTTCGGTTTTACTTTTACAACTTTTTCTGCTTTTCTCTTATAAGCATTTTGCTGTGCCATTTCTACTGCTTGTAATTCCTCTGTAGAAAGCACATAAGTGCTGACACCCATTTCAATGGGTTTTGCATATGTAAAAGAGCCTGTCCTGCTATGAATACCATTTAGCACAACACCATTATCTTTGGCATCTAATAAAGCCAATGCAAAGCAAAGATTTCCTCCCATTTCATCAAAAGGATTATATCTGACAATACCTACTTTTTGTATGTTTTCAGACATTATTGCGTCCATATCTGTAACCATATCAAGCAACTTTCCATATTTTTGTTCTATTTCTTTTACACTTTCAAAATAAGCATTTATTTTCATTTCTAAATTCAAATCAGGCCTACGGTTTGTCCCCATAAAAATATCATATCGTTTTCTTTCTCGCCCAATTTTTAAAAACAATACAATACACATTGAAAAAAGTATTATTACCGCTACAATTAAGCCAGCTAATATAAAAGGCAAATAAAATTGTATTATTTCATTGATTACTTCCACGCATCACACACCTCGTTATCTCTGTATTGCTTTAAATAAAGCGAGTATCCTGTCTAAATCATCATTAGAATAGTATTCAATTTCAATTTTTCCTTTATTTTTCTGATTACTCAGTTTTACTTTTGTTGCAAAAAGTGTTTTTAAATCATTCTCAATCGTATGATAAGCACTTGTATCAAAAGAAACAGCTTTTTGTTCTGCTTTTTGTGTTGTATTTTCATTTTGCTGCAAAGACTTTACTATTTTTTCTGTCGTTCTAACGCTCAAATCTTCCTCAATTATTTTTTCTGCTAATTCATATTGTGCAGCATTATCTGAAATAGATAACAATGTTTTAGCGTGTCCAGCAGATAATTTGTTTTCTCTTACGAGTTCTATTACTCTGCTATCTAAATTTAATAAACGCATAGAATTTGAAATAGTGGAACGGCTTTTTACTACTTTATTTGAAATTTCTTCTTGTGTCAATGAAAACTCTGTTTGCAGTCTGTAAAAACTTTCTGCTTCTTCAATAGGGTTTAAATCTTTTCTTTGTAAATTTTCTATCAAAGCTACTTCAAATGCTGCAACTTCATCTAAATTTTTGACAATAGCAGGTATTGTTTTTAATCCTGCAATTTTTGCTGCACGAAATCGCCTTTCTCCTGCAATCAATTCATAATAGTCTTGTACCCTTTTGACAATAACAGGCTGTATCATACCATAGCTTTTTAAAGACTCTGCTAATTCCAAAAGGCTTTCTTCATCAAAATATCTGCGAGGTTGGTTTTTATTTGGTTCAATTTTATTTATATCGATTTCTAACAAATTCTCTTGTGAAAAACTTCCTTTTCCATAATTCATTGCTTTGGTATTAATAAGAGCTTCTAGTCCTTTTCCTTTAGAGCCAAGTCCCTTTTTTACAGATGCCATACTACTTTCACTCCCTTTCCAAAACTTGCTGTGCTAGTAGTTCGTAACTTTCTGAACCTTTTGATTTTGGGTCATATAAATGAATAGGCAAGCCGTGACTTGGTGCTTCTCCTAAACGTACATTTCTTGGTATAATGGCATAATAATCTACTTTTATATTTAATTCTTTTACAATATTTTTTACTGCTTCTACTACTTCAGGGGATAAATTTGTTCTGGCATCATACATTGTAAATACAATGCCTTCTAATTCTAAATCTTCATTTAGACCCTTTTGCACTAAATCAATGGTATATATCAACTGTTGTAATCCTTCTAGTGCAAAATATTCGCATTGTATAGGCACAAGCACAGTATCAGAAGCTGTTAAGGCATTTACAGTAATAATATTTAAAGAAGGAGGACAATCAATAATAATAAAGTCATATTGTTCTTTTATATTGTCTATTTCTTTTTTTAGTATGTATTCTCTGCCATCTTTTCCTATCAACTCAATTTCTGCACCTGTCAAATTGATATTTGCAGGCACTACTTCCAATCCTTTTACACAAGTTTGCAGTTTTACATCAGAAAGAGAACATTCCTCTAACATTACATCATAAATAGTATTTTCAATACTATTTTTGTCTAATCCAATGCCACTTGTTGTATTTCCTTGCTGGTCAGCATCAATAGCAAGCACTTTTTTTCCTTTGTTTGCAAGCCATGCTGCCAAATTAATCGCTGTCGTTGTTTTTCCTACACCGCCCTTTTGGTTAGTAATGGATATTACTCTTACTTTACTCATATATATTTGTCACTCCTAACTCAGTATACAATATCAATAGAAAAATTACAGTACATCAAAAAATATATTTTAATGCTCCTGTTTTTATTATTGCCTTTGGCTGTCTGACTTTTTGTTTTTGTTATGAACAAAAGGAGTATTCACAGTATAATAAAATTATATTTGTTTTTATTATACTAATAAAAGAAAATAATTGCAATAATGTTCCACGTGGAACGTTACAAAAATAAGGTACTCCCTTTTAAGGTGTACCTCATTTTCAATGATAAAATATTAAAATTTTCCAAATATAGAAAGTCTTCTTGGTAATACAGAAATATCTAAAGGCATATCAGGGCCTTTTTCACCATCTATTGTTGTTGTTTGAAATTCAGAATGTTCTGTATCTAAACATTCAATTTTAAAACTTTTTTCTTTTAAATAAACAACACCACTATCTTTTACAAATTCTCCGTTAAATATTTTTAAAAATAATATAGGCAATTCAATGACTGGTTTCGCTTTAATACCTACAAAGTCAAACATACCATCTGTAATAGAAGCAGAAGGTGCAATGTGATTGAAACCTCCTGTTCCTGCACTATTCAATACTAAAAATAAATATAAATCCTCTTGAAGCACTTTATTTTCTGTAGTAATACGAAATGGTATTTTTCTAAAATTAGCAAGCTGTTCTATGCCTTTAATATAATAAGAAAAACTTCCTAAAGCAGATTTTAAATCTTTATCCACATTTTGAGAAACATTTGTAAAAAGTCCGCCAGCACAAACATTTATAAAACACTGTCCATTTGCAACACCAATATCAATTTTTTTAGGTTTTTCTGTTACAATGATATGGCAAGCTTCTTCTACCTCTCCTGTTTTCAAACCTAAAAATGTAGCAAAATCATTTGCTGTACCAGAAGGAATAACACCTAATGGAATGTCAAGTTCTTTTTCTATCATAGCATTTACAACAATGTTAATTGTGCCATCTCCCCCTGATACAACAATTAAATCATAATCAATATCCATATTTAATATGTGCTGTCTAATATCTCCATTTTGTATACTGCGAAAAATATGCACTTCATATCCTGCTTGCTGAAATATAGAAAAACAAATATCTAAATCAAACTTAAATGTTTTGCTTCCTGAATGGGGATTATATATCAGTTTGCATTTTTTCATAGAATGTTCTTCTCCTTTTTTTTGCAATTTGTTCCACGTGGAACAGTAAAATAAAAACAAGTTTATATTACATTTGTTCAGGAGCTTTTATTCCTAATAGAGCCAGTCCTTTTTTCAGCACTGTTTTTACTGCAATGACTAATGCAATACGTGCTTGTTTTGTTTGTTCTTCACTCGTCAATATAACATTGTCATGATAAAATTTATTAAATGCCTGTGACAAACTAACAAGCTGTCTTGTTACAATAAATGGTTCTAATTTATCCGCTGCTTCTTGTATTTTTTTAGGAAATTGTTCTAAAAGTTTACATACTTCCATAGAAGCATCATCTGTTAATTTACTATAATCAATATTTTGTGCTAAGCTACACTCTCCCTTACGCAATATGCTGCAAGCACGAGCGTGTGTATATTGTACATAAGGACCTGTTTCACCATCAAAATTTAACATTCTCTCCCAAGAGAAAACAACATCTTTTATTCTGCTGTTATATAAATCATTAAATATTACTGCACCAATGCCTACCTGTTCAGCAACTTCTTTTTTATTTGGTAAATCTGGATTTTTTTGTTCTATAATTTTTTGTGTTTCTAATATTGCCTGATTTAAAAGTTCTTCCATAAGCACTACATTACCATGTCTTGTAGAAAGTTTTCCACTATCCAAACTAACCAGTCCAAAAGGTACATGAATTAAATCTTTCCACCAATCATATCCCATTTTTTTGATAACAGTAAACCATTGTGAAAAATGTAAATTTTGGTCAAGTGCTGTTAAATAAATACATTTATCAAAATGATACGTATTTTTTCTATAAAGTGCTGCTGTAATATCACGAGTAGCATACAATGTACCGCCATCTTTTCTAATAATCAAACAAGGAGGCATATTTTCCTGTTCTAAATCTACTATCATAGCTCCTTCACTTTGTTTTAAAAGGTTTTTTTGTTTTAATTCCTCCACAACTGCTGCCATTTTATCGTTATAAAAACTTTCTCCTGTATAAGCGTCAAAGTGCACTCCTAACATATCATAAACTCTATCAAATTCTTTTATACTAATATTGTAAAACCATTTCCATAATGAAAGTGCTTCTTCTTCTCCATTCTGCATTTTGACAAACCAACTTCTTGCTTCATCTTCTAATGCTGCATCTTTCTCTGCTTCATCATGAAATTTTACATAAATTCTCATAAGTTCCTGTATGCCATATTGTTCCACAGCTTCTTTAGAACCCCATTTTTGATAGGCAACAATTAATTTACCAAACTGTGTGCCCCAATCTCCTAAATGATTGACCCCCTCACAATGATAACCCAATGTTTCAAATATTTGATACAAAGCATTTCCTATTACAGTAGAACGCAAATGCCCTACGTGAAATGGTTTTGCAATATTAGGAGAAGAATAATCAATAACAATTGTTTTTCCTTCTCCTACAGTACTATTTCCATATTTTTCATTTTGACAAAGCACTTGTTCCAATACTTCTTTTACATATACACTCTTTGATACAAAAAAATTGATATAAGCATTTTGTACTTTTATTTCTTCTATAAAATCTGGTTTTACTATTTTTTCACTTAATTCTTGTGCAATCAATGCTGGTGCTTTTTTAAACTGTTTTGCCAATTTAAAACAAGGATATGCAAAATCTCCCATATCTTTATTAGGAGGTGTTTCTATAGCATTTACAATTTCCTGCTGCTGTACACCTGTTACTTGTTTTAATAAATAAGCAATTTCTAATTTAAAATTCATTTAATTTTTCCCTCCAAATATGAAACACTAAAAAATATTTTAATACAATATTATATTTTTATGGTATTATCACTGTATACTTTACAATATTTACTTTAAACAATTTATCACAGCAATGAAAAAAATGCAATATACAAACTGTTAATAAATAACAACTATACTATCAAAATTAGTATATTCTATTTACTGACAAACAAAATGAAACTGTTCCACGTGGAACAATTAAAAAGGAAACAAAAAAAGCAATTTTCTAAAATGCTCATATGCAAAATTTAATACCAGCATTAAAGAGGTAACATAGCCAGCAAAAAAAATGACTTTAGAATAGTAATTATCTCTTTTCCCAGAAAGCAAAACATCTAATATAGATTGTATACAAATAATCATAAATATTTCAGCTGATAATCTCAAAAAATCCTGCATATTTTTCACTCCCTTTTTAAAATTTATGAATATTTTTCTTTTCAAAGAACCGTTTTTGTATCATAATATACTTATAGCAATATTATGATAAAATAATTGACAACAAAAAACATATTACAAAAAAGGAGTGAAAATCAATGAAACAAAATAAAAAAAGAGCCTCATTATTTTGTGCTGTAATGGCAGTATTTGCTTGTACATTCAGTGCAATGCAGCACATACTATTTTACATCGCAAACAAAAAACAAAATACACAGCAACCTCCTCAAAAAATATATCAGGGTAAAGAAGGTGCTATCGCTTATAGTGTGTATGGTACAGGTCGCCCCCTTTTGTTGCTGCACAATACAGAAATTGGTGCAAGTGGTGCAGAATGGCAAAATAATATAGAAAGTCTTAGTCGTATGTACCAAGTGTTTGTACCAGATTTGCCCGGTTTTGGAAATTCTCAAAAATCCAAAATTACCTATACTGCTTATCAATATGCTTTGTTTATCAATCATTTTATAGAAAATGTAATACAACGTTCTGCTTTTGTTGTAGCATCTTCTGCTTCAGCTGATTTTGCAGTAATGGCATATGCCTTAAATCATGACAATATTAGAAAGTTGGTATTGATTTCTCCTACAGCGTTTCAAAATACCATACCAACAGAAAAAGAAAACCGAAAGAGAATATTATATCAATTACCTTTCATAGGAACACAAATTTTTATATTGTCTGCTTCAAAAAAAGCAATTAAAAAGAATTTAACAGAAAACTTATTTTTCAGTAAAGAAATGGTAACAAAACAGTTAGTAGAAAGTTATTATGTTATGGCACACAGAGGAAATGAAATTGCTCGTTTTTCATTCGCTTCTGTACAGTCACAATTTTTATATGCAGATGTACAAAAAACATTAAAAGAAATGAAAATACCTCTCTGTGTAGTGTGGGGAAAGCAAAACAAATATAATACCTCAGAACAAATGGAAACTATACAAAATATTAGACCACATGACACTTATTTTTTATTTGAAAATACACGAATGTTACCCCACTTTGAAAATAGTGAGGTATTTAATGAAAGTATACACAGTTTTTTACAATGATAAAAAGAAAGGAAAAATACTATGGAAGCACTATGGAAAAAAGAAACACAAAAAGATATGGAATATTGGTTTCAAAAAGTTTTAGAGCCTGAGGCTTATGTACTCAAAAGAGGTATTGTAGCAAGTATGAACCCTAAATTTGTACAATGCAGTTATGAACAAAAAACACTTACGATAGAATTTGTAGTACAACAATGGCAGTTAAATCCAGAAGGTATACTGCACGGAGGTATGCTTGTCACAGCATTTGATACCGTATTTGGATTACTTTGCCATTACTACAGCAAGCAAAACATGATTAACACAATAGAAATTAGTACTACATTTTTAAAACCTGTACCAGAAAATAGTAAATATTGTATTACAGTAAAGGCAAATCATGTGGGAAGAACCATTACTTCTATGACAGCAGAAGCTCGTTCTTGTGAAACAAATGTACTTTTAGCAACTGCTTCTACTTCTTTTATGAGATTAGAACAAAAATTTGTAGATATATTGCCTAAATAAAATCATTTATAAAACATTAGTAATTCCTCTGTCTTATGGGGCAGAGGATATTTACTATATGCTTGTACACTATTTTTTTACACGTATTTTAATTTCAAATCCATCTTCTTTTGGTGTATTTTCATAAAAAACAGTCATACCAGATTTTTTTATAATATTGATAGATTGCCTAATAGAATTTGTAAAAAGCCTTATGTCTGTAATATATCTTTTTTCTCTTTGAATATGTCTTTGCTGTTTTGGCTGGCACATCTGTTCCATTGTTTCTGCTACTAATTCTTCTGTTTGTTTTACTGTAAGCTCTTTTTGTACAATATGTTCTAACAGCTCTAATTGTATTGTTTCTTCTGGTATTTTTGATACTGCTCTGCCATAGTTTTCTGTAAGCTGATACTGCATTATTTTATTTTTAACTTTATCACTTAATTTTAATAAACGTACTTTATTTGAAATAGAACATTGCCCTTTACATATTTTGTTTGATAATTCTTCTGATGTCATATTATAATACTGCATAATATTTTGATAGCCTTCTGCCTGCTCTAAAAAATGTAAATCCTGTCTTTGTAAATTTTCAGTCATACTAATAAAAGCACTTTGACTATCATTTGCATTTAATATTACAGCAGATATTGTATTATATCCAGCTAGTTCACAAGCCCTCAAACGCCTTTCTCCTGCTATCAATTCATAATAAGCACTTCCCACTTTTCTTACTATAATAGGCTGTAACAAGCCATATTGCCTGATAGAAGCTGACAATTCTTCCAAAGCATTAAAATTAAAATACTTCCTTGTTTGATAAGGATTAGGTCTAATTTTATTAATAGGGAGTGTTTGTATTTTTGTATCTTTTCTGAAAAATGTCATGTCAGCAAATTTCAAAACTTCCATAAAAGAAGCCCCCTTTTATTACAACAAATAAATTATATTTTCCAGATTATACCATAAAATGCAGTATCATCGCCATTTTTTTGAACGCAAAAAATTTGATTTGTTGACAAAAAAATAGAATACATTGCATATTTCTATACAATGTATTCTATTTATTATATTATTGATTTTCTGTAGTATTTTGTTCATAGTATGAAGAGGGCTTTTCTGGTATCAAAAAAGAACACATTGCACCAAATATAAAATAACTTGCTGCAAAAAGCAATGATACAATGCCCAATACAGAAGGCATAGCATACTCTATTTTGCTCCAATAAAAGGAAAATATAAAAAATAATACTAATGAAATAAAACTAATTTTTACAAAAATAAATGCTTTTTTATTCTTCATAACAAATTCCCCTTTCTATATTGATTTGATTTATTGGTATATTTATTATAAAATAATGATTATTTAAAGTAAAACTATAAGTTATAATATTTATTTTAAGTAATACTTCATAGTAAAGGGGAGAATAGATATGGATACAGCAAGATATAAAGCATTTTTAACATCAGCAGAAACAGGAAGTTTTTCCAAAGCCGCAGAAATTCTTTGTTATACTCCTTCTGGTGTCAGTCAACTTGTTACAGCACTTGAAAAAGAATTTGACATGTGTTTATTTCATCGCAGTAAAAAAGGAGTTACACTTACGGCTTGTGGACAAAAACTATTTCCTCTCATACAGCATTTGTTAAAACAAGAACAAAATATATATCAAACAGTATCAGAATTAAAGGGATTACAAACGGGCACTGTTACCATTGCTACTTATTTTAGCATTGCTATGTATTGGTTACCTAAAGTAATACAAAAATTTCAGCAACATTATAATCAAATTTATGTTAAACTCATGGAAGGAACACATAAAGAAATTGATAGTTGGTTAAAAAGCGGACAAGTAGATATGGCTTTTATGAGTTATATTTCTCCTATGAAATACGACTGGATTTCTCTTGCAGAAAATGCTATGGTAGCTGTTTTACCCAAAAATCATATTCTTGCTAAAAACAAAAGCTATCCTCTTAGCTATTGTCATAACGATAAATTTATTATGCCAGAGCAAGGCAGAGATGATGATGTTATGGCAATGTTTCAAAGAAATAATATAACACCTAATATTTATTTTTCTACTGTGGAAACATTTACTACAATGCCTATGATTGAACAAGGTTTAGGCATCAGTATTATGAATGAATTGGTTACACAACGATGGGAATATGATGTTGTAAAACTTCCTTTAGACCCTCCTCAATATATTACATTAGGAATTGCAGCACTTGATTTTAAAACACTTTCTCCTGCTGCGTCACGCTTTTTAAAATATGCTGTAACAAATTTAACACAACAGCAAAAATCAAATATTTAAACTTTATATAGATAAAGCCGTTAAAATATAGTATAATAAAGCTATAAAAAAGGTTTTGTTAACTTAACATGAAAATAAAAATACAGAAAAGACTTTTAAAAATACAGTCAAAAAAAAAGCATACAAATAAAAGCGAATATCTGAAAAAATTTTTTAAAACAAAAACCAATAATTCGCTTGTTCCTGAGAATATGGAACACCTGCAACACAAGCAGGTGCTTGATATGATAAAGAAGAATGACTGTGGATAAAATTATAATAAAACAAAAAATTTGAAATCATATCCACAGCAGAATCAAAACTATGAAATCCTTTTTTCGTTTTGTACCAAGCCTTAAAAGTTTTGTTGAAAGATTCTAATACGTTGTTACTACAATCATCAGCAAAACACGAATATCTATGATGTTTCGATTTAGGATAAGCAAGTAAAATAGGCATGTTATAAGCGTCCAAACCGTCTGTAATGATTGTCAAAGGGGAGGCATCTGTAATATTATGTGACTTTTCAAAGAGTACAAGAGCAGTATTACTATCTCTTACACTAGATAAGTAAAAAGCAATCACAACCCTTGTTTCAGAATCGAATAGTATCCATAAAGAATACTTTTGCCCTTTTACCTTAATATAAGTTTCATCAACGTGCCATTCATCAGATTGGAGATTTGCTTTTTGCAGAAGAAAATGAGAAACCGTCTTAAAAAAAGGAGCAAAATGACGAATCCAACGATAAATGGAAACGTGAGAGACACGAATAAGCATCTGCTTTTTCAATAGTCTTTGTATTTGTCTGAGAGAAGAGGAAGCTTCAAAATAAAGAGTAAGAGCATATAAAATAACATTTGGTGCAAAACGAAATCTTTTAAAAGAAGTTCCAACAAAAGCAGGGAACATCTTTTTATAAAAGTTCGGATGGATAGTAGGAACTTTGATAGAATGTCCAGATTTTTTAGAATTACATTTAAAATGAATATAGAAGTCATACTTATGCCAAATAAATGTATTTCTACCACAAATAGGACAGTTCGGATAATCTTTTTTAGAAACTTTAGTTTTAATTTTAGTTTTAATAGGTTCTAAAGTAAACTGGTGATAACAATTACAACAACAATATTTTTGATGTCCATATTTGTCTTTTCCATAACGCCAAATAGATTGAGAAAAACAATGAGGACAAGAAATAATAAAGTCTTTAAAAGTAATTTTTATAATTATGCATAGAAACAGCTCCTTTCTGGGAGAAAATATGTTTTTCTTAATTTTATTGTACTTTCAATAAGGGGCTGTTGTCTATATCATTTTAACGTAACAGAACCATAAAAAATACTAGGAGGTGATATTTTATGAATGACGAAACAAAACAAATTATTGATGTTGTAATGGACGTAGCAAAAATGTTAAGTGAAAAAATAGATAAAGTGGAACAACGTCTTGATAAAGTGGAACAACGTCTTGACAAAGTGGAGCAGCGTCTTGACAAAGTGGAGCAGCGTCTTGATAAAATAGAACAACGTCTTGACAAATTAGAGCAAAGAGTAGACAAACTAGAACAACGTTTTGACAAATTAGAGCAAAGAGTAGACACTATAGAAGCAAAAATTGATGTTATGGCTGATGATATTACATCTATTAAATTAAAAAACGACGTTATTGAAACAACTTTAATTTCACATACTTATGATATAAGCCGTTTAAAAAAGGCACAATAATAAAAACTCCTTCTTATTCAGAAGGGGTTTTTATTTTGCATATCATATTTATTGTATAGGATTTTTTACTGGTTTTCCCGCTTTTCTAGGATATTTTTGTGGTGTTTGTGCTACTTTTTTAATCAAAACAATTTTATGTTCTAAGTCAGTGTGAGGTATTTCAATTTGTTTTATTTCAATCAGTTCTCCTCCCAACAATTCTATTGCTTTTTGAGATTGTTCTACTTCTTTTTGTGCATCTCTGCCTTTGAGTGCAACAAATATACCCCCTATTTTTACAAAAGGTAAACAATATTCCAACAATACATTCATATTTGCTACAGCACGAGAAACACAATAATCATACTGTTGTCTATAATGATTTTCTTTTGCAGCACATTCTGCCCTTTCATGAATACAATTTACATTTTGTAGAGAAAGTTTAGTAACTACTTCATTTAAAAATACCACTCTTTTTTGAAGGGAATCTAAAAGTGTTAAAGAAATAGAAGGACATACAATTTTAATAGGAATACCCGGAAATCCTGCCCCTGTACCTACATCTATTACAGATGTTGCTTCTGTCATAGCAATATGAGGTACAACGCTCACACAATCTACAAAATGTTTTAATATGATTTCTCTTTCCTCTGTAATCGCTGTCAAATTTATATTTTTATTCCACTCTAATAACAATTTTTGATAGAGCATAAACTGCTGTATTTGTGTACTATTTAATACAATGCCCATTTCTTTACAGCTTTGATACAATAAATTTTCCAAATAGTTTCCTCCTTATGTGAAATTACAGCATATTAGTTATTGCTATTTATTTTAGTATTTTTAGTAATTGCAGCATTGCCAGAAACATCAAATGTACCTAAAACAAATATGCCACCACCAACACCATTATCTGTTGTATTTTGACTAATTTCTCCTGCGGTCATACGAAATACACCTGTTTCATTGACATATATGCCGCCACTTCCTCCCATACCATAAAAGGTATCATTTGCTATATTATTTGTAACAGCACCATTTTCCATACGAAATGTTGCTTCATTTACAAATACACCACCACCATAGTGTTGTGCTACATTTTCATCTATCATACCATTTCTCATAATAAATGTACTACCACACGCTGCATACATACCAGCACCATCATTTGCTGTATTTTTGCTAATAGTGCCATTATCCATAATAAATATACTACAGTTATTGATATAAATACCGCCTGCATTGCCATTAATTGATTTATTTTCACTTATTTTACCCTGACTCATAGAAAAAGAAGCATTTTCTAAATACATACCAGCACCAGCAAATTCTGTACTATTTGCTGTGTTTCCGACAACAGCAGTTTCTCCTTCCATATTAAATGAAGTATGCTCCATATATATGCCGCCACCTCTATTTGCTATATTATTGCTAATTTCTCCACATTCTGTAAAAAATGAAGTACCTTTTGTATAAATACCACCGCCATCATTTTCACTTGCATTATTACTAACTTTTCCATTTTTGATATAGACTATAATCTCTTTCCATTCTATACCACAACTATTAACGTGTTCATAAGAAATATCATCGTCTTTTGTATAAATACCACCACCATTATTTTGTGCAGTATTGTTACAGATTTCTCCGTATTCCATATTAAAGTAAGAAGCGTATTTTCTTTCTTCTCCATAAGCAATGGCACTATTGTCTGTACTACATCTGACACTTATATATACTCCTCCACCATTACCATCACTTTCTATTTGTTCACTACCATATACTGCTTTATTTTCAGTGATACTGCTGTTTTGTTTCATAGTAAATAATGCTGTACTACTACCTTTACTATAATAACCATCTATATATACACCACCGCCTTTTTGAGCTTGGTTATTTCGTATACTAGCATTTGTCATAGTAAATGTAATATCTCTGCTTTTTTCTGTAAGTAAATCATTTTCACTTGTGATATATACACCACCACCACATTGGGCAGTATTTTTATTGATGTCATTTTCACCGCCTATAATACCACCTGTCATTTCAACATTACTATCAGTATATACACCACCGCCTTTATATACTGCTGCATTTTCTGAAATACTGCCGCCACTCATATAAAATGCACTATCATTCATATACACACCGCCACCACATTGGGCAGATTGGTTTTGTTTTATTTCTCCTCCACTCATATAAAATTTACCATGATATACAGACACACCTCCACCATATTCTGCTGTATTTTGGCTTATAGTGCCTCCTGTCATAATAAATGTACTATTTTCTACAAACACACCACTTTTTTTACCACCAGTAATTCTACCGCTTTTTTGACAATCACATAATGTCAATACTGCACCATCTGTTACACAAATAGCAGCACTTTGTTCATTATTTGTAATAGTATTACCATTTAAACAAAGTGTCACTTCTGTGTTATTTCCTGTAATTGTTATAGTACCTGCATATTCTTTATTCAAATAATACTTTCCGCTGCTTTTGATTTCATTTGTATTATTTTCTAATACTGCCCAATCTGTATGATTGTGTATTTCATTATTAGGCTGATTGTTTTGTTGCTGTGTTTGTATATGATGATGTTGTTGTATCATTTGTTGTTGTGCAAAAGCCGTTGTTGTAAACAATAGTGTAAATATACATACTACAATACTATATGACAATAAAATCTGTTTTATTTTTTTATTCATATTGATATTGCCCCCTTATCAAAAATCAAATAATAAATACAGAAACAGCATCATTTTTTATATTAAAGCGTTTCTGTTTTTTGTCTTTTATTTTGTTCCATATAAATCAAAAGTACAGAAATATCTGCTGGAGAAACGCCTGTAATACGAGAAGCGTGTCCTATTGAAATCGGTCTAATATCATTTAATTTTTGCTGTGCTTCTATTCTCAGCCCTTTTATAGTAGTGTAATCTATATTTTCTGGTAATTTTTTATTTTCCATTTTTTGGAACTGTTCTACTTGTTTCATTTGCTGTTTAATATAGCCTTCATATTTGATTTGTATATTCACTTGTTCTTTTATTTCAAAAGGCAATTCTGTACGCTGTATATCCAATACAGACAATTTTTCATAATCTAATTCGGGGCGTTTTATGAGTTCTGAAAGCCTTACTCCTGTATGAATTTCTGTACTATGATATTTTTGAAGGAACTGCTGCACTTGTTCCGATGGTGCTACAATAACAGAAGAAACCCTTTTAATTTCCTTTTCAATTTCATATTGCTTTTGCAAAAGTGCGTCATATCTCTTTTGTGAAATCAAACCTAATTCATAACCTAAAGGTGTCAGTCTTTGGTCAGCATTGTCTTGTCTTAGCAACAACCTATATTCTGCACGTGATGTCATCATTCTATATGGCTCTTTTGTACCTTTTGTAACCAAATCATCTATTAGCACACCTATATACGCATCAGAACGTTTTAATATAACAGGTTCTTCTTTTTTAATATATTTTACTGCATTGATACCTGCAATTAAACCTTGTGCTGCTGCTTCTTCATAGCCAGAACTGCCATTTAATTGTCCAGCACTAAACAATCCCTTTATATTTTTAAATTCTAAACTGATTTTTAATTGTGTTGCATCAATACAATCATATTCTATCGCATAAGCATTTCTAGTGATTTGACAATTTTCAAGCCCTGCTATTGTTCTGTACATAGCAACTTGTACATCTTCAGGCAAAGAAGAAGACATTCCTTGTATATACATTTCTTCTGTATTTTCTCCTTCTGGTTCTATAAAAAGCTGGTGTCTTTGTTTATCTGCAAAACGAACTACTTTGTCTTCTATAGAAGGACAATATCTAGGACCAGTACCTTCAATTACACCAGAATACAGTGGAGAACGATGTAAATTTTGTTTTATAATATTGTGTGTTTGTTCATTGGTATATGTCAGCCAGCAAAGCACTTGTTCTCTTTTAATGTCTTCAGGTGTATTTTCAAATGAAAATGGTACAATATTTTCATCTCCATACTGTGGCTGCATTTTTGAAAAATCAATGGAATTTTTATTCATACGTGCAGGTGTTCCTGTTTTAAAGCGATATAAACGAATACCTAAATCTTTTAAGCATTGACTAAGTTTTGTAGCTGCCATTAAATGATTAGGGCCACATTCTGTAATGACATCACCATATAAACAGCGTGCTTTTAAATATGTCCCTGTACAGAGAACAACCGCTTTACATTCATATATGGTATTGCCATTTGTTTTTACTCCTTTTATTGCACCATTTTCTAGCAATATATCTACAATTTCATATTGTCTGATTTGTAAATTAGGTGTTTTTTCTAATGTGTGTTTCATTTCAGATTGGTAACGCACTTTGTCCGCCTGTGCTCTTAAAGAATATACCGCAGGGCCTTTTGCAGTATTGAGCATTTTTGTTTGAATATATGTTTTATCAATATTTTTACCCATTTCACCGCCAAGTGCATCAATTTCTTTTACAATATGTCCTTTGGAGCTTCCTCCAATGCTAGGATTACATGGCATCATAGCAATACTGTCTAAACTAATGGCAAACAATACTGTTTTCATACCCATACGTGCTGCTGCAAGTGCTGCTTCACAGCCTGCATGACCACCGCCTACTACTACTACATCAAATTCATCTATTACATAGGACAATTATGTCACTCCCTTCAAAATATTGCTATATTAAAACTTACAAAATTCTATTATTTGCCTAAACAAAACTTTGTAAATATTCTGTCTATAATTTCCTCATCTACAGTATCCCCTGTAATTTCTCCTAAAGCTGCATTTGCTTGCTGTAAATCCATAGATATAAAATCTTCAGGCATACGTGTTGTAATTGTTGTCAATGCTCTTTGCATTGCTTGTTTTGCTCTATAAAGTGCATTTGTATGGCGTACATTTCCTAATATGCCATCATCAGCAGTAATCATTTCTCCGCCAAAAAATAAATTTTTTAATTGTTGTGTAAGTTGTTCTAATCCTGTATTCTGTTTTACAGATACAGAAAGTATTACAGCATTTTGTATATATTCTTTTAAATCTTCTGCTGTTATTTTTTGTTCTAAATCTGATTTATTCAAAAGTATTATTGTTTTTTTATTTTTAATAAAAGAAAGTATTTCTTTATCCTCTTTTTCTAAATTGTGAGAGCTGTCTAACAAAAGCAATATCAAATCTGCTTTTTCTGCATAACTTTTTGATTTTTCAACACCTATTTTTTCTACAATATCTCCTGTCTGTCGTATACCAGCAGTATCTACTATTTTCATAGCAATGCCTTCTATATTGACATATTCTTCTACAGTATCTCTTGTTGTACCTGCAACATCTGTTACAATGGCTCTTTCTTCTTCTAAAAACCAATTTAATAATGAAGATTTTCCTACATTTGGTTTTCCTATAATGACTGTTTGTATACCTTCTCTTATGATTTTGCCTTTGTCTGCATTTTTTAAAAGTTGCTCCATTTCAGAAATGATTTCTGTTGTTTTTTGTTCCATTTCATTGTAAGTATCTTGTTCTATGTCGTGCTCTGGATAATCAATTACCGCTTCTATAGATGCAATCATATCCAACAATTTAGAACGCATTTGTGTTACTTTTTGGTGAAGCCTTCCCCCTAATTGATTTACTGCGGATTGTCTGGATATATCTGTTTTAGATTGTATTAAATCAATTACCGCTTCTGCCTGTGATAAATCAATTCTGCCATTTAAAAAACTTCTTTTTGTAAATTCTCCCGACTCAGCCAAACGAGCACCATTGTTCAACACCAATTCTAATACTTTTTGAAGTACAACAATGCCTCCATGACAGTTGATTTCTACAATATTTTCTTTGGTATATGTGTTTGGTGCTTTCATTACTGTAACTAATACTTCATCAATTACATTATTTGTATTGTTATCTACAATATAACCATAAGACAATGTGTGGCTTTTTTTATCTAACAAAGAAATATGATTTTTAGATTGAAATAATTTGTCTACAATAGAAATACTATTTTCTCCGCTGACACGTACAATACCTATACCTCCTGTACCACCTGTAGATATTGCTGCAATAGTATCTTCTAATTCTATCACTTTCATTGTTTTTATCAATCCTTTCTATTGAAAAAAACCGATATATTGCTATATCGGCTTAAATATCAATTATTTTAATGTAATTACTACATTACGATAAGGTTCTTCTCCTTCACTATATGTTGTTACATAGCGGTCATTTTGCAATGTGGAATGTATAATTCTTCTTTCATAAGGGTTCATAGGTTCTAAAACAACATTTCTTTTTGTTTGTTTTACTTTTTTTGCCAAATTATAAGCCAAACTTTCCAATGTTTCTTTTCTTCTCTGTCTATAATTTTCTGTATCTAACAATATACTTACATAAGGTGAACTTCCCTTATTTACAACAAGGCTTACTAAATATTGTATAGAGTCTAATGTTTGTCCTCTTTTTCCTATCAAAACACCCATTTCATCGCCGCTTAATTCAATAGAGAGTTGTTTCTCTTTTAAATTTGTTTCAATAGAAACGTCCATTTTCATAGCCTGAAACATTTCCTGTAAAAAAGTAACAGCAATTTTTTCTGGATTAAATTTTTTAACAACTTGTATTACAGCATCTTTTGCACCAAACATACCTAAAAAACCCTTAGCACCTTCATCAATTACAGTAACTTCTACTTCATCTCTGGAGGCATGAAGTTCTTTTAATGCTTCATGTAATGCGTCATCAACTGTTTTTCCGCTTTTTGTTATTTTATCCATTTTGCTGTGCCTCCCCTTCAAACTTCTTCCTGAAATACTTCTTCAACAATAATTGCTGCACAATAGAAATTAAGTTACTAACTACCCAATAAAGCCCCAAAGCGGCTGGTACACTAATTGTCATAACTCCCATCATAATTGGCATAACATAAAGCATTGTATTTGTCATAGAATTTGTCATAGCCGCTGCTGGGTCGTTAGGGTCTGTTGTATTATTTGTTAATTGCTGCATAATTTTAGATTGTCCCCATGTTGTAGCTGCTGCCAATATAGGTACAATAATACCAGGAAATGACAGTCCCGGATTGTTAATCAATGAGATGCCTAAAAACATTTCAATTTCACTTTTTTGTTGTAATAAGTTTGGTAAATTTTGTATATGCTCTCCTAATGTATCTAACACATATGTCCAGTCAGCAGATTTAAAACTATCAATGAGTGCAAAGTTTTGTATCATATTTGCATCATACCCTGCTTTTGCAAAGCCTTCTAATGCCTTTGTCAACATATCACTTTGCCAAAATTCTAAATAAGGCTGGAATACCGCAGTTCTAACGGTTTCTGGTGCACTATTCAATACATTTGTAATTTCTGTATAATTTTGTGCTATAACATCTACATATAAATATGCCTGTTGGAAAATATAAAACAGTGCATACAATATAGGTAGTTGTATCAACAAAGGTAAACAACCACTTAACATACTGATACCATTTTTTTTCTGAAATTCTTGTAACTCCAAAGCCATTTTTTGTTGTGAAAGCTGGTCTTTTTTGTCTTTATATTTTGCTCTGATTTTATTCATTTCTGGTTGTAATTGTTGCAGTTTAAATGATGAACGTTGCTGTTTAATCATCAATGGAAATAATATAAATTTCACAATGATAGTAAATAATATAATGGCAATTCCTAAACTACCATTTGTAGAAATACCATATATAAAATTAAATAAAGCATTATAAATAATACCTAAAACGTTTGCAATGGCACCAAAAACAAAATTCGGTTTTCTCAGCACCAGCAATACTCCAGTACTCATAAATAATTTTTCCTCCTTAAATGAGAAGCAATATAGCGAAAATTACACTTCGAAATAAAGTTTCTAATTTCAATTTTTATTCTTTTTTTCTGGAACAGGGTCATATCCTCCTTCATGAAAAGGGTGACATTTTAATATACGTCTGACAGATAAATATACACCTTTTAAAACTCCAAAACGACAGATAGAAATATAAGCATATTCTGAACAAGTAGGAATAAAACGGCAATGTGCTCCAATATAAGGTGATATAGCCATTTGATAAAATTTGATACTCATTAAACATAACTTTTGCAATATATTACTCATTTTTGTTCTCTCTTTTCTGTTGTTTCTGGCAATAACAAATTATGTTTTTTTAACAAATGTTTTAAAGAATGGTCTATTTCTTGAAAAGAAGCACCATTTGCAAAAACACGAGCAATTACTACAATGTCATATCCTTTTGCAATCTGTTCCTCTCTCAAACGATAACTTTCTCTTATTAATCTTGTGACACGAGAACGTACTACACTTTTACCTACTTTTTTACTAACAGAAATACCAATATGATTGATTTGCTTACCTGTTTTTACAACATACATCACCAAATGGCGGTTTGCTAATGACTTGCCCTTGTTATATACATAGCGAAATTGAAATTTCTTTTTTAACGATTGTGTTTGCTTCACTTTTTTATCTCCTTTTGAAAAAAAAGAATTACGCTACATACAATAAAAGGCCACAATTTGCGGCCTCATGCTACTGCAGGTATAATTCTAACTAACATTATGCAGATAATACTTTTCTTCCTTTTCTTCTTCTAGCAGCTAATACTCTTCTACCATTTGCTGTACTCATTCTTTTTCTAAAGCCATGAACTTTACTTCTTTGTCTTTTCTTTGGCTGAAATGTCATTTTCATAGTAACTTGCACCTCCTTTATATTACATACCTATCCCTGCACACAGGCAAGCACTGAAAACATTATATAAAAAAATAGTAATCACGTCAAGAAAAAAATAGCTTTTTTCCATTATAGTAGGTATTTTTAAACTTGTTAGTAATAATTACTATGTGATAAAGTCAATTTACAATACTAAAAAGTAACACATAAAATAGTATTCTCTTTTACCATTTTAACTATTGTAATAGTTATATGCTGTTAATAAAATTTTAAATTCTTTTGACAAACTATATTTTCTTTTTTTCAAAAATGCTTTACGAAAGCTGTTGATAACTTTTTATTCTTTTGCTATACTAAGTTATCCACATTTCCACATTATCCACAGCTTTATTTATCCACATTATCCACAGCCAATAAAAAGTGTGGATAACTCTGTGGATAACTCGCAAGTTATCCACATTTTATCCACAGCCTAATTTTTATTTGTTGATTTTTCAAGGTATATCGCTTGTGGAAAAATATAATCAGATACCTGTGGATAGTGTGGATAACTTTTATTTTTTATTTTTATAAAAAAGTTATCCACATTTTATCCACAGATTTTTATCAATTTATCCACAATTATGAAATGATTTACAGGGGGAAGACTATGGACGAAATAAAACAATACTGGAACAGGGCTTTAAAAATTTTAGAAGGAGAAAGTTCTTCTCCTGTTAGTTTTGAAACTTGGATTTTACCTATTGTTCCTTACAAAATTGAAGAAAATTCTTTTATATTAAAAATAAAAGATGATTTTTATCGTGATATGATACAAAAGCGATATTTATCTTTAATTCGTAGTGCTGTAAAAACAGCTACCAACACAGACTATAAAATTAAATTAATAACAAATGCAGAATTACCTAAAGAACTGCCACCTATACCTCAAAAAACTATTATACCTACAACTGACACAACAGAAACAGCTTCTGTTGATAACAACTTAAATCCTCGTTATATTTTTAGTTCTTTTGTTGTAGGAAACAGTAATCGTATGGCACATGCTGCTTCTTTAGCTGTAGCAGAAGCTCCTGCTGAAGCATATAATCCTTTATTTTTATATGGAAATTCAGGATTAGGCAAAACACATTTAATGCACTCTATCGCACATTATATTTTAGACAAAAATCCTTCTACTAAAGTGTTATATGTTACAAGTGAAACATTTATGAATGAATTTATTACTGCAATTCAAAACAATAAAAACGAGGAGTTTCGCAACAAATATCGAAATATTGATGTTTTATTAATAGATGATATTCAATTTATATCCAAAAAAGAAGGAACACAAGAAGAATTTTTTCATACTTTTAACGCTTTACATGAGTCAAATAAACAAATTATTATATCTAGCGATAGACCTCCTAAAGAAATTAAAATATTAGAAGACCGTTTGAGAACACGCTTTGAATGGGGATTGATTGCTGATGTACAAGCACCTGATTATGAAACACGTATTGCTATATTACGTAAAAAGGTAGACGCAGAACGTTTGCCAGTAGGAAATGATGTACTAGCTTTTATTGCAAAAAGTATTGTTTCAAATATTAGAGAATTAGAAGGGGCTTTAACACGTATTGTAGCCTATGCCGCACTAACAAACCAAACTGTTTCTATTCAATTAGCAGAAACGGCTTTAAAAGATATTTTTAATGAAAATTCTTCTACACAAATTACAGCAAATTTAATACAGCAAATTGTTGCAAATTACTATAATATTCATGTAGAAGATATTCAAGGAAGTAAAAAAACAAAAACAATTGCTTTTCCAAGACAAATTGCTATGTATCTTTGTCGAAAATATTTGGATATTTCTTTGCCCAAAATAGGAGAACAATTTGGAGGTCGTGACCATACAACAGTCATTTATGCTGTTTCAAAAATTGAAAAGTCTTTAAAAAAAGATGCTCTTTTGCAACAAGAAATATCTGAGTTAGAAGAACAAATTAAGGATTATTAACCTGTGGATAAATCTGTGGATAACCCTGTTGATAACTTTTATTATTTTGTGGATAACTTTATACTAATATTATATCATATAAATCCTGTGGATAACTAGGTAACTTATCCACAGCTTATCCACAATTATACACGCAGTTATCCACAGGCATTTTCGTTGTAGTTATGCGGTTTTTTAGGGTTATCCACACTATCCACAGCCCCTACTACTACTACTAATTAATATTAATTAATTATTTATTAACATTCATACAAAGGAGTTGTCCACAATTATGAAATTATATTGTTCAAGAGAATTGCTGTTGAATGCTCTTACGATTGCTAACAAAGCAATATCTAATAAAACAACCTTAGAAATATTAAAAAGCATTTTATTAACAGCAGCAAATGGAAAATTTATTGTAACAGCTACAGATTTAGAAATAGGCATACAATCAGCCCCTATTGAAGCAACAATTGAACAAGAAGGAACAATCGCTCTTGATGCACACCTTTTCACCGAAATTATCAGAAAAGTAAATGGTGATAATGTTTTAATACAAACAAATGAAAAATATGAAACATCTATTTCATGTGGTTTTTCTGATTTTAAAATTATGGGACAAAATGGAGAAGACTTTCCTACACTACCTGAAGTAGAAAAAAGACAAAAATATAAACTATTGCAGTCTGATTTAAAAAATATGATTAGACAAACAATTTTTTCTATAGCACAAGATGAATCTAAACCTATATTAACAGGAGAATTACTAGAGTTAAAAAAAGACTGTATACAAATGGTTTCTGTAGATGGATATCGTATTTCATTTAGAAAAGAAAATTTATCTGAAAGTGCAAAAGAAACGCAAGTTGTTGTTCCAGGAAAAACACTTTCAGAAATCAATAAAATTTTAAGTTCAGAGCAAAGAGATGTTTTATTGTATATAACAGACAAACATATATTGTTTGATATTGATGGAAATATCGTAATTTCTCGTCTTTTAGAGGGAGAATATATAAAATATGAGCAAAGTTTTTCTGATGATTACAAAACGAAATTCTACGTTAACACAAATGACTTTTTACAAACATTAGAAAGGGCTTCTCTTGTTTCAAAAGATAGCAGAAAAACACCAGTAAAACTTGATATTGCAAAAAATAAGCTGAGTGTAAAAGCGCAAGCTGAAATTGGTACAGCATATGAGGAGATTGAAATAGAACAAGAAGGAGAAGCATTACAAATTGCTTTTAATCCTAAATATTTAATTGATGTATTACGTGTAGTAGATGAACAAAGAATTTCTATACAGCTTACAACATCATTGAGTCCTTGTATTATTAAACCGTTACAATCAGAAGCATTTCGTTATCTGATATTACCTTTACGCTTATAATATATGGGAGGAAAACAACATGAACGAAATTACAATCAAAACAGAATTTATAAAATTGCAACAGTTATTAAAATTAGCAGGAATAGTACCACAAGGCTCTGATGCAAAATTATATATTAAAAATGGTGAGGTAAAAGTGAATGGTATTGTTGTAACAGAAAGAGGAAAAAAAATATACTCTGGTGATATTGTGACAATACAAAATATAGGAGAATTGAAAGTAGCACAAAAACAATAAAAATAAAAAATTTACTTAACTGGTCATCACTTTGTAAAAATAAAAGTGATGACCTAATAAAATTGTTTTCACATTATAGGAAGTGAACTAATGTACATACAAAAAGTGTCTTTAACAGGTTATAGAAATTTAAAAGATATTACACTGTTTTTAAAAAACGGTGTTAATATTTTTTATGGAGAAAATGCACAAGGAAAAACAAATTTTTTAGAGTCATTATATCTATGTGCTTCTGGACGTTCTTTACGTACAAAGAATGATAGCCAACTAATAGAATTTAATGCCAAAGAAAGTCATATACAAGTGTTAATACAAAAGCTAAATAGTTCAGACAAAATAGACATTCACCTAAAAAAAGAAGCCAAAAAAGGAATTGCTGTAAATGGCATTGCTCTAAAAAAACTAGGAGAATTGTTTGGTACCTGTCATGCTGTCATATTTTCACCAGAAGACTTAAATTTAGTTAAAAATGGACCTGTAGAACGTCGTCGCTTTATGGACATGGAAATTTGTCAAATGAATGTAGTATATTACTATAACTTACAAAACTATTACAAAATACTAAAACAAAGAAATCATTTACTAAAAGAAATACAAAAAAAACCCACACTAAAAGATACTCTTTTTATATGGGATAAACAATTAGTAGATATGGGAAAACGTATTATTGACGCTAGGAGCGATTTTTTAATTCAGTTGAATAAAATAGCAAGCAAAAAACAAAACAGGCTTACAGGGGGCAATGATGCCCTAGAAATCATATATAAACCAAATAGCACTGCTCAGCAATTAGAGCAGAAAATAGCAAATACCCATCAAAGGGATATTTTATTAGGAGCAACACAATACGGTCCTCACAAAGATGATATAGTATTTTTAATAAATGGCAAAGATGTCAAACAATACGGCTCACAGGGGCAGCAAAGAACAACAGCACTTTCTGCTAAATTAGCAGAAATAGATTTAATAGAACAACAAACAGCACAAAAGCCTATATTACTTTTAGATGATGTATTTTCTGAATTAGATAAAAATCGTCAAAATTTCTTAATGGAAAGTATAGGACATTTGCAGACAGTATTAACTTGTACTGGCATAGAAGATGTCATAAAAGAATATGTCAAACAGGCCTATCTTTTCCATGTAGAAAAAGGAGAAATAAAAAGAATAAAATAACAATTATGTCGAATGGTTATTTCGTAAAAGCCTTGAAATAAAAGGCTTTTTTTTACTTGTGAAAAAGCAAAAAAAATGATATAATATTATTTATTATCAAATAATGGCAATGATATTGATACTGTCATTTCTGTTAATATAAATTGCCAAATATTAGGGAGTGTTTAAGTACCCTACAGGCTTTTTATAGCCTGTTATTTTTAAGGAGAGAATGAATATGTCATCAGAGTACAACGAAA
Organism: uncultured Clostridia bacterium; assembly: GCA_910586765.1. GTDB lineage: Bacteria > Bacillota > Clostridia > Lachnospirales > Anaerotignaceae > Coprocola. Next base: position 180,033 of record CAJUJJ010000002.1, read on the forward strand.
ATCAAATACAAGTTCTAGAAGGCTTAGAAGCTGTAAGAAAACGTCCTGGTATGTATATTGGCTCTACCAGTACGCAAGGACTGCACCATCTTGTGTATGAAATTGTGGATAATGCAGTAGATGAGGCACTAGCTGGATATTGTAATGAAATTTCTGTTATAATACACGAAGATAATACGATTTCTGTAAAAGACAATGGACGTGGTATTCCTGTAGGGATACAAGCACAAAAAGGAATTCCAGCAGTAGAAGTTGTTTTTACAATACTTCATGCTGGCGGCAAATTTGGCGGAGGAGGATATAAAGTTTCTGGTGGTTTACATGGTGTTGGTGCTTCTGTAGTAAATGCTTTGTCTGAATGGTTAGAAGTACAAATCTATATAGACGGCAAAGTGTATCAACAGAAATATGCCAGAGGCCATGTTATAACAAAATTGCAAGAAATAGGAGAAACACAACAACACGGAACATACATTCATTTCAAGCCAGATGCAGAAATATTTGAGGATACCGTTTTTCAATTTGACATTTTGAAAAAAAGACTGAGAGAAACAGCATTTTTAACAAAAGGATTAAAAATCAGCATAGAAGACCAAAGAGAAGGAAAAAAACAACAAAAATCATTCCACTATGAAGGTGGTATAAAAGAATTTGTTGCTTACATCAATCAGCATAGAGATGCACTTTATGACAATATTTTTTATGCAGAAGGAGAAAAAGACGGCATATTAGTAGAAGTGGCATTTCAACATAATGACAGTGCTGATGAAAGTATACACACATTTGTAAACAACATCAATACTTCAGATGGTGGTACACATTTAATAGGATTTAAGTCTGGTATGACAAAGACAATAAATGACTATAGTAGAAAAGCTGGTATACTGAAAGAAAACGACAAGAATTTAACAGGTGATGATGTAAGAGAAGGTTTAGCAGCAATTGTTAGCATTAAAGTTGCAGAACCACAATTTGAAGGACAAACAAAATCAAAACTAGGAAACAGTGAAGCAAAGGGTGCTGTAGAAAGTGTTATCAATGAGTATTTAAGCTATTTTTTAGAAGAAAATCCTGCAATAGGAAGATTAATAGTGGAAAAGGGCATACTTGCTTCCAGAGCAAGAGAAGCTGCAAAAAGAGCGAGAGAACTAGTTAGAAGAAAGAGTGTTTTAGAGACTTCTCGATTGCCTGGAAAATTGGCAGACTGCTCTGACAAAGACCCTAAAAACTGTGAAATATACATTGTGGAAGGTGATTCTGCTGGTGGCTCTGCAAAAGGAGCAAGAGACCAAAGAATACAGGCAATATTACCATTAAGAGGAAAAATACTCAATGTAGAAAAAGCACGTATGGATAAAATATTGAACAGTGATGAGATTAAAAATATGATTACAGCATTTGGTACAGGAGTAGATACCGATTTTGACATTACAAAATTGAGATACCACAAAATTGTCATTATGACAGATGCCGATGTAGACGGTGCTCATATCAGAACACTGCTTCTAACGCTATTTTACCGCCATATGCCCCAATTAATTAAAGCAGGGCATATTTATATCGCCCAACCCCCTTTGTATCGTGTAGAGAAGAATAAAGAGCATTATTACGTATATGACGATAAAGAACTAGAAACACTTTATGCCACAATAGGACGAGAAGGCGTAAAAGAAGTGCAACGTTATAAGGGCTTAGGAGAAATGGACGCAGAACAGCTTTGGGATACTACTATGGACCCTGAACATAGAATATTGAAACGTGTCGACTTAGAAGATGCCGTTTCTGCTGATGAAATATTTACAAGATTAATGGGGGATAAAGTAGAGCCAAGACGAGAATTTATACAGGAATATGCAGAAAAAGTACAAAATTTAGATATATAATTCAATATACGATATCAATCATTTTATTTTGAAATATATTTTTTATGACCTAAATTTTGTAACATAATGCAGAAAGGACGTTAGTATTGTTATGGATAATACAAATAAAACAGACAAAATAGTTGGCATTAACATAGAAGATGAAATGAAAAATTGTTATATCGACTATGCCATGAGCGTTATTGTATCTCGTGCTTTACCAGATGCCCGTGATGGATTGAAGCCAGTACAAAGAAGAATATTGTATTCTATGGGAGAGATGAATTTAGAGCCCAACAAACCCTATAAAAAATCAGCACGTATTGTAGGGGATACTATGGGTAAATATCACCCTCATGGCGATAGCTCTATTTATCAAGCTATGGTTCGTATGGCTCAAAACTTTTCTATGAGATATGTTTTAGTAGATGGACATGGAAATTTTGGTTCTGTAGATGGTGACGGAGCAGCAGCACAACGTTATACAGAAGCAAGAATGTCACGTATTTCATTGGAGATGCTTGCAGACATTGATAAAAATACAGTAGATTTTGTACCAAACTACAGCGAAGAAGTCAAAGAACCTACTGTATTGCCTGCAAGAGTGCCCAATCTTTTAATCAATGGTTCTTCTGGTATTGCTGTTGGTATGGCAACAAATATACCTCCTCACAATTTGTCAGAAGTAGTCGATGGTGTTGTGAAAATGATTGACAACTATGTACAGCAAAAAAGAGAAACTTCTGTGGAAGAATTGATGGAAGTAATAAAAGCTCCAGATTTCCCAACAGGCGGCATTATTATGGGCAAAAATGGCATACGTTCAGCCTATCGTACAGGCAGAGGGAAAATACGTGTTAGAGCCGTTTCTGAAATAGAAGATATGCCAAATGGCAGACAACGCATTATTGTAACAGAAATTCCTTATCAGGTAAATAAAGCAAGATTGATTGAAAAAATTGCTGATTTAGTAAAAGAGAAAAGAGTAGAAGGTATTAGTGACATAAGAGATGAATCTAACCGAAAAGGTATGAGGATTGTCATTGAATTAAAAAAAGACGCCAATACAGCAGTAGTATTAAATAATTTGTATAAATATACACAATTAGAAGATAGTTTCGGTGTGATTATGATTGCACTGGTAAATAACAAACCTGAAGTATTAAATTTAAAACAGGTACTAGAAGAGTATTTAAAACATCAAAAAGAAGTTGTCACAAGACGTACACAATTTGAATTAGACAAAGCAGAAAAAAGAGCCCATTTGTTGGAAGGTTTACGCATTGCATTAGATAATATTGATGAAGTGATACGTATTATCAGAAACAGCTATGATGATGCAAAATCAAAATTGATGGAAAGATTTGGATTATCTGAAGTACAGACACAGGCAATATTAGAAATGCAGTTACGCCGTTTGCAGGGGCTAGAGCACGAAAAAATTGACAAAGAATACAGGGAATTGATGGAAAAAATAAAAGAATACAAAGCAATATTGTCAGATGAAACGCTTTTGTATGGTGTAATAAAAGAAGAAATATTGATTGTAAAAGCAAAATATGGTGATGCAAGACGTACACAAATTATGCAGCACGCTGAAGTCATAGAAGATGAAGATTTAATTGATGAAGAAACAAGTGTGTTCACATTATCTCATTTGAATTATATTAAAAGAACACCTCTTATGACATATAAAAGTCAAAAAAGAGGTGGCAGAGGCATTATGGGTATGAATACAAGAGAAGAAGATTTTGTAAAAGACTTGTTTTTAGGTTCTACACACGATTATATATTGTTTTTTACAAACAAAGGCAGAGTATACCGCTTAAAAGGCTATGAAGTGCCAGAAGCAGGGAGAACTGCAAGAGGAAATGCCATTGTGAATTTAATTGAAATTTCAAATGAAGAAACTATTACAGCAATGATACCTGTAAAAGAGTTTACACAAGATAGTTATTTAGTAATGATAACAAAAAGTGGTATTATAAAAAAGACAGATATGATGAGCTTTTGTAATATTAGAAAAGGCGGTTTGACAGCACTTGGATTAAAAGAAGAAGATAATTTGATTGCAGTGATTGTAACAAATGGTGATGATGAAATATTTGTTGCTACAAAAAATGGTATGGGAATAAAATTTAATGAAAAAGATGTCCGCCCTATGAGTAGGCAAGCAATCGGTGTCAAAGCCATTACGCTCAAACAAAATGATTATGTTGTTTCTGCTGTAAAAATTGCAGAAGGTGCACAAATTTTAAATGTTACAGAAAAAGGATATGGCAAAAGAACAAATGCAGAAGATTTTAATGTGCAGTATAGAGGCGGAAAAGGTGTTAAAATACATCAGTTGACAGAAAAAACAGGACTTTTGACAGGTGTTCTTGTGATAGAGGAAAAAGAAGAATTGATGTTGATTACTTCTGAAGGCGTTATAATACGTTTGAGAGGAAATGAAATATCATCGCTTGGCAGAGTGTCACAGGGCGTAAAACTCATCAATTTGAATGAAAATGTAAGTGTTGTAGGTGTAGCAAAAATTTCAGAACAAGATATACAAATGGAAGAAGAACAACTGGAAGAACTAGAAGAAGTAGAACAAACAGAAGAAATAGAGCAGATAGAACAATAATAAAATAAGCCCTTAGTATATTTTACTGAGGGTTTTTTTACATTAAAGCAATTTTAATATTTTTTAAGACTTTATTACTTGTTTTCACGTTATAAATGATATAGTATAAAAAACAAGTAATATGTGGAAAGGAGATGCTTTATGAAAGATTTAACAGTAGGAGAGAATTTTTCTTTTGATTTTAAAAAATTAAATCCAGAAATTATAAACAGCCACGTCAGAGAAACAAAAGAAATGATGTTGATGTATGACTGTGGTATAAAAGAAGTAAAAACAAAATTAGAGATATTAAATAATGAATTTCAAATACAAAAAGAAAGAAACCCTATTGAATATTTAAAAAGTCGTGTAAAATCGTTAGAAAGCATTGTGATGAAATTACATAAAAAAGGATATGCGCTTTCTGTAGAAAACGCTATGAAACACCTGCATGATATTGCTGGTATTAGAGTGATATGTTCTTTTATAGATGATATTTATAGTGTAGCAAATATGTTAAAAAAGCAAGATGATATTACAGTAATACTAGAAAAAGACTATATTAAAAATCCAAAACCAAATGGTTATAGGAGTTATCATATGGTTTTGGAAGTACCAGTATTTTTTTCTCAAAAAAAGAAATATGTAAAAGTAGAAGTACAGATTAGAACAATTGCTATGGATTTTTGGGCAAGTTTGGAGCATAAATTGTATTACAAAGAAATAGATGTCACATCAGAAGAAATTACAGCAAGGCTGAAAAAATGTGCTGATATTATTTCAGCCACAGATATAGAAATGCAGTCTATAAGAGATGTTGTGGAAGAATGGGAACAGTTATCCCCAAAAAAAAACACAATTGTGGACAAAATTGTGGAAACTGTGGAAAACTCTGTGGAAATTGTGGACAAATGAGTACAAATTTATTTTTTGTTGATAAAAAAAATACCAATCAAACACAAAATAATACCGAAGAATTGTTGCTTTGTCATTTGCTCACGATAAACCAAAATACCAACAAACAAGAGTATGATGCCTAACAATACACTGCAAATAAGAGAACAAACGCTAATATTCCAGCCAAAACGATAGGCTTGTATATAACCAAATTCTAAACCAATAATAGCAATGCCTAATATAAAACTAGCCCAGTTAAGCTGTGTGAATGTGTGTAAAACCGATTTGAAATGTGTGTTGATAAGTAATAATATTAATGTGATAATGGCTGCTACAGAATAAGTCACAAAAAGAGAAGCAAAAGGATTTGCATTTTGTGCTGTAGATTTAGATGAAATGTGATAAAAAGTGTTTGATAAAACAACTATAATAACAGGTAAAAAATGTGTTAACATATGTAAGCCCCTTTCTATTTATTAGACTAAATTAAAGCACTTTTTAAATATGTTGTCAATATCATTTATAAATAGGAGTGGCGAAACAAGCATTTAAAAAGGGGAACTTTTTTCACTTGTGAAAAACTCCTAACAGCGGACAAAGTCCGCTATTCCTTCAAAAATACGCTTGGAGTAGAAAAAACTTGAGGCTTTGGTCTCAGCTTCGCTTCGGTTATTGCAGAACAAACGTCCACTGGACGTTTTGTAACTTAAACTCCACTTGCTTTTAAAAAAGCGAGGCAAAACTTTTATGGAAAACTTCGTTTTCTTGATAACAAACAGAAATAAAAATTTTTTTAAATATGCTCTTTTTAGACATTACTAAAAACATTAAAAAATGATAATGAATTTTACTATTTTTCCGTTTACATTTAATGGAGGACTAAAAAATATGGATATTTTAAATTTTGACTTTTTATACAATATTTTGGAAAATGGTGATGAAGATACTAAAAAAATATTATTTTTTAGTTTAGTAAATAATTCAAAAAATAATAGATATTTATATCAATATATTGATGTTAATTGGATAAAAGAGATGTTGAATAAAATAGAATTTATAGAGGACATTTATGAAAAAGCAGACATTATAAGCTTTTTAGTAGGTGCTATATATGAAAATGAGTTTAAAATAGATTGTAATGAGATAGAGCGTTTATTTTATTTGTATTTAAAAACTTTACAAAGTGGATATGGTGCTGATGTTGTAAATACATTACATTATTTCTTAAATTTAGGAATTTCATTAGAAATTGTAGTTACAGAATGTATAAAAATATGTCGTAATGATGTGTTTATTCACCTATTTTCAAAATTGCCTGAAATAGATAAGTGTAAAGTAGGTAAAAACAATGAGAAATTTGTTTCTTTAATAGAACAACATAGAAAAATGATTACTAGATTTGATTTAGTATTACATTTCCACTTAATTACAAGCTATGATTATGCAAAAAATATTTTAATTGCAGAAGATTATTTAAACAAGTATTATAATTATATGATAATATGTGCTGATTGGGCATTTAGTAGAGAATATTCTCGTGACAATTTGGTAGTTGAAAATATTATTACAAATAAAGAACTACAGTTATTTGTAGAGTTAGGAAATATATTAGATGAGTGTAAAAAATTAGAAGTGAAACAAAAAACTGATACAGAAGAAGAATTATTTGAATATTTGTATAAAGTATCTGAACAGTTAAAATTATTATTAAAATCAGATAAAATAAAAAATATTAGAAAACGTTTTTTTGGTGAAAAAGATTTTTTTGAAGTTGCATTTTCTTTACCAGATAATCAATATTAAAATATACCTTTTGCAACCACAAACCACATTTTTATATATTCTCTTTGTAAATAATGAGATGATAAGAAATGAGCATTATAACAGAGTTAATAGATTATTGAGATATGTGGTGACATTGCAGTAAATTTTATCAAAAAATATAGGAGAAAATAAAAAATGAGAGAAATATCAACAGAATTGATTACCAATAGTATTGCAGAGATGTGCATAGAAGCAAATTGTCATTTGAATGAAGATGTATATACTGCATTAGAGCAGGCAAAACAAAAAGAAAGTTCCCTCATAGGAAAAGAAATACTTTGTCAGTTGACAAAAAATGCAGATATTGCATTGCAAAAACAGATGCCTATTTGTCAAGATACAGGTATGGCGATTGTATTTTTGGAAATAGGACAAGAAGTGCATATTACAGGAGGACTTTTGGAGGACGCTGTAAATGAAGGTGTTAGAAAGGGATATGAAAAGGGATATTTGAGGAAGTCAGTAGTAAAAGACCCTTTTTTGAGAGTAAACACAAAAGACAATACACCTGCTATATTGTACACAAAAATAGTAGCAGGAGATAACATAGATATTATAGTAGCACCAAAAGGATTTGGTAGTGAAAATATGAGCCGTATTTATATGCTTAAACCTTCTGATGGCATAGAAGGAGCAAAAAAGGCCATATTGGAAACAGTAGAACAGGCAGGAGCAAATCCGTGTCCTCCTATGATAGTAGGTGTAGGTTGTGGAGGTAGCTTTGAATATAGTGCTTATTTGGCAAAAAAGGCACTTTTACGCCCTATAGGAAGCCATTCTGATAAAAAACATATTAGAGAAATGGAACAGGAACTTCTTCAAAAAATGAATGATACAGGCATAGGTCCTCAAGGATTGGGAGGAAATACAACCGTATTAGGTGTAAATATAGAAAGCTATGCAACACATATTGCAGGTATGCCTATTGCAATTAATATTAGTTGTCACGTAACAAGACATTGCCATAAAGTAATATGAAAGGGGAAAAAGAAATTGAATGTTTCAGTACCATTTACAGCAGAACAGGCAAAAAAATTAAAAGCAGGTGATGTGGTAAATATTAGTGGTGTAATATATACAGCAAGAGATGCAGCACATAAAAGAATGTTGGAAGAATATGATAACACAGGAAAATTTCCTTTTGATATACAAAACCAAATTGTATATTATGCAGGGCCAGCACCTGCAAAACCGAATGAAGTAATAGGTTCTGTAGGCCCTACCACATCATATCGTATGGACGCCTATTCTCCTACGCTATTGCGTTTTGGATTGAGAGGTATGATTGGTAAAGGCATACGAAATAATGACGTAATACAGGCAATGAAACAGTATATAGGTGTATATTTTGGTGCAACAGGAGGAGCTGGTGCATTGCTTGCAAAACATATTGAAAGTGCAGAAGTAATTGCTTATGAAGATTTGGGAGCAGAAGCCATTAGAAAATTGGTTGTAAAGGATTTTCCAGTTATTGTCATTATTGATAGTGAAGGAAATAATTTGTATGAAACAGAACCTGTAAAATATAGAAAATACTAAATCATAAAAGAGCCACTGTTTGTATTTGTGGCTCTCAGTCTGTCAATAAACCTTATTTTGCCGTAAAAAGCAGTGCAACTCTCCATTCTAATCCGCAAGGGGGCTTTGCCCACCTGAGGAAAACAGCGAGTTTCAAGGCTTTTAAGCCGATGGAACAAGCTGTTTATACTTCTGTTCAAACAAGTCGAAAACCTGTTTTCGACTTAGCGTGTTGATTTTATCGACACGCTAAGAGCCACTGTTTGTATTTGTGGCTCTTTTGTTTTGGCTATAGCAGTTTTTCAATTTCATCATAAGAAAGCCCAGTAACTTTAGATATTGTGCTAATATCGCTAATATTTAATACATTAATTAAATTTTGAGCAAGCTTAAATTTTTCTTCTTTTCTGCCTTCTTTTCGACCTTCTTTTCGACCTTCTTTTCTGCCTTCCTCTCGACCTTCTTCTTTTGCTTCTTCTTTCCAAATTTTTTTTGCAGTATTAATATCAAATTCAGTAAATAACATATTAAGCACCTCACTTGAATTTTTTTCTAAAAAATCCTTCATAATGTTTTCATTCACACAAGTTTTTACTGCATTAACAATAGCATCATTATTATTAAAGCCCTTTTTTAAATAAGTTCTTACAACAGATATAAAATAACTGTACTCTTTTAAATATTGACATTGCATTACAATATTATGATTTTGTTCATAATTGATGTTGATAACTTTGACATTCAATTCCAATTCTGTGGAATGATTTTGTACTAAAAATGCGTCAGATAATTTTAATATTTTTTCTTTAGGATATTTTGCAGTACCATTGTATAGTACATAACAACAAGGAGTAGGTATTTTAAAAAGGGTACTTCTGTAAATAATATTTTTGTCAATTAGTTTTTCGTATTCTCTGGCAATATAAAGTAAACAACGTAAAGGCATATTGTTGTTTATAGTGCTTTGATGTTCTATCAATATAATAAATTTATTATCTATTGTAAAACAAATATCATTTTTTAAATTCATAAAAAGTACATCTTCCAATGTAATAATATGCACTTCTGTTTGTTCATTGTAATTTGTACCTTCTAGTGCATTATAAAGAGAACGTAATTTATGTTCCTCCGAAAAAAATGTTGTAAATAGAGAGTCTTTGTATTTTTTATTTGTTTTCATAAATGTTGCACCTCTTAATACCATTATACAAAAAATGAAATAAAATAACAACTGTTATCAATATAGAAATCCCCTTCTTAATATAAAATAAAGAAGGGGATTGGAATAGGTAATATCAGCCATATTTTACAGTTAAATTAACATAAGAAATATGTTCTCTCATAACAGAATAAGCTGTTTGATAATCCTGTCTTTTGATAGCATCTAATATTTTGCCATGCAAGTCTATTGTAACATCAATGACACGAGGGTTTTTTGTTAAAGACTGACGCATAGCAACACGAATACAACGTTCGAAAGATTCTTTTGCTGCAATCATTGTACTAATGAGTAATTTATTGTGTGTAGCATCAGAAAGAAGCATATGAAATTGAGAATCATAATCTACAAATAAATTGACATCGTCTTTGTATTCTATCATGTGTTGATAACTTTCAGATATTTTTTCAATATCTTCTGGCGTAGCACGTTTTGCAGCATAACTTGCAGTTTCTGCCTCCAACATAAAACGAAATTCTAGTAAATCGCTCAAATCTGAATTTTCTACTGTAATGCTAAAAGGTGCAATATTAACGATATTATCAATATTATTTATAAAAGTACCTGCTTTAGAGCGTCTGATAAAACCAAACACAGCTAAAGCGGTATAGGCTTCTCTTAGCGTACTGCGACCTATGCCTAATGCACTGCTGACTACATTTTCATTAGGTAGCATATATCCCTCTGGTAGTTTTCCAGTTAAAATTAACTCTTTAAATTTTTGAAAAAGATTTTGAGAAATGTTTTTCCCTAAATCTGACTTCAAGAAATCTACGTTTTCTAATAATATGTCTTTTTGCATAATAATCCCCACCTTTTGATTTGTAGATTTTTCAGTTGAAATCGTTTGAATGTTCCAGTATCATTTAGAACATTAGTCGAAAACGAATGTGTATTTTTTTGTTAAAAATGAGGAATTGCGGTATTCAACCCCTTTTGTTGTTATTGTTTTTCGACAGTTTATGATAAATAAAACAAAAATTTCATATAACATTCTACTATATATTGAACACTTTTGCAAATAGAAATATGACATTTTTTTCCACAACGCATTTTTTTATAAAAAATAGAAAAAAACTGTTTCTTATTGTAAAGTAAGAAACAGTTTTTTTAAGCAATATGACGAAAAAATTGTTATGCAACACTGTTGCCAACATTGCTGGCTGTGCTGCCTTGTCTGTGGGATTTTCTATTTTTAGCACATTTAAGTGTCAATGCTGCCCAAATAATTGTAAATAAAATTCCACAAATATAAGCGATGTTGATAGGTACATTTAAACCAATTTTTGCATTGATAATGAATGTAGATATAATGAAAGCATAAAACATACCTGGTATTAAACTGATAATGTAGTTTTTACCTCTTTCATAAAGATAAACAGTTATCATAGCAAATGCAAATATTGCTATTGTTTGATTTGCAAATGCAAAATATCTCCATAAAATATTGAAACCGCTTGCACTGACTTTTGCAAATACAAGTATTGCAGCACAAATAATAAATATGATGCCAGATAATGTAACACGGTTTGATTTTTTAGATTGGTCATAGTGTAAATATTCTGCTACCATCAATCTAAGAGAACGAAGTGCAGTATCTCCAGAAGTAATTGGCAATACAATGATACCAACAATAGCAATTACACCGCCTACAGAACCGAGTAAATCTCTTGCAACAAGAGTAATAACGGAAGCAGTACCTGCTACGCTCATATCTACGCCTGCAATAGCTCCATTTTGTATTTTAGCATAAATACCCATAGAAGCAGCTGCCCAAATCATAGCAATAAAGCCTTCTAATATCATCATGTTGTAAAATGTCATTCTGCCTTCTCTTTCACTTGTTACAGAACGTGCAATCAATGTTGCCTGTGTAGCATGGAAACCAGATGTAATACCACAAGCTACTGTTACAAAGAATATAGGCAATATTGGAGAACCATCATGTAATGAGAAAAATGACAATGTTTCTGAAGTCAATGCTGTCAATTCATATCCCTGTGCAAATATACCAAAAAATACACCTACAGCAGAAAGCAAAAGTATAATACCGAATATAGGATAAACTCTACCTATAATAGCATCAATAGGGAATAATGTTGCTATTAAATAGTAAATAAAAATAATTGCATATACTATCCATACTACAGGATTTGTGACAACATTTTCTGTGCCAATTAAACCAACAACTAAATCTCCAGGTGTGTAAACAAATACAGCACCAACCAAAAGCATAAGCAAACAAACGAAAACATTGTATACATTGAATGTTTTGTTGCCTAAATACTTATGTATTAAAGCAGGCATTTGTTTTCCGTCTTCACGCAGACATACCATACCACACATATAATCGTGCAGAGAGCCAGAAAGTACACAGCCAATAGGAATGAGCAAAAAAGCAATAGGCCCAAACAGTATACCTTGTATTGGCCCTAATATTGGGCCTGTACCTGCAATATTGAGCAGTTCAATCAATGAATTTTTCCATTTGTTCATAGGAACAAAGTCCACACCATCATTCATAGTGATGGCAGGGGTTTCTCTGTCATCGGGGCCAAATACTTTATCACAGTATCTTCCATAAAAAAAGCCACCTACAAAAAGTATTACTAAACCGATTAAAAATGTAACCATAAAAATACTCTCCTTTCTTTTATTAAGTGAGTACCTTTTGAAATTTTTCAGTATAAATGATGTTATGTATGTTATAATATAATTTCTTTTTTTTACTACTGAAAGAAAGTACCTCACTGTCGTGCTAAAGTATAGTACCCTAAAAACAATTTTTCAAGTTCAAAATTGCATAAAAATGAAAACTGTTTTTTATCATAAACAATATTATAATATGTTAAAAATGCACTATATATTAAACAATAAAATAATAATATTTGTAGAAATTTTGTTTGTTTTTTTATAAAAAATAGCAGAATAAAATAAAAAATATTTTTTTTGCGTGAAATATAATATAAATAAAATTTTATTTTGAATAATTTATTTATGTAATATACATAGTGAAATAATAAAGTAGTCAAAGTAATTATGTTAATAAAATATAAAAAATATATTTTAAAATTGTATTTGTCAAACAATAAAATATGGTAAACAGTATGTATGCAGAAATGATAAAAATGTATGCAGAAATAGAAAAACTGTAAACATTTTCGTAAAAAATGTATGCAGAAAAATTATCAAAATGTAATGTAAAATAAAAGTAAAAATGCCATTATTGCTATAAAAAACAACACTTTGAGGCTATGTGGACAATCAAAAAATGGATAATAAAAATCTCTTTGTGTGGAAAAAACAAAAAAAGAAAAAAGAAAAAGAACCAAAAAGAAAAAAGAAAAAAAGAAAAAGAAAAATATATAAAAAGAAAAAGAAAGCCCAGTCGGGTGACTGGGAAGGTGTTTTTCAATATGAGACTTTTTGAGACTTTACTGCTTCTATACTAACAATAACTTTACTTTACTTTACTTTTACTTTATTGCTTATTTCGAGCAAAACGATATTGTACAAAACACAAATGCCATTGAAAAAGCATTGCATACCACAAACAGAAATGATATAATTTTCCAAAGGTATTTATACTTTCTTTACAAAATAATGAAAGGAGTATTGAAATTGGAAAAAAGACGTATCATTCAGGTAGAAGAAAAGGTTCCAGTATCGTTGTTAATTCCTTTGAGCATACAGCATATGTTTGCTATGTTTGGAGCATCGGTGTTAGTGCCTTTTCTTTTTGGTATTCATTCTGCTATTGTGTTGTTTATGAATGGTGTGGGAACATTGCTTTTTATATTTATAACAAAAGGAAAATCTCCTGCATATTTGGGTTCAAGTTTTGCATTTTTAGCTCCTGGTGCAGTGGTGATTGAACAGTTTGGTTATCAATATGCTTTAGGTGCATTTGTAGCAGTAGGATTTTGTGGTTGTATATTGTCTTTTATAATATATAAATTTGGTTCTGATTGGATAGATGTGGTATTACCTCCCGCAGCAATGGGACCTGTTGTGGCATTGATAGGCTTAGAATTGGCAGCTACGGCAGCGAGTAATGCAGGGCTTTTGCCAGCAGAGGGAGAAAGCATTTCTTGTAGTAATGCCATAGTATTTTTTGTAACATTGGGTGTAGCAGTATTTGGTTCTGTTATGTTTAAAAAGTTTTTGTCAGTAATACCCATATTGATAGCAATGCTGTGTGGATATGGTGCAGCGGTTGCAACGCATATTGTAGATTTTGAAGCAGTAAAACAAGCACCAATATTTGCATTGCCTCATTTTACTACAGCAAAATTTGACATCAATGCCATTATGATAATGTTGCCAGTGCTTTTGGTAATTAGTTCAGAACATATAGGACATCAAATTGTAACGGGGAAAGTAGTAGGAAGAAATTTATTAAAAGAACCCGGATTGCATCGTTCTCTTTTTGCAGATAATTTTTCAACAATGGTTTCAGGTTTGATAGGCTCTGTGCCCACTACAACATATGGAGAAAATATAGGCGTTATGGCAGTGACAAGAGTGTATAGTGTGTATGTCATTGCAGGAGCGGCAGTGCTTTCTATTGTGTGCTCTTTTATAGGGAAATTGTCTGCACTCATTGGTACAGTACCTGGAGCAGTGATAGGTGGTATTTCATTTTTGCTGTATGGTATGATAGGTACATCAGGCATACGTATATTGGTAGATTCTCGTGTAGATTTTTCAAAATCTCAAAATTTGATATTGACATCTGTGATATTTGTAACAGGGCTTTCTGGTGTAACAGTAAATTTGGGAAATGTGCAGTTAAGTGGTATGATATTGGCGTGTATAGTAGGAATGATATTGAGTTTGTTTTTTCATGTGCTTTATAAATTGCATATGACAAATGATGAGGAGTAAAAACGATGGACTATGTAAAACAAAATTGGACAAGCAAAGAACAAAAAGAATTAAGATGTGCATTGCAGCAAATGGCAGAACCCAAATATAAAGAATTTAATGAAAAAATTGTAAAAGGAAAATTGGATATGTTGGGTATTAGAATACCCATATTGAGAAAAATAGCAAAAGAAATTACAAAAGGAAATTTTAGAGAGTTTATAAAAACTTGTATTCCTTTGTATCATGAAGAATTGCTTTTGCTGGGTATTGTCATTGCAACGAGCGATATGGAATATGAAGATTTTAAAATGGAAATGAATGACTTTTTAAAAAGAATAGAAAATTGGGCAGCTTGTGATACATTTTGTGGTAGTATCAAAAAGCATATCAAACAAAATAAAAAAGAGTTTTGGAATGATATGACATTGTATTTGCGTTCTAAAAATGACTGGATAGTGAGAGTGGCATTGGTAAGTATGCTGCAATATTATTTAGAAGAAGACTATATTAAAAAAGTGCTGCAACGCTGTGACAGTATAAAAAGTGAATTTTATTATGTAAAAGTGGCACAAGCTTGGTTGATTGCAGAGGCATATGTAAAATGTAAACAGCAAACAATGACATATTTGAAAAAATCTTCATTAAATAAATGGACATTTAATAAAGCAATACAAAAAATTTGTGAGTCAAATAGAGTGCCAGAAGAAGAAAAACAAGAATTGAGAAAAATGAAAAAGTAATTATTAAGGAGTAAAAAATATGGAAAAAGTAACTGCAATTTATTTTAGCCCAACGGGAAATTCAAAAAAATATGTAACACTATTAGCAGAAAAAATAGCTTTACCATTTGATACATTAGATTTTACTAAAAAAGAAAATAGAAAAAATGATGTTGTATTTTCAAAAGAAGATATTGTATTGTTTTCTGCACCAGTGTATGCAGGAAGATTGCCTAATATCAATTTGTTTGATAATGTAAAAGGAAATGGTGCTTGTGCTGTTTGTATGGTAACATATGGTAATAGAGAATATGATGACGCTCTTTTGGAATTAAAAAATATATGTGAACAAAAAGGATTTCAAGTAGTTGCAGCAGCAGCTTTTATAGGAGAACATACTTATAGTGAATATGTGGGAGCAGACAGACCAAATGAAAAAGATATTATCAAAATAGAAGAATTATCAAAATATATTCAAAATGGTATTTCAAAAGGTGTTTTTGAAGGGGACAAATTAGAAGTAAAAGGAAATGAAAACTATTGTGAGCATAAAGCAATACCCATTATACCACAACCTAATGAGAAATGCAGTCAGTGCGGAAGTTGTGTCAGAAAGTGTCCTGTAGGAGCGATTGACGGAAATACATTTTTAACAGATAGTACAAAATGTATTAGCTGTTTTGCTTGTGTAAAAGGCTGTACCAAAAAAGCAAGAGAAGTAAAAGAAAATGGTATGTATTCTAAATTGGTGGAAATGTTAGAAACAAATTTGAGATATGTGGAAAAAGAAGCAGAAATATTTTTATTAAAATGAAAAGGAAAAAGTGTTATGGAAAAGTGTGTCGTAATTATAAATGGTAAGGGTGGTGTAGGAAAAGATACATTGTGCGATATTGTTTCTAAAAAATATTGCGTTAGCAATGTATCTTCTATTACCCCTATAAAACAAATTGCTCAAATGGGGGGCTGGAAAGGCGGAAAAGAAAACAAAGATAGAAAGTTTTTGGCAGATTTGAAAAAATTGTTTGTAGAGTATAATGATTTGCCTTTTTGCTATTTAAAGGAAGAAATGAATTTATTTTTGAAAAAAGAACAAAATGTGCTTTTTGTACATATTAGAGAAATAGAGGAAATAAAAAAGTTTTTAGAATATGCTTTGAGCAAAGGTGTGTTGTGTAAAACGCTTCTTGTTACAAGAAAACAAGAACAAAATAAAATTTATGGCAATGAAGCAGATGATATGGCAGAACAGTATTCCTATGATGCAGTGTATCATAATGATATGCCTTTAGAACAAACAGAAAAAGATTTTATGTTATTTTTTGAAAAAAATGTATTACAATGCTAAGAAATGTGCATAATGATGATAGATAAAAATTTTTTAAAAAAATGAAAAAAAGTGTTGCAAAAGCAAAAAAGATGTGGTATAGTATAAAAC
>CAJUJJ010000003.1 GCA_910586765.1 uncultured Clostridia bacterium
CCACCCTCTCCGGGAACCGGACTTACATCTCTCAATGTATCCGGCTCTGTTATCGTTCGGTCAGCAGTTACTCACTGGTTGTGGATTGCAACATGGCATTTTTTGCACACAACCAGCGTTTTACGCCGTTTTGCAATCATTGCAACCTCCCATGCCTGCTTGCCCTTAAGGTTTTTGAGCTTGTTGACATGGTGAACTTCGTAACAATCGCTCTCGGTCGTACCGCATAGCTCACAGACCTTTGCTTTCAATCTCTGCTCCAAGGCTGTTCGGGAATATCCGTACTCCACCGCAGCATTGCATACGATGTCCGTCGGATTGGCCTTATCCTTGCAATCGGAGTATTTTGCAAAATAGCATCGTTTTTGCCCCGTTTTGGTTTCGTAGGGGATTCCCCATTCTCCGTAGTGGTCTTTGAATTTCTCAACCACCTTGGCTATGGTGCATTTATGCTTACTTGCGAGGGTTTTGAGGCAACTGTATTCCATGAGATAGGAAAAGTAGCACAGTTTATAAAAATTGCTGGCAATTCCATAGTAGTTGCAGATTCCCCGCAGTTCCGCATTGTAGGCAGAAACGATTTCCAAATCTGTGAGTCGCAAAAGAGATTTACGGCGGACAGGCATGAGTTTCCCATCCGGTTTCTGTATCGCAATTTCCTTGGCGAAAATGAAGCTGTGAATCTTATCATCGAATGGGATAGACAGTTCACAGGAATTGTTGAGGGTGCGTTTTGTCTTTTTGCCTGGCCCACCATGCTTGATAATGCTGCTTCTGCGAACACGAACATCATACCCCAAAAATCTTGCCCTTTCGCTGCTATGAGTGATGAGTGTTTTTTCTTCGCTGAGTTCCATCTTTAAGGTTTCACGGATAAACTCAGAAAGTTTACTCTTTATCCACTGGCAGTCCTCTTGACTTCCTTTCACACCGAGAATAAAGTCATCCGCATAGCGGATATACTTGATGCACTTTTTTGTCTGAGCTGTACAGGGCATTTTCAGCATGAGCTTCCGCTTTTCGTTGTATTCGGAAAGCAGTTGTTCTCTTTCTGCCCCGGTGCGTCTGCCGATGTGATAGGAAAGTTTCTGGAGGTCATTGCTTAGGAGGCGATATTCTGTCCTGACAGGTTCTTGCCCATGGGTATCAAATTCGCTTTTCAGCTTCATTACAAATTTGTCCAGCTCATGCAGATAGATGTTAGCAAGGAGCGGAGAAATGATACCGCCCTGTGGAGTACCACTGTAGGTTTTGTGATATTTCCAATCCTCCAAATATCCAGCCTTTAGAAATTTGTAAATCAGCTTTATCAACCGGGCATCCTTGATTTTACTATGAATCAAGCCTACAAGAACGCTGTGGTCGATATTGTCAAAGCACCCTTTGATGTCACCCTCCACGAACCAACGCATACCATTGAACTCCATTTTTAAGGATTTCAGTGCGGTATGGCAGCTCCTTTTGGGTCTGAATCCATGAGAAACTGGCAAGAAAACAGGCTCATACACCGCTTCGAGAACCATCCGCAGAACTTCCTGTACCAGCTTATCTGTGAATGTCGGGATTCCCAGAGGTCGCTTTTTCTTGGGATTGTTCTTCTTCTGGATATAGGTTCTTCTGGCGGGTGTGGGCTGGTAGGTTTCATCAGCGAGCCTTTGGATGATATTTGCGATTTTGGCTTCGCTGAATCCATCTGCCGTGTCATCGTTTGCACCCTTAGTTGCGGCACCACTGTTGGCATACAGATTTTTATATGCCAGAAAATACAGGTCTGGCCTCAGCATATAGCGATGCAGTCTGGTAAAAATTTCATCTTTATTTGCGAGTGAGTTTCTACTGATTCTTGCTAAAATTTCGGTTGTTGGTTGCATTTTGAGGTTTTCCTCCCTAATCAACTTTTCTTTTAGTACACAATAACTACGCCCCTTCGCCATGTGAGGGTCATTACCCCTCTCGGACTACTACGGGCGTTCCGTGCCCATGCAGGATTTTCAGGCTCTACAGCCATAGCCGAATTTTCACCTCCTTCGGTTGGCGTTCCTGTTTAGGGCATCCCCAGTTAGCGTTGAGCATAGGCAAATGTGGATTGTCGGTCTCCGCTTTCGTTTCCTTGCCATAGGTTCTCCTACAGATTGCACACCGTTTTTGATAACCGATTGATTGACACCTATAACCAATCGCCAGTGTGCCAGAGGTTACAGATACTTTCCTCCGCCTGACCGATAACAGAAATTAGAAACTTGCGTTCAGTAAACCCAACTTAAGCCTCATATCCACTTAACATTGCAGTTCAGTCGCACCAAGTTATCTTTAGGTGACTTACTGCTTTCCTGCCGTGCTGTGTTCCCGTTTCAGCTTTCGCCTTTCGGTTAGGCAGGTTGTTTCCCGTGTTATCTTACGGGGTAGTGCCTTACACTACTTTGCTCAACGCCCTATCTGGGCGCACGGTGTCGATAGTTTCTTTTCCCAATGCCTGATTCAGTTCTTTGAGCGTGGTTGGCTCAGAACCACCCAGGAAAATTCGGGAATCCATGTTGCCGATGATGGTATCGGCATTGTCTTTATAAATGGCTTTCAGCTGTGATTGTGCCTGGAGAACAAGGCAAGCCGATATTTCACGGCTTCGGATTGTCGCTACCAGTTTTTCCAGATTGGGAATCTGACCGATGTTTGCCATCTCATCAATCAGGCAGCGTACATGAACCGGCAGTCTGCCGCCGTACACATCATCTGCTTTCTCGCACAGCAAGTTGAACAGCTGTGTGTAAATCATGGAGATCAAAAAATTAAAGGTCGCATCCGTATCTGACATAATCAGAAAGAGCGCCGTTTTCTTATCTCCGAGGGTATCCAGCTGCAACTCGTCATAGGCAGTCACATCTCTGACCTCCTGAATATCAAAAGGAGCCAGACGAGCGCCGCAGGAAATCAAAATCGACTTAGCGGTCTTGCCGGCGGCTAACTTGTATTTTTTATACTGACGGACTGCAAAGTGATTCGGCTTTTTCTTTTCCAGGGCTTCAAACATCAGATCCACCGGGTTCTGGAACTCCTCATCATCTTCCCGCACCTCCATAGCGTTCAGGAACTCGATCAGGGTGGAAAAATTCTGTTCCTCAACCGGGGCTTCATAGTGGATATACCCGATCAAGGCACAGTAGAGCAGCGTTTCCGCCTTCGTCCAGAACTCGTCACCAGCTTTTCCATCACCCTTTGTGTTGGCAATCAGCGTTGTCACCAGTTTCAGAATGTCTTTTTCTGAATGGATATAGGCAAAAGGGTTATAGTGCATCGACTTCTGAAAGTTGATGGTGTTGAAAATCTTGATGGTGTAGCCATGCTTCAAAAGGGCGTTGCCGCACTCAATCACGATGCTGCCTTTCGGGTCAGTAACCACATAGGAGCTGTGCATCTGGAGAAGGTTTGGCTTCAACCAAAAGCGAGTTTTACCGGAACCCGAACCGCCGATAATCAGAACATTCTTATTTCGGGCATTGGCAGGATTCTTCGGGCGATTGCTCATCATCAGCCGCTCCGTTTTCGTCAGGATCACATTGTCCTCGAACTTTGGTGCAATAAACGGCTCAATATCTTTTGCCGTTCCCCAACGAGCAGAACCGTACTCAACATTGTGTCGGTACTTCTTTGCGTTTTTGCCTTTTAGATAGACAGCCAGCCGAAGTCCTGCGCCGCAGAAAATGCCAATCAGCAAATCCAACGAGTGAAAGCTGGGCAGCGGATTGTTCAGGGCTATCGGAAGGGCATGAAAAAAGCTGAGGATTTTCGCAGATGAATCTGCACCCTCAGCCAATCTCCATGCTTCTCCTAAATTCGTAGCGAACAATCCTACCAGAAGATACGGTAAATTCAGAATCAGGAGCTTTTTCATTTTCCTCTTATCCATCACAGATCACGCTCCTGTTTCTTCTCTCGAACCTTCTTCGGAATCGCTGCGACAATTTCCTTGAACTTCTTCAGCTGCGCCAGAACGCTCGGCTTTTCATTTTTGGTTAATGCCCTTGCCTGATGTTCCTTGCAGATTGCATCCAAAGCATCTGCATCTTTGGAACGGACAAAAACAAGAAACCGGGGAGGATCAACGGACTTATCTTTTCTTACGGCAAAGTCCACGCCGTACTTCTTGGCGAGCTTTTCAAAATCACGGATACTCTCTTTGTCAATCTCAACATTCGTAGCACCCTGATTCTGTCCCAAAAGCTGTTTCACGGATTGCTTTCCATGAACGGCAGGGTCTCGTGCCTTTTTCATCTTCACTTTTTCCCGGTGCTGCAAATACTTGCGGATACCGGCAATGATAGTGCGCCCTGTTAGCTTGGTTGTGCTGATCGCCAGGTTTACTGTCCTGTTTTCAACTTCTTCCTGCATGATTCATCACCTCCTGCAAGCAGTAGAGTGAACGGATTATCGTGCCATATCTCTGTGGTCGTAATACAGATTGCCCTTGGCAACTGCGGCGTGGCTGATAATCTTGATATTGCCAGCTTTCTGGTTATCCAGAGCCTTCTGATAACCCACATCGCTCAAATACAGACGATTTCTTTCGCCTTTCCAACCGACAGGCGATTCATCGGTCAGCACATCGAAAATAATCATGTGCTTGGTGGCTTCATCAAATCGTGCCAAGTCCATATAGGTATGTCCCTGGTACTCCTTAGCGCCATCCTGAATCCGCTTTCGCTCCATCAGCTCTCCAATCGTCGAATTTCTTTGCATAAGAACCTCCTTACAGAACATCTCGGTCAGGGTTGCTTTTGTGGGGAACCGAATCAGCTTTGACAGGTGCATCTTCTTTCTTCACCATGTCATCCGGCAGGGGAAGCGCCATAATGCTGCGCCCCATGCGTACAAAAGTCTCAGGCTGATGAAAGTGTTCCTCAAACTGCTTCATCAGTTCCGGGGACAGAGAACAAAAATCATCCTCGCCCAATCCCACAACCAGAAAATCACCGGCGATAATGTCATAAATATCGCCGTCATCATCACGCAGCGCACGGTTCAGTTCTTTGCCTACGAGTTTACCTTCGTCGTGCATCACCAGTGCAACCGGCTCATTGAACGGATAAGTTGCCTCAATATCGCCACCTACGGCTTTCTGCAAATCCTCCAGCTCACAGCTGATCTGCACAGCCTGCGGATACATGAACGGCTTTACCAGCAACACATTCATGGTATCTGCCTGTTCTTTCTGAACCTCCCGTTCCTCGGTCGTGCCGAACGCAACACCGGTAAAGTTTTCGGAGTCCAGAATGTACTCCGAATTGTAATAAGCGGCTCTAACCTGTTCCTCTGCCGCATCATGAGATTCTGCTTGCACCGTAACCGTTTTCTCCAAGGTTTCGGTGATCTTCACATCGTATTCTTTCAAGTTTCGATACCTCCGTTTCTTTGAAAATAAGAAAAGCGACCATCCATGAACCTGTTACAGTTCATAAATAGTCGCATCCACATCGGCTAAAAGCTCGAACAAGCAAATATCGTCCAGTTCGCAAATCAGGGAACCCATGTCGAAGAAAATATCGTCCTCGCATTCCACCGTAGTAACCACGCTGCGGTGTTCGTTAAGACAAATAGCTTCTTCCTTGTCCATCGTGATCGTAGACATACAGGACACCACATAGAATGTCATATTTTCTGCTAACCACAGCTCCTTGCTCTGAATCGTGCGAACTTTTTCATCGCCGCTCATATCTTCTACATAGGACAGAAGCCGCACGGCTCTGCTGTTCAGAAGTACCTTTCCCTGATAGTCGATACCCTCACCAGCAGAGGACAATACTCGATACTCGCTAACCATCTCGGCATTTTTCTGAAACGACTTTGCCAGAAGCGCAGGAGAAATATCATCGAACTCCTCACTGTAGTTTACGAGCATATCTACCATATAATCAGGATCGCAAAGGTCGTAGAGTTCTTCCAAAGCGCCCTGAATGTTTTTGGGTGTAAACATTTTTTACCTTACCTTTCCATTGATTTTTCTCTTTTTTTCTGCCATTGCTCCAAAAGCTGAATGATTTTATCCTCCATCTGCTTGTTGGTATAGGACTTCGGGAAGTATTTTCGCAACGAATCCGTTTTGAAGGTTACTCTGTCCAGCTCTCCCTTCTTGATTTCATTCATAATCTCGCACATCGCATCCAGCGTACACTCGCCCTCCTGTGCGAGCTTTTTAATTCGCTGTGCTTGCGAAAGGGAAGGAGCTGCTTGAGCATAATCCATTGCAGAAAGAAAATCCTTCTGTTCTTCACTTGCCAGGTAGGAAAGCTCCACCGCAGGATTGAATTTGATCTGACCCGTATCCACCATATCCAGCAGTTCAGGGATAAGTTCGGTCAGACGGATATAGCGTTGAATTGTTCTTGCACTTTCGCCTGCATCTTCAGCCATTTTTTCGTCTGCTCTGAACTTCGTGCCAAGTTGGCACGAAGTTAAATCTGTCCTTTCGCCCTGATGTTTAATCGCATCCAGCTTCATCTTGTAGGCAAATGCTCTTTCGCTCGGAAGAATGGTTTCTCTCTGCAAATTCGCATCGACCATCAAAATAATGGCTGCATCATCGTCCAGGTCACGAACAATCGCAGGCATGGTTTCCTTACCCGCAAGCTCCGATGCCCGGTGCCGCCTGTGACCAGAAACGATTTCATAACCACCGTCGGGGTCAGGACGGACAATCGCAGGAGTGAGAACTCCGAAATCTCGGACGCTCTCTGCCGTTTTCATCATTTCTTCATCATCAACCACACGGAAGGGGTGTCCCTCAAAGGGGTGTAGCTCAGAAAGCGGAATTTCCTGCACACGCTCCTGCTGGGCTTCAGCTCTGGATTGATCGGTGGAGAAAATATCATCGTACCCCTTCAAGCTGATGTTTGCGCCTTTTTTCTGCATTGTTTAACACCTCCTTCGTCAGAATTTTATAGGCTTCGGCAACTTTGCCTTTGGGATCATGCTTGAAGATACTGGTTCCCTCTGCGCTGATTTCCTCTGCACGGACAGAGCGGGGAATGTCGGTCTTGTAAACCTTCAGCTTTCCGCCGTAGCTCTCCCGAATCAGATTGCTGATGTCTTTGGAGTAGTTGGTGCGGCTGTCCACCATCGTCAGAAGAATCCCTTCAATCCTCAGTTTCGGGTTGATTTGCCTTTTGACCTTGTTGATGGTTCCAAGCAGCTGTTCCAGACCCTTTGCAGGAAGGTATGCTGCCTGAACCGGTATCAGCACATTGTCGGCAGCTGCCAACGCATTGACGGTCAGCATACCCAAAGACGGCATACAGTCAAGAAGAATGTAATCATAATTCTGTTTGACTGTATCCAGGTATTGCCGGAGAATGGTTTCCCGGCTCATGGCATTGACCAGTGCTACCTCCATACCTGAGAGTTCGATGTTGGACGGCACCAAATCAACGCCCTCCGGATGATGAAGAATCCCTTCATCGGGAGTAATAGGGTTTTCCATCATAATCTTTCCCATCAGATCGGAAAGTGTCGGAGACAGATCATCCGGGCAGGGATTGCCCAAACTGACCGTCAGGGAAGCCTGGGGATCGGTGTCTACCAGAAGCACCTTTTTTCCTTCAAGAGCCAAGCCAACGCCCAGATTCTCGGTGGTGGTGGTCTTTCCAGTGCCTCCTTTCTGATTGACCACCGCAATGATGGTTGCTTTTTTCGACATTTATCGTCACTCTCCTTCCTCTCGCTTCATTTTCAATTTCTTAAATCCTCCTTCCAAATATCCGTGTGACATATCGTGCCGAACAAGAGCATCGTAGTAGGTGTCTATTGTCGTCGGCGCATTGTATATCGTAGTCAGCATATACTGACGGATATTTCTAATCTTTGTGGTGTTCTCCTTGAAGCAGTCCATAACATATCGAATATGCTCGACATTCAGTTTCATAAACCGACTGCGGACAATTTCTGCCGGACGCTCCTCTGCACCAATGCGAATCAACGGTCGCTTTGTGCAAACCGTTTCAACGATCAACTCCAGAATGTTATCCAGCATTTCAGAATCGTAAGGGTAATCCTTCTTCAACAAATCCATACTGAGCTGATCCGAGAAATAATCAAAGTATTCTTGATACCGGTCATTCTCGTCCATCATTCCACCCTTTCCGGAAGGAAAGATAGAATCAGTATCACTAAATTCAGTATTTTTAATATCAGTATTATTACATTGTGATTTCGGAAGTTCTTGAGTTGTGATTTCCATTGTTCCAGAATTGTGATTTTCACAATTCAAGAGTTGTGAATCCACAGCAGAGATAAAGTTCTTCACATAGATCAGGTTGGGTTTTCCCAAACCCTGGCGCTTACGTTCAATCAATCCGGCTTTCTTCTCAAGTTCACTGAGCAGCTTGATAGCCTTTTGTTCAGCACAGTTCAGAGCCATCTTTGCTTCGTCGATTGTAAAAATGATATACACTCGACCGTTTTGATCGATCCAACCATTCTTGGCAGACAGGCTCATGCGGTCAAGCAAAATGCCATACAGCAGCTTGGCATCAGCGGAAATATTCCAGAACCTCTCGTTTGTGAACAACACCTTCGGAACTCGATAGAATGTGAATAGATCGGATTGCTGACCGTAAAAATAATCAAAACTCACACGGCTTCACCACCTTCTTTCTGCGGAAAACTTTCTGTTGTCAGCGGAATGCTGCGGAAAGTCGTATCCGTCTTTTCGTAAGGACATAGGGCAAAATAGTAGAAGCGGTATTCCTGTTCATACACATCCATATCAACGAAGCCCCACTTCACGCATAACCTTCTTCGTACACCAGCCAATGCACGGGTGATCTCGCCCATAGGGACAGCCATCACATTCCGACTTGGGTTTCGGTGGCAAAGAGATTAAGTAGTAGCAATTATTTCTACCCAGACGGCAACCCTTTCTGCCATTCGTCCAGAAGTAGCAGTAATGACAGTCGCTCGGCTTGTCTGCGGTATAAACAGGCTTGCTCAAATAAAACACCTCCAATCTCTTGTATTTGCCCATGGTTTTGGGCATAAAAAAAGAGCGCCTATCCATCCCCGATGCGGGGCAAATAGACGCTCTATGTATATAACGATATTCAATTTTATCTGCTATAACTGCATGGTACTCAAAACATCCGCCTTTTTTGATTAGCTGGATTTTTGGCACGATTTTGGGGCCGATTAGCAGGAAGGGCATTTTCATTAGCAAGAACAGCCCGTTTTCTGCTAAAAATTAGCTGGCGATTTTGTCTTATAACAACCGTTCGATTCTGGAGGGCTTGTCAAAAATCAAATTTTGGAGTAGAATTTTATCTCATACAGTGAAAGAGCTTTTTCGTAGCTCTTCATATAAGAAAAGCCGAAAACCCTTGAAAACAAAGGCTTTCGGCGTTGTTCACTGGCGTCCATAAGAGGATTTGAACCTCCGACCCCACGCTTAGGAGGCGTGTGCTCTATCCAGCTGAGCTATATGGACGTGTCTGATATATGATTATAGCCCGATCAAAGTCGAACTGCAATCCCTTATTTAGTTTTTTTGAGGTGGCCGTTGTAACGCAACCTTAGGAGGCGGTTGCTCTATCCAGCTGAGCTACGGGAACAAAATAATGCAATACTATTCTATGAAATTTTTAGTATTTCGTCAAGTATTTTTATAAAATTATTCTGTGTTATAGTGAATTGTTATTGATATCATACAAGTAAAAGTATAAAAAGAGAATATCAATATAGTAATAAAATGTAGCACTTGACAAAATGGTTTTATTGCTTTATTATGCTAATGTGATAACACAGTATCATAAATTAGGAAACATTAGGGAGGATAAAATAATTATGAAAAAGAAAATATTAAGTGTTTGTATGGCAACAATGATGATTTTGGGTATGGCAGCTTGTGGTAGTTCAGAACAACCAACACAACAACCAGAACAAGAACAAACAGAACAACAAGCAACAGGAGAAGAAACTGAAAGTACATTGGACTATGATAAAATTGTAGTAGGTTTAGATGATACTTTTGCACCTTTAGGATTTAGAGATGAAGAAGGAAATCTTGTGGGAGTAGATGTAGAATTGATGGAAGCAACAGGCGAAATTATGGGAATACCTTTTGAATTGCAGCCTATTGACTGGAGTATGAAAGAAACAGAACTAGCAAATAAAAACATTGATATGATATGGAATGGCTACACTATTACAGAGGAAAGAAAAGAAAAAGTTGCATTTTCACAGCCTTATTTGAATAATAGACAAGTTGTTGTAACTATGGCAGATTCTGATATTAATACATTAGCAGATTTGACAGATAAAACAGTTGCAGCACAAGCAGAGTCTAGTGCGATTGATGCCATTAACGCTAAACCAGAAATTGCACAGACATTTAAAAGTTTAGGAGAATTTGAAACAAATGACCAATGCCTTATGGATTTGGAAGCAGGCAGAACAGATGCTGTAGTAGCAGATGAAGTTATCATTCGTTATTATGTTTCTAAAAAAGGAGAAGAAAAATATAAAATATTAGAAGAAGATTTCGGAAAAGAAGAATATGGTATTGGCGTTAGAAAAGAAGATACAGCACTTTTGGAAGCATTAAATGTAGCATTAGACACATTAAAAGAAAATGGTACAACAAAAGAAATATCTGAAAAATGGTTTGGCTCTGACATTATTATGGAGTAATGGGGTATTGTTATGTTAACATCTTTGATTGGTTATATTGTAGAGGTGTCAAGAGGATTGGGTATTACATTAAGTGTATTTTTTATGACACTGATAATATCATTGCCTCTTGGCGTAGTGGTTGCTGTTTGCAGAATATCTAAAAATAAAATTGTTTGCAATATTGCAAAACTTTACATATGGGTACTAAGAGGTACACCGCTTATGCTTCAAATAGCACTGGTATTTTTTGGGCTGCCTTCTGTAGGAATTGTATTTGATAGATTGCCAGCAGCATATTTAGCTTGTGGGCTAAATTATGCAGCATATTTTGGTGAGATATTCCGTTCTGGTATACAGTCTATAGAAAAAGGACAGAGAGAAGCTGCGAATATATTAGGATTTAAAACAGTACAATTTTATCGTTTTATATTGTTACCACAGGCAATAAAAAGAACATTGCCTGCAATAGGCAATGAAGTGATTACATTGGTAAAAGATACTTCACTTGTGTATGTAGTAGCAGTAAATGATATATTGAGAGTGGCAAAAGGAGCAGGCGGTAGAGATGCCAATACATTGCTTGCATATGTTGCAGCAGGACTGCTTTATTTGGTAATGACATATGTTATAACAAAATTGTTTGAACTGATAGAGAAAAAAGTACAGTATGAGGAGTAGGAAAATATGCTTTTGAGAGCGGAAGGGCTTTTTAAAGCCTTTGATAATGTAACAGTATTACAAGATATTTCTTTTGATGTAAAACCTGGAGAAGTAGTGAGCTTGGTAGGAAAAAGCGGTGCAGGCAAAACAACCGTGTTGCGTTGTATTACTGGTTTGGAAAAATGTGATAAAGGCACTATTGAAATAAATGGCAAATATATTTGTTCTATGGAAAATGGAACAATAAAAAGAGCAACAAAACAACAGCTTTTTGAAGTACGAAAAGATTTAGGCATGGTGTTTCAAAATTATCATTTGTTTCCGCATTTGACAGTAGCAGAAAATGTAACATTAGCATTGATAGAAGTATATAAAATGCCAAAACAACAAGCATTGTTAAAAGCAAAAGAAATATTGACACAGTTAGATATGGGGGATAAATTAGACCAGAAACCATTTTCTCTTTCAGGAGGACAAAAGCAAAGAGTAGCAATCGCAAGAAGCTGTGTAACCAATCCAAAATTATTATGTTTTGATGAACCAACGGCAGCATTAGACTCTGCTTTAGTGCTAGATATTGTTAAAATTATAAGAGGTCTGGCAAAAGAAGGTATGGGAATATTGATTATAAGCCATGATGAGAAATTCGTAAGAGATGTTTCAGATAGAGTGCTTTTTATGGTGTCAGGAAAAATTACAGAAGAATTGACAGCAGAGGAGTACGAGAAATATATGAGAGAGTAATATATAAAAATAGTACCCAAGCAGGGTACTATTTTATTTTCCAAAAAGCAACAATGTAACATAATAAGCAGCAACAACACCAGCAATATTAGCAGCGATTGCTCCAGCCAATGTAAAACGAGTTTTGGTAATTTTAACAGCAGTAAAGTATACAGACATAGTATAAAAAACAGTTTCTGTACAGCTCATCATAACAGAGGAAATTCTACCTATAAAGGAGTCTGTACCATATGTAGTAAATAAATCCACTAAAAGCCCTGTAGCAGCAGAAGAAGAAACAAGACGCATTAAACTAAGAGGAATGATTTCAGCAGGAAAACCAGTCCATTGTACAAAAGGCTTTAGTATGTCTGTTAAAAAGGATAAAAAGCCGCTGCTTCGTAATACTGCTACTGCTACCATAAGCCCTATGAGTGTGGGGAGTATGTCTACAACTGTTTTTAAGCCATCAAAAGCACCTTCTATAAAAGCATCATAAATATTTACTTTTTTAATACAAGCAAATACTACTATAAATAATATGGTAACAGGTATAATAAAATCAGAGAGATATAAAAAAAATACCAATTATTTGCACCTCCGTTCTAACAATTTCCCAACAAATACACCTATTATTGTAGAAAAGAGAGTAGCAATAATACCAGGCCCTATAATTTCGCCAGGATTTGCAGAGCCATATTGTGCTCTGTAAGCAAGTATGTTAATTGTAACGAGCTGTAGTGATGACATATTAATAATCATAAATATGCACATAGCATTGCTTGCTGTGTCTTTTTTTTTGTTGTATTTTTGTAATTCTTTCATAGCAAGTATGCCAGCAGGAGTAGCAGCCCAACCTAACCCTAAAAAATTGGCTATAAAATTAGCTGAAATGTATTGCATAGCTTTGCTATTTTTAGGGATTTCAGGAAAAAGAAAATGTAATACAGGAGCAAAGCGATTGGATAGTGTGGAAATCATACCACCTTTTTCTGCAATTTTCATAATACCACTCCAAGTTGCAACAACGCCTGCCATAGTAATAGCAAGATTAACTGCCTCTCTACCTCCAGATAATACTGCTTGTGAAACTGCACCCATTTCTCTCGTAATAAGTGCGAATAAAATACCAAATAATATGCAAAATACCCATATAAAATTTAACATAGTAACCAATCCTCTCTGTATATTATAGTAATATATTCTGCAATATTTAAAAAATTGCTACAAAAATAAATGGTTTTTGTTTGTGTTTCTTTAAAAGTTGACATTGTTTGACAAATGTGTTATATTCATTTAGATAGGTATTAAAAATCATTGACAGTGTTATTTGGGAGGATTTTTAAAAATGAAATCAACGGGAATTGTGAGAAAAGTGGATGAATTAGGACGCGTTGTATTGCCTATTGAACTGCGAAGGGTATTAAACATCAAAGAAAAAGATTCCTTGGAAATTTTTGTGGACGATGAAAAAGTAATACTAAAAAAATATGAGCCTGCGGATATTTTTACAGGTGCAATGGATGATTTAATTGATTACAAAGGCAAAAAAGTAGCAAAAAGCTCTATCATTGAAATGGCAGCACTTGCAGGTTTGCAGGTAGTAGAGTAAGTCTGTGTTCTTTTCCACGGCGATGTCTTATAGAGGCATCGCTTTTTTCATTAAAAACTTGTGTTACATTATTGCATATCATTGACTATGCCGTCATAAAATGTTATATTAAAGTATATGTTAATATAAAATGGCGGTAGTAGTATTAACATAAAAATGGAAATAAGAAATATTTTATATAAAGGGGTTTTGCCTATATCATAAATAGACAGACAAATAAAAAAATAAATCGTAATATTATTTGACAGGAGGAGAAAATTTACAAAAGCATTATAAAGAAATTTACATTAAAATTTAAATTGAATTTGGAGGATTTATTTTTATGAAGAATTTGAAGTTAAGAATGAAGTTATTGATTAGCCTTGCAGTAATTATATTGGCAACACTTGTATTAGGAATTACTGCTTTTATTAGTATTAGACATATTAATAATCAGGTTAATGTATTTGCACAAAAAGCTGTACCCAATACGAAATATTCTCAACAGATACAAACACAATTAGAAAAAGTACAAATAAATATGTTAAGGGCCTTGATAGAAAATGATTTGAATTTAATTTCACAACAATTACAAGAAGTTGATGAAGATACAACAAATTTGAATAATATACTTTCTTTATATAAACAAAATGCTTCTATTGACATCAGTTTATTTTCTGGCTTAGAAAATGCTTTAAAACAGATGGCAAATGCAGAACAACAAATGTCTTCTTTACTTGCTACAGATGATGAAGAATTAAATAACCAAGCATATGAAATATATAAAAGTGATTTTGAAGCTGCTTTAAATCAAGCAGAGAGTGCCTTATCTACTGTTATTAATGCACAAGAGGATATGATACAAAAACAAGTAGAAGAATCTAATACAATTACATCAAGGGCTTATCTGGCGATTATTATTATATTGATATTAAGTATTATCATTTCTATGATTATGGTAAAAACATTAAGTGTATTGATATTAACACCATTAAATCAAGTGTTGTATGCAATGGAAGAAATGTCAAAGGGAAATGTACATACTACAGTAGAATATGAGTCAAAAGATGAATTTGGAGAGATGGCGGATAGCGTTCGTTCTTCTGTATCAACATTGGCTGAATATATTACTCAAATTGATGATATGATGCACAGAATGTCAGAAGGCGATTTCAAAATTGAAAGAGCAAAAGAACCATTTAAGGGTGATTTTTCAAGTATAGAAGATTCTATAATGAAATTTGTAGATAAAATTTCTGATACATTACAAACAGTAGCAGAGTCTTCTGTACAAGTTTCTAGTGGAGCATCTCAAGTTTCTAGTGGAGCTCAGGCACTTTCACAAGGTACAACAGAGCAAGCGAGTTCTGTAGAGGAATTGTCTGCGACCATTACAGAAATATCTAATCAAGTATCTCGAAATGCAGAAAATGCAAATCAAGCAAATCAAAAAGCGAACCAAGTAGAAAATGAAGCATCTGAAAGTAGTAACAGAATGAAAAATATGCTGGAAGCAATGGAGGATATTAGTAATTCTTCTAGTGAGATTGGAAAAATAATTAAAACAATAGAAGATATTGCATTTCAAACGAATATACTTGCATTAAATGCAGCGGTAGAGGCGGCAAGAGCAGGAGCAGCAGGAAAAGGATTTGCAGTAGTAGCAGATGAAGTAAGAACATTGGCAGGCAGAAGTGCAGAGGCATCTAAAAATACAGCAATGCTGATTGAAAATTCTATTAAAGCGGTAAAAAATGGGGAAGAAATTGCAAATCAGACAGCAGAATCATTAAATGAAGTAGTAGGCGGCGTTCAGGAAGTAGCAAATATTATCAATAAGATTTCTGTTGCATCAAGTGACCAGTCTTCTGCAATTAATCAAGTAACACTGGGTATGGAACAAATATCAGCAGTAATACAAACAAACTCTGCAACAGCACAACAAAGTGCGGCAGCAAGCGAACAACTGTCAAGTCAGTCAGAAATGTTAAAATCATTGATTTCACAATTCAAATTAAAAGGGAATACAGGAATGGAAGATACTGTAATATATAAACCAATTGATTATGATACTACAGAATATGATTTTCAAGAAGAACAAGGACAAAGTTTTGATAGTAAATATTAAAAGCAAATGATATTGTAGCAGTGTAGAAATAATGTATTCTACACTGCTGCTTATAGTTGTGGGAAAGAAAGGGGAGTTAAAGTTAATAATGGAAAAGAAAGTACGAAAAAGAAGTATAAAAACAAAAATTATGGCTACGTCAATTATAGGAGTGCTTTGTGTAACTTTTTTTACAGGAATAGTAATGATACATGGTGTCCATACGTTAACACATTCATTGGCAGAGAGATTATTAAGACCTTTAACAAGAATTTCTTCCCAAACAGTAGAAGGAAATTTACATATGCTTGCTGACCGTATTTTTACTGTTTCAGATAATGAGATATTACGCAGCGAATATACAACATTAGAACAAAAGAAACAAGTTTTAACAGATTTTAGTGCAGGGATAGAATTTGTGTGGCTTTCTTTGTATACAAGTGATGGCAAATTTTATTGCGGTGCAGAAAATAGTCCTAAAGATTTGTCGAATACAGAATTGTTTGAAGGAATGAAAGAAACAGGAAATTTAGTAGTAAGTGATGTAGAATATACAGATAATCAACTTCAGATTGTAATAGGCACACCTGTACCTACACAAGGAGATACCTCCTATTATGTGGTAGGTAGTTATAAATATGATGTATTAAATGATGTATTA
Source organism: uncultured Clostridia bacterium (assembly GCA_910586765.1). Taxonomy (GTDB): domain Bacteria; phylum Bacillota; class Clostridia; order Lachnospirales; family Anaerotignaceae; genus Coprocola. Next base: position 16,396 of record CAJUJJ010000003.1, read on the forward strand.
AGCAATTTACAAATTGGTTCTACAGGCTACGCTGTAATAGTAAATAAAAATGGCGTGATAATGGCACACCCTAATACAGATATTGTCAAACAAAAAACAAGTGTATCACAGATGTATTCAGGAAATGAAAAAGTAATGGAATTATTCCAAAATGTATATACAGGAGAAACAAATATAACAGAAGTGACAATAAAAGGAGAAAAACAATTTGTATGCTACACTCCAGTAAGAGGAGCAAATTGGTATATGGCGATATTTATGCCTCATGAGGAATTTAATACAGTAAGTCGAAGCATTAGCATAACAAATATTGTTGTAGCACTTATGAGCTGTTTAGTAGTGATAGCGATAGCAACTTTAGTATCAAATAAAATATCTGGTTCTATTGGCAATGTAAAAGAAAGAATACAAAAGTTGGCAAAAGGAGATATTACAAGTCCAGTAGAAGTGTTACAGACAGGAGATGAAGCAGAAGATTTGTCTGTTGCACTAGGATATAGTGTAAAAGAAATGAGAGAATATATTGTGGAATTAAGAAACGTGTTAATGTCTGTATCACAGGAAAATTTGAATGTGGAAGTAAAAGCGGAATTTTTAGGAGACTTTGTAGTGTTAAAAGAGTCTACAAATCATATCATAGATTTTTTAAATGAAATGATTGGACAACTAAAAGAAGCAGCGAATATGCTTTCTAATGCAGCATTAGGTGTTTCAAATGATGCGAAGGCAGTAGAAAATGCAAGTGAACAACAGTCAGGCTCTATTGAAAAATTAATACAAGAGTCAAATGAAATTTCAGACAGTATTATAGCAGTAGATGAAAATGCAAAAGAAACAAAAGAATTAACAATAAAAGTAGAACAAAAACTTGAGGAAGGTATAGGCCATATGAAGGCACTTCTGAAAGCAATGGACGATATTAGAACAAGCGAAGAAGAAATTAGTAAAACCACAAAATTTATGGAAGACATTGCATTCCAAACAAATATATTAGCAATCAATGCTTCTATAGAAGCAGCAAGGGCAGGAGAAGCAGGAAAAGGATTTTCTGTTGTAGCAGATGAAGTAAGGAATTTGGCAGGAAAGAGTTCTGACTTTGCAAAATATACAGCAAATATTATTAAAGATTCTAGTGTAGCAATTAATGCAGGAGTAAAAATAGCAGATGAAACATCTGTATCAATGAATGATATAGCATCTATATCTCAAGAAATTTCAGATATTACAGATAAGCTTTTAGTTTCTGTAGAAAGTGAAATGGTTGCATTGGAAAATGTAGCATATGCTATTGAAACTATATCAGATATGGCATCAAAGAATTTGACAGTAAGTAAGGAAAGTACAAATTCTATAGATGAATTGACACAGCAAGCAATCACATTGCAAACAATGGTAGAAAAATTTCAAACAAAAGAACAAAATATAAAATAAGAAAGGAGATGGTATGATGAAAAAAATAATAATTAGTTTGCTGGCAGTAGTCATGCTGTTTTCTTTCAGTAGTTGTGTAAAAGAACAAGAACTAAAAGATGGATATTATACAGCACATATGGACGGATATGATAAAGGACATGGTTGGCAAGAGTTTGTAACAATTTGTGTAAGTAATGGCAAAATTATAACAGTAGAATATAATGCAGCTACACCTACAGGATTTATAAAGTCTTGGGATATTGCATATATGAGGACAATGAACCCATTACAAGGGATTTATCCAAACCGTTATACAAGAGAATATGGAGCTCAACTTTTGCAAAAACAGTCTTCTGATATTGATGTAATCAGCGGAGCATCTAGTTCTGGAAGAAATTTCAAGGCATTGGTAGAAGCAGTGTTGGAAAAAGCAAGACAAGGAGATTGCTCTGTTACGATAGTGCCTTATAGCAATTAATGTATAAAAGGGACTTATATACTATGAATAAAATAATATATAAGTCTTTTTTATTTTGAAAATAAGTGTGCTATTTTTGGGGGCAGCAGAATATAATGGAGTAAGCAAAAAGGTGCAATAAAATAAAATTTAGAATTTGTGAAACATTAAAAATAAAAATTACAATATATAGTATAAACATTGAGTAATGTATACAATATATTATACTTTTTGCATAAAAGGAATTGCAAAAATAGAAATATATTTATAAGAATTTTGTTAAAAAATTTACATGAAAAATAATGAAATTAATGGAATTTTTTTTGTTATGTAAATTATATAGTTAAAAATATAGAAAAAATAGCAATAATTTAGAAATTTATGTAAATATATCAGTGTCGATTTTTGTAGAATATGAACAAAAAATACTTATAGATACTGCTATAAAATAGTAAAAATACAAGAATTTTATAGCATAATCAGTAATATCGTAATTTTTTTATTATTTTTTTTGTTGAAATGAAAGTATATGTGTTGATTTTTATATGGTTTTAGCATATAATAATAATCATTAAAAAAAATAGTAATGAACTTGTAGAACAAATTGTATAATGATACATAAAAATTGAGGTGATAAATTTGGATTTTATACTTGGAAATGCTGGAATGATGACAGAAAAATCATTGGATTATTTGTGGCAAAAACAAAAGATTACAATGAATAATATTTCAAATCAAAATACACCTAACTTTAAAGCACAATATTTAACTTTTGAGGACGAACTAGACAGAAGACTGAAGTTAACAGGAGATAAAAATAGGTCGTATAAAGATTTGAGAGAAGCGATTAAAAATACAAAAATGACTGTGCATGATACAGATGATGAATTTATGAGAATGGACGGTAATAATGTAGATGTTACCGCAGAGAGTGCAGAATTAGCAAGGGCAACGCTTCAGTATCAGTATTTGATACAGTCTTTTAATTTTGACTATACAAGATTGCGTACTGCAATTAGAGGACAATAATAATAATGAGGTGAATAAGTATGGCGTTTTTAAGTGCATTAAATATTAGTGCCTCTGGTATGACAGCAGAAAGAATGAGATTGGACGTTGTATCAGAAAATATTTCAAATTTAAAAACAACAAGAACAGAAGACGGTGGTCCATATAAAAGAAAAATGGTTGTTTTTGAAACAGTAAAAGATAGGAATTTTCAAGATGTATTAAATGGAGCTGCTCGTGGAGTAAGAGGAAGAAATGGTCAAAAAATAAAAAGCATTGGAGCCGCAGGAGGCGTACGTGTTGCTGAAATAGTAGAAGATGATAGAGATTTTAAACCAGTATATGACCCATTGCACCCAGATGCAGATGTAGATGGTTATGTTATGATGCCAAATATTGATTTGGTAAAGGAAACAATAGATGGTATGTCAGCGTCTAGGGGATATGATGCAAATTTAACTGCATTTAATGCACTAAAAGCAATGGCATCAAAAGCACTGGAAATAGGACGATAATATTATAAATTTTTAAGTAATAAAAATTTTGCAGTATAGTGTTGTTTTAAAGTAGCAGAGTGATAATGTATAAACGTATGGATATGTTTCTGTTTCATTTTGTATTACGAAATAATAAAAATAAAAGCTAAACTGCATCATTTTTGTGTATAGCGATGAAAATAGTATAAATTTGGGAGGGATATGTAATGTTTGTAGACCCAATACAGTTGATGCAGTTTGGAGAGGGATTTGGTACAACTCAAAAAGTAAGTTCAGGAGTAGGACAAGGTATCAAAACAGATATTGGACAAACCGTATTTGCAGATGTATTTCAAAATGCAATTAATGATGTAATCCAAACAGAAGATGAATACCAAAAAGCAAAATATATGTTGGCAACAGGACAAACAGACGATGCACATACAGAACCTATCGCAGCAGCAAAAGCACAGCTTTCAGTGGAACTTTTGGTACAGCTGAGAAACAAAGCATTGGAAGCTTACAATGAAATCATGAGAATTAATTTGTAAAAATCTCTTAATTTGTCAAAAGAGCGATTTTAGTGTAAAATATAAATAAAGAAGCAAAACATAGGTTTATAAAAAATTCTTCTATTTTTTAGGTAGCAAGATTTTGTAGTATAAAGGTTGTTCAACAAGAGATTTTTAAGGGGTTTTATAGAGCTTAAAAAATTATTTTTCGGATATATTAGATAAATTTTTTAAAAATTCTTGCTGTTAAAAAATAGTGAGAAGTGTTTAGTGCAAGACGAATATAAGAATGTCAAGAGGGGTTTAAATTGGATGTTACAAAATTAAAAGCCATATGGACTAAGATAAAAGAAACGATTAAAAAATTGAATACTAAAGCAAAACGCCTCATTATTGCAGGAATTATTTTGCTTTTAATTGGTTCTGCTGGGCTTGCGTTTTATTTGAATACAAGACCTTATGTTGTGCTTTTTCAAGACGTGAATGAAACAGAAGCAGCAGAGATTGTCACAATATTAAATGACTCAAATATAAACTATAAATATAGAGCTGGTGGAACGATATTAGTACCAGAAAGTCAAGAAAACCAACTGCGTGCACAGTTGATTATGGCAGGCTATCCAAAAAGTGGTTTTTCTTATGATACATATACAACAAATATTAGCATGATGACAACAGATGCAGATAGACAAAACTATGAAAAGTTCTATTTGCAGGATAGATTGGCTGCAACAATACGTGCTTTTGATGGAGTAAAAGAGGCAGTAGTTACAATTACGCCAGCAGAAGAAAGAAAATACGTTATTGGAAATACACCAACAATAGATGCAAGTGCTAGTGTTACAGTAACAATGAAAGATGGTACAACACCAACAACAGCACAAGTAGAAGGAATACAAAGATTAATTTCTACAAGTGTATCCAGAATAAAATTTGAAAATATTACTGTAATAGATGGCAATGGAAATGATGTTACAGTAAGAGATACAAATGGAGATAGAAGCCTTTCTTCCCAGTTAAAAATGGACGTAGAAAGAGCGATTGAAAATAGTATTAAAAATAAAATATTAGATATTTTAAAACCAGTTTATGGAGAAGGAAATGTCAAAGTTTCTGTAAAGGCAACAGTTGACATTGATAAGAGAATAAGAGAAATTATAAATTATTCAGCACCACCTAATGAAGAAGATAAAGTTGGTATTCCAGGAAATGTATCAATAGACCAAGAATTGCAAAGACCAGATGGGGAAGCAGTAGGAGGAATACCAGGAACAGAAACAAATGCAGAAATACCTATTTATGGTGTGCAGAATTTAGAAACAACAGGAACAGAAAATTATCTTAGAAATCAACAAGATATTAATTATTTAGTAGACCAGATTAAGGAACAGGTACAAATGGACACAGGAAGTCTGGAAGATTTGAGTGTGTCTGTAGTCATCAATGGTACAGACTTTGGTGACCTCTCAAGAAATGAATTGAGAGATATGATAGCAAGAGCAGCAGGTATTAATGATATAGATAAAAATACAAAAATTGCTCTAGCGAGTGCAACGTTCTTTATGGATACAACACAACCAGCAGATACGACAGGACAGTTTAGCAGATGGCTGTTAATTGGAGCGATTGCAGCAGCAGTGTTGGTATTGCTTTTGATACTTTTGGTATTCTTATTGAGAAGAAGAAAGAAAAAAGCACAAGAAGCAGCACTTGCTGAGGTACAACTGACAGAAACTGTAGTAGTACCACCAGCAGCAGAAGCAATACAAGAGTCAGAAGATGAAAAAGCATCTAAAGAATTGCTTCGTATACAAAATGAAAAGAGTATGGAATTAAAAGAAAATATTCGTAAATTTGCAGAAGACAATCCTGAAATATCAGCACAGTTAATTAAATCTTGGCTAAGGGGGGACGAGAATAATGCCTGAAGAAAAGCAAGAAAAGCAAGATAGGCGAGCCTTATCACCAGAGCAAAAAGCAGCAGCAGTTGTTGTTTCTCTAGGAGTAGATAAAGCGTCCCAAATATATAAACATCTTAGCGAGGAAGATTTAGAAAAATTAACTGTAGAGGTGGCAAAGCTACAACATTTGACACCAGAACAAATAGAAGAAGTTCTGGACGAATTTTATAAAATGTGCTTGACACAAAAAGTTGTAACAGATGGTGGCTTAGAATATGCAAAAACAGTATTAGAAAAAGCATTTGGCGAGTCTGTGGCACATGGATTATTAGAGAGGGTTTCTAAACAGCTAAAAACAAGAGCATTTTCATTTATTAGAAAAACAGATGGCCCAAACTTGGTGACAATATTGTCACAAGAAAGACCACAAACGATTGCTCTTGTGCTGGCATATGTAGATTCTACATTATCCTCGCAGGTAATTGAAAATTTAAGTGATGAAAAAAGATTGCAAGTAGTACATAGTATTGCAACGATGAGTAGTGTAGCACCAGATATTATAAAAATTGTGGAGAAAGAATTAGAGAAGAAATTTGCTAATATGCTCACAACAGATTATAAACAAGTGGGTGGTATTGATTATATTGCTGAAGTAATGAACAATATGGATAGAAGCAGTGAGAAGAGTATATTCGATGGACTTTCTGAAAGAGATGCGGAATTGGCAGAAGAAATCAGAAAGAGAATGTTTGTATTCGAAGATATTACAACAATGGACAATCGTTCTATACAACGCTTTGTGCGTGACTGTGACAGCAAAGACCTTGTATTTGCATTGAAGGGTGCAAATGAAGAAGTAAAGAGTATGATATTTGCAAATATGTCTTCTCGTATGGCTGAGTCTATTAAATCCGACCTTGAAATTACAACAAATGTTCGTAAGAAAGATGTTGAAGATGCACAACAGAGAATTGTTGGTATCATCAGAAAACTGGAAGAACAGGGTGAAATTATCATTATGAAAGGCGGAAGGGATGATATTATTGCGTAGTAATATCTTTAAGTTTTATGATAATTATGAAATAGTAGATTATGTACCTAATAGTAAAGCCGATAGAGAAAGAGAAGAACAAGAAATCAAAAAAAAAATCAGAATATTAGATGATTTACCACAATTAAAAGAAGAAAAAAAGCAACCAAAAGAGGAAATATTAGAAGAAGACAAAGAGATTTCAGAGGAAATTGAAGAAGAAACAGAAGAAGAATTTGATAATAAGCAATATTTTGAGCAAGAATTTTTGGAAGAAAGAAAAAGAGCAGAACAAGAAATTGAAAAAAGTAGAAAAAAGGCAATAGAAATTGAACAAGAAGCTGCTGCAAAAGCAGAAGAAGTGTTGCAAAAAGCCAAAGAAGAAGCAGAAGTATTGCTTTCAAAATCAAGAGAAGAAGCAGAAAAGTTGAAAATGGCTGCACAACAATCTGGTTATGAAGAAGGAATGGCACAAGGCAGACAGCAAGCAGAAGCAGATTGTAAAATGCAGTATGAGCAAATGAGCAGAGAAGCTCTGGAAGACATTAAATTAGTAATAGAAAATGCAGAACAAATGAAAGAAGAAATGCTGCAAAAATACCGCAGCCAGTTAAAAGATGTGGCGATAGCCATAGCAGAAAAAGTAATACAAGTAAGTTTAAAATCAAGTGAAGAAGTAATTGAAAGAATGGTGATTTCTGCTACAGAAAAATTAAAAACACGAGAATGGGCAAAAGTGTATATTGCTAGATGTGATGCAGAGTTGATGGTAGAAGGAGATTCTGCATTACTCCAACATTTGGCACACCTTTCCGACCATGTTAAAATTGTTGTAATGGAAAATGAAGCACCTGGAACCTGCATTATAGAATTACCAGATGAAATTATAGACGCAAGTGCAAGCACACAAATGGTAAATATCAAAGAGATATTAAACAGTGCACCACTATAGTTAAATGATAATTTCCTTACAAACAATTTGTAGTTATGAAAAAAATAATAGGTAGCAAGGTTTTGTCCCAGTGCTTATGTCAAAAGGCGTAAGTTTTGCAGAAAAGAAATGATATTTATATAGGGGCTTTACCAAATAATGTGGAAAGCCTCTATATTTTTTAATTTTAAGATTAGAAATAGTGTGTTAAAGTCGCCAAAAGTAAATAATTGTGCTATACTGTTTATGTAGAATAAAGTAAAAAGTTCATTATTGACTGTTGGCAAAACAGAATTTAAAATAAGTAATAGGAGGGGTGGATATGTTTAGAAATATGGCTAGTTTGGTATTAGAATCTGAAACAATCAGTCATATAGGCAAAATTGAAAATATTGTTGGTATGGGCATAGAAGCCTCTGGTGGAAAGGCGAGTATGGGTGACATTAGCCTGATATATAATGAAGGAAGTAATAAACAGATACCAGCAGAAATTGTAGGATTTAAAGATGAAAAAATATTTCTGATGCCATATGATAATATGAGTGGCATAGCAGTAGGAAGTTTTGTAAGAAATACAAAACAAAGATTGAGAATACCTGTTGGTGATTTTTTAAGAGGTAGAGCAATAGATGCTATGGGAAATCCTATAGATGGAAAGGGAGCTTTTAAGGCAGAAGAATATTATACAGTAGAAAATTCGTACATAAATCCGTTAGATAGACCACCTATTACAGAAAAAATAGAATTTGGAGTAAAAGCCATTGATGGCACATTAACAATAGGAAAAGGACAAAGAATTGGGATATTTGCAGGTAGTGGTGTTGGAAAAAGTACATTGCTAGGTATGATAGCAAAAAATGTAAAGGCAGATATTAACGTCATTGCTTTAGTAGGGGAACGTGGTAGAGAAGTTGTGGAATTTATGGAAAGAGATTTGGGTGAGGAAGGTATGAAGCGTTCTGTACTCATCATTGCCACAAGTGACCAACCTGCTATGCTGAGAATGAAATGTCCTTTGGTAGCAACAACAATCGCAGAATATTTTAAAGACCAAGGAAATGACGTGCTTTTGATGATGGACTCGCTAACACGTTTTGCTATGGCACAGAGAGAAATTGGACTTGCTGTAGGAGAACCGCCTGTAGCAAGGGGATATACGCCTTCTATATATGCAGAACTGCCAAAATTGCTGGAAAGAAGCGGTAATTTTAAAAAAGGTTCTATTACAGGAGTGTATACTGTTTTGGTTGAAGGTGATGATACCAATGAGCCTATTGCCGATACAGTAAGAGGTATATTAGATGGTCATATTGTGTTAACAAGAAAACTAGCAAATAGCAATCATTTTCCTGCAATAGATGTAAATGCAAGTATTTCTCGTTTGATGAGTAGTATTGTTTCACCAAAACATAAAGAATTAAATTCAAAAATGAGAGATATTATGAGCGTATATGATAAAAATGCTGACTTGATTTCTATTGGTGCATATAAAGCAGGTACAAATGCACAAGTAGATTATGCTATTTCCAAAATAGATAAAATAAATAATTTTTTAAAACAGAGCACAACAGATAAATTTTCATATGATGAAGTAGTAGAACAAATGGAAAAAATTCTAAAATAATTTGAGGAGAGGAATGTAATGACATTATGAAAAAATTTAATTTTACATTGGGGACAGTATTAAATTATAAAAATCAAGTGTTAGACTCTTTAAAAAATGAACATGCAAAAATATTGGCTAGAATTAATGAGCAAGAAAAAGTAATACATAACTTGGAAGAAGAATATAAAAAGTGTAATAACGATTTTAACCAGAAAAAAATGGAAGGAATAACAATAATAGAATCCATAGGATTTGAAGCATATTTGAGAAAATTAGAAGTTTCTATAAAACAAGAAGAAAAGAAATTAGCATTGATAAAAGTAGAAGAAGAAAATAAAAGAATGGAAGTTGTTGCAGCAAAACAAGATACTTCATCATTGGAAAAGCTGAAAGAAAAGAAATTAGAAATCTATCATAAAGAAGAGCAAAAAGCAGAAGAAGCATTAGTGGAAGAATTTGTTTCATTCAGCCGTATTGCAGCAAAATAATTTTGATAGTAATTCTATAAAGAATTTACTATATATATTATTTATTATTTTAAGGAGGTGAAGTTGTGGATACGAGCGTAAAATTAAATGACTTTGTAACAATGCAGGGGCAAGTATCAGCGACAAGAGTGAATGGTTCTGACTATAAAAATGAGGCATTTTATGGCTTCATGCAGCAGACAGCACAAACACAAAAAACAAGTAATAATGATACTGCTACAAAATCAAAACCTAAAAAAGACACTGCTTCAAAAGATACTGCAAAAGAAGATAGTGTTGATAAAAAAGAAGATGTTACAAAGCCAGAAAAACAACAAGAAGAAGAAACAAACAGCAAAGATGTAAAAGAAGTAAAAGACAATATGATGCAGCAAGTAGATTTAGCAATGTTTGCAGCAGCAGTAAACACAAATATTGTACCAGTAGAAAATCAAGCAGAAAATGCTGTTGTAGAAACTCCTATTGTACAAACAGATGCAGTTCAAGCAACAACACAAATGAACGCTGATGTAACACAACAAACAGCAGTAGAAGGAAATGTAGTGCAACAAGCAAATGAAAATGGAGCAGAACAAGTAGTACAACAAACAACTGTACAAACAGAAGAAGCGGTTGTGAAAGAAGTTCCAAAAGAAGTAGAAGTTGAAAAAGCTGTTGAAGTACAACCAAAACAAGAACAAAAACAACAAACAGAAGCTGTAAAAGCAGATGTAAAAACAGAAACTGCAAAAGCAACAGAAGAAACAGTTGTAGTAAAAACAGAACAAACAACAACTGAAACAAAAACAGATACAGCACAAACAAATACTTCAGAAGAAGATGCAGACTTCTTTGAAGAAGAAATTCCTACTACAAATAGAAGAACATTTTCAGATGATGTTATTAATATTAAAGTAGGAGAAAATGCTCAAATTTCAGGCGGAGAAGTAGCACAAAAAGTATCAGATAAAATGTTAGCAAAATTTGCACAGCACGAAAATGAATTTGAGATACAACTTATGCCAAAAGAATTGGGCAAAATAGTAATTAAATTAGTTATGGAAAATGGTCAGGCACACGTGTCAATGTTTGCTGAAAATGCAAAAACAAGTAGCCTGCTTGCTGAAAAGGCAAGAGAAATTAGTTCTATTATAGAACAAAATACAGGAAATGAAACAAATGTTGAAGTAGTTGATAAAAAAGAAATGCAAGCACAAGACCAAAATAGAGAAGCAAAAGGCGATGGATTTGCAAGACAAAAAGAAGAACAGCAAAAACAACATCAACAAAGAATGCAGGCAGAACAATCCGCAGATTTTATACAGCAAATGAGATTAGGATTGTGGAATATGGTGTAATAGAAAAGGAGGAATTGCTATGGCAATAGATAGTGTTAGTGCTGCTTATAATAAGAAGGCAGAAGAAGCTTATAATAAAGCTGGCACATATAGTAAAACAACATTGGACTCAACAGACTTTTTAAAATTGATTGCAGCACAGTTACAAAATCAGGATATGACAAATCCAATGAGTAATTCAGAAATGATGCAGCAGTTATCACAAATGTCATCTATACAGACAATGTCAGAATTAAAAGCATCTATTGAAAATATGAATGATATTGCAGTTACAAACTATTCCGCATCATTGGTAGGGAAAGAAGTAACACTTGCAGTAGAAAATTCAAAGGGAGAATTAGAAACAAAGGTTGGTTTGATTACAGGAAGTGGATTGTATCAAGGAGAAACAGTTGTTTTTGTAGATGGAAAAGCATACAGTTTATCACAAATTATGGCGATTGGTAAAATTCCAGAAGATTTCATAAAAGATGAAACTGTAGATAAAGATGAAACTACAGACAAAGATGATACAACTACAGATGATAAAACAGATAATACAGAGGAAGTCAAACCAGAAGCATAAGCTTACAGTAACAAGATAAGGGGAATGTTGTATGGTTCAGAACGTAAATAATAATCAAGCAGTGAGTGGAATTAGAGGCTCCGAACTACAAAAAATACAGGCAGGTCAAAGAGGCGTAGGATTTGAGCAACTTTTGCAGGAAACAATACAACAAAAGCAAGAGGTACAGTTTTCGAAACATGCTAAAGAAAGAATTGACCAGAGGGGCATAGAAGTAACGACAACTCTTATGAATGACTTAAATAATGCAGTAGCAAAAGCGAAACAAAAAGGAGCAAAAGATGTTGTAATAATAGGCCCTAAAGAAGTGTTTATTGTAAATATTCCCAATAATATCGTTGTAACAACATTAAGCGGAGCTGAAATGAAAAATAATATTTTTACAAAAATAGATAGTGCTGTTATACTATAAGCTGGACCATTTTATGGAGGCTAAGAGGGCAGATAGACTGTCTGCCCTCAATGACAGCATAATTTTAGGAGGAAATAATAAATGGTTAGATCAATGTATGCTGCAATAGCAGGTTTAAAAACACATCAATCAAAAATGGACGTTATAGGCAATAATATATCAAACTGTAACACATATGGTTATAAATCATCTCGTGCAACATTCCAAGAAGCAATGTATACAACAACATCACACGCATCAGGTGGTACAGATAGTTTTGGTGGTACAAATTCAGCACAGGTAGGTTATGGTTGTAGCTTGTCATCAATAGATAAACTTTTTGAAGGTAGTACACCAGCAGCAACAGGAAAGTCATCTGATGTTATGATTATAGGTAGTACAGGTTTCTTTTTAGTAGGCAATAAATTACCAAGTGAAGATATACAAGGTGTCAATCCAAAACAGGGAGCAGCAGAAGATGGAGAACAGCTTGATATTACTTCTTTGCAACTAACGAGAGTAGGTGCTTTTGATAAAGACGAAGATGGATATATTGTAGATAGAAACGGTTATGTAGTATATGGTTTTGCATATGGAGCAGATACCACATATCCATTGCCAGATGGAGCAGCAATAGATAAAACAAATCTGGTGCCATTAAAAGTGCCAACAATAGAAGGCGATACTGCTGGTGGTGGCGGTGTTAATGGTGGAGAAGAAGGAGAAGTGCCAAAAGTTGCCATTTCTATTGATAATACTGGTATGGTTACAGCAAAAATGCCAACAGGAGAAACATTTGCATTAGGTATTATTGCAGTAGCAAATGTTCCTAATCCAGGTGGTTTGGAAGCTAATGTCAATTCTTATTATACTATAGGAAACAATACTGGTGTAGTAGAAGCATTCCAACCTGGAGATGGAAATACAGGAAAATTGCAAACAGCTTGTTTGGAAATGGCAAATGTTGACATTGCAAATGAATTTGCAGAAATGATTACAACACAAAGAGGTTTCCAAGCAAATACAAGAATTATCACAGTAACAGACCAAATGTTGGAAGAATTGGTTAATATGAAACGATAATGATATAATGTCTATAAATAGCTAGAGTAGGAATTTTCCTACTCTGGCTAAATTATAAATATAAAAAAAGAGGGGGGCTTATTTTGATTAAGCTGACGAAATTAAACAAAGAACCATTTATCATTAATTGTGGACAAATTGAAAGAATTGAATTAATTCCAGAGAGTAAAATTATTATGATGAATAAGGATTACTATGTAGTAAGAGAAAGTGCTGAAGAAATTGTACAAAAGATAATTGATTATAATGCGAAGATATATGAATGGCACCAAAAAATGAGTATAGAGCATAATGGTGAAGAAAATTTGTTGTGGTAATAGAGGAATTAGCGGAGGCGTGTTATGGACTTAACAACAATTATCGGTATAATAGTTGGTATTGCATTTATTGTTAATGGTATTGCTCTTGATACAAGCGAAGGCATTAAATATGTTATAGGTAATCTTGGAAACTTTGCAGACCCTCCTAGTGCAATTATCGTTGTAGGTGGTACGATTGCGGCTGTTGTTGCAAACTATTCTCCTAAACATTTAAAGGCGATACCAAAACATTTAAAAATTATGTTAGATGGTAAAAAATTTGACCCAATGGAATATATTGATACATTGGTAGATTTTGCACAAATTGCTAGAAAGAATGGACTTTTAGCTTTGGAAGAAAAAGCGAACCAAATAGATGACCCATTTTTTAAACAGGGCTTAATGTTGATTGTAGATGCAACAGATGCAGATAGAGTAAAAGAAATGCTTAACAATGACCTAGACAATTTAGTAGCACGACATGATGAAGTTGTTGGAATGTATGAAAGGGCATCATCGACGGCACCAGCATTTGGTATGATAGGTACATTGGTTGGTTTGATTAATATGTTAAGAAGTATGAATTTAGAGGATAGTAGTGGTGCAGGAAGCTTGGGAGCAAGTATGTCTGTTGCTTTGGTAACAACATTTTATGGTTGTATATTAGCAAACTTGATATTTAATCCTATTGCAACAAAATTAAGAATAAGACATTCTGAAGAAGAATTATGTAAGACAATTATTATTGAAGGGGTATTATCTATACAAGCAGGTGAAAATCCTAAATTTTTAAAAGAGAAATTAATTTCTTTCTTGCCACAAGGACAAAGGGAAGCAGCGTCTGCGGAAGGCGGAGAATGATAAAATATAGAAATTGAAGGAAAATGAGAAAATAAATCAATTTTAAATAGATTAATTAGAGGTCAGGTGTTATAATGGGCAGGAGGAAAAAAAGTAGCGGAGGCGGAGGAGCCAACTGGATGGATACCTATGGCGATATGGTAACGCTATTATTGTGCTTTTTTGTATTGTTATATTCTATGTCGGATATTGACAAAGAAAAATATGAAATTTTGGTAAAGGCTTTTAATCCAAGTGCAGCAGAAGTTTCTCAAATTGTAATCGACTCCAATGAACAACCAGGAGAAGACCCTCTGATATCTTCTGAGCAATCAGAACCAGTAGATGATTTTGATGAATTATTTTATACATTATCACAGTACATAGAACAAAATAATTTACAAAATGATATAGAGGTTTCAAAAGGAGATGGATTTGCATTTATTACATTTCATAATAACATATTTTTTGATGGAGATAGTTACGTTTTAAAACAAGAAGGCAAAGAAACACTTGATATATTAGCAGGTGCTTTAAATAATATTACAGATAATATTAAAGAAATATCTGTTTTGGGGCATACATCACAGGCGAGCCCAAATGTGCCAAATGAGCCAGTAAGCGATAGATTTTTGTCATCAAATAGAGCAACAGAGGTATTGTTGTATTTGCAACAAAAGAATTTTATTGACCCTACAAAATTGGTAGCTTCTGGTTATGGGCAGTTCCGACCAATTAGTAAATTTGATACTGCGGAAGAAAGAGCAAGAAATAGACGTGTTGAAATATTGATTACGAAAACAGACGATGTAGAAAGAAGTTTGGAAGAATATTATGCAGAGTCAGAAAGTATAAAAGTAGAAACAATATTAGATAATCAACAAGAAGCTGCACAAAATACACAATAAAAAAAATATTATAATAAGGAGAGGGGGGAAGGTAAATGGCGGAAGCTTTATCTCAAAGCCAAATAGATGCACTGTTAAGTTCTATGGCAAGCGGAGGCTTTGAAGAAGAAAAAAAGGAAACTACCCCAGAAAAAAAATATAGAAAATATGATTTTTATAGTCCTAAGAAATTTACAAAGGATAAATTAAAGATATTAAGTAATATTTATGAAAACTATGCGAGACTATTAAATGCTAGAGTAAATGGTTTGCTTCGTATGAATAGTCAGGTGGAGATTGTCAGTGTAGAAGAACAAAGGTATTATGAATTTAGTAATGCCTTGAGAGAAAATGATATATTGACATTACTAAACGTCCATTTACCAAACGGGGCAGAGGAGATAGAAGAAGTACCAACCGTTGTATTTATGAATGCAGAAGTTATGTTGTTGATGATTGATAGAATGTTGGGAGCTTCTGGAGAGGAAGTGCCTAATATATCTCTTGATTATAAATATACAGATTTAGAATTAGCTTTGTATCGTGACATCATTTCACATTTTATACGTATTATGAAAGATGGCTGGTTAAACTATTTAGATGATGTATCATTTGAGATACAAAAAATAGAAAGAAGCGGCAATATGATGCAAACAGTGGGTATGGACGAAACCATAGCTATTGTAGTTTTAGATATTACGGTAGGCAAAATAACAGGACGAATGAATATTTGTATTCCTGAAACAATTTTAAGTGTTGTATTTAATCTAATTGATAATAGAAATAGTAATGCAGGTAGAAAAGGTAACATTGAGGATACAGCCGAAGAAATTATGGAGTGCATTAAGAGTTCTACATTAGAAATAAAGGCAGAGCTTGGTCAAGCCCAAGTAAATTTAAATGACATATATAATTTACATGTTGGGGATGTTATCAATCTAAACAAACCAAAAGATTCTGAAATCTATCTCTATATTGAAGACCAGCCATGGTTTAAAGGAAAACTCGGTGTTCAAAATAAGAACATGGCGGTAAAAATCAGCGGAATATATGAAGAATAAATGATTTATTGAAGGAGCGAGAAAAGAAATGAGTTCAAATCGTTTTAGTCCATTAGAGATAGACGCCATAGGTGAAATACTGAATATAAGTTTAGGAGCGTCAGCAACGGCAGTATCTACAATGCTTAGTAAAAGAGTTGATATTACAACACCTAGAGTACAAGTTCTGACTGCCGAGGAATTTAAGTTTACGAATTTAGAACCTGCTATTGGAGTACAAATTACATATGTGGCTGGTTTAGAAGGCACAAATGTAATGCTTTTAAAAAGGAAAGACGTAAAATCCATAGTAGAAATTCTGATGATGACAGAAATTCCAGATGAAGAATTTGAATTAAATGAGTTAAATCTGAGTGCAATTTGTGAAGTTATGAATATGATGATGGGGGCATCGGCTACAGCACTTTCCGAATTTTTAGGAGAAGTGGTAGATATTTCAACACCAGAAGCATTTTCTATTGATGACATTCAAGGATTTAAAGATGACTGTTTTGCTGGAGAAGAAAAGATGGTTGTCATCAGTTTTGACTTGAAAATTGAAGACTATGTTGAAAGTGAATTTATGAATATGATGCCTGTCAAGCTAGCGAAAAAGTTAGTTTCTGCTTTTGGTGTACCAATAGATGAAATGGCTGATGATGAGCCAGAACCAGAGCAAACACCGGTGGCGAGTGCAGATAGTGGCGGCGGCAATATGTCACAGGAAGAAATTGAGAAATTGCTGGGCAATGCAGCAGGTGCAACAGAACAAACACCAGCAGCGAGTGCAGATAGTGGTGGCGGCAATATGTCACAAGAAGAAATTGAGAAATTGCTGGGCAATGCAGCAGGTGCAACAGAACAAACACCAGCAGCAAGTGGAAGTAGTGGCGGTGGCAATATGTCACAAGAAGAAATTGAGAAATTGCTGGGCAATACAGCAAGCGAGGCAGCACCAGCACCACAACCGCAACCAATTCCTCAGCCACAACCAATCCCACAACCAATCCCACAGCCTATGCCAACAATGCAGCCACAAATGCAGCAAATGGCTATGGCACCAGATATGATGCAGCAAATGTTGTATCAACAACAACAGATGATGCAGCAAATGATGCAACAGATGATAGGAACACAACCGCAAATGCAACAATCAAGTGAACCGAAGGTGATTAATGTGCAGCCTTTGCCAGTAGATAATTTAAAGGCATCAAAAGAAAACATAGGAGAAGAACAAAAAGAAAACCTGAATATGATACTTGGTGTACCATTGGAGGTTTCTGTAGAAATTGGTAGAACAAAGAAATTGGTAAAAGAGATATTGGAATTGTCACAAGGCTCTCTTGTTGTATTAGATAAATTGGCAGGTGACCAAGTTGATTTATATGTAAATGGTCAATGTATTGCTAAAGGTGATGTAGTAGTAGTAAATGATAATTTTGGTATTCGTATTACCGAAATTATTAAAAAGCAAGATTTAATAAAAGGTCTTGGAAAATAATAAAAAGTAAGAATCACTGCATAAAAGTTAAGTAATTTTTTTATTGTGCAGTAGATAAATTATATAAAATAAAAAAAATAAAAAAATGCGAATAGTGAAGAAAGGTATGGTAAAATGGCTAAGATTTTGTTAGTTGATGATGCAGCTTTTATGAGAATGATGGTAAAGGACGTATTGACTAAAAATGGTTACACAGATTTGTATGAGGCAGCAGATGGAGTGCAGGCAGTAGAGAAATATGAAGAAGTACAACCAGATTTAGTAATTATGGATATTACAATGCCTAATATGGACGGCTTGGAAGCACTTAAAGCAATTAAGGGCAAACATGCTGATGCAAATGTTGTAATGTGTTCTGCTATGGGACAGGAAGCAATGGTTATTGAAGCAATTAAATCTGGAGCAAAGGACTTTATTGTAAAACCTTTTAAACCAGATAGAGTTTTAAAAACAGTAACCACAATAGTTGGTTAATGCAAGAGAGGACTGAGTGCTATCATAATACAAACATTGCCCATGTTGGCAACTCTTGTAATAGTAATAATACTGATAGTGTATTTAAGTTATTTGTTTAGTAAATTGGTTGCAAAAAGCTCCTTCAAAGCAGATAGTAGAGCAAAAGGCATAAAATTGCTGGACAGAGCGGTTGTGGGAACAGACCGCTCTATTGATATTATACAAGTGAATGAAAGATATTTTCTGATAGGAAATACTGCAACAAACATGGTATGTTTGGCAGAACTTTCCAAAGAGGATATTGTGATTGAAAAAAAAGAATATGATGTAGAAAACGGCAGTAAATTATTTCAGAATATGATGTTTGATAAATGGAAAACAAAAAAAAAGAAATAATCGCTGATAGTTTTAGAGGTGTTTAACATGACAGATGCACTCATCAATGTCAATGGAAATAGTGTGCAAACATTAGAGATACTGTTTTTGTTGACAGTGATTTCGTTATTACCGTCTATATTGATGCTGATAACTGCCTTTACGAGAATTCTCATTGTGCTTTCTTTTTTGAGGAATGCCATTGGATTGCAAGGCACACCACCAAACTCTGTATTAATAGGGCTTGCATTGTTTATGACGTTGTTTATTATGACACCTGTTGTAGACGAGGTAAATGAAACTGCGTATGTGCCGTATAAGAATGAAGAAATTTCTCAAGTAGAGGCATTGGAAAGAGCAAGTGTACCAATAAAAAGGTTTATGTTAGAGAATACAAAACCAGACTCATTAAATTTGTTTTTGGATTTTGCAAATATTCAATATCCACAAACAATAGAACAGCAGGTGACAGATTTGCCTATGCGAGTTGTAATACCAGCATTTATGACAAGTGAATTGTCAAGAGCATTTGTAATGGGATTTTTGTTGTTCATACCATTTTTATTGATAGATATAGTGGTATCAAGTACATTAATGTCCATGGGTATGATTATGTTGCCACCAGCAACAATATCGTTGCCTTTTAAAATATTGCTTTTTGTAACTGTAGATGGGTGGCATTTGTTGTTTTCGACTCTTGTTTATAGTTTTAATTAGCGAAGGAGGAGAAAATTATGACAAATTCAGAAGTAATGTCTGTCATGCAGTCTGCTCTTGTTGTTGGCGTAAAACTTGCAGCACCTATATTGCTGTTAAGTATGTTTTTGGGAATATTAATTTCCATTATACAGGCAGCAACACAAATTCATGAACAAACGATTACATTTGTGCCTAAGCTCATAATTATTATAGCACTTTGTTTATTCAGCGGAAGTTGGATGTTAGAAACATTGCAGGATTATACTTATGAATTGTTTCAAATGATGTTATTATAAAAGGCGAGGTTTAATATTGTGCTGGAACCAAATCGTTTTATGTTTTTTACATTAGTATTAATGAGAATGTCAGGTATGATATTGTTTAATCCTATACTAGGAAGAAGGAACATACCAGCAGCAGTAAAAGCAGGTATGATTATGGCATTAACAATAATTGTTTCTAGTTTTTATAATGGTGCAGTAGAGCAGCCTAATACAATAATAGAATATGCTGTATTGTTGTTAAAGGAATGTGCAGTAGGCTATATTGCAGGGTTTATCATCAGTTTATTTTTATATATCATTATACTTGCTGGAGAATTTATTGATATGCAATTAGGTTTATCTATGGCAAAAATATATGATAGTCAAAGTAATGCCTCCATTTCAATGAGTGCAACACTTTATAATATATTGTATATGTTGTTATTTTTTGCTTTAAATGGTCATATTGCATTAATTCATGCTATATTAACCTCCTCTGAAGTCATACCTTATGGGGAGGTTGTTTTAAATCAGGTAGCGTATCAAATGATATGGGACGTATTTATACAATGTACCGTTGCAGGAATACAGCTTTCCTTTCCTATATTGGCAGCAGAATTAATTTGTGAAATGGGTGTAGGAATACTGATGAAAACAATACCACAAATCAATGTGTTTGTTATCAATATACAAGCAAAGGTATTGATAGGAATATTGATATTGTTGATGATGTCTGTGCCTATGGAGGAATTTATAAGAGGATTGATACCACAAACAATAGATGGTTTTAGAGAAATACTTCAATTATTAAAGTAATGTAGAAATAGAAAAAAACGCCTATAAAGGGGGGAGCAACATTGGCGGCAGATGAAAAAACCGAACAAGCCACCCCCAAGAAGCGACGAGACGAGCGAAAGAAAGGTAATATCTTTTTAAGTAAAGATGTTGTAGTTGTTGCGTCGCTTCTTGGTACATTTTTTTCTTTAAAGCTGTTGTTTCCGGGAATGTATGAAGCAATCAGTACATTTTTGGTTAAATATATGAATTATGCTTCAGTAAAAACGGAAGTAACAGCAGAATTTGTGTCAGATATGACAATAGAAATGATTGTTACGTTTGTGAGAGTATGTGTACCGCTTTTAATGATTGCTGTACTTTTGGCGATTGTAGCAACAGCAGCACAAACAAAGCTCTTATTTTCAACAGACGCATTAAAACCTAAATTTAGTAGATTAAGCCCTTTACAAGGTTTTAAAAGATTATTTTCGTCAAAAAGTCTAGTAGAAGTATTAAAAGGGATTATAAAAATCAGCATTTTAATATGGATTATGTATGACTTTTTTATAGGGCAGTTGATTAATTTTGAAAGAACATTAAAATTAGATTTAATTTCTTCTACTGCATTTGTATTAGATTGTGTAATGAAATTAGTTATGAAAGTAAGTATTGCATTTGTAGCGATTTCTGCTTTTGACTATTTTTATCAATGGTGGGATTATGAAAAGCAGTTGAAGATGTCAAAACAAGAAGTAAAAGAGGAATATAAACAAACAGAAGGAAATCCTCAAATTAAAGGAAAAATTAAAGAATTGCAAAGAAGAATGGCTATGTCAAGAATGATGCAGTCCGTTCCGACAGCAGACGTAGTATTGAGAAATCCAAGTCATTTTGCAGTTGCGTTGAAATATGATGGAGAAAAGGACGCAGCACCTATTGTTGTAGCAAAAGGACAGGACGAAATTGCATTCAAGATTATACAAATTGCAGAAGAAAATGGTGTTCAGGTAGTAGAAAATAAACCTGTAGCAAGGGCATTGTATGCTATGACAAAAGTATCAGGTATGATACCAGAGGAATTTTATGGTACAGTGGCAGAAATTCTTGTGTATGTTTATAAACTTGAAGGTAAAGATTTAATGGGAAAAAAGAAATAAGAAAACACAAGTGATAAAAAAGACTTATTTTTTACATATAACATTTTGATTGGAAAATGGTGAAATCTATGAAAAATGCGTTAAATTATATCGTATCCATATTTGTAATTATCATAGTATTATTGTTAATTATTCCTCTGCCTGTTTGGCTGTTGGATATGATGTTTATATTAAATATTTCCCTTTCTTTGATTATATTGCTGATTTCTATGCAAATTAAAGAGTCATTGGAATTTTCCATATTTCCCTCATTGCTTTTAATTACAACGTTGTTTAGAATTGGTTTAAATATATCGTCAACACGTTTGATATTAACAAAAGCAGGTGCAGCAGGGGAAGTAATAAAGGCATTTGGAACATTTGTATTACAGGGAAATATCGTTGTTGGTGTTATTATATTCTTAATTATAGTATTGGTACAATTTTTGGTTATTACAAAAGGTGCCGAACGTGTTGCTGAAGTTGCAGCTAGATTTACATTGGACGCTATGCCAGGTAAACAAATGGCAATTGATGCAGACTTGAGTTCTGGTTTGATAACAGAAGAAGAGTCACGTATTAGAAGATATAAAATACAAAAAGAAGCAGACTTCTATGGTTCTATGGACGGTGCTACAAAGATTGTAAAAGGCGATGCCATTATGTCTATTATTATAACAGCAACAAACTTTATTGCTGGTACAATTATCGGTATGGTACAGTCTACAATGACATTTAGCGAAGTGCTTTCTGTATACTCCATTGCAACAATAGGTGATGGTCTTGTATCACAGATACCGGCACTTTTGATTTCTACCGCAACAGGTATGATAGTAACAAGAGCAGTTTCAGATGGAAGTTTGAATAATGACGTAGCAACACAATTTTTAGCACAGCCACAAGCACTTATGATGGGTGGCGGTATTATGGCAGTGGTTTCTGTAATACCTGGTATGCCACATATTCCTTTAATTGTGGTAGGTGCAATATTGCTTGCGATTGGCTGGAGAGCATCAAGCCGTATGAAAGCATTGATAGCAGCAGATGCAGCAGTAACTGCTCCAGGTGGTGGTACAGTAGGAACAATTCCAGAAGAAGAAGCACCAGCACCAATGAGCGAAAATGACTTTTATAAAGATATTAATAATGTGTATTCTTTGTTGAATGTAGAACCTATTGAAATGGAAATAGGATATAGTTTGATACCTCTTGTAGATGAGTCAAGTGGAGGTAAATTGATAGAACGTATTGTTATATTTAGAAGACAATATGCACAGGATATGGGATTTGTTATTCCTTCCATTAGATTGAGGGACAGTTCTAATTTGAATACAAATCAATATGTTATTAATATAAAAGGAGAAGAAGTAGCAAAAGGCGAAATATTAATTGATTATTATTTAGCTTTAGAGCCACCAAATCCAGCAGGTGAAATTGATGGTATTGAAACAATAGAACCATCTTATGGTATTCCAAGTAAATGGATTACACCAGAAAACAAAGAAATGGCAGAAATTTATGGTTATACAGTAATTGACCCACTTTCAGTAATGTTAACACATTTATCTGAAACAGTGAAAAAGCACGCATATGAATTGTTAACAAG
The DNA here is from genome assembly GCA_910586765.1 of uncultured Clostridia bacterium. Classification (GTDB taxonomy): domain Bacteria; phylum Bacillota; class Clostridia; order Lachnospirales; family Anaerotignaceae; genus Coprocola. The sequence goes on from CAJUJJ010000003.1 coordinate 39,473, forward strand.
AAATGAAGTAATGCAGTTAATTGAAAATACAAAAAAAGTGTCACCAGATTTAATAGAAGAAACATTTCCAAATGTGCTAACATATGGAACGTTCCAAAAAATATTGTCTAATCTATTAAAAGAAGGTGTACCAATAAAAGATATGGAAACAATATTAGAAACCATTGTGGATTCTTCTGCAACAACAAGAGATTTAGATACCATTACAGAAAATATACGTATTGCATTAAAACGTACAATTACAAGAAAATTCTGTGAAGGCGGACAAATGAAAGTAATTACATTAGATGCAGAAGTAGAAAAAGCAATTATTGCTGGCTTAACAAAGGGCGAGCAAGGAATTTATATTTCAATGAGTCCAGAATTGATGCAGAAATTGATTGGACAGATTAGTGAACAAATGAAGAAATTTAATGAACTTTCTCAAACACCAATTATATTAACAAGCAATGTAGTCAGGGCTTATTTTTACAGGCTTATAGAGCAATTTTTTCCAAACATTTATGTGCTTTCCTTTAATGAAATAGCAAATAATGTACAGATACAAGCGATTGGTAACATTGTATTATCATAAAATAGGCAACGAGGACAGGGGAGATAGGTATGCTTTCTCAAAAAGAATTGGATACAAAAACAAATGAAGAGCTGCTTATACTGTATAAACAAACCAATGACCAAAAAATAAAACAAACATTGGTGCTGCGATATATCTATATTGTCAAAAATATTGCTATGCAAATGAGAGGAATTTACTTGGGTTTTTCTCAAATTGATGATATAATTAATGAAGGTGTTTTAGCAATTATGACAGCGATTGATAAATTTGACATCAATAAACACGTAAAATTTGAAACATATATTTCAAAGAGAATACGAGGAATGATTATTGATATTGCTAGAAAGCAAGATTGGGTTCCTAGAAGTATACGAAAAAGTGCCAAAGAAATAGAGGAAGCACAAAATATATTAAGTCATCAGTTGGGAAGAACACCAACAGATGAAGAAGTAGCAAATCACCTTCAAATTAGTGTAAAAAAATATAAAGAAGACTTGGGAAAAACAGGAACATTTAATTTACTTTCTTTGGATATGCTTATGGAAGAAGAAGGCGTTGGACAGAAATCTGGCGGAATATTAAAAAATACAAATGAACTGTTGCCAGAGCAGTATTTACAGAAAAAAGAAACAGCAGCGGCGTTAAAAGAGGGATTGGCTTCTTTGAGAGAAAAAGAGCAAATGGTACTATCTCTTTATTATATCAATGAATTAAATATGAAAGAAATATCTGTAGTAATGCAGGTAAGTGAACCAAGAATTTCTCAAATTCATGCAAATGCGATACGTAAACTAAGAAATTATATGCAACGTTTTTTTGATGAAAAAGAATAGGGGGTGAGTAGGCGTGTCAAAGGGGTTTTATCATTTAACTTCAGGTATGCTTACACAAAATAGAAATTTAGCAGTAATAGGAAATAATATGACAAACGCAGCAACACCAGGTTTTAAATCTGATGAATTTATCACAACAACATTTCAAAATGAGATGTTTTCAAGATATGGAAATATCAATCATGAAGATGGTCAAGAATTAGGTACAACATCGTCTATGATTACAGCAGGTGAAGTAACCATAACAGACTATACACAAGGAATATTTGAGCCAACAGATATGAATATGGATTTTGCGATAGCAGGGCCTGGTTTTTTTCAAGTACAGACAGTAGATGGATTAATGTATACAAGAAATGGTGCATTTATAGTAGATGATGAAGGCTACATAGCATTACAGCACGCAGGACGTGTATTAGGAGAAGATAATCAACCCATTTATATTGGCACAGATAATATACAAGCGTTAGATGATGGCACAATATTAACAGCAGATGGTAACACTGTTTTAGGAAGATTAGGCATTGTAGATTTTCAAGATTATAATGGAATACAAAAATCAAAACAGGAGGGGCTATTTACAGCGATAGGCGGTCAGCAACCTGCACCAGTGGATACTCCTATAGAGTGGAAAATGCTAGAAAAATCTAATGTAGATTTGGTAAAACAAATGACAGATATGATGGCTAGTGAAAGAGCATTACAAAGTGCAGCACAAGTATTAAAAATGTATGACCAACTGTTAGGAAAGGCAACAACAGAAATTGGCAGAGTATAATAATACAATAGGAGGCAATAAGTATGGACCGTTCATTTTATACAGGTGCTGTAGGAGCGATTGCACATCAAGAGAGATTAAATATCATAGCAAATAATATTGCGAATGTAAATACACATGGATATAAAAATAAACCATCAACATTTTCAGAATGTATCTATAGTAATTTGAATGCAGTTGCACAACAACCAACAGATTATATTGCAGGGGCAGGAGTGCACGTAGAAAAAACGAATGTAGATTTTACACAAGGGCATCTTGCTACAACAGGTTTAGAATATGATTATATGATTATGGGAGATGGATTTTTTGCCATACAAAATCCTGTAACACAAGAAATTACATATACAAGAAATGGTAATTTTATGACATCATTGCAGCAAGATGGTACTTTTTATCTTGAGACAGCAAATGGCAAAAGAGTATTAGATGTCAATCAAAATCCTATTATTGTAGGGACATTACCTCCAACAGCAGAGGGAGGAGTACCTGGTTCTCAAGAAATGATAGCAGGAGAAGATTTGATTGAACAAATAGGAATATATACATTTCCTTCTACAAATGGTATGGAGAGTGTAAGAGGAACAGAATTTATACCAGCAGAAAAAGATGGTCAGCCTGTAGCAACGGCTGGAGACAAAACAATATTACAACATAGAGCATTAGAAATGAGTAATGTCAATTTAGGACAGGAAGTAACAAAAATGATTGAAGCACAAAGGTGTTATCAATACGCATTAAGAATGGTACAAACTTCTGATGAAGTAGAAACAACCATTAATGGATTGAGGTCTTAATAAGACAACTTTGCTAGGAGGAAGCACTATATGAAAAAGTATGAGGAAATAAATAGCCTTGAAATAGACGTTATGAGGGAAATAGGCAGTATTGGCACAGGGAATGCAGCGACAGCACTTTCTCAAATGATGAATAGAAAAATTAAAATGACAATGCCGGAAGTTCAGATATTGGGATTTAATGAAGCAATTACAAAATTAGGTGACCCTGAAATGATTGTTTCTGGTGTATTGGTAAATATATCAGGGGAATTAAATGGAGTTATGTTGTATTTGCAAAATTTAGATTTGATTAATATTATGTTGGAGCACGTATTAACATCAAAAATTGATGATTTTAGTCAATTAGGTGAATTAGAAATATCTGCATTAGTAGAGATTGGCAACATTATGATTTCATCTTATGTAAGTGCAATTTCAAAATTGACAGGAATTTCAATTAATTTATCAGTGCCTGCCATGTCAGTGAATATGTTGGGAGGGATTATGTCTGTACCAATGGTAGAATTTGGACATCAAACGGATAAATTAATGATTATAAATGGAAAATTTGTTGTAGAGGATAAAGAGGTATATAGTAATTTATTGTTAATGCCAGATATACCATCTTTAAATTATCTTTTGAAGAAATTAGGTGTTTTGAATGAGTGAGAAGCAATTAGTGGTAGGAATTGCTGACATGAAGATTTGTCGTGGACCCGGAAAATTGATTACATATGCGTTAGGTTCCTGTATTGGTATTTGTTTTTATGACCCTATGATACGTTTGGGTGGAATGGTTCATATTATGTTACCAAATAATATGGAGGGAAATAATAGTAATGTGTTTAAATATGCTGATACAGGTATACCAGCAACACTTCGCAAAATGGAAGTATTTGGAGGAGTGCGTGCACGTATGGTTTGTAAAATTGCAGGTGGAGCAAAAATGTTTGAGGTACAAGGCAATAATTCCATAGGCAATATAGGGCAAAGAAATATAGAAACAGTAAAAAAAGTATTAGCAAAAGAAGGACTTCGTGTTACAAGAGAAGATGTAGGTTTAAATTATGCTAGAACATTGCTTTTGGACTCAGAAACAGGAGTAGTGTTAGTACGTTCTTTTGGAAGGAAAGAGTTAGTTCTTTAAAAATAAAATCTAAGTCTTGAGCATAGATAGCTTCTTTTGTGTAAGTTGTTTATGCTCAAGATTAAGATTTATTGAATAGAATACTATAAAAATATAAATTTATAAAGTAATACAGTTATATTTTAATATTTTTAGTCGATATAAATAAAAAAAGGGCTTTGATAGAAGTGATTTATATTGATATTTTGGAAAACAAATTGTAACAAATAGTGTTTTTATATTTGGCATTATTTCACTAAAAATACTTTTAAAAGAATGGGGTATTTATTAATATATAGAATTTTTTTAAAGGAGATTTTAATACAATAAATTTTGCAAAACAGTGAAGCATTTGTTCAAAAAATAATATGGGAGGGCATTTGAACGATGAAAAAGACCAAAGGTGAGATTTTATTAGAGTCTGGCACAAATGAAATAGAAATTATGGAATTTATGATTTATGGAGAATTGTATGGCATTAATGTAGCAAAAGTAACAGAAATTATGATGTCAGATAAAGTAAAACCAATTCCTCATTCACACCCTGTTGTAGAGGGCATATTTAAGCCTAGAGAAACAGTGTTAACAGTAATTGATTTACCTAAATATTTAACAGGAAGAGAAAGTGAAAAAGACGAAAAAGATTTGTTTATTGTAACAAATTTTAATAAAATGTTTGCAACATTTAGAGTACATAGTGTAGTAGGCATTAGCAGAATTTCATGGAATGATATACAAAAGCCAGATAAGACAATATCTGGAGGAGAAGAAGGTGTTGCAACAGGCATTGCACAAACAGAAGGAGTGCTTGTAACAATACTTGATTTTGAAAAAATTGTTTCTGAGATTGCACCAGAAACTACAATACAAATTGAAGAAATTGAAAAAATGGGAAAACGAAGCAAAAATAAAAAACCTATTGTTATGGCAGAGGATTCTGTGCTTCTTGCAAAATTGATAAGAGATTCTTTAAATAAAGCAGGGTATCAAAATGTATTAAAATTTGATAATGGTGAAGAAGCATGGGAATATTTAAAGAGTGTTCGAAAAGAAGAAAATATATATGAGAAAGCATCTTTAATTATTACAGATATTGAGATGCCAAGAATGGACGGTCACAGACTGACAAAATTAGTAAAAGATGACCCAGACTTACAAAAAATTCCTGTTGTTATATTTTCCTCCTTGATTAATGAAGAAATGAGAATAAAGGGAAAACAGTTGGGAGCAGATGAACAACTTTCTAAACCAGAAATCGGTCATTTAGTAGAGGTTATTGATGAATTGTTAGAAAAGAACAATATATAAAATTCTATAAAATGAGTAAGATTTTAGGTCAAAAGCTTAAAATGAGGTGGAAAAGGTATGATGAACAAGTATGTTGTAAGGCAACCGATAAAAGACAAACAAGGTAATTTGTTTGGATATGAAATATTATTTCAAGAAGAGAAAGGGAGTGGATTGTATAATCAAACAAATGATTATGCAGCAGCAGACTCTATTTCCAATTTTTTAGCACAGAATAATAAAAAAATATTTAATGATAAAATCACTTTTATGACATTTACGCCAAATTTGCTATTTAAAAATACACCAAAAATATTTAAACAAAATGACTTAGTAATACAAATTGAAGATAATGTAATTATTCACCCATTGGCGACAACATTAATACAAAGATTTCGTAAAGAGGGATATAAATTTGCAATTAATGATTTTCAATTTGCACCAAGATATTTTGGATTAATGGAATTTTTGGATTATATTAAATTAGATTTTGGAAAAAATGAAGCAGTATCATTAGAAAATACAGTAAAATTAGCAAAGAATTTTAATAAAATTTGTATAGCCTATGGTATTGAAACACAAAAGCAGTATGATTTAGCGAAGGATTTAGGAGTAGACTATTTTCAAGGGCAGTATGTAGCGGAAAAAGTAGAAACAAAAGCGAATAAAACAGACTATTTGCAAAGTAACTTCTTCCAGTTGGTAGTAGAAGTAACAAAAGATGAGCCAAATGTTGAAATGATTGAAGAAATTATTTCAAGAGATGCAGCTTTAACATATGGTTTGTTGAAAATGGTAAATTCCGTATATTTTGCATTGAGAAATAGAACATCTTCTATTCGTCAAGCATTGGTGACATTGGGACTAGGACAGTTAAAACAATGGATATATCTTTTAAGTTTTAAAGGAGATAAAGATTTTGGTTCTGAAGATGTTTTAAAACGTTCTTTTTTGAGAGCAAACTTTTCTGCTGAATTGATGGAATATAATACAACATTGCCTATTTCAAAAAATGAAGCATATTTGATGGGAATGTTTTCTACAATGGGTAGTTTAATTGATGCTTCATTAGAAGAAATTTTTGAAGATATCCCAATTTCAGAGGAATTAAAACAGGCATTGGTATATCATAAAGGGCCTTGTTCTTTGTTGTTAGATTTGGTACTTTGTTATGAAAGAGCAGATTGGCAAAACATTACGAATTATGCTGATATTTTAGGCATACCAACAAATATGATTGCACAAGTTTATTTTAATTGTGTAGAAGAAGTAAATCGTATTTGGGAAACAATAAAAGATACAGAATATGATGAAGAAGAAGTAAAAGCGGCACAGAATGAAGAAACGATTGAGGAAATCATAGGAGATGACATAGAAGACGACATTGACATTGATAGTATAGTAAATGACGATTTGGGAAAAACAACTACTGTAGAAGGAGATATAAAATAAATAAAAAAGGCTGGTATACACCAGCCTTTTATGTTATGTAAGAGCGTTATTTTTTACTGTGATGAGGGGATTTGCCTACCGCTAAACAGGCTTTTAATACTTCAGTAGAAATAAGTACAGAATACTTTGTACGATACATATGAAGTAATGGGGAAAGACTTCCTTTTTTTACTACAATGTATTTAGAAGGAAGATTTGTCAAAGCTAATGCCATAGTATCAATAATACAATGATTACAACTGCACTGAGCATATTGTTTCATGTAATCCACAATAACTTCTTTTACAAATGTTTCCATAACATTCATATAAATATATTCTTCATCATTTAATTTAATTTGTTTGCTATCGTTTTTGATTACATTTTTAAAATCATCTTCTAAATCATTTAAAGCACTTTGTTTTTGTATAATGTCAGTTTGTTCAAATAATGCTGCTTCTTCTGGTGTAACTTCTTCTGGCTCTATTTCGTGTTGTAGATTAATTGTGTTTTCCTCTGTTTGTGTAAAAGGAATAAAAGTATCTGAAGGAGTAACTTTTTCTGTAATTATTTCTGATGGTTCTAATAATTCGGTTAATTTTTCTTTTATGATTTCAGAAACATGAGTATCATCTGATTTTTGAATTTCCATAGAAGTAGTAAATTCTGATGCTTTTGAAGTTTGTTGAGTTGATGTATTTTCATATTCTATATTTTGGCTATTTGCATTAAAATCTAAATCTTGTGGTGTTTTGTTATTATTTTGTGCTGACATAATAATGCCCCCTTTTTAAAATTGTTATAATATTGATAAAGATATGAGTAAATAATGTATGTTAAAAAATCCCCTTCACATAGTGACAATATTGCTTTTATTTTGTAAAGGTATTATTACTTATTATACTAGAAACATAACAACTTGTAAATTTCAATAACATTTATTTTAAAATTAATCTTAATTAAAGTATACTATATGTCGATAAATAAGTATAGAGGATAAATCAGAAAAAAAGATATAGATTATTTTCAAAATAAATGATAGAAAGGGTGTATACTATGGCAACAGTAGGTGGAGTAAGTAGTTCAACAACTACAAATAGTTTTTATAACAATAAAATTAGCGGCCTTGCCAGTGGTTTAGATACAGAAACATTAATTGAAAATATGACTGCTGCAACAAGGTCAAAAATAGCAAAACAAAAACAAAAGAAACAAACAGTGCAATGGAAAATGGACGCAATGCGTTCTATTAGTAACTTGTTGGTAAGCTTTAGAAATAAATATGCTTCTTTTACAAGTCCATCAACAAATCTTTTAAATTCTGACTTTTTTAGCAGAAACTTGATTAACACAATTGGAGAAAATAGTAAATATATTAAAGCAACAGGAGCTTCTAATTCAGCAGATTCTTTGTCTATATTGGGTGTAAAAAATCTTGCTTCTAGTGCAAGTATGAATATAGCAAGTGCTTCTGATAAATTGATGGAGTCTGGAGATTTAGACTTGTCTGATGGAGCAAAAACAAATGTTAGTGCAATTGCAGGTACTACTATTAGGGTAAAATATGCTGATAAAATAACAAGTATTAGCTTTGCTAGCAGTGGAGAATTTGATACTATGCAGGACGTAGCAGATGCAATTAATGAACAATTTGATAGTGGTAAAATTAATGTAGAGGCATCTGTAGGAGATAATGGTGAATTAATATTCAAAGGTGATAAAGGCTATGAAGGAAGCACATTTGAAATATTAGGTGATACAGGTGGCGTGTTAGATACATTAGGTATTAAAGCAGAGTCTAAATTAAGCGGTTCAGGTAGCACTATTAAAGGAAATAGTTATAAATCAGGTGAGGATGCAACAAATGATAGCCGCTTGAAAAAAGAAGTAGATACATGGGACGCAATAGGTGGAAAATCAATGACATTTTCCTATAATGGCGTAACGAAACAAATTAAATTGGCAACAAAAGAAGAAGTTGACGAGTATAAAACAAAAAATGGTATTACTGATAATTTAGAAGCATTTGAAAAGTTGACGCAAGAAAAACTGGATAAAGCATTTGGTAAAGGCAGAATTACAGTAAATAGAGAACCATCAGGAACTGACAAAGGAAAATTAACATTTGAAACAGCAGATGAAACTTCTATATTAAAAGTTACAACTGGTGATACAGGTCTTTTAGGTAAGAGTGGTGTTTTGGGTATCAACTATGGAGAGTCCAACAGAATTAATACAAATATTGCATTGAAAGATTCTGGATTGTTTGGTGCAGCTAATTTGCAACCAGCTAGTGTACCAAAATTAGATGAAAAGGGCAATCAAGTAAAAGATGAAGCTGGTAATCCAGTAAATGAAAATGTTTATAAAATTAGTATTAATGGTGTAGATTTTAAATTTAAAGAAGATGAAAAAATTTCTAACATTATTAGTACAATTAATAAATCTGATGCTGGTGTTACAATGAGTTATAATGAAACATCAGACAGCTTTACTATAAAGTCAAGTGATTCTGGAGCATCAGGACAAATTGATATTAAAGATGTTGATGGAAATTTAGCAGAGGTAATGTTTGGTAAACAAACAACTGTAAAAGATGATGATGGAAATGATGTACTTGCTTATGAAAGAAAACTAACAGATAAAGATGGGAATGCATTAAAAAATCCTCCTCCATTGGATAAAAATGGAGTTAGCTTAGCTTCTTCTAAATTTAATGCAGGTCAAGATGCTACTATTTTAGTTGACTTTGGCGATGGTGCAGGAGCTATGGAAATTACAAGAGGTAGCAATGTATTTGATATAGACGGTATGAGTATTACTGTAACAGGCAAATTTGGATATGATGCAAGTGGAAATATTGATACTACTACTGAACCAGTAACATTTGATGCACAAGTAGACAGTGATAAAGCGGTTGATGCAGTAAAACAAATGGTAGACGATTACAACGCATTAATTGAACTGGTAAACAAAGAATTGACAACAAAACGTGACAGAGATTATGCACCATTGACAGATGAACAAAAAGCAGATATGTCTGAAAACGAAATTAAACTTTGGGAAGAAAAAGCAAAAGCTGGTATGCTTTTCAATGACTCTGACCTTCGTGGACTTTCTAGCGAATTGAGAACAATATTCTCTAGTACAGACATGAAAGCATTGGAAGATGCAGGAATTAGTATATCAAGTGATTATTCTGAAAATGGTAAAATTACATTTAATGAAGACAAATTCAGAGCAGCAGTAGAAGCAGACCCAGATGGTATTGCAGCATTGTTTACAAGTGAAAAAGATGCAGGTGCTGATTTTGATGGTATTATGACAAGTATGGAAGCACTTTGCAAAAAATATGCTTCTACAACAGGTGCTACAAAAGGTATATTGATTGAAAGAGCAGGAAATACAGCTTCACCATTGTCATTGACAAACAATGCTTTCTTTAAAGAAATGGAAGAAATTCAGACATTAATAGATACATTAAATGATAAATTGAAATCAGAAAGAACAAGATATAATAATCAATTTACAAATTTGGAAGTATTAATGTCACAAATGAATTCACAAAGTAGCTATTTGTCACAGCTTACTGGAGGATATTAAGAGATAACGGAATATAACATATTATGGATAAAATAAAAAGTTGAGGAAAGGGAAGGTTCGCTGATTTATGAATCAATACGGATACCAACAATATAAAACCCAATCTATAAATACAATGACAAAAGCAGAAATGCTCATATTGTTATACGATGAATTAATTAAAAGATTAACAAGAGCAGAAATGGCTTTGAAAAACCAGAATTTTACAGCATTTGATGAAGCTGTAACAAGATGTAAGGAAATTGTAGATTATTTAGCTAGTACATTGGATAAAAAATATGATATTAGCAAAGAATTGTCAAAAATGTATGAATATTTTCAATTTGAGTTAGCTCGTTTATCCGCAGGAAGAAAAATAGAAGTAATTGCAGAAATTAAACCTCTTATTATAGAACTGCGTGATACATTTAAAGAAGCAGATAAAATTAATAGTGGCGAAAAAGCGAAAAGCAAATAACAAATGTAATATTGACGGCAGAGGTTCTGCCGTCTTTATTTTAGAAAGGAGTTTGATATTATTATGGCAACATTGGAGAAGGATATAGCACAATTAATCAAGCTGATGAAAAAAGAATATGAAGAAGTACTTAAAATTGAAAACATCACAAATGATATAGAAAATGTGTTGAAAAGAAATGACAAAGTTTCTACAGAAATGTTTTTGAATATGCGTATGGAGGTATTTGAAACAATAGATGGTATCAAAGGAGAGATTGAGAATATTTTAACAAGTGGAGATGAAGAATATTATCACTTTTTAAGAAAGCTTTTGAATGTAGAAACACAAGAGCAAGCAATGAATACAGAATATGAAGATGAAAAAATGCTTATGCTGATTAGTTTAAGAACTAGAAATGTTTTAAAGGCTGTTGTAGAAAAAGATAAACAAATGAGCACAAGAATATTAGGAAAAAATTCTTTTTATGCAAAAGTAAAATAAAACCCCTTGACACGGCTTCAAGGGGTTGGTACGCTAATTGCCCAGAGAGGGCCTCCGCCTGTTGCACCCATTTTTAATTCATTTATCAAAATATCAATATCCCAAGCCTTCAAACTGTTTTCTAGGCTCATAGGGTCAGCAATGAGGACTTTTCCATCTAATGTAGTACCATGAACAAGTACAAAATGTCCGCTTGTAGTAAAATGCCCTTTTTTCATAAGTGCTACAATAATTTTGCCTGTAGCAAGTTCTTTTCTTATGTTGTCATAAGTATAGTCTGTAAGAGAAGTTGCTTCTAAGCCGAATGCTTGTGCAGCATTTGGTATCAGAGAATGATAAGAACCGCTTCCGTAGGCAAAATAGCCGTTTGTTCGTGACCAGTCTGCCATTTCGTCAGGCAATACGACACGGTTTGTCATACTAGAAACAACCATTGCCATAGCTGTAGGCCCACAGCCGTATTTTGAAATAGGGTCATTGCCTCCATAGAGCTTATTTCCCCAACGAGGGTCAGCCTGATTGAAATAAACAACATTTCGAGCAGTCCCTTTTAAATAGGTGACATTATCGAGAGTGTATAGGCTTGTTTCGGTAGTTTCAGAGGCAGCTAATTCGTCTTGTGATGTCAAACTGTATATAGAAAGGGGCTGTTTTTTGGGCTTTTGCGTGTAATCTTTGCTTAATTTTGGTATAGGGCAAGGCATAAATTTTGTATATTGCTTGTCCATAAATTCTAAAGAGGAAACACGATATTCCAATAAATACTGCTTGTAATAATAAAAGCTGGTCTTTGGTATTTTTTTTGAACAAACGTTATATGTAAATGTAAATGTAACAATAAACAATATCGTAATTCTCAAATAACGCAAAAATGTCATACCTCCTTTCTGAAAGTAAGGTCTTATTTTATTAGTTTGGGGATAAGAGGGGGAACTTTCTTTTCTTGGGAAAAGTTCCCCCAAACCCCCTTCAAAAACCCGCTTGAAGTATAAAAGACCTTGGGCGTTGCCCAAACCCACCAACTTTTTTGAAAAAAAGTTGGACAAAAAACTTTATTGGAAAAACTAACGTTTTTCTTTTTAAAAAGCAGGTTATGCTAAATTAACAAAAATATAAGTAGTAATTATTATAGCATTTTTAGCGTACAATGTATAGAGGGGGGAAAACAGTGGCAGAAATATCTTTTAAAAATGTAGTTAAAATATTTGAAAATAAAGCGGTAGGACTAAATCATTTTAATTTGGAAATAGAAAAAGGGGAATTTGTGTTTCTGGTGGGGAAAAGCGGTGTAGGAAAAAGTACATCGCTCAGACTGCTTACAAAAGAAATAGAGCCAACAAAGGGCAAAATATATGTGAGGGAACGAGATTTAGCAGAAATTACAAGAAAAGAGCTTCCTTATTTTAGGAGAAGTATGGGGATAGTTTGGCAGCAGACGCAGCTATTGCCTAAAAAAACGGTATATGAAAATGTTGCATTTGCATTGGAAGTACTTGAAACAGACAAAAAAAAAATAGCAGAAGATGTGCCAGCGGCATTAGGGCTGGTAAATATGAATAAAAAAGCTGATAGATACCCTAAAGAGTTGTCTGGGGGGGAGTGTTTGAGGGTAGCACTAGCGAGGGCGATGGTAAACAACCCGTCTATACTCATAGCGGACGAGCCTACAGGAAATTTAGACCAAGATACAGCATGGGACATTATGTGTCTTTTGGACGAAGCAAATCGCTGCGGCATTACGGTAGTGGTGGCAACACACGCATTAGAATTGGCAAGGCTTATGAAAAAAAGGATTATTGTGATGAGGGCAGGATATGTTGCTAGAGATATACCGCAGGGGGGCGTAAAAGCCTTTCATTTGGTCGATTAAACGAAGGGGGAACTTTTTTCACTTGTGAAAAGTTCCCCCAAACCCCTTCAAAAACACGCTTGAAGCATAAAGACCTTGAGGGCTAGCCCTCAAACTCCTACAAGCCTTTAAAAAGGCTTGAGCCAAACTTTGTTTTTTCAATTACAGTTACAAAAGCTATTTTTAAACTAATGTATTTAGCGTATTTTATGGGGATAAGACAGCAAAAAAAATTTTTTAAAAAAAAGTATCAAAAAGTATTAAGTTTAGGAGAGAGCGACCGATATTGTAAATAAGAGGCAATGAGGTAATACCGGTTAAACCTTGAAGCCTTTTGGTAACTAAATAATATTGGATTAGTGGGAAAACGGAGTTTCCCGCGTAACTACATGGAGGTAGATTTTATGATAGTACAACATAATATTCCAGCTTTAAACTCTTATAACAGATTAGGAACAAACAACAAAAACGTAGCATCAAACTTGAAAAAATTGTCATCTGGTTACAAAATCAACAGTGCAGCTGACAATGCAGCAGGTTTGGCAATTTCTGAAAAAATGAGAGCTCAAATCACAGGTTTGGAAGCTTGCCAACAGAATGCAAAAGATGGTATCTCTTTGGTTCAAACAGCTGAAGGTGCTTTGACAGAAGTTCACTCTATGTTAAACAGAATGGTAGAACTTTCTACATTGGCATCAAACGGAACATATTCCGACAGCAACAGAGAAAAATATCAAAACGAAATTGAAGAACTGAAAGATGAAATCGACAGAATTGCAGACTCTACAAATTTCAATGGTATTGACCTTTTGAATGGTAACTTAGGCGGCGGCGGAGCAAGCGGCTCTAGCTTAACAGGTGGCGTTATTGCGAACTTTACAGCAGCAAATAAAACAGGTGCAGCAATTAAAGCAAGTGATGCTTCTGTTTTGAAATTTGACAAAGAAACATTGGTAATTGATGATACTGCAGTAGAAATTGACTGGAGTCAATTAAGTGCAGACCAACAAGCATTGATAGCAAAAGACTGGACAGCTACAGGTGCAGGCGCTGCAAAAGATAGTAAACAAGCAAATGAAGAAGCTGCAAAAATAATACAAGATACTATTAATAAAGCATTGTCAGATGCAGGTTCTACATCTAGCGTTACAGTAAGTGCAACACAAGGTGCATTTACTATTGCAAGTAATAAACAAGATGGCAGTGGTAAAGTTGGCGTTTTGGCTACAGCTGATGCTACTAAACTTGGTTTAACTACATCTTCTGCATTAGGTGTTGCAACAAAAATGTTTGGATTAACACAAGGTACACCAGTAAATGCAACCCATGCTTTGATTGACCCAGAGGGTATGAATGGTATATTTAATATGAATATCAATGGTACAGATTATGCTATTGATATGTCAGCTTCTAATTTGGATAATACAAGTTCAGGTCAAGATGTTGCAGATGCATTAAAAGCTGCTATTGATGCTACATTAGATAATGTAAATGCTGCATTGCCTGCAGACCAACAAATTAAAAAGACTGACATTAATGTAAACTTTACAAGTGATGGTAGACTTGAGATTGTAAATGGTACAGATGCAAATATCAGTTTTTCTGATACATCTTCCACAAATCATTTTGCTGAAAAATTAGGTATCTCCTCTAAATCTAGCACAGCTATGGGTGGTGCATTAAGCCTTCAAATTGGTGATACAGCAGATGCTTACAATAGAGTAAGTGTAAGTATTCAAGACTGCCACGCAGGTGCATTGGGTGTAGGTGCTATTAATGTTTCTACAGAAGCAAGTGCAGCAGATGGTATTACAAAAATTAAAGATGCTATTGATACAGTTTCTAAAATAAGAGCAAAACTGGGTGCTACTCAAAACAGATTAGACCATACATTAAATAACTTGGAAACAACAACAGAGAACTTAACAGACGCAGAAAGCCGTATCAGAGATACAGACATGGCAAAAGAAATGATGCAATATACAAAGAACAATATTCTTGTTCAGTCTTCTCAAGCTATGTTGGCTCAAGCAAATCAGTTACCTCAGGGTGTTCTTCAGTTATTACAATAATATATTTTGACAATAGATTAAAAAGGTTTGAATTCCTTTTCCGCAATAGAAAGCAGGCACAGCGTGCCTGCTTTTTTAATAATAAATGATTGTGTTGAGAAAACTGTTGTCAAAACGAATTAGGAGGATAAATGTATGAAAAATATTGTGTTGCAACCAAGTTTTTATAGTAAATTTGAATGTATAGGTTCAAAATGTAAATTTAATTGTTGTACTCATATGTGGAGAATTAATTTTAAAAAAGAAGAATTTAGAAACATTAAAAGAAAAATAAAAACAGAAGAATTTAGAGAAAAATTT
The DNA here is from genome assembly GCA_910586765.1 of uncultured Clostridia bacterium. Classification (GTDB taxonomy): domain Bacteria; phylum Bacillota; class Clostridia; order Lachnospirales; family Anaerotignaceae; genus Coprocola. The sequence continues at coordinate 55,027 of CAJUJJ010000003.1, forward strand.
AAAGATGCTTTTGAGATGCCAAAAGGAGAAGACAATTACCTTGTAAAATTTGACGAAAGAGGAGATTGTAGATTTTTAGATGAAGATGGTCTATGTAGTGTGTATAAAGAAGTAGGACCTGAAAATATGAGTTTAACTTGTAAAATATTTCCAAGATTTTGCACTTATTATATAGATAGATATGAATGTTTTTTATCAATAGGTTGTGAAGAAGTGATTAGATTACTTTTAAAAGAAAAAGAAGGTATTTCTTTAGAAGTAATAGAAAGAGAAGTAGAAGATTTTGAAAAGCAGTCTTCTGAAAGAATAGTTATTAATAAACATAAAATAAAAGATAATACAGTATATTATTGGAATGATTTAAAAATACTTTTATTGGGAGTACTCCAAAATAGAGAATATACTTTTGGAGAAAGAATGGTTGTATTAGGACTTGCTATGAGAAAAGTTCATGAAATGCAGGAAAATAATTTATTTCATAAAGTGCCAGAATATATTGAAAATTTTATACTAGAATTTTATGATACAAATAATAAACAAAATTATAGCAAAGCATTTCAAAATATAAATAGAGATGGTTCTATAAGAGCATTAAATACATTAAATTTTTGCGGTTTGGGACAAGTTAAAAATTTTAACCAATTTGATGAAAAAATTGCTAAAAGAATTCAAATACAAAGTAATGCTGTAATGGAAAATTTGAAAATTACAAAATTAGATGTAAAATTTAGTACTGAGAAATATCAGCAAGCTATAAAAGATTTTGAAGAATTTTTAAAAGGTAGAGAATGGTGGATTGAAAATGTTATGATAGAGGGCTTTTTAGCAATCAAAATGCCTTTCTTTGTAGATGGCAGCATATGGGGAAATTATTGTGCTATGGCATTGTTATATAGTGCAATGTTATTTATGTGGACCTGTTTGTTAGAAAAAGATAGTACAGAAGAGGATTTTGCACTTTATACTTCTATTATTGCTAGAGAACTGTTTCATAATCAAACCTATATAAACGTTTTAAAAAATCATTTAAAAGAAATGGAAAGTGACTCTCTTGCTCATATGGCTATGCTTGTATTATAAAAAAATCCCCTAGTATACTAGGGGGATTTTTCATTCTTTTTTGGTGAGCTTTGACAGTGCTGACAAACTGCTAGAAATGCTAGATAAATCGCCTTTTGGAGCATTTGTAGCTTCTTTATTTGCCGAAGCAGCCTCCAAAAGTTCAGAACGCACGATGGATATTTCTCTTGGTGCGTCTATGGCGATTTTGACTTTATCCGCCGTAATTTCTTGTATGGTGATGTGTATGTTTCCGTTAATCACAAGTGACTGTGTCGCTTTACGCTGTAATATTAACATCAGCTTTTCGCCTCCTCTGAGAAAGAATGACGAAATTGATATTCTGGGTTATCAAGTATCACTTGTAATGCCTTATTATTGTGTGTATTCACAATAATAGGGCATTTTAAATTTGCGGTACTTGTAGAAATATCATCTGTCATAGAACATATGACATAAACCGCTACGTCACTCATATCTTTTGCCCCTATTGTTTCCAATTCTTTGTCTGTTGGTATAGGGTGGTAGTCCTCTGAAAAAGCAAATGGATTTACCGTAAAAAAAGCAAGGTTTGTGTCTTTCAAACTTTGCAAACAAAGCACATTTTCATTGTTTGGGTCAAGTTGTATCAATAAAAATTCTTTTTCCTGCTCAAAGCCAAAAAGACCGCTTTCAAATAATATAATACTTTCTTCTTCATAGGAATATGTGCCGAAGTATTTTGTACTACATTCTTTTATCATAATTCACCTCATGCTTTGACGTCAACAGCAGGCGTATAATTTGGATTGGCACTAGGTGGTACATAAATTGGGTCACCTACATACTCAATTTTTACGTCTGGGTGTTGCGTAATAGAAAATTCAATGCTGCCTGGTATAAATTCAAAACCAGTTTTGTTTATTTTCCAATCGAAATTTAATTTATCCATTTCATATTGTATTGTCATATTAGGCTTTGACCAGTTGATGTTAGGCTGTGCCTTTGGTATAAAATCCAAGCCATAATCTGTATTGACAGTGTTTCTTTGTTTTATAATCTGGTCAAGTGCATCATCGCCTAATGTGGCACTGAGTAATATCTGCCCTTCTTGAGCATATGTTGCAGTTGCTTCATAAGCGGCATTTTTTCCTTTTTGAAAATAATCCCTTACCAAAGACTTCGCAGAGGAAGGGCGAATGGAGTCCCTTGCCTCAAAAGTATCCATATTTAAACGAATAGGTTGACTTCTGATGGTGAAGTTTCCTTCGTTACGGCTGATTTCTAGGTCAGCTGTGCCGCTTCTTTGCTCAAGTCTGGCGTCATTTACTTTAAATTCAATAGAAATTGGAACAGTTGTAATTTTTAGTAATTGCTCCATGTACAATCCCCCTTTTATGATATTTAGCATTTTGCCAGAAATACAATGAACATTTTTTGTAAAATTATTGCATTTTACACTATAGTATATGTGCAGAAATTATTTTCTGCTAAAAACCATTTAGAAATAATGATGGTTTTTCTATTGATAGAAACACCAAAAAGTTCTCCGCTTTTAGAAGAACTTTTTGTATATTATTGATTTTATTAACTCATAAAATCAATAAAAGAGTTAGAAAGTAATGTATTTCCTACTTTTAAAGTAGCATTATAAGCATATTGTGACCACATTAAATTTGTAATGGCTTCTGCTGGGTCACAGAAGTCTAAATTGCTTATTTGCTCATTCAGTGTTTGAGATGTTTTTGTCAACTGGTCTTCTGTGTTTTCCAAAAAGGCTTGTTTTGTACCCAATGCAGCAAGACCATTGTCAATCATATCGTGCAGAACTTGAGGAAATTTGTTTATAATTTTATCATATTTATCTTTGTCAGCACCTGTAATTTCTTGTTTATCTAAAAGATTGGAAAGTTCCTGAGCAAGACAAACGATATTGTTTGGTAAGCCATCACTCATACCATAACCAAATATATCTAAACCATTTACAGCAGTATCAAATGCACTGGTGGAAACAACTTCGCCATCTTTTTCTTTCATACCAAAGCCAATGTCACGATAACTGTGTTCGCTAAAATATTTGTGGTCACTAGATATTGTGTTAACAGGCTCACCTCTGTAATAAATTTGATTTCCTTGTTTTTCAAAAGGCAATTCTTTTGTGCTTGCTCCGCCAAATATAAAGTTTTCATTATATTTACCATTCATTTGCTGTAAAAAACTGTCTACTAATTTATCAACTTTTTGTTTATATGCTTGACGTGTTTCATAAGAAGCTGTTCCATTTATACCTCTTAAATCAGTCTCAATAAATTGTTTTGCCATGCCAGAACAGTTTAAAACATTTGATGTTACTTCATCGAATTTTGCAAGAGAGTCCTTTACATTTTCGATTTGTACATCTGTTCTAGCGAAGTTACTTCTCAATTTAAAAGATTTCATTGCAGCACCAGGGTCTTCTGCAATTTTATTAAAATTTCTGTTTGATGATACAGTATTTCTTTTGGCGTCTAAATCGCCTAATGCTTTATTCAAATTTGTGGAATATCTTCTAATCATTGCGTTTGTTGTAATACGCATTCCAGCTCCCATACTGATTCCCTCCTATATTATTTTTATCTGCCTACAATGCCCATATTGTTTATTACTTTATCTAATTGTTCATCTAATGCTGTCATGAGCCTTGCAGAAGCAGAATATGCTTTTTGAAATCTCAATATGTCAATACCTTCTTCGTCTAAAGAAACACCAGAAATCGCATCTCTGTTGTTTGCAATGTCGTTTGCAACGGTAATATAATTGTTTTCTAATACAGTGGAGGATTTAATATCCAAACCAAGCTGATTACCAATATTGTCATAAAATTCTACAAAAGTACCGTTAAATACTTTTTGTTGTGTGCCGTCTGGCAATGTAAATGTATAATCTAATTTCGTACTAAATTGAGAAATTAAATGGTTGATGTTGTCATTGTAACCTGCTGTTTGTGATGGGTCGTGTGTCTGTACAAAATTCGTTTTGGAGTCAACCCAGTCCTGTGTAATTGTAAAGTTGTCAGCAGTGATTTGGTCGTAATCAACTTTTGGTACTTTGCCAGCTAATAATTGATAACTACCAGTACCAGCTGCTATTCCATTTAATATAGCTTGTTTATTGCCTGTATCAGTTACAATATCACCTGGATTGGTAGTAAAAAGCTTATTACCATCTTTATCTACCCAATCACCAATATTTACTGTACCAGTAACATTACCAGCTGCATCTTTTATATCATAAGCTGTTTTGCTTTGTACAATACCATAAGATGCTAATGCAGTTGGGTCTAGTGCTGCTTTTTTAAGAGCATTTGAGTAATCTGTTACTGTACCTACCTTATTACCGTTTTTATCTATTAAGTTAGTGCCATCATTAGTCTGATAAACAGCATTTAATGAAAGAAACTTATCTGTAGAACCAGCTGGGAATGGTATTTTGGCACCATTATCATCTAACACATAACCATCTTTATCTGTTTTAAATATATCAGGCAATGGTTCTGTATGGAAATTTCCATCATAACCAAGATATTGCCCATTTGCATTTGTTACATTTATATTTTTAATTGGTGCTATACCATCTGCACCAAAAAGAGCATTAGCATAGTCAAGAGGTTTTCCATCTTCATCTACCAATGGATTGCCGTCTTTATCCATTGTATTTGCTTCATTAAATACTTTTGCGATTTGTCTTGCAAAGGCATCTAACATATTTAAGTAGTAATCATAACCACGGTCACTTGTTTCGTTAAATTCACCAGCACGGTTAAACATATCCAAAGATGCTTTAATACTGCCAGAATCTTCTTGGAAATGTTTATACATATTTCTTTGGTCACCCATATCTAATATAGGATTACCATATTCATCTTTTTTAACTTCCCATTTCCCATTAATTGATTCTAATTCATAAGGAGAACCATCAACGTCAGCAACATCTTCTTTATACTCTACACCTCTAGTATCTGTAATGGTAATTTCACCACCATTTACAGCGATATTACCTATTTTTCCTGTGTCTGCGTCAAATAAAGGAATACCATTACCATCTCTAGCAGAAGTACCTGTTAATGTAATTGTAGGTAATGAAACAAAGTAATCGGTTTCTTCTACTGGATAAGAGTCCCAATCTACTGTAATATTAGCAAAATCTGCTAATCCTGCTACGTCTTTTAAATCTGTAGTTCCATCTGATGCCTTTAATTCATTTCCGTTTTTATCTGTAGTAATAACTTCACCACTAGCTCCACCATATATATTTACTTTTAACTCTTTTATGAGACGAGTATATTCCTCTCTCATTGCTTCTAGGTCGTCCCTTGCAGTTGCTAATTCCTCTTTTGTAAGGGCTAATAAACCTTTTTGGTCATCAGCAGGATTAGGCTCATACGTTGGTGGCTGTGATTTTGCATCTGTAATAGGACCATAAATATTTATTAATTTATTGTAAATACCATTACCATCTCGGTCTAATTGATTTAATGCAGTAACATCATCAGGATAACCAGCAGGTTCAGTATCTTGACCAAAGAGTTTATTATTATATTTTGTTAAGAGTTCTTGTCTGCTGGCTAAAGTTGCTTCTACTTCTTTATATTTTTCAGAAGTTTTATCAACACCATCAGCGTCCATTTTATCTAATTGTTCTTGTAAGTTACTAATAACATTGTTTATACTTTTTCTTGAATTTAATGCACTATATAAATCTTCATGAAGTTTATTTCCTTGTTTAACTAAATTGTTCTTTTTTGAACTTAAACTACTGATTTTGTCATTTTGGTCGTCTATTTTGCCCATCTGCTCTTTTATTTTGGCACTAAGAGTTTGTATATTTGTCAAGATTTGGTTCATATTTCCATCATCTGTAAAAGTACCATTTACACCGCCACTAGGTTTTAATGCACTACCTATATCAGCGATAGGTTTACCATTCACATCTGTCATAGTCAAATTAGAACAATCATCATTGATTTGAAATTGTGATGCTCTATCATCTTGTATAATAGTATATTTATAATTATTGCCTTCATCATCAATGCCTAATATTTTAACAGTACATTCTTCTGCTGTTCTATCAGAAAGACCTATATATTTATTTTCATATGTAACTTCAATTTTTACATATTGAGAAAGTTCATCTAAAAGTAAATTTCTTTCGTCACGCAATTCTAATGCAGGATTGCCTAAAATTTCATTATCTTTAATGCTTCTGTTTAAATTTGTAATGTCTTTTAAAAGCTGATTTAATTCAGGTATTGTTTGTTCTTTAAATTCTTTTATATTATCGTCTTTAGCTTGTTGTATTCTATTAGAATAATTGTTAAAATATTGTGTCAACAACTGCATTTCTGTTTTTGCCATATTTTGAAATTCGTTGTTGGCAGCTTGTGGGTTAAATTCATTTAATGCTTTGAATACAGCTTCTAATTGATTGTGGATACTACCTTCTTTGTCAACTTCATCTAAAACACTCTGTAAATCTTCCAAGCTGACAAGCAGTTTATCATAGTAACCAACACTTGACATTTCTGTACGAAAACGCAAATCTAAATAAGGGTCACGTACTTGTTCAATACGGTTTGTTACAACACCATTTCCTATAAATGTTTCGTTAACACTTCCCCATTGTCTAGGGCCTGTTGTAACATTAAAACTATCTAAATCTACACGTTGTCTTGTATATCCTGTGACATTAATATTTGAAATATTTTGACCGATTACATTCAAAGCAGCATTGCTTGCGGACATACCAAGCTGTGCTGTTGTGAAACCAGCAAAAGATGACCTTATCATTCACATTACCTCCATTTTATAATATTATATAATCTTATTTGTAAAGTTTGTTTTATTGTTATTATGAACTTGCCCATCAGGAGAATACGTAGCACCGCCTTGAGAAGCGGGAGCAGGCTGATGAGTTAATACTTCTAAAGCCTTATCAATTCCCATTAAATTGATTTCTATAATACTTTTAGCATTATTATGAATTTGTTGATAATAATCCATTGTTTCTTTTAATGTATTGTATAATTCCTGAAATTCTTGTTTATATTGTGTATCTTTTATATGAGAAATAATTTCTGAAAATTTCATATTTTCAAAACCTAAATCTTTTTGTATAGTTTCTCTTTTTTTATCTAATCCACGAAATTGCAAAAGAAAAACTTGTTCCTCTTTCATACAATCGCTTAATGTATCAATATCTTTATCTGTAACAGCTTCTAATTTTGTTTGTTCTACATCAGCTAAATCATCAAAAAGCAAAATGAGCTTTTCCAGCAAGTCTATAAAATCATCTAATGTTTTTGGCATAATAACTCCTTCCTAAATAAGGACTTTGCGAATGAAATCAACAATTATATTATCAAAAAAATAAGAAATCAATTTTATTTATTGTAACAATATTTTTTTTGCAATAGCGTCTAAATCAATTTGATATGTTCCATCTGCTACTTTTTGCTGAAGTTCTTTTAGCTTTTCAGAAGACGCTGGCTTTCTTACCTCTAAAGAAAGCTTTGCTGTAGTATCGTTAACAAATTTATCATTAGCATTAGAAGAAGGTGTTGAATTGATTAAAATTTTATCAAAATTCTTGTCAATCCTTCTTTGATTTTTTTCAGAGTTGTGCAATCTTGCTGTTTCTTTTTGTATATTAAAAGAAGTATAAAGACTATTAGATGCTATTTTCATGCAATCACCTCAATTCACTTTTATGCAGTAGTATGATGTTATATATATATAATATAGTATTTCTAAAAAAAATTTACTTATTACATATATCGGCAAAAGAACGCAAATCATAATACTTCATAATGTTTTACTTTTTATCAAAACAAAAAGCTATATTTTACAATACAAATAAAATATAGCTTAACACTATTTTTAACGAAATAAGTCAAATAAATAAATAATTTAATTCTGCCTGTCCCAAGCAACTTCAATGCTATCCCCCTGAGAAATTGTTGCTGTATAAGAAGCATCTTCTCCATTTAATTTTATAATAATATTACCTTGTGGTTTTTCTAAGTCAATGTCTACATAATTGAGCATATCATAAAAAAGAAGTTTTTTTCTGTTTTCTAAAGGAATTGTTTTCCATACACCATTGATTGAAACAATAATGTTGTCAGCATCTTCTGATACTGGAGGCATTTGTTGTTGTGTATCTTCTTTTGGTATCTCTGAAGACATTTCAGTTGGTATTGCAGTCTGTTCTGCTATATTGAAATCTTCTTTTTCTTCTGTTATTTCATTTAATATTGTGTGTTGTTCTGCTTGTCCTATTTGTGGTATTTCTGTTTGTGTTTGCTCTGGCATTTGTGTTTGTTGTGTGCTGTCATTTGTTTCTGTTAAAATTTGCTGTTGTGGTGGTTCTGTTTGACTGTTTTCTTCTTTTTGTAATAATTCTTCAGACTGTTGTTTTGATATAAAAGAAATTTGGTCACCAGCAGCAATTAAAGTGTCTGGGCTGGCTACAGAGTTATTTATTAACATAACCATTTCTTCTGGCTGAAATGATGTTTCCATATTGTCTAATAAATCAGTAAGTGTAATAATGGATTCTGTTGTAAGCCTGTCCATAGGTTTTATAATATAGTCATCTTGTAATTGCTCACCATCTTTATAAAATATTACAGGAACTTCTGCTAAAACTTCATCAATAATAACAGGAAAACGAAATTCTGGTTCTTGTTTTAAATCTTTAATAGAAATAATAGGTTGTTTACCAGGAATTGCTTCTTTTGCTACAATAACATCTCCTTGTTTTATTTTTGTGTCAATAGAAGCTAATTCGCCATTTACAAACAGTTCTCCAGGAACAGCATTTTCTCCTTTTTTATTATATCTCTTACCATCAATATAATAATTGATAGAACGAGCAGGAAAACCGATTAAATTTTGTGGTTTAATAGAAGAAAGCAAAAGAGCGTCTGCTACTTTTGACTCTCTGTAGTTTAAAAGCATCTGTTTTTTTCCATTGATTGTAATAGAGAAGAAATCACAGCCTTTATATATAGAAGACATTGCACCAATGCCAAGAGGAGTAATAAACTCTGGATTTTGCAATTTTTTATCGTATATTGCAACATTTTTAAAAGGCTGATTTCCAGATATTGCAACATTTTCAAATGGAATTTTTAATTCTGTAGCAATGGCTTGACAAAACCCAGGAATTTGACAGCCTCCTCCAGCTAAGAATACGGCGGTAGGAGCAGCACCATTTGCTTTTAATATACCATTTGCAATTTCTTCACTTAACACTTTAATGGCAGGTTTTAAGTTTTTTAACAATTTTGATTTTACTTCTTTGTGAGTATTTCCTAAAATATCTGTATAAGTGATTTGGGAGTTATCTGTATCCAATGCAATTTTAATTTTTTCAGCATTTTCGAAATTACAAAGACATTTCTGCATAATAGCCTCTGTGATTTCATCACCAGCCGTTGTTACCATATCATAAGCAACAATGCTGCCATCTTTTGATATAGCAATATCACTTGTACCAGCACCAATGTCTACTAATGCAATATTCAACAAACGAATATCTTCAGGTACAACTACAGTAATAGCAGCAATAGGCTCTAATGTTAAATTTTCAACAGTAAGTTCATTTGCTGTCATAACAGCATAAAGATTTTGAACTACATTTTGAGGTAAAAAAGCTGCAATTAAATCAATAGTAACTTCTTTTCCTTTATGCCCTATAATTGTGCTACTCTGATAATTATCTAATTGATATTTTGTGATACTGTAACCTACACAATAAAATGTTGTTTTGTTTTCTGGGTGTTCTCCTAAATCATGGTCAAATTCTGATTGTGCTATACCTAATGCAGAATACTCCATAGCATTGAGCAGTCTTTCGGTAATTTCTTCTGTAGGATTTAATTCTTGTGTATAGACTACTTTTTTTGTAATTAAAGCACGCCCTGCTGCTGCAATACAAACTTTTGTTAGTTTTAATTTATTTCTTTTTTCTAATGCAGATTTTACTTTTTTGACAACATTAGCCACAAGTGCAATATTTTCAATTTGCCCATCACGCATAGCACGTTCTTGATGAAATGCTTGTTCATAATCTAATACATGAAAAATATTACCATCATGTACGCCTATGATACCAACAACACTACGTGTTCCAATATCTAGTGCAAATATGGCATTAGATTGTGTGAGGGTAACAGGGGGTTTTTTCATTGGTTCAGACACGGTTTCTGTTTTTTTAGCTCTCAAAAAAAAGCCTCCTTTCAAGGCATTCATATGGAACAAAGCCGTTCTTTTTTGAAAGAACGGCTACTTTTAAATGATAAAGATATTAGGCTGAAAAATATTTATTGTATTTTTACTAAATGTCTGCGTAAAACACCAGCAATATTGTCACAAGATGCCTGCACTTCAACAGCACCGATATTTTGGGCTACCATAGGCATACCATATACAATGCAAGACTCTTTGTCTTGTCCAATGGTAAATGCTCCAGTTTTTTTCATTTTTAGCAAACCATCAGCACCATCACGACCCATACCTGTCATAATAATACCTACAGAATTTTTTCCTACATTTTCTGCAACAGATGTAAATAATACATCAACAGAAGGTCTATGACCACTAACTTTATCACCAGGCAGACAAGTAACAGCAAAGCCACTGCCTTGACGTACTACTTTTGTTTGTAATTCTCCACCAGGAGCAATCAATACTTGTCCTCTAATAATAGCATCGCCAGATTTTGCTTCTTTTACTCTCATAGCACACAAACGGTCTAATCTTTCTGCATACATTTTTGTAAAACCTTCAGGCATATGCTGTACTACAACAATACCTGGAGTATCTGGTGGCAAATCTTTCAAAACGGTTAATGTAGCTTCTGTTCCGCCAGTAGACGCACCAATAGCAATTACCATTGATTTTAATTTTGCAGAATTTAATGGAGAAGGCATAGCTGGTCTTACTGCTTCTCTTGGTTTTGGTTGATGTACAATCGCTTTAGAAGCAATTCTTACTTTTCCTGCTAAATCTTTTAAAAAGGCATCTACTGTATTTTGTTTTGTCATATCTGGCTTTCTTACAAAATCAACAGCTCCAGCAGAAAGTGCTTCAAATACATTGATATTTAAAGAAGAAACAACAACAACTGGAACAGGGTGTTGTGGAATTAATTGTTTTAAGAAAGCGATACCGTTTAAACGTGGCATTTCCACGTCTAATGTTACAACATCTGGACGCAGTACAGGTATTTTTGCTTTTGCATCAAAAGCATCTACTGCATATCCTACAACTTCAATGTCATTATGTTTTGATAGGCTGTCGATTAACACTTTGCGAAAAAGCATAGAATCATCGACAACAAGAACTCTAATTTTTTTTTCCATAAAAGAAACACCGTATCCTTTCGGGTTGGTAATAAAATAAATGATTGTTTGTTATATTGATTTTTTGATATTATAGTTTCTGGTATGTAGCAGGCATAATATATTTATATGCTAAACGCTCTTTATTTAATGATTCAGAATGGCCAATTAATAAATATCCGCCTGGATTTGTTGCGTTGTAAAAACGATTTACTAAAGCATCTTTTGTAGGCTGGTCAAAATAAATCATAACATTTCGGCAGAAAATAACATCAAATTTGATTTTAAACTGTATTGGACTCATAAGATTAAATGTTCTGAATATTACATTAGATTTAATATGTGGAGCTACTGCATAACGTCCATCGGCAAGTTTTTTAAAATACTCTGTTCTCCATCTGTCAGGTATTTTTTCTAAAGACTCTGCTTCATATATAGCATTTTGTGCTTGTCCTAATACTTTTTGAGAAATATCCGTGGCTAAAACACGAGTATCCCACGCAGCAGCTTGTGCACCAAGATAGTCTTTTAAAATCATAGAGATGGTATACGGTTCTTCTCCAGAAGAACAGCCAGCACTCCAAATACTGAGTACTTTATTTTTTTTCTGCTTTACCAAACGAGGTAGTATTGTGTTTTTTAAAAAATCAAAATGATTTGCTTCTCTCAAAAAATAAGTATAATTTGTCGTTAATTTATTTAACATCAATTCTATACTATTTTTATCAGAACTTTGTATAATGTGATTTACATAAGCAGAAAAATCAGCAAATCCAGCTGTAACAATAGAGTTAGAAAGACGACTGGTTATAAGCTGCTTTTTTTTGGATAAATCAATGCCAAAATTTTTTTGTACATAATCAACAAGACGTAAAAAATCTTGGTCTGTAATTGTAAGCATAAATAAATTTCTACTCAGAATATGGACAAGTATACCCATATCAAGATAATTACTCTAATAATAGTTTATTGCTATTATTTTGTAAGTTATCTCGAAGTAGTTTTCTCCTTTCATAATATTTTTATTTCCTGCGTTTTGTTTTTACTTTATTATGCTACAAATCAACTGCACATTTCTCCTCTTAATATTATAAAGGTTTTTTGTGCAGTTGAAAATGTGATAAAGCTAGCAAAAACTACATATTTTATATTTTTTTATAACTTAAAAATATAAATATAATTTTTTATTTATTTTTCTGTTTTAATATATTATACCACTATATGAACTATTGAAGCAATAGTTCGCAATCAAGAAATAATATTACCTGTTCTTTTGAAAGTGACATCATACCTTTTACTAATTCTTGAGAACTATTTGGAGGCATAGCAGAAATATTACTTTCATAAATATCTACCACATGAGATACAGCATCTACAAATATACCAATAGATGTGGAATCAATATCTAACACAATAATACAAGAAGTATCTGTTCCTTCTAAAGGCATTTTGTGCATTCTTTCTCTAATATCTATAATTGGTATAATCTGTCCTCTCAGATTAATAATTCCTTTAATAAAAGAAGGAACATTTGGAACTATAGTAATAGGATAGTTTGTAATAATTTCACCAACGTTTGTAGCATCAATGGCAAATGTTAAACCATCGGATAAAAACGTAAGAAATTTTTTGGGTTCTTCTTTTATTTCTACATTTAGGGCTTGGCTTCTTTCCATGTCCATTTCATTGAATTCTTCAGTCATAAATTAAGTTCCTCCAATATTATTTTCTATGTTGAGAATAACTTAGTAAGCATAATCAGTAGTAGTGTGATGAAGTGTTGCAATATCTAATATAATACTAATATTACCATCACCTAATATAGTACAACCTGCAATACCAGATTTTTTAATATTATATGTGCTTAAATAAGATGGTAATGGTTTTACAACAACTTGTTGTTCTCCCATAAGCTCATCTACAAACAAGCAATAAGATTTATCTCCTTCGCCTACCCAAACAAGTATTCCGTCTTCCAAATTTGTAATTTCTGTATCAATATTATATAGACGATGTACTCTAATAATAGGATAGAAATTATCCATTCTTTTTACAATTTCTTGTCCTTGTGCATCATAAATAATTTCTTCAGGAGCAATTTTAAAGGATTGTTTGATGTCTGAAATAGGAATTGTAAATATTGACTTTCCAACAGAAACTTCCATACCATCTACAATAGCCATTGTCAAAGGAATTTTCATTGTAGTACACATTCCTTTTCCTAACTCACTTGTTATTGTAACAGTACCAGCAATTTTTTCAATATTTTTCTTTACAACGTCCATACCAACGCCACGACCAGAATATTCTGTTACCTGTTCGTTTGTAGAAAAACCAGGAGCCATTAAAAGAGCAAGTATTTCTTTTTGAGAATATTCGCTTTCTGGTTTTGTCAAAATGCCATTTCTTCTTGCTTTTTCCAATATTTTAGCAGGGTCTGCTCCTTTACCATCATCTTGTATTGTAATAATAACTTCGCTTCCTGTATGTTCTGCTGAAAGTATAATCTCACCTTGAGGATTTTTACCTGCTTTAATTCTTTCTTCTGCTGTTTCTTCTATACCATGGTCCATTGAATTTCTAACCATGTGCATAATAGGGTCACCAATACTATCTACGATTGTTTTATCTACTTCTGTATCTTCTCCAATAATTGTCAGACGAACATTTTTATTTAAACTTTTGCTCATATCTCTAACAATACGGTTCATTTTTTGAAATGCACCAGCTACAGGTATCATACGAATAGACATAACAGTATCTTGTAAATCATCTGTTAGTTTTCTTAATTGACGAGCTGATTTTGTAAAGTTATCCAGTTTTAATCCTTGTAATTCAGGAGAAGATGTTACCATAGATTCTGTAATTACAAGTTCTCCCATTAACATCATTAATTTATCTAATTTAGATAAATTTACACTAATTAAGCTTTGTTTGTTTGCACCAATATGTGTTACATTAGTGTTTGTATTTTGTGTAGAAGCTTGTGCATTTTGTGCAGGAGCTTGTACTTTTTGTGCAGGAGCTGCATCAATATGATTTTGTGCAACTGTTTCGTTTTCTTTTGCATCAGCAACATTTTCTTCTTTTTCAGCTTCTGGTGGCATTAATATTTCATAAGATTGAACATTACCAGAACTTTGTACAATATTTAATGCTGTTTCTAATGTTTGCTTTGTATCAAAACCTAAAAGAAAACCTTTTTCAACAATTACTGCTGCTGTATCTGGATTTGTTTCTACATCAGATGGATAGAATGTTAAATTCTCATAAATATCTTTTATGGAAGTAACTAACATAAAGGCACGCAAGTTTTCCATGCCGCAACCTTCATCAAATGTAACTTTCAAAAATGCACCAGAACCATCTTGTGGCAATTCCGTAGAAGAATTTTGTGATTTTTTATCATTTTCTTCTTTTTCAGAAGCTGCAATTTCGTCTGTTTTATTACTGATTTTGTTCAAAAAGCTATTAACTTTTTCAACAAAACTGTCGACATTACTGGTAAGTGGCTCGTTATTTTCTAATTTTTCCACTTCAGCACGCAACATATCAGTGGAGAAAAACATGAGATTAAAAAGTTCTTTTTTATGTTCTTCGTCGATACTATCAATGGTGTTTTCACGAATGAAAAAAAATAAATCTTCAATACGATGTGCAATCGTCATTAAAGAAGAAAATTCCATCATAGCAGAAGAGCCTTTAATTGTGTGCATGATACGAAAAATTTCGTTTACACTATCATTTGTAAAAGTATTAGCACTTTCGGCATCAAGAAGGACTTCATCGAGTTGCTCTAAAAGTGAATTTGTTTCAAAAAGGTACATATCTAGCATATTTTCCATGCCGTTATCCATACTTACACCCCTCATACGTTTTTATTATCTAGTATCTATATCGGCAGATTAATTAAAAAAATAATAGTATAAATCTTATTAAAGTGTAGGTGAAAAAAGTGGCAGATTTATTGAAAGTGACAACACCCCTTACAGGAAGTGAAAATTCTACAAGAACAAATCCTATAAGAGAAAATGATTCTAGCATACAAAATATAGTAAATCCATCTAAAGTGGTTAGACCAGATGGCAGGGAAGGTGTATCAACAGATACACAAAGAAAGGCACTCAATTATGAGTCTAATTATGAAACTTTTATGCAGATGGTGAGAGATACACCAGGCTTAACACAAATGATTACAGATTTGATTTATTCTCGTATGGGTATTGTAGTCAGTTCTGGTATGGGTGAAAATTTTACGGAGGAAATTGCAAATTTTATGGAAATGCTCAAAATGACACAAGGAGAGCTTGTTTATTTTTTAAAAAATCAAGCTGCTTCTGCTGTTAAATTTAAAGGAGCATTTTTTAATGTTTTAAGACAAATATTAGACCAAACACCTTCTATTGAACTAAAAACAAGTATATTAGACTTTTTAAAACGATATAATGATATGTCAGCAGGTCCTCACTTAATGAACCAGATTATGCAGAATTTGCAAAACATTAAACAATCCATTCCAAGAAGTTATGGAGATACTCTTGCAGAATTGATGACTAAGTTATATACTGGAAGTGAACAAGGAGATACTACTGCAAATACGGCAGTGCTGAAAAATGAAATCATACCTTATTTGTCAAAATACGTTAGTGCAACATATGATTTAGGAAAAGCAAGAGACTGGATGACAATGCTTACGCTCAATATTGCTCGTTATGAAAATGGAGAAAAATCCGCATTTTTAAAAGCATTTTCTCAGATGATGACTTTTGGAAGTGTAAGAGAAAAATTAGGCGATATTTCACCAGAACAATTAGGAAAAATATTAGCAAATACAGAATTTGAAAGAGCAACACAACAATATACACTGATGGACAAATTAACTGAAATATTAGAAACAGGAATGAATGGAACAGAGTCTACTCATGAAGCAAAAACTGTTTTTGCAAATATTATTAATTCTCTTTTATTAAATGAGAGTGTTTATATGCCTTTACTTCACTTAATGATACCAGCAGATATTGGTGGCAGATTAATGTTTTCAGAAATGTGGATTGACCCTGATGACCAATCAAATGGAAATGACGGCAGTAATGGAGAAAAAGAAAAGCAAATTAGATTATTTATTAAATTTGACATTAAGGACGTAGGCTATTTTGAAATGATATTACTTTCAAAACAGGAAAATGTAGATATGCAATTATATTATCCAGAAAAATTGTCTACTTATAAAAAAATGATTCAAGATGGTGTCAGCAACATTATGGAAAGAAATGGTTTACGTTTTCAATCATTTTATACAGACGTTTTGCAAACACCAAAAACAATATCAGAGGTATTTCCTAAGCTATACGAAAGGATGAATGCAGTCAATGTCAGGATTTAATGACAAATTAAACAAAAAAGCAGTAGCACTGCGTTATGATGTTGATAAAAATATTGCCCCTGTTATTGTAGCATCTGGTATGGGACACGTTGCAGAAAAAATTATTGAAATTGCAGGAGAAAATAAAGTTCCTATTTATGAAGATACCTCTTTAACAACAATATTAACTCAACTGGAATTAGGCTCAGAAATACCAGAGGAGCTTTATAAGGCAGTAGTAGATATTTACGTTTTCTTTTTGAATTTTGCACAACAGCATGAGGAAGAGGAAGACGAAGAATAATTTTTTAGGAGGTGTTTATTTTGGCACAAGAAAAATATGCTGTTCTCTCTGAAAACAGTGATATGGTTTTATGTGAGGCTATTTTAATAGACCAGCATGGAAGTAAAATGACTTTAAAAATTGTAGATGATGTAAATGTTTTAAGAGGGTTAAAGTCAGTAAAATTCCATAAAATGCAAAGTTATGCAGAAGTTTATCAAGGTGAAATTGCCGAAATAAAAGGAGATAACGTTTTATTTAATGAGGTAGTAAATATTAGTGCTCAAATGAGAACTGAAATTAAAATAAAAATTCGTGTAGATACAAATTTAATAAAATTATTTCCACCAGAAGAACAAAAAGTACCAGTTGCTGTTCCTATTGTTACAAATGACATTAGTTGTGGTGGTATAGGATTTGTTTCAAAGGCAGATTTTGATAAAGAGGGTACTTATGAAGTAGTAATTCCTATTACTTCCCCTCCTACTGTCATTGACCTAGCGATTATGAGAAAAGAATTTCAACCAGAACAAAATCAATATGTCTATGGCAGCAAATTTTTAGATTTAGATATTGTAGAAGAACGTATGTTGCGAAAAGCAATATTTAAAGTGCAAATGCGTCGTCATCATAAAAGGATTATGGAGGAGAAAAATAAATGATGAAAAATATGCAGGGCAAAGCCAAAAAAATGATAGCCATTGCTGCTGCAATTTCTATGTTAGCAAGCCAGTGTTTTATTTCTGAAGGGCTGTTATTAGAACAAACTTATGCAGCAGGATTTAATATGAATGGCAGCAGATGGTCTGAACCTTATCTAAGAAGTTTATATGATAATGGTATTATGTCAGGAGATACAAATGGAAATATGAACCCTGACAATGATATTACTAGAGCAGAATTTGTTACTATGCTCAACAAAGGCATGGGATACCATGAAACAACAGGTAAAACAAAGTTTAAAGATATTACTGGAAAAGAGTGGTACGCTAATGAAATTGATGTTGCAGCAACACAAGGTTATTTTGTAGGAAATGGAAAAAATGTTTCAGGAGCCTCAGACAATTTAACAAGAGAGCAAGCAGTTGCTTTTTTGACAAGAAATTTGAAATATGAAGAAGATGATAGAGTAAATACAGATTTTGTAGATGGTATGAACTTTCCAACATGGAGTAGAGGCTCTATCAATGCAGCAGCAGATAAAGGTGTAATCACTGGTTATAGAGATGGTACATTCCGTCCTAAAAATAATATTACTAGAGCAGAAGCAGGTACAATATTATATAATGCTTTAGGAAAAATTATCAATCAACCTGGCGATTATACTTATGGCAGTATTGATGGTAATGTAACAATATCAAAATCAGGTGTAACACTTCACGACACTGTTATTAATGGGGATTTATATATTACAGAAGGCGTAGAGCTTGGTTTTACTAATTTAAGAAATGTAACAGTAACAGGACAAGTTATTATTAGTGGTGGCGGTGAGAGTAATGTAGGTGGAAGTAGTATCATATTTACAGACTCTACTGTAAAAGAAATGATTATAAATGCTCCAGAAGATAAGCCTGTTTCTGTAAAAGTAGATGGAAGCACACAAATTACAAACACAAAAATAAAATCAAATTCCTATTTAGAAGAACTTTCTGATTTAGAAGGCGGTTTTGAAAGTGTAGAATTAAATGGCCCAGAAGATACTGATTTACATTTAAGGGGTACATATGGTACTGTAACAGTAAAAGGAGAAGGAAATAATCTTTATTTAGATGCTGGAGAAATCAATACACTTGTGATTGATGAAACAGCAGCAGACAGTACCACAACAATAGATGAACGTGCTTATGTTGCAGAAGCATTTATTGATGTAAAAACGGACATAAAAGGCAATGGCGACATAGGTCAGGCAAATATCAATGCAGATGATGTGACAATTTCTATGCTGCCAGATAGCATTGTATTACGTCCAGGAGCAACTGCTAGAATAAATGGCAAAACAATGACAAGTAAAGATGCAGAAGAAGCTTCTTCATTCCCTAGAATATTAAGCAGATACCCTAAAATGGACTTAATAGAAGCAACAAAAGTAAGTATACTTGTAAAAACAAATAAACCAGGTACTGTTTATTGGGCAGTAACAGAATCTGATGTAGCATCTGTTTCAGATGATGATTTGTTAAAACCAGAAAGACGAAAAGATATTATAAAATCTGGAAGTATTACAGCAGCAAAATCAGATACAGAATATACTATCAATGTTAGCGGTTTAACAAAAGATGCAGAATATACACTAACTGCTGCTTTGGTAGATGATAGAGATGACATTAGTACAAGAGAGAGAATAACATTTACAACAACAGATAATACATCACCACAGTATTTATCTGGTTCTCCTAGAATAAAAGAAACTACAAACACTACAGCAACAATTTCTGCTGTTACAAACAAAGATTTAACAACATATTG
Source organism: uncultured Clostridia bacterium (assembly GCA_910586765.1). Lineage (GTDB taxonomy): Bacteria > Bacillota > Clostridia > Lachnospirales > Anaerotignaceae > Coprocola. Next base: position 74,560 of record CAJUJJ010000003.1, read on the forward strand.
GGCATTGTTCCCAACAGGCAGCTTAGCACCAACACAATATGAAGTAAGACGAGGAAATCTCAGCGGACATTTAGCAAAAGGAACAATAAAAGATTGCAAAAAGAATATAGAATTTGAATTTGGTATTTCAGGATTGCAGGAAAAAACAACATATGATTTATATATTGTAGGACATGATGATGTGGAACAAAAAGATACTTCTATGAGAAAACTTACATTTACCACATCTGATAAAACAGCACCTCATTTCATGGAAGATTATCCAAAATCAAATAAAATAACAAAAACTTCTGTGGAAATGCTTTATAAAGTAGATGAAGATGCAAAAGTGTATTATGTAGTTATGGATAGAGGGGAAGATTTTCCACCTCCACCAGTAGGCTCTATGATAATACCACCACTTACTTCTGACGAAGCAAAATTAGCTATTATAAATGGTGTAACTGGTATTTCAAAAGGTTCTGGTACAGCAAAATCAGAAGTAGAAGGTAAAGTAAATGTCACTAGACTGCAAGAAGAAATTGCTTATGACCTTTATATGGTTGCAGTGGATAATGAAGGAAATATGTCTGAAATTGAAAAAAGACTAATTAAAACATTAGATGCTATTCCACCAACAGCAACACAAGAATTTACTGAAATGATGGACGAATATCCAACCGTTTCTTCTGATGTAAGAATTGTATTTAGTGAAGAAGTAAAAGTAATAGAAGACAATGAATTTGTTGACCTTGCTCCAGAAAATTTAGCAAATCACATTACATTGTATGACCTTACAACAGTAGAAACAAAAACAGTAGAAATCAATTTCAACAGAGCAACTGTTGCATTGGAAAAGGGAAAAACAGTTGTAACATTCCCATCTCGAGCTATTCCTATGAGCAGTGGCTCAAGGTATCAGTTTGAGTTGAATGGTATTGTAGATACATCAAACAATAAAATGGAAGATAAAACAATGTTGCCAGAGTTTAGAACAGTACCTTCATTGGTGTCATTGGTACAAACTATTGCACCACAGGATTATGATGTAACATTTACAGCAACACCACAGTCAAATGATACAAATGATGAATTGCTTTATGATATGCTAATATATTCTAGTTCTAATATTACATTTGACTTGTATGAAAAAGGGCCAAATGATGCAGATTTTAGACTTTTGACAGGTACAAGAGTAGATTTGACAACAGGTCAGGAAGTGGACTATGATGCACAAATTAACGCAAGCGATAGTGACACTGGTACAAATGGTATTTCACTCCATCATATTTTGGATAGAGTAATGCACAATGAGCCAACATATTTGTTTGAAAGATTTAATCAGTTAGAGCCAAAAGAATATGCTATCAAAATACGAAGCATTGATGGTAAGCCAGAAAGTGCAGGTTGGACAGCAAATGTAAGTATGAGTATAAAATGTATTGTAGGTTCTAGGACAACATTACAACCAGCAGCAGGTGCTCCTGTAAAAGGTTTTGATGATGCCATTGCAGCGGGTGCATTAGAAGTAACAAGCCCAATGCCATTTAATTTGACAATACCATTTACAGATACTGTAGTACCTAAATTTATAGAAGGGTATCCTATGCTGGACGAATTCCAAACAGATGCACCAGACCAGTACCCTGCTACATATGAATATGTATCTGATTATACTATCCGTCCACGTTTGCAGACAGATAAAGAAGCAACAATGTATTATATGATAATGCCTCGTACCAATGTAGAAAATGCTACTATTACAGCACAAGACGTATTTTATGGTACAATAAATGGTGCAAATGTTATAAAAGGACGACACTCTATACCAAACCCATATATTGTTATGGACAATTTGGAAATAGAAGGACTAGAGCCAGCAACAGATTACATTATGTATAGTGTTTTGAAAGGAACACCTGCTGACCCTTCTCCATTGTATATCAATCGTTTTAGAACAAAGGATTTAGTACCACCAACGATTACGAATATACTTGTATTGAATGATGAAAATAAAGCAGATGCTGTTACAATACAGCTTACAGTAGATAAAACATCTACACTGTATTATGTAGTATATCCAGCAGCAACAAGTGTAAATGGTTATGCTGGAGGTCAGATTAATGCAGAGCAAATTAAAAATGGTTATACAGAGCCTAGTAATCAGCCTCTTGTGAGAGGACAGCAAATTATAGAAGTAGACCCAGAAGTGGGATTGACAACCGTTGATATTCCAATAAAAGGCTTAAAGCCAGGAGTAAAATATATATTCCATGCAGTAGCAAGAAACTACTTGGGCACAAGTACAGCATTAGGTTATGACTCTGATGTAAAATGGTCTGATGAATTTGGTGCATTGGATTTAATACCACCAAGTATTACAATAGGATATAATGTTAACCCTTGGAATACAGGTGACCCAGATGAATTATATAGTGGTAGTGTTACAGTAAGTTCAGATGAAGCATTATATTATATGGGCAGAGATGGTTCTATCAATCCATTGACATATGAAGTATTATTAAATGCTTTAGAAGTTACACCAAAGAGTGGAGAGATTGTATTAGATACACAAGGTAGGTCAAGAAAAGCAGAATTTAAAATGACAAAAAATGATGTTACAATGTCTGTTGCCAGAGATATGGAAGGCAGAGCTGTAGGAGAAGGAATATCTTCATTTACATTAAATTACACCAATATCCATTTAGGAGAAGGAAGAATAACATTCCCATATCCAATTTGTGATGTAGAAGGTAATCCAATTCCTAATGCAAAAGGAGGAGCACGTGGTACATTGTCATTAGTATTTAGAGAAAGAGCGATACTTGATTATAATAATGAATTTCGTGAATATAGACCAAGTTGGGAAGAAACAGGATTAGATGAAAATTATGTAACAGTTACACACCCATTTGGTTGATAATTTGTAATACGCATTAAGAAATAAAAAATAAAGTAAAAGAACACTCCAAAAGGAGTGTTCTTTTTACACAATAAAGGAGAGCATATGACACTAGAACAAGAGATAAAACAATTTGCAGAAAATAGAAATTTAGAAGTAGGCATTACTACAGCAGAGCCTTTTTTAGAACTACAGCAAACACTTCTACAAAACAATAGCAAATTAAAAGGTTTTGCAGAGCAGGATATTTCAAAAAGAATATACCCGTGTAAAACAATGCCAAAAGCAAAGAGTATTATTGTTTTGACTATGGGCTATGGTGTTCGTAAAAAGCTACAGCAATGTGACACTGCTTTAATGGGAGAATTTTCTATTGCAGCAGTAGAAAGAGATTATCATATTGTTTTAAAAGAGCATTTCGAAGCATTAGAACAGTTTTTGAAACAAAAAGTAAAAGGATTTGAATGTGCGTATTTTGTAGACACTGGCCCTCTTGTAGACAGAGCAGTTGCAGTAAGGGCAGGTTTAGGATATATAGGCAGAAATAACTGTGTTCATACGACGAAATTTGGCTCTCTCGCTTTCTTTGGATATATGATGACGAATTTATCATTAAAACAAAATAAACAGATTACAGGGGATTGTGGAAGCTGTAAACGCTGTATTACTTTTTGTCCTACTGGTGCATTATCACAAAAGCAATTTGATATGAAAAAGTGTATTTCTTATTTGACACAAACAAAAACTGTATTACCAGCGTATATTATGAAAACAATGTCAAAACAATTATATGGTTGTGATGTGTGCCAAATTGTTTGCCCTAAAAATCAAAAAGCGTTACAATGTTTTGAGCAAAAACAAACAAGTTTTTCATTAGAAGAAATGCTTCACTGTTCTAATAAAGCATTTTCTCAAAGTATTTCAAAAACAGCAGCAGGTTGGAGAGGAAAAAAAATATTGCAAAGAAATGCTATAATTGCACTAGGAAATAGTGATACAATAGAAGCATTGCCTTTGTTGGAAGAAGCACTAAAAGATGAAAGAGATTTAATTAGACATACTGCTATAAGAGCAATATATAATTTGAATATACCAGAGGGATTTTTGCTTTTAAAGCAAGCGGAAAAAGTGGAAAAATCAGAAGAAATCAAAAAAGAATTACAAATTATAATAAAATGTGATAAATAGGAGGTATTATGGGTTACTGGAATACAAGGGGACTGAGAGGGAGTGCATTAGAAGATTTAATTAATTTTACAAATGAATTTTACAGACAAAAAGGATTGGCCTTATTCCAAAAAATACCAACACCTATTACACCTGTAGAAGTAAATAATAAAAAAAGAACAATTACATTAGCTTATTTTGGGCAGCAAAGTACAGTTGATTATATGGGAGTTGTGCAGGGTATTCCTGTATGTTTTGATGCCAAAGAAACAAGTTTAAAAAGTCTGCCTATACAAAATATACACCCCCATCAAATTCAGTTTATGAAAGACTTTCAAAAACAAAATGGTATTTCATTTTTGTTAGTGCATTTTTCAGCAATAGATAGCTTTTATTTTTTACCATTTGAAACATTAGAGCAATATTGGATAGCCTCGCAAAAGGGAGGAAGAAAATCTATACCATTTGACGCTTTTGAACAAAAATATTGTATTATGCAAAAAAATGGTATATTGCAGTATTTAGAAGCAATTAATACGTATTTGAGCAGATGAAAATAGTGGAATAAGTGAAAATATATTGCATAAATGCTATAACATTGTTATGCTATTTTAAAAGTATTTTATCATATTTATAAGAAAGGATAATGATATGTTAAAAAATTCTATTATAGAAAATGTATTAACAACAGCATTAGAGCAATGTGCAGATTTTGGAGAAATATATGTGGAGCAAACACAAAAAAATACCATTACAATGACAAATGGAGCAGTAGATACCGCTCTTTCTGGCATAGATAAAGGTGCAGGTATCCGTTTATTTTATGGCAATCAAGCTGTTTATGCTTATACAAATGATTTAAGTGAAAAAAATTTAGTAGAAATTACGAAAAAGGCATCTTTAGCAATGAAAAGTAATTATACTACAAAAGCAATATTTGATTTTACAAAACCTTTTCAAACAAATTATAATAAAATACAGAAAATGCCTGATACTATACCTAAAAAACAAAAAATTGAGGTAATGAAAGGGGCTTCTTCTGCTGCATTTTTATATAGTGATTTGATTTCTCAAACAAGATTAGGGTATCAAGATATTATGCAGTCTGTTTTGATTGCAAATACAAAAGGAATATTAGCAGAAGATGAACGTGTTAGAACACGTATGACAGTAGAGGCGATTGCGTCTTCTCAGACAGAAAAACAAAGTGGTCATTTTGGACCTGGAGCATCTATGGGATTTGAATTGTTTGAAAAAATTGATATGGAACAAGTGGCAAGAAATGCTTCTCGTATTGCAGTAACTATGTTAAAAGCAGATGTATGCCCTTGTAAAAAAATGACTGTTGTAATAGAAAATGGTTTTGGAGGTGTTATATTTCATGAGGCTTGTGGGCATAGCTTAGAAGCTACAGCTGTAGCAAGAAATGCTTCTGTATTTGCTGGAAAATTGGAGCAAAAAATTGCTTCTAGTATTGTAACAGCAGTAGATGATGGTACAATAGAAAATGCTTGGGGTACTGCAAATATTGATGATGAAGGAACACCTACTCAAAAAAATGTATTGATTGAGAATGGCATATTAAAATCTTATTTAGTAGATACATTAAATGGGCAAAAAATGGGTATGCCTTCCACAGGCTCAGCAAGAAGAGAAAGCTATAAATTTGCTCCTACTTCTCGTATGACAAACACATATATTGCAGCAGGAAATACAAAGCCAGCAGATATTATTGCTGATACAGAATATGGATTGTATGCGAAATGTATGGGCGGAGGCAGTGTTGACCCAGCGACAGGAATATTTAATTTTGCAGTATTAGAAGGCTATATGATACGAAATGGGAAAATAGCAGAGCCAGTAAGAGGAGCTACACTGATAGGAAAAGGCGATGAAATACTTCTTAGAATTGACAGAGTAGGTAATAATTTGAAAAGTGCACAAGGAATGTGTGGAAGTATAAGCGGTTCTATACCTACAAATGTAGGACAGCCTATGATTAGAGTAAGTGAAATTACAGTAGGAGGAAGGGGGTAAGACATTGGAAAGAGAACAATTTCAAAAAATGTTGATGGAAAGTGCATTAGCACAAGGATTTGAAGATTGTGAAGTATATTTTGAAGCAACAGAAAATTTTGAGGTGCTTGTATTAGAGGGAGAAATTTCTCATTATGAAAATAGTAGTCAAATTGGTATTTGTTTTAGAGGAATTTACAAAGGCAATATGGGTTATGCCTATGCTACAACAATGAATGAAAAAACAATACAATATTTAATTGAACAGTCAAAAGAAAATGCCAATGTGATAGAAGAAACAGAAAAAGAAGTAATATTTGAGGGAAGCAATTATTATACTCCTATTAATAGTTATAATGAAAAATTAAAAATGCTTTCACCAGAAGAAAAAATGGAAGCTGCAAAAAAAATGGAGCAAGGAGCATTACAGCAATATGAACAAGTTTCTATTGACTATTGTGTATTACAGACCATAGAGAAAACGATTGCACTATCCAATAGTAAAGGACTTTCTCTTTGCCATAGAAAAAATGGCATTGCTGCAAATATATCTACTATTGCACAACAAAACGGAGATGTTAAAACAGCTTCAGAGGATTGGATAAGCAATGATTGGAGTGCTTTTTATCCTCAAGAAATAGGAAGAAAAGCGGGAGAAAAAGCAGTCAGTCATTTAGGAGCATACAGTTTGCCATCAGGAGAGTATAAAGTGCTTTTGGAAAATCATGTAGCAGCAGAATTGCTTTCTGCGTTTGCTGGTATATTTTATGGAGAAAATGTACAAAAAGGATTTTCTCTTTTAAAGGGAAAATTGAAAGAAAAAATTGCATCTTCTAAAGTTACATTGAGAGATGATGGTCTTTTAGAAAATATATCTGGTTCTGTTCCTTTTGACCATGAAGGAGTAGCAGTAAAAAATAAAATCATTGTTGAAAATGGAAAACTAGAAACATTTTTATATAATTTGAAATCAGCAGCAAAAGATAAAACGGTTTCTACTGGAAATGGCTTTAAAAATGGATATAAAAATACAGTAAAAACAAAATGTACCAATTTTTATATACAACCAGGAGGAAAAACAACAAGAACACTTATGGCACAATTAGGAGAGGGGCTTTTGATTACAGATATTGCAGGACTTCATTCAGGGGCAAATGCAGTTTCTGGTGATTTTTCACTTTCGGCAGAAGGGTTTTGGATAGAAAGAGGACAGATTGTACGACCTGTAGAACAAATTACAATAGGAGGCAATTTTTATACAATATTAAAGTTAATTGAAGAAGTAGGAAATGATTTAAAATTTATTACACCAAGTAGTAACGGCACAATGGGAGCACCTATGATTATGATAAAACGTATTTCTGTAGCAGGAATTTGATATTTGTGTGTATTTGATAAATATAGAAAATCAAAACGAGGGGATATAAGTGGAAATTGTAAAAGAATGGCTTAAAACAATAGTATATGCTTTTATCATTGTTTTAGCACTTTATTTTGTTGCGTGGCCTGTTACAATAGAAGGGGACTCAATGAAACCTACTTTTTTAGATGGAGATAAAGTAGTAACATCTCGCATTTTAACTATGGCAGGAAAGTATAAAACAGGAGATATTGTAGTATTTCATATGATAGATGAATATGGTCAAAGAGATGTCATTAAAAGAGTGATAGGTATGGAAGGCGATACAATAGAAATAAAAGAGGGTACTGTATATCGTAATGGTGTAGCAATATTAGAAGAATATATAAAAGAAAATACAGAAGGAGAAGTTTCTTTGACAGTACCAAAAGGGGGCATATTTGTATTAGGAGATAATCGCAGTCATAGTTATGATAGCCGTGATATGGGCATTATTTCCGAAAGTGAATTGAAAGGAAAAGTAATATTGAGATGGTATCCTTTTAATACAATAAAAAGATTTTGATATTTTTTATTATTTCTTTTTCAAAAAAGACGATAATATAATAAAGATTGACATTTTATAAGTAAAATAATTATAGTAAGGAAAGGGGAGAAAAGTTTATGAAAATTTCATCTAGTACAGTGGCAATGCAGTCAGAAAGATTATATACTGCCATACGTCAAGAAGTCAGAGAAGAAAAAACACAATATGTTACAGAAAATGATGACAAAGCGGAAAATGCTAAACAACCTTCTATTGCTGATGCTGTAAAGGGCATGATAGAAAAGCAAGCAGAATTATATGGAACTGCTAATCAAGAAAAAGTAGCACCTTCTTATGAAAATGAATTTTCACTAAAAGTAAAACTGATGGAAAAGATGTTGGAAGCATTATCTAAAATGACAAAAGGAATTGTGAAAAAAACTCCTATGAGTTTATATGACTTATTTGATAATGGCAATAGAACCGAAATTGTAAATTTAGGAAATAGACCTGCTCCAGGAAAATGGGTAAAGAATATAAAAACATCTACATTTTTCGCAGAAGTAGAACACACTACATTTTCAACTGTAGGCATTGCAAAAACAGAAGATGGCAGAGAAATTAATTTTAATATTGATTTAGAAATGTCAAGAGGATTTTGTGAACAGATAGAAGCAGAGTGGCAAGAAGATGTCATTTGTACAGACCCTCTTGTAATCAATTTAGAAGGAAATAGTGCAGAATTAACAGACCAAAAATTTTTATTTGACATTGATGGTGATGGCAATAAAGAAAGTATTTCTCGTTTACAAAAAGGAAGCGGCTATTTGGCATATGACAAAAATGGTAATGGTATTATTGACGATGGCAATGAACTTTTTGGAGCAAAAACAGGAAATGGCTTTGCTGAATTAGCAGAATATGATGCTGATGGCAATGGTTGGATTGATGAAAATGACCCTATTTTTGATAAATTAAAAATTTGGACACAAGATTCCTCTGGCAATACAAAATTAGTAGGTTTAGCAGATGCAGATGTAGGAGCGATTTATTTGGGCAATGTTTCTACTGATTTTACATTAAAATCTAATGAAACAGGACAAGTAAACGGACAAGTAAGAAGAACAGGCCTTTATTTAAAAGAAAGTGGTGGCTCTGGTACAGTGCAGCACGTAGATGTAGCAGTTTAAATAGTATGGTAAATTTATATGGACGAAGACTTAATTGAATATTGTGAAAAATTAAAACAAAAATATAGCATATTAAATTCTGAACAAAGAGAGTTTATTAAAAAAACTGTAAGGGCAAAATATGTAAGAAAAGATGCAAAAACAAATTTTTCTTTTTTTGATATGTTAGATTATAGCAATATGTCAGGAACAAATATACCAGATTCTTGGAGATGGATAAAAGACTTTATTTATCATAAAGAAATTGTAGTATTTTTTAATGATGGTACAACTAGGGAGTATATAAAATTGTATAATGGAGAAATATTTGTTGATTTTTATGATGAGAGCCCATTAGTAGAATTTTATATTACAGATTGTGCTGTTAGCTTTTTACTTGGATATAACCATTCACAATGCTTATTTGCATTTGAAACAGCAGGAGATTGGCTTGAAAATGAAATAAAAAAACAAAAATGAAAACCTTGAGAATTTTTCTCAAGGCTTTTATTTTAAATTTAAGCAGCAACTTTTTTTAATATTAAAAGCTTTTGTCCAGGATAAATAATTTCTGGATTTTCAATGTCATTTAATAATAAAATATCGTCTATTGTAGTATTATATTGTTTTGCAATGCTCCAAAGGCTATCATCTCTTTGCACTACATAAATAACAGCACTAGCAAAAGAACGATTAGCAGCATCAGATGTTTCGTCAAATTCTATTTCTGTAATAATTTCTCCTTCTTTTTCTTCTGTCACAATGGTATCAATGCTTAATGTAGCCCTTACTTCAATTTCGTTACTAGAAAGCATATTTGATGTTACATTTTCTATAGCAGATGTAATGTGAACATTAGAATTTTCTTTACTTTCTTTTACCTCTAATTCCTGTGAGAAAGGAACGCTTTGTGTTACAAGGGCAATAGGTGAGGCATCATTTTCGCCTATATAAAGCACTTCAAATGTTACAACACCTTGTATTTCTACTTTATCCTGAGAGGTGATGACATCATCTATAGAAACATTTGCCCAAACAGTTTCAATTTGCATAATAGGCGTTGCATTATCCTCTAGCACTACTGTTTCTTTTACAGTAAATTGACTTTTACTTGTACCTATAATATTTGGATAACGTATGGTTTCTCTTTGTATGGAAAGTGGTTTTCCAGGATAATAAGCATCTTCAATCAATTCCATTTCTTGGCTATCTGTTACTTTTAATGCAGTACCTATTGTAATTTCTGTGTTTAATATGCGGTCTTCTCCATCTTCATCTGCCATAGGCTGTATTTCTTTGTTTTCAATTTGTAAATCAGCCTGCACAAGCATTTTATTTGTAATATCATTACCATCAATATATCCGTTAAAAGGAATTTCGTGTTCTACTACTTCTAATATGCTGTCATCTGTATCTCCTACATAAAGTGTACATAGTTTTAAATTTCCCCTTACTAATACTCTACCGTCCATAGCACGAATATCTTTATCTGCTATAGAAACAGTTGTTTGAAGAATTTCTCCTATATTTGGTTTATTATTTGGTATTGCAAGTTCTTCTTTTACTATAAATCTATCTTTTTTATTTTCAACAGTGCTGTTGATATTCATAGTACCTTTTTTTGTTTGCAATGCAGGCATATCGTTAATATCTTCTATAATTTCTCCTACATAAGAAGTTGTTGCCTCTGCTGTAACAGTAATGACTGCTTTAATATTGATTTTTCTGTCATTTAATAATTTGCAGTCTAAATGATTTAAAACAGCAGAAAGTGTAATATCTGCATTTTGGTCTATACCATCAATATGTATAATGTCTTCAATAGGAAGTGATGCTTCCATACCATTAATTGGTTTAATACTTTTTTTACCTTGATATAATATAGAAAGTAACAATTCTCCTGAAAAATTAACTCTGTCCTCATTTCCTTTTGCTTCCTGTAATTGTACAATACCACTGCAACGCAATATTTGTTCAATGTCTGGTTTGTTGTCTGGTACAATAACATCGCCTTCTAATAATATCTGAGAAGATTCTTTTCCTGCTTGTTGGTCAAGTGTGATTTTCTTTTTTTCTAAATCCCAAGACATACCAAAAGCCTCCTTTACTTTTATGGCTATTATGATATTGTACTATATGATAAAAAAATGAAAAGTATGCTAATAAACAGTATCATTACAATTTAAAAATATTTATAAAGTTTGTTTTATAAATTGCTTTATAAAATAAAAATGACTTTATAATAAAAAAATGTTAAAATAAAATTATATGTTTTGGAGGTGTTTTTTATGGCATATTACAAAGTATTATTAGCAGATGATGAAAGAGAAATCAGACAAGGTATTATTCAAAAAATAGATTGGGCAGCAAATGGTTTTGTATTAGCAGGAGATGCTTCTAATGGCAGAGAGGCGTTAGAATTAGCTGAAAAAATTCACCCTGATGTAGTTATGACAGATATTAAAATGCCTTTTATGAGTGGCTTAGAATTGGGAGAAATATTAGCAGTAGAAATGCCTTTAACGAAATTGGTACTTTTTTCTGGATTTGACGATTTTGAATATGCTAAACAGGCAATTAAAATCAATGCTTCAGAATATATTTTAAAACCAGTAGACTCTAAAGAAGTGACAACATTGCTTCAAAAACTAAAAAAACAGTTAGACCACGAAATGAAAGAAAGGCGAGATGTAGAAATATTAAGACAAAATTATATACAAAGTCTGCCTTTGTTACGACAACAATTTTTTTCTAGTTTAGTAGAGGGAAATTTTTCAGAAAAGAAATTACAAACGTTAATGAAGCAATATGATATTAATTTAAAAGCAAATTGCTGGGCAGTTACTGTAATAAAAGGAGATACTAAAGAAAATGGCGGGAATGGTTCTCTTTCGGGACAAGCGGAGTTAGTACCATTGTCTTTACAGCAAATTGTAACTGAAAATTTAGCACGTTTGTATAAAACAATTAATTTTTTGTATAACGATGGTTTAGTAATATTGTCATTGTTTCAAAGAAAAGAGGAAGTATTGGGCTATGTAAGTGCAATTAATCGTATTTGTGATATGGCAAGAGATGTGCTGGAACTTTCCGTAACAGCAGGAATAGGTTCTGTTTGTTATAAATTGTCACATTTGAGATATTCTTTTGAAGGAGCATTGAGTGCATTAGATTATAGAGTATTGTTAGATGATAGAGCCATTTTCATTGACGATGTAGAACCAAATGCAAAAGGTTTGCAATTAGATGAGTCAGAACAAAAAGCGTTAATCAATGCGATTAAATTGGATACGCCAGATAATATAGAAAAAACAGTAAATCATATGATAGATTATTTTAAAGAAGTAAACACCAGTATTAGTCAATATCAAATTTATATGACAGAACTGCTTTCTGAATTATTTAAAATTGTAAAATCTTATCAATTAGATTTAGATGAAGTATTTGGCACAGATTTTAAAGGATATTTTGCTATGCAAGATTATGAGTCTTTGGAAGAACTCAAAAAATGGCTGACAGAAGTTTCTGTTAAAATTAATTTAAAAATAAAAAGGGAAAGATTGGACTCTACTAAAATTTTGGCAGAAAAAGCAAAAGAATTTGTACAAAAAAATTATGGAAATAGTGACGTTTCTGTTGAAATGCTTTGCAGTCATCTTCATGTAAGTCCAGCTTATTTTTCTACAATATTTAAAAGAGAAACAGGCTCTAGTTTTATAAGCTATTTAACAGACATTCGTATGGAAGAAGCAATTAAATTATTAAATACAACAGATGATAAAACGTATATTATTTCTGCAAAAGTAGGATATACAGAACCAAATTATTTTAGCTATGTTTTTAAAAAACATTTTGGAATATCTCCTTCTAAATATAGAAATAACCGATAACATAAAAATGTGTAGGGGGTATAGAGAAGGATATGAAAAAAGATATACAAAATATAATACAGTATTTTACAAAAAGAGATATTCGTTTTGTCATTTCTATTTGTTTTACTATTGTAGCTGTTTGTGGCAGTATTTTTATTGGTACTTCTTTGTATATTCGATTTTCTGCTGCAAATGAGGCAGCATTGGAAGAAAACAACAAAAGAATTGTAAATCAAGTAAATATGAGCCTAGATGGTTATCTAAGAAATTTAATGAAAGTATCAGATACTATGAGATACCGTGTATTACAAAACTGTGATATGGCAGAGCAAAGTTTTAACAGTGATATGAATTTACTTTATGAGTCTAACAGAGAAAGTATTGTCAGTATTGCTGTTTTTGATAAACAAGGAAAGCTTATTGATGCGACACCTTTGGCAAGATTAAAAAAAACAGCTACACCCAAAAAAGAAAGTTGGTTTTATGAAGCACAATTTAAAATGGAAAATATACACTTTTCTACGCCTCATGTACAAAATTTATTTGAAGATATTGATTATAAATATAAATGGGTAGTTTCTTTGAGCCGTTCTGTAGAATTAATTACAAAAGGAAAAACAGAAGCAGGCATATTATTGGTAGATATGAATTTTAGTGGTATTGAACAGATATTTAAAAATATAGATTTGGGGAAATCTGGATATATTTATTTAATGAGCAATAAAGGAGAAATTATATATCACCCAAGACAACAGTTAATTTATTCTAATTTAGAACAAGAAAATAATTTGAAAGCAACAAAATATGAAGATGGTAGTCACGTAGAAAGATTTCAGGGGCAAAAAAGATTGGTAACTATAAAGACTGTAGGATATACAGGATGGAAAATTGTAGGAGTTTCTTTTATGGAAGAAAATTTTCAAAATAATTTTCAAATTAGAATGTTTGTATTATTTTTATTTATATTTACAATATTGCTTTTGCTTGTAGCAAATACTTTTGTATCTTCTAAAATTGCAGACCCTATTATGGAACTAGAAAAATCTGTAAAAGAATTAGAGCAGGGACATTTAGATACACATATTGCAATAGGTGGTTCTTATGAAATACGACATTTGGGAGAAACCATAAAATCTATGGCAGAACAAATGAGAAAATTAATGCAGGATATTGTGACAGAACAAGAGTCTAAAAGAAAAAGCGAATTTGACGCATTACAAAGTCAAATCAATCCACATTTTTTATATAATACATTGGATTCTATTGTATGGATGGTAGAAAATGAAAGGTATCAAGAAGCGATTGTTATGGTAACATCTCTTGCAGGATTTTTTAGAGTAGGATTAAGCAAAGGAAAAAATATCATTACATTAAAAGATGAATTAAATCACGCAGGGAGCTATATTACAATACAGCATATGCGTTTTAGAGATAAATTTACATTTCATATCAATGCAGAAAAAGAAATTCTTTCTATGGCAACAATCAAATTGATTGTACAGCCTCTTTTAGAAAATGCGGTATATCATGGTATGGAATTTATGGACGGAGATGGAGAAATAGAAGTGAATGCTTATGCAAAAGAAAATTCACTTTATATTGATGTAACAGACAATGGCATGGGTATTCCAGAAGAAGAAATTGACGGACTTTTAAAAAGAGATAGCAAACATAGAGGAAAGGGAAGTGGTATAGGATTAAAAAATGTACACGAAAGAATACAGCTTTATTTTGGTGAAAATTATGGTTTAACAATATTAAGTGAAGCAGATGTTGGAACAACAGTGAGAATACATTTGCCTTTAGTACCTTATGAAAATGCAGAACAATGGGGAGGAGAAAAGAATTGAAATTAAAAAATATATTTTTTATTTTTTCTATTGGTATCATTTTTTTTGGTATGATTTATTTTATTTCATTTGATGTAACACAAAAAGACATACAATCTGTTTACACAAAAATTTCTGTAATAACAAGAGAAAGTAGCAGCGAAGCCATTGTAAATTTACAACAAGGAATAGAACAGGCAGCAACTGATATGGACGTAGAAATGAGCATTGTAACACTGACAGAGCGTAATAATGCTCAAGAACAGCAAAAACTGTTACAAAGAGAAATTAGTAGTGGTGCAGAAGCTATTGTAATTATGCCAGTAGAAGATGAAGAACTGAAAAAAACAATAGAAATAGCATCAGAAAAAATTCCTATCATTTGTATGGCAAATTCATTGCAAAGTAATGCTGTTTCAGCCACAGTATTGGGACAAGATGAAGAAATGGGAAAAGAGCTAGGAAGAAGGATATTTGTAAAAGGGGTTTTTAATAAAAAAATATTGATATTAGAGAGCAGTTTACAATGTGATGCTGTTTATAAAAGAGAAACTGCTTTATTGTCTATGTTAGAAAATAGAGCCAAAAGTATATTAAAGCAACCTTTTGTGTTTTCAGACAATACCATACAAAATTTAGAAAAAATAATACAGCAAACAGAACCAGATATTATTATCACATTAGAGCCAACTGTATTAGATATTGCAGCGGAAGCAGTACAGCATTTGCAAAAAAATCATATTATGGTGTATGGTTTTGGCATGACAACAAAAACACCTTCTTATATTGAAAAAGAAAATATAACAGCATCTATGATACAAAATGATTTTAATTTGGGATATTTAAGCATATATAGTGCTATGGAAATATTGGGTAAAACAAAACAAAGAGAAAAGGGAATAATTGATTATGCTTTTGTAAACAAACAGAATATGTATACAAAAGAAAATCAAAGATTGTTGTTTCCTTTTGTACGTTAAAGGAGAAATGACATGAAACGAAAGTATTTTTTTAAGAGGTATAGTATATTTTTTTGTTTATTATTTTTGTTATTTCAAGTAAGTTGTAGCGAAAAAACAACAGAACAACAGAAAATAGATAATACTATATCAGAAATTAAAATTGGTTTTACAGTTTATAGGAGAGATGACACATTTATTGCTATGATTGTTTCTAATATGGAAGAAGCTGTAAAAGAGGGAGGACAAAAAAATAATATTAAAATTACAATGAATACAATGGACGCAAAAGGAAGTCAAACAGTACAAAATGACCATATTGATAAATTGATTGAACAAGGTTGCGATGTGCTTTGTGTAAATTTGGTAGATAGGACAGTTGCAGCAACTGTAATTGATAAGGCAAAAGCGGCGGATATTCCTGTTGTATTTTTTAATAGAGAACCTGTAAAGGAAGATTTAGAGAGATGGAATAAAGTATATTATGTAGGTGCAGATGCAAGTGAAAGCGGAAAGTTAGAAGGGCAAATTGTAGTAGAACAATATCAAAAAAATAGTAATATGGATAAAAATGGTGATGGAAAATTGCAGTATGTTGTTTTAGAGGGAGAGCAAGGACATCAAGATGCTCTTTTAAGAACAGAATATGCTGTAAAAACAATTACAGATGCTGGCATACAAATGGATAAACTTGCAGGAGATACTGCAAATTGGTTAAGAAGTCAAGCGGAAACAAAAATGAATCAATGGCTGCAAATATATGGTGATGAAATTGAATTAATATTGTGTAATAATGATGATATGGCATTAGGAGCAATTGATGCCTATGAAAATACAGATAAAGAATTACCAGCGATTGTAGGAATTGATGGTATTGCACCAGCAATAGAAGCAATGGAACAAGGGAAGCTATTAGGGACAGTTAAAAATGATGCACAAATGCAGTCTGAATTAATTTTCGAATTAAGCTATCGTTTAGCAATGAAAGAAGATATTTCAAAGAACATGAATTTAGTAAGAGGAAAATATATTTTTACAAAATATACAATATTAAAATCTAGTAATGATGTAGTAAAGGAATAATTATATGAAAATAAAACTTTTTTAAATCTATTATAATGTTTTATTTTTATTATAATTATAATAAATTTTGTATAATAGTAGTGTATCATACAATTTGTACGATACACTGCTTTTAATTTTTTAATAGTTGTATGATTTTAATAAAAAAATGGAAAAAACATGGAAATTATAAAAAAATCATAAACAACAATGCTGATTTTTAGGCATTTTATAGAAAATAAGTAATTTTGTATTGTTTGCTTGACAGAGCAAAAAAGAATGTTTAAAATAAAACTAACAAGAGGGAGTGTGAGAATTCCTTCTTTAAATACAAAAGAGAAAGTGTAATAATATACAAAAGAAGACAAAGCAATAAAAGTAACAAATTAAAAACTCTATTGGAACAGCAGATATTTTTGTCTGCTGTTCTTATTTGTGTAAAAATGATTAAGGTAGTAAAAAATGATTGTTGCGTGACTAAAATGGTTGACAAAAGTGCTATTTTTACATAATATAAATGAGTATATTGTGATGTAGTTTTAAAAATATAACGGAGGGAAGGAAAAGTGTCTAAAAAAGCATCAGAAGCAGAACGCTATGATAGAAAAAGAAAAATGGAAAGGGAAGCAGAGGCAGAAAAAAGAAAAAGTAGTATGTTAAAAAAGAAAAGCAGCAGACCTAAAATGACACAATATTATTGCTCAAAAGGACATTTTCATTATGACGAGGAGGAATACGATTTATATTGATAACTGTCATTTATATTTATAGTATTGCATAATAAAATAAGTAGTAGAAACTGACGTTACAATGTAGTGATGTCAGTTTTATTTTTTTGTCATAAAAAGTATTCAGAAAAAGAGATTGACAACATTACAAAAAGTTAGTATCATACAAATAGAGCAAAAATAAAAGGAGGATATAATATGATTTCATTTAAAAATGATTATAGTGAGGGTGCACATAGCATTATTTTAGAAAGAATACAAAAAGAAAATACTATTCAAAACGTAGGATACGGAGAAGATGAACATTGCAAAAGAGCAGCAGAATGTATTCAAAAACAGTTAAATTGTTACGATTGTGATGTACATTTTTTAGTAGGAGGAACACAAACAAATTTGGTTATGATTTCTCATTGTTTAAAACCATATCAAGCAGTGATTGCAGCAGATAGTGGTCATATCAATGTGCATGAAACAGGAGCGATTGAAGCAACAGGACATAAAGTAATTGCAATGCCATCAAAAGAGGGAAAATTAGATGTACAAGCAGTACAAAAAGCATTAGATATTCATACAGATGAGCATATGGTACAGCCTAAAATGGTATATGTTTCTAATCCTACAGAAGTAGGCACATTGTATACAAAAAAAGAATTGAAAGAATTAAGTGACTTTTGTAAACAACATCATTTAATATTTTATTTAGATGGTGCAAGAATGGCATCTGCTTTGGCTTCAAAATATAATGATATAGCTATAGCAGAGTATTCAAAATTAGTAGATTTATTATATTTAGGTGGCACAAAATGTGGTGCATTGTTTGGAGAAGCACTTGTGATATTTAAAAGAGAATTTAACGAAGATATTCGTTTTTCTATAAAACAAAAAGGTGCTATGTTAGCAAAAGGCTGGCTTTTAGGAATACAATTTGAAGCACTTTTTGAGGGAGATTTATATCAAAAAACAGGAGAACATGCAAATGCTATGGCTGAAAAAATTAAAAATGCTATAGAACAAAAAGGATATTCTTTTCAGTTCACACCTTGCAGTAATCAGCTTTTTGTAATATTACCTGACGCTGTTTTGCAGAAATTAGAAAAAGAATTTTTGTTTACAGAGTGGGAAAAAATAGACGACAATCATACATCAATTAGAATTGTAACAAGTTGGGCAACAAAAGAAGAAAATGTTCAAAAACTAATAGAGGCTATTCAACAGGCATAAATAAGAAATATTTTAAGGGGAATATATTTTATTCTCCTTTTTTTATAATATTTAAAAATAACACTTGACAAAAAAATATTCAAATAATATAATGTGTATATACACATAAAAGGGTGATATTGTATGAAATATAAAATAATTAATAAATCACAATGTTATTGTATTACATTAAATAGAGCAGGAAATGCTTTAATGGATTTTTATGATGATGTACTTTCTGAGGCAGGTATTACAACAAAACAATATTCTCTATTAATCCGTTTAAACAGACTTGGACAAGCAAATGTTGTTGAACTTGCAGAATATGTAAATTTAGAAAGAAGTACAGTTACTAGAAATTTAAAAACACTCATTTCTAATGGCTGGGTGTATGACCGTGCTGAAAAAAATAAAAGAAATCATCAATACGCCCTTACACAAAAGGGAAAAGAACAAATTCAAAAAACGGCACAATATTGGGACAAATGTCAAAAAGAAATATTGGATATGATAGGAGAGGAAAAAGTTCATATTTTTATGGAAGTTCTGTACAAAATTCAAGATTTACAAAAAACAAAAAATGAAACAGGCTGAAAAGCCTATTTTTAATAATCATTTATGTGTATATACACTAAAAATATATAATAAAATTATGGCATTTAAAGGGAGATATTACATATGGAAAAATCAAAGGGTAAATTTTATTTTTATTGTCTTTTTATAACAATTTGTGCTTGCTATATTTATATGATAAATAGCGGAATAAGAAACAATTTTGGTATTATGGTACAATCCATTATAGAAAATTCTGGTGTTTCGTTTGTTTCTATTAGTTTTATACTAGCAGTAAATCAGCTTTCATTTGGTATTACACAGCCTATATTTGGTGTTATTGCAGACAAAAAAGGAAATCGTTTTGCTTTGTTATGTGGCATTTTTTCTACAGCATTTAGTTTAATGTTAATGCCTTACTGTAAATCAATGAGTTCTCTTTTTATTGTACTTGGTATATTACTTCCGAGTGGAATAGGTGCATTAGCTTTTGGTATTATTATGGGAACACTTACACCACAAATACCACAACAATACAAAAGTATTGTAAATGGTATCGTAAATGCTTCAAGTGGTATAGGAAATACGATGTTAACACCTATTATCAACGCTGCTATAGTAGCAGGGGGACTGGCATTTTGTACAAAAACACTTTCTGTTTTTGCATTGATTATGTTGCCAGCTTGTATTATATTTTGTGCGAAGGAAAATAAAAAAAGCAATCAAACTATTGGTAAACAAAATATAAAAACGTCGGAATTATTTCAAATTAGTTTTAAAAATAGAGATTATATATTTATTGTAATAGGATTTTTCACTTGTGGATTTCATATGGCATTAATTACAAACCACTTACCAACTCAAATTATAAGTTATGGTTTTACAAATACAGATACATCAAATATGTTTTCAATATATGGAGTTGCTACAATGGTAGGTGCATTTATCACTGGAATATTAGGTTCAAAATTAAAAATGAAAAATATACTTGGGACGTTATATTCTTCAAGAACAGTTATGACAATATTATTTTTTGTATTACCAAAAACTAGTATCATAATAGCGTTATATATTTTTTTGTTAGGGTTTACTGGTGCAGCTACCGTTTCTCCTGTTTCAGGAATATGCGGAAAAATTTTTGGTGTAAGAGGAATGTCTATATTATTTAGTTTTGCATTTTTAGTACATCAAATAGGAGGATTTTTTTCAGCATGGTTGGGTGGTGTATGTTTTGATGTTATGGGAAGCTACACATTAATATGGTTTGTTGATATTGTGTTGTGTGCTATTGCAGGCATTGTAAGTTATATGATTACGGAAAAGGCAGTAATATCGTAATAAAACATATTCTTTGTCAATAAAAAGCATAAAAAAGTCAATATTTATTTGTGCTTTTGACAAAAAAAGCAGTTCTAATTTTGTATAATGGGCATATAGCAATATTAAAAAAATGGGGAGGCACGTTATGGAGAAAACAGAAGTAGTTGCAGAACGTTCTGGATTTGGCAAAATGCTACCTCCAAAATTGCCCTTAGATAAAATAAAACTACAGATACCAAAAAAATGGGCATTTGTGAAGGAAAGCATATTGTTGAGTATAGGTTTTTTGTGGGGAAATACAACTGTGTTTCAAATATTAAATCCTATGGGAATGGCATATATTTCTGCATTTATTATGCAAGGAAAGCGTTTTTATAGAGTAGTAGCAGCAGTAGCAGCAGGAATATTGTGCAGTAGTTTTGAAAATAAACAAAAATACATATTGTGTATGATATTGTGCTTGGGATTTCATTGGGGAGCTAGTAATAAAATAAAATATCCTTCTACACTTTTAAAGGCAGCATTTGGAGGTACTGCAACCATATTGGGAGGACTTCTGTTTGCAGCAATAAGAGGCGGTTCTTATTTTTATGGAGGAATAGCTACAGTAGAAGGTATAGCGGTATTTTTACTAACGTATGTAGTAGAAAAGGGCGTAGTGCTTTTACAAAGAGGACTAAGAAGGCATATTATGACAAGTGAAGAAATTATTAGCCTTGCATTACTTTTAGGAGGAGCGGTAGCAGGCTCTGCGAATATGACAGTTCCTTTTATTAAAATTCCTATTATGGCAATATTGTCTTCTTGTATGATATTGATAGGGGGTTATAGAGGTGGTGCAGGAATTGGTACAGCGTCGGGGGTACTGTTTGGATTTTTGCTTCTTGTTTGTGGCAAAGTAGAAATGGAAATATTTTGTGCGTTTAGTTTAGGGGGATTGCTTTGTGGTGCTATGAAAGAATTAGGAAAAGCAGCTTCTGTAGTAAGTTTTTTTATAGCTGTGGTAGTGGTACTATTTTATTGTAATCAAACAGAATTAGACATACTTTTTTTAAAAGGGCTTTTGATGGGAAGCATACTATTTTTGTTTGTGCCTAAAAGAGCATTTGCTTTTATCAATACATATGGTGTTCATGAAAAGGAATTTCAACAAGATACCTATTTTTTAAAAATGAAAGAATTGACAGAAGAAAGATTGTCGCAATTTGCAGCAGCTTTTAGAAGTTTAGGAAAAACATTTTTGCCAGAATTAGATAAAAAAACAATGGGAAAAAATGATGTATCCCTTTTAATAGATACGATTGCAGATAAAGCGTGTAGAAATTGTGGACTTGCCGTATACTGTTGGGATACAGAACTATATGCAACATATCAAACAGCATTTTCGGCATTGTCTATATGTGAAAAAAGGGGCAGAGTAGAATTAGAACAACTTCCTGAAACATTTCGAAAAAATTGTGTGAGAGGAGATATATTTGTAGATGTTGTAAATAGATGTTATGAGGTTTTTGAAACACAAAGTATATGGAGAAGTAAATTAGCAGAATGTAGAGAATTGGTAAGTCAACAATTATTTGCTGTAGGCAGTATTATAGAAAACCTTTCTGGACAATTAGATATTAGAGGTATTTTTTTAGAGGGAATTGAAAAAGAATTAAAAGCAAAATTGGATAAAATAGGCATTAGTGTAGAAGAAGTGTCAGTAATGGAAGATAGGATAAAACAAGGCACAGAAGTAATTATTACTATGAAGTCTTGTAATGGTAATCAAATGTGTCGTGAAAAAGTAATACCACTTGTAAGTAAAGTGCTTCATAAACCTATGAAAAAGGCAGGAGGGAAATATGCTTGTTATTCAGGTACAGGAGGAAAATGTGTATTACGCTTGGTAGAAGAAAATAAATATCGCTTCACTGTTGCAACAGCAGCTTGTCCTAAAGAAGAAGGCGGTGTTTCAGGGGATAGTGCTAGTTTTTTAGAAACAGCAAGCGGTATTTCTGTTATTGCACTTTCTGACGGTATGGGCAGTGGCATTGCAGCAAGAGAAGAAAGCAAATCAGCTATAGAACTTTTAGAGCAATTTATAGAAGCAGGTTTTGAAAAAGAATTAGCTATCAATATGATTAATTCCGTATTATTGCTGCGTTCTGCACAAGAGAAATTTGCTACATTAGATATTTGCACAGTAAATTTGTATACTGCAAAGGCAGAATTTATGAAAATGGGAGCAGCAGCAGCATATATACTTAGAGATGGAAAAGTTATGGCAATACGTTCTGAAACGCTTCCTGTAGGAATATTGCAAAATGTTTCTATGGAAAAAAATGATATACTGTTAAAACATAATGATATTGTACTGCTTATGACAGACGGTGTTATGGAAGCAATAGGAGAAGAACAAGAAGATGTGGTGTGGCTTAGCTCTCTTTTTGAAACATTTTACAGTAGTAATCCACAAGATGTAGCAGATTATATATTACAGCAAGCACAGAAAAAAGCAGAACAATATAAAAGAGATGATATGACAGTAATTGCAGGAAGATTTTGGGAAATTTATTAAATTTAAAAAAATACAGATAATATTTTAGTAGACGTTAGTAATATATACACATATTTTGTTAATGGTATATTTGCTAACGTTTTTTTGTATACAATAAAATGATAATGCAGTTGTCAGTAATACATTTGACAACTGTATTTTTATGTTGAAAATGATAGTATATTGTGGTAATATCAACTATAAAAGTATTATATATGATTTTAGCAAAGAAAGAATGATAAATATGAAAAAGAAAAGTTTATTTTTATTTGTAGTTGTTAGCATTTGTATATTCACTTTTGCAGCACATACAGTAAATCATAATACAGTAAAACAAGATATTGATTTGAGTACAGCAGAATGGAATACGATTTATACTATTAATCGTTTTCATAATATAGGAAGTGCTTTTTTTGGCATTATCAATGATGGAAATAATGATGATGAAATTTATGTTAGGGTACTTGATAGAAATAATAATATAGTCTTTCAAAGTTGTTTGGTAGAGCTTGGAGAACAAAAAGAGTTGGACTTTATGAAAGATGGATATATTATACAAGCAAAATCTGCTAATAGATATGGAAATTTTAGAATTTGTATTGTAAATAAAGGAATGATAGTGTAATACAGATAAGAGAGTAGTGAAGAATATGATACGCTTCAAAAAAATAGCAATAATATGTTGTATAGTATTGTGTAGTATATTTTTAATGTCTTTTTTTAATGAAAAACAATTTTATATTCATAATGAGAATATGCTGATACAAGAAATAAAAATATCAAAAATATTTAGTACACCTAGTATGGCGGTAGAAGACACTGTTGAAACTTTGGTATTGCAAGACAAAAAAGAAATAGAAAGTATGATTTCAAAATTAAAAAGTGATACTTTTCATAAAAGAATTTCTTTGGAGAAAATAATGGGTATTCCTAGTACGACAAAAGATATTACGGAATTTTTCATTGATATTTATTATGATACAAATGAACAGCAACATTTTGATAGAATACAATTTTCTGCTACAGAAGATGTTAGAGTAAGAAATATCACAATATGTTGCTATCAGTCTAATTCTAAAAAAGAATATCAAGGAAAAGTGTCAAATGAAATAATGCAAAAATTTTTGGAAGATATGGAAGCTTATTTTTAAAACAGAAATATAAAAAAGGAAGTGATGTTATGTCAAAAAAGAAGCTGTTTGTATTTTTATCTTTCATAATATCTGCTGTATTTTGTTTTCAAGTAATAGCTAGTTCTAGTACATATCAAGAAGAACAATGGAGAAAACAAGGTATTGACTTTCATCGTATAGAAAGTGAAGATGCTATGGAAATTATAAATGAATACCAGTATAAAGATGACAAAGGAACTTTACATAGTGTTATGGTAGCAAAAGATGGTACAGAATATGATAATACTTCAACACTTATTTCAAGTCATGTAGAATATACAGATGAAAATGACAGTGTGATAGAAGTGGTTGATTATGTAAATCCAGATTATACTGACCATACAAATGCTAAAAAAATAATTGCAGAAAAATCAAACTATGAAAACAATGAAACAATAGCATATTGTTTTTATGATAATTATACTGCTTATAAAAATCCAGTAAGTAGAAGTAATACAAACAAAACAGAAACGAAAGATACTCCTAAAGTGAGAATTAGTATTTCTGATTATGTACCAATACATAATATTGAGGATATTGAGAATATAGCAGGATATGTTATAAAAGCAAAAGCACTTGAAGGCAAAGAAAACACATCTTTTGGAGAATATGGTGGTGGTTATACAAAAATAAATTTGGAAGTTACAGATGTGTATAAAGGAGATTTGAATATAGGAGATGTTATTCCGTTAATGGAACGCTATTATATAGAAGATGATGGAACAGAATTAAGACGAGATGGTTATTCTGCTTCTGAAGTAGGAAAAGAGTATTTGTTTTTTGTTGGAAAATATGATGATGGACTTTATGATACAGTTTGTACAGTTTTAGGACGTTATTCTTTAGAGGATACACAAGCACTAAATGGAGAAGTAGATACTATAGAAACAAATATAGTAGAGGAATATAAACCATTATATTATCAGTTAAAAGAAGAAGTAATAAACAAATATAAATAAAAATTGATATTATAATGGGAGAGGTTTGATATATACAAATCTCTCTTTTTTTGTTATATTTTTTTTAGCTTTTATCATATAAAGGAGAAAATAAAATGATGTTTTTAGAAAAAGTACAAAAAACAATAGAAAAATATCATATGATTGAAAAAGGGGACAGTATTATAGTAGGTGTTTCAGGAGGAGCAGACTCTGTGGCACTTTTAATGGTACTTTGTTCACTTCAAAAAGAATATCAAATCAATATAGAAGCTGTACATATTCATCATGGTTTAAGAGGAGAAGAAGCAGACAGAGACGCTCTTTTTGTAAAACAGCTTTGCGAAAAATGGTCTATTCCCTGTGATGTATTAGAATTTGATATAGCAAAAGAAGCTAAAAAAAGAGGCATAGGAACAGAAGAAATGGGAAGGATATGCCGTTACGAAACATTTTATAAAAAGGCTGGCAAAACAGCAAAAATTGCTGTAGCACATCATCAAAATGACCAAGCTGAAACAGTGCTTTTAAATTTGTGTAGGGGAGCAGGTTTAACAGGTATGTCTGGTATGTCCCCTATCAGAGAAAATATTATACGACCTTTTTTATTTGTAAGTCGAAAAGAAATAGAACATTTTTTGTCAGAAAAAGGAATTTGTTATTGTCAAGATAGTACAAATGAACAACAAAATTATACAAGAAATAAAATAAGATTATCTGTGTTACCTTTTTTAGAAAAAGAAGTCAATGACAAAACAATAGAGCATATTGCAACAACAGCTTCTTTATTGGCAGAAGAAGAAGCCTTTTTGGAGCAGCTAGCAGAGCAACAGCTTCAAAAAGTAATATTAAAAAAAGAAAAAAATAAAATTGTATTAAGTATACAGGAGTTGTTGTGTCAAAGTAGTGTTATGAGAAGAAGAATTATCAGAAAAGCATTCTGTTTGATAGATAGTTCTTTGAGAGATTTGTCTTACATTCATATACAACAAATAGAACAGCTTTTATATAAACAAACAGGAAAAAAGCTGTCATTGCCATTAAAAAGAGTTGCTTTTGTAGAGTATCATACACTTATTTTAGCATGGGAAAATGAAAACAAAAATACCAAATTTTTCTATAATTTAATACCTGAAAAAGCAATTTATATAAAAGAAATCAATAAATTTGTAAAATTATCGTTCAATGCGTATAAAAAAGAAGAAAAAATGCTTACGATATGTACGAAAGTGTTCGATTATGATAAAATAAAAGAAAATATCATCTGTCGAACAAGACAACAAGGAGATTTAATAGCCATAGGTAATGGACATCAAAAGAAATTAAAAGACTTTTTTATTGATTGCAAAATTACAAGACAACAAAGAGAAACGCTTTTATTGTTTGCTGTGGGAAAACAAATTTTATGGATACCAGGTTATCGTGTTTCAGGTGATTTTTTAGTTGATGAAAAAACAAAAAATAAAATATGGATTTCTGTTTGGGAAGGAGAAAAACATGAAAGAGAATATTGAGACATTGATTTCAAAAACAGCGATACAAAAGAGAATTTCAGAAATTGCAGAAGATATTTCTAAAGATTATGATGGAGAAAGTATAGAGCTCATTTGTGTGTTAAAGGGTGGCGTTGTGTTTATGGTAGATTTAGCAAAACACATCAAAGTACCTGTTACAATGAATTTTATGGACGTTTCCAGCTATGGCAATGGAACAGAAAGCAGTGGGGAAATTAAAATACTTATGGATTTAGATGAGCCTATTGAAGGGAAAAATGTTCTTATTGTAGAAGATATTATTGATAGCGGCAGAACATTGAGCAAATTGGTAGAGCATCTTTCTCACAGAAAACCAAAAAGTTTAAAAATATGTACATTGCTAGACAAACCAGACCGTCGTGTTGTTCCTGTAAATGTGGATTATACTGGATTTTCCATTCCAGATGCTTTTGTAATAGGCTGTGGCTTAGACTATGCACAAAAATATCGTAATTTAGATTACATTGGTGTGTTGTCATTTGAGGAGGAGTAATAAACGAAAAAGTTTTCAATGCTTAAAAAATATAGAATAATACTTGACTTTTTTGACAATCTAAAGGTGGAGATAGTTTTATCTTCACCTTATTTTTGTTTTTCTATCAAAAACAGCATATTTTTGATAATATTAGAGCAACTATTTTTGCAATATTTTTCAGTAAGTATGTTGTGTTTAATGGATATATGTGATAAAATTAAAAATTGACAGACTATATGTTTTGTAAATCAATTTCTGTTACTTCATAAATAAGTATTTGTATAAAGTTTTGACAATAGCAAAACTTTTTTATATGATAGATGTGGAGAGAACAGATACGCAAAGAATACAAGGAGTGAGATATTTGAAAAAATATTGGAAATCTTTTGGATTGTATGCTGTTATTTTTGTTGTTATTGCAATGCTGATTGCGGTAGCAGGACAAAAAGCAGACAGGTCATCTACTGTGAATTATACATACAGTAATTTGATTACAGCGTTAGAACAAGACCAAGTAAAAGAAATTCAAGTACAAAGAAGTTCCGAAGCAAATGATTTTGGCACAGCTACAGCAAGATTGACAAATGGAGAAACCATTCGTGTCAATATTCCAAGTGTTTCTGTACTTCAAGAACGTTTGGATAATAAAGCAGCACAAAGTAATAATTTAAAAATTTCTGTGCCTGATATGCCCAAAACAAGTATATTAACAGCAATATTGCCATCTTTGATTATGATGATTATTATGGTAATTATATTTACTGTTATATTTCAAAAAATGCAGGGCGGCAGTGGCGGAAAAATGATGTCTTTTGGCAAAAGTAAAGCAAAAATGTCTATAGACGAAAAGGACAAAGTAACTTTTGCAAATGTAGCAGGTTTAGATGAAGAAAAGGCAGAACTGGAAGAATTGGTTCAATTTTTAAAAGAGCCTAAAAAATTTCAAGCTTTGGGAGCAAGAATACCAAAAGGTGTTTTATTAGTAGGCCCTCCAGGAACAGGTAAAACATTGTTAGCAAAGGCGGTTGCAGGAGAGGCAGGCGTACCATTTTTTAGTATATCTGGTTCTGACTTTGTTGAAATGTTTGTTGGTGTAGGTGCTTCTCGTGTAAGAGATTTATTTGACCAAGCAAAGAAAAATTCACCTTGTATCGTTTTTATTGATGAAATTGATGCTGTTGGACGACGTAGAGGTGCTGGATTAGGCGGCGGACATGACGAAAGAGAACAAACATTAAATCAATTACTTGTTGAGATGGACGGTTTTGGTGTAAATGAAGGTGTTATTGTAGTAGCAGCAACAAATAGAGCAGATATATTAGACCCTGCAATATTGCGTCCAGGACGTTTTGACAGACAGGTTTATGTAGGCAGACCAGACGTAAAAGGCAGAGAGGCAATATTACGTGTTCATGCAAAAGGAAAACCTCTTTCTTCTGAGGTGGATTTAAAAGTAGTAGCACAAACAACATCAGGATTTACAGGAGCAGATTTAGCAAATCTTTTAAATGAAGCTGCACTTTTAGCTGCAAGAGCAAATAAAAAAGCCATTGATATGGAAGAAATACAAAAAGCGTTTGTAAAAGTGGGAATTGGTACAGAAAAGAAAAGCAGAATTATTTCAGACAAAGAAAAATTCATTACAGCATACCACGAAAGCGGTCATGCAATATTGTTTGAACTTTTAAGCGAATTAGACCCTGTTCATAGTATTTCCATTATACCAACTGGTATGGCAGGCGGTTATACTATGCCTTTGCCAGGAGAAGACAGAATGTATATGACAAAGCTGCATATGGAACAAGAAATTGTTAGTCTTTTAGGCGGTAGAGCAGCAGAATTTATTGTTTTGAAAGATGTTACAACAGGTGCGTCAAATGACATTCAAAGAGCAACAGCAATGGCAAGAAGTATGGTAACACAATATGGTATGAGTGATATATTAGGCCCAATACAGTTTGGTGATGACAGTGATGAAGTGTTTATTGGCAGAGACTGGGGTCATGCTAGAAATTACAGCGAAGATGTAGCAACCACTATTGATAAAGAAGTACGCCGTATTGTGGATACAGCATATAGTGAAGCAATTCGTATGTTAAAAGAAAACATGGAAATTCTTCATGCTTCTGCAAAACTTTTGGTAGAAAAAGAAAAAGTAACAGGAGAAGAATTTAGAGAGTTATTTGATGAAGAAAAAAGAAATACTGTTCTAGGTATTACAGCAATGGATAATGACAGTGAAAATCAAACAGAACAACAAACAAATACAACAGCCATTCATTTAGAGAAGAAGGAACAAGAATAAGGAGGTACTTTTGTGGAATTTAATTTATCAGTAGGTATGAGTATGGAAGAAGAATATGTTGTAACAGAAGCAGATACAGCAGTTCATTTTGGTAGCGGCACAGTAACAGTATTAGCAACGCCAAAAATGATTGCGTGGATGGAAGGTGTTTCACTCAATGCAGTGCTTCCATTTTTGCCAAAGGGATATGACACAGTAGGAACATCTGTAGAAATTAAACATTCTGCTGCTACACCAGTGGGCATGAAAGTACGTGTTGTATCAGAATTGATTGAAATTGATGGAAAAGCATTGACATTTAAAGTAAAAGCATATGATGAAATAGATAAAATTGGTTCTGGTATTCATAAACGTGCTATTGTAGAGTTAGACCGCTTTATAAAACGTACCAAAGAAAAAGGAAAAAGAGCGTAATAAATATAGACAGTCAAAACGACTTTGACTGACTTAGCGTGTCGATAAAGTCGACACGCTAAGTCGAAAACAAGTTTTCGACTTACTAAAGCAGAAGAATAAACAGCTTGTTCCATCGGCTTAAAAGCCTTGAAACTCGCTGTTTTCCTCAGGTGGGCAAAGCCCCCCTTGCGGATTAAAATGGGGAGTTGCACTCCCCAAACCCCTTGCTTTTTACAGCAAAAGTAGGTTTTTTGACAGATTGAGACAGTCAAAATAACTTTGACTGTCTTTTTTGATTAAATGAGGAGGAATTATACTATGTCAGTAGATTTAAAGGGAAGAAGTTTTTTAACATTAAAAGATTTTACAGCAGAGGAAATTGAATATTTTATTGACTTAGCTATGGAGCTGAAAGAAAAAAAGAAAAAAGGTATTTACGAAAAAAGAATGAAAAATAAAAATGTGGCATTAATATTTGAAAAACCTTCTACAAGAACACGTTGTTCTTTTACAGTAGGCGCTATTGACGAGGGGGCACACCCTGAATATTTGGGAAAAGACGATATACAATTAGGACATAAAGAAACTGTGGAAGATACTGCTAGAGTATTAGGAAGAATGTTTGATGGTATTGAATTTAGAGGATTTTCTCAAGAAACAGTTGAAAAATTGGCAAAATATAGTGGTGTACCTGTTTGGAATGGTTTAACAGATGAAGACCACCCAACACAAGTATTAGCAGACTTTATGACAATAAAAGAAAAACTCGGAAAGTTAGAAGGAATACGTTTTGTATATGCTGGTGATGGTAGAAACAATATGTCTAATGCTTTAATGATTGGTTGTGCTAAAATGGGATTGCATTATGTTGTAGCATCTCCAGAAAGCCTTTATCCAGAAAAACAGCTTGTAGAACTTTGTAAAGTATATGCAGAAGAAAGCGGCGGAAGCATCACCATTACATCAGATATGAAACAAGCAGTAAAAAATGCAGATGTTATTTATACAGATGTTTGGGTATCTATGGGAGAAGAGGCAAAAACAAAAGAAAGAATTGATTTATTGCAGCCTTATCAAGTAAATGAGGAAGTTATGGCGGCTACAGGAAATGAAAATACAATATTTATGCACTGTTTGCCAGCAGTAAGAGGATATGAAGTAACACATGAAGTGTTGGAAGGAAAACAATCTGTAGTATTTGATGAAGCAGAAAATAGAATGCACACAATTAAGGCAGTTATGGTGGCAACGATTGGTGAATAAAGAAACAATTACGAATGTAAAAATAAAGTTTATTGACAGACTGAAAACCCTCGAGTATTCGAGGGTTTTTTGATAAGGAGATAGCGAAAATGTATAAAAAAATATTAGAAGAATTAAAAAAAGCGAACAATTATATTTCTGGAGAAGAATTAGGAGAAAAATTAGGAGTTTCTCGTACTGCCATATGGAAGGGAATAAAAAAGTTAAAGGAACAAGGGTATCAAATTGAAGCTGTTTCTAACAAGGGCTATTATTTTGTACCAGAACAAGACTTATATAATGCAATAGAAATAAAAGAAGCATTAAATACGGTAAAAATAGCAAATGAAATTTATTTTTATGAGCAAACAGACAGCACAAATAATTGTATTAGAGCATTAGCAAGAGAGGGAAAACCAGAAGGAGTGATTGCTGTAGCAGAAATGCAAACAGCAGCAAAAGGAAGAAGGGGAAAAAGCTGGCAATCTCCAAAGGGGACAGGTGTATGGTTTAGTATACTTTTAAAGCCCAATATTATGCCCTCAGAAGCACCTATTTTAACGTTATTAGCAGGGCTTGCTGTATGTCGTGCAATACGTCAGCAGACAGGCTTGCAGTCAGAAATTAAATGGCCTAATGATATTTTGATTTCAGGTAAAAAAGTTTGTGGTATACTAACAGAGTTAGATGCAGAAATGGAGTGTGTGCATTTTGTAATAACAGGTATTGGCATTAATGTCAATATAGAAGCATTTCCAGAGGAGTTACAACAGACAGCTACTTCATTAAAAATAGAAAAAGGACAAACTATTTCCAGAAAAAGTATTATAAAAGCAGTATTAGAGGAATTTGAAAAAATATATTTACAGTACGAAAAAAGGTGTAATTTTTTACCATTTCGTGAAGAATATAAAAAGTATTGTGTTAATATAGGCAAGGAATTACAGATATTATCAAAACAACCTTTTATTGCAAAAGGAATTGATATTACAGAACAAGGGGAGCTTTTAGTACAAAAACAGACAGGAGAAAAAGTAGTTGTATTTTCGGGAGAAGTTTCTATTAGAAATAACATATAAAGGAGAAAAAGTATGGAAAAACAAATATTAGCAGTAGCAAGTTATGAAAAACAAAAATATTTTATAGAGCCAAAATTTGGAGCATTGCCAGAAGGAATACAAAAGGAATTAAAAGTGATGTGCGTTTTGACAGCACAAAAATTATGCTGTACTTTTTTAGTAGGATTTGAAAGAGAGGGAGATATTTATTTTGAAACAATAAAACCAGAACAATGTATTGATTTTGATGATATTGGAGCAGAATTAGAAATAAAAAGAATACAGTCTGAAAATAAAGATTTATTAAAAGCACTAAAAATATGGTATGTAGTGTTTTGTACAAAAGAAGGAGAACAATTAAAACAAGAATTACTGAAAAAAGTAAATTTTTAAACTATAATATTACAAAAAATAACAAATTATATAGTATTTGTATTTTAGGTTAAAAAAATAACAGAATTACTAAAAAAAATGTTGTAATTAGAGAATTTGCTGTTATAATAGTTTTGTGCTAAAAAAAAGAACAGGGTAGAATGAAAATTTCGCTAAAGTTCTACAAAATAAAAAGGCACAATATAAAATAATATCATCTTATATCTAAAGGAATGAGAATGAAAGGAGGACTCAGAAAATGAGTTCAAAAAAAAGAATGTCTACAAGAAAATTAACTGTTACAGGTATGATGATTGCCATTACAATGATATTGTCATACACACCATTAGGAATTATACCTTTGCAGCCTGTTAGTGCTACGATTGTACATATTCCTACGATTATTATTGCATTGTTAGAAGGGCCTCTTGTAGGGGGAATTGTAGGAGCAGCATTTGGTATTTCTTCTATGATAAAAGCCATTACACAACCATCAGGTATATTAGACCCTTGTTTTATGAATCCTATCGTATCTGTGTTACCTAGAATATGTATTGGCATTGTAGCAGGATATAGCTATAAAGGATTAATGTGTGTTGTAAAAAATAATACAATTTCATCTGTTATTGCTTCTGCACTAGGTTCTTTGACAAATACATTAGGTGCAATGGGATTGATATATTTTATTTATGTAGAAGATATGACAGAAAGATTAGGTACAGCAGCAGGCCCAGTAATATGGGGAATTATTACAACATATGGTGTTGTAGAGATGTTAGCAGCAGTAGTAATTTGTACTTCTGTGGTGTTAGCACTTCAAAAAGCGGTATATAGAAGTAAAATAGCATAAAAATATGTTTTAGGGTACGGGGTTGTTCCCGTACTCTTTTTTGATATTTAAGGAGAGAAAGAAATGATTTTAGCTATAGATGTAGGTAATACCAACATTGTTTTAGGTGTTTATGATGGAGAAGAACTTACAGCAAATTGGAGAATTACCACATTAAACAACAGGACAGCAGATGAAACAGGAACTTTAATTCGTTCTCTTTTTTCACATTCTAATGTAGACATAAAAGACATTGAAAGTGTGATTATTTCTTCTGTTGTACCTAATATTATGTATTCTTTAACAAATGCAATAC
This sequence comes from uncultured Clostridia bacterium, assembly GCA_910586765.1. Lineage (GTDB taxonomy): Bacteria > Bacillota > Clostridia > Lachnospirales > Anaerotignaceae > Coprocola. The sequence goes on from CAJUJJ010000003.1 coordinate 108,378, forward strand.
GAAAGCAGCTCCACATAGAACCTATGATAGTAGGAGCAGGTATGAAAACAGGTATCAATTTAAGAATGGAAAATCCCAAAGAAATGGGAGCAGATAGAATTGTAAATTTAGTAGCAGCGTATGAAATATATGGAGGGCCTGTTGTTGTGGTAGATTACAGTACAGCAACAATGTTTGATGTCATCAGTGAAAATGGAGAATTTATTACAGCGATTACAGCACCAGGCGTACAAGTTTGTGCAGATGCCTTATACCAAAGAGCAGCACAATTACCTAAAATTGAAATTAAAAAACCAGAAAGCATTATAGCAAAAAATACAGTAAATAGTATACAAGCAGGTATTGTAATAGGGCACATTGGGGAGACAATTTATATATTAGAAAAGCTAAAACAGGAATTACAGCAGCCTAATTTAAAAGTAATTGCTACAGGAGGGCTTGCAAGAGTAATTGATGAAAAGGGAGAAATATTTGATGTAATAGACCCAGTATTATCTTTAAAAGGGTTACGAATATTGTATGAAAAAAACAAACATAAAAAATAGGAGGATAAGTTGATGCTTTTGGTAATAGATGTGGGGAATACAAATATTGTTTTAGGGGTATATAAAGACAATAAAATAGTAAAATATTGGAGAATGGCAACAGGTACGAAAAAAACAGCAGATGAAACGGGCATATTTATACATTCTCTTTTTGATGCTTCTGATGTAAAAGCGAGCTGTATTGATGCAGTGATTATTTCCTCTGTTGTACCTGATATTATGTATTCTTTAACACACGGCATACGAAAATATTTTAATATAGAACCTATGATAGTAGGTGCTGGTATGAAAACAGGTATTGTAATAAAAAGAGATAATCCCAAAGAAGTGGGAGCAGATAGAATTGTAAATTTGGTAGCAGCAAAAGAAATTTATGGAGGAGCAGCTATAGTAATTGATTATGGTACTGCGGATACATTTGATGTTATCAATGAAAAAGGGGAATTTATTACAGGACTGATAGCACCAGGTATTTCTATTTGTGCAGATGCTTTGTATCAAAGAGCGGCACAGCTTCCTAAAGTAGAAATCAAAAAGCCAAAATCTGTTATTGTAAAAAATACAGTAGGTAGCATACAAGCAGGCATTGTGTTAGGACATATTGGACAAACTGTTCACATTATAAGAGAACTAAAGAGAGAGTTAAATATACCTCATATGAAAGTGATTGCTACAGGAGGATTAGCAAAAGTCATTGACCCAGATAAAACAATATTTGATGTGTTAGACCCTACATTGACATTAAAAGGATTAAAAATACTTTATGAAAAAAATAAATAATACAAATTGCAGTAAGAAGGGAATTGTAATGAAAATAGGCAATGTGGAATTAGAAAACAATATATTTTTAGCACCTATGGCAGGTGTGACAGATTTGCCTTTTCGCATACTTTGCAAAGAAATGGGCTGTGGATTGGTATATTCTGAAATGGTAAGTGCGAAAGGAATATTGTATAATAATGAAAACACAAAAAAACTACTTACTGTGGAACAGGAAGAAAGACCAGCAGCGGTACAGCTTTTTGGTTCTCAGCCTGAAATTATGGCCGCTATGGCAAAAAAAATTGAAAATTATGATATTGATATTATAGATGTAAATATGGGTTGTCCTGCCCCTAAAATCGTTAAAAATGGAGAGGGAAGTGCTTTGACAAAAAATCCAAAATTAGTAGGGGAAATTGTAAAAGCAATGGTAACTGCTCAAAAAAAACCTGTTACGATTAAATTTAGAAAAGGATTTGATGAAGAACATATCAATGCAGTAGAAATTGCAAAAATTGCAGAACAAAATGGTGCAGCAGCAGTTGCGGTACATGGCAGAACAAGAGAACAATATTATAGTGGTAAAGCAGATTGGGATATTATAAAAGCAGTAAAAGAAGCAGTTAGTATTCCAGTGATTGGAAATGGAGATGTTTTTACACCACAAGATGCAAAAAATATGTTGGAATATACAAAATGTGATGCCATTATGATAGGAAGGGCAGCACAAGGAAATCCGTGGATATTTCAAAGAATTAACCACTATATTAACACAGGAGAAATGTTACCAGAAATTACACCAGAACAAAAAGTCGAAAAAGCATTGCGTCATGCTCGTATGCTCATAGAATATAAAGGGGAATATATTGGAGTAAGAGAAATGAGAAAGCATATTTCTTGGTATATGAAGGGAATAAAAGGAGCAGCAGAGCTTAGAGAAAAAATCAATAGAGCAAATAGTTATAATGAAATAGAACAATTATTACAAAAAAATTTGTATTAATATAAAATGATATTAATAAAGCCTCTTTTTTTGCCGATATATTAATAAAGGGCAAAGCAAAAAGGGAGGGATATTATGGCAATTTCATCTATTCAAAAACAAAATACAATATATCGTAAACAAGAGTATACAAAAGAAAATGTTATTTCTAAAGAACAAACAAAACAAACAATACAAAGTACAGAACAATCTGAAGAAGAAAATATCAAAGAAAATGTGACAGAAAGAAAAGATGTTTTTTTGTCACAACAACAAAAAGAAAAAGAAAATAAGCCGTTTCCAACACAATCACAAAATAAACAAAAAAAGCCTAGTGTAGATTATAAATCAACAGAAGATTTAATCAAATTAATGCAGGCAAAAAGCACTTCAGAAGTACGCAGCATTATTGCGAGAATAAAAGGAGAAATGGCAAAAACAAAATCAAGTGGCGGAGAAGAAGAACAAATAAAAAAAGCAGTAGCCAAAATGAAAAAAGTAATTAAAAAAGCACAAAGCAAAGAAAAGGCTTTGATAGCAGAAAATAAAATGGAACTGCAAATGAAAATGAAACAAAAAAATGAAGCAGAAGAAGCAGAACAAATTGGAGCAGAACTCCAAACGAAAAAAAGAAAACGTATGTCAAAAGAAATCAATGACGTTTTAAATTCTTCAAATGATATAGATACAGGTTCTTCAGAAGATGCCTCTTTTATGGACATAGGAGGAGATTTGTCTATGTCTATGCCAGAAATAGGAAGTATTGATATTAGTATATAAAAAAATAATAAAGAAGTAATTCCAATACAGAATAGAAAAGGGATTTACTTCTTTTTTTTGTTTTATAAAAGTAGGTATTGTGTCATTTGTGTAAATTGTTATTTGAAATTACAGCATGATTAGTATATAATATATAAAATAATGATATTTGAATAAAAGGGACGTGACAAAAACAATGATACGAAAGTGGCTTTGTATATATATGTGTTTTCTTTTGATAACAATGACAGCTTGTAATGATACTGGAGATGAAGAAGCAGAAGTTTTTTCTATTTCAGAACAAACAGCAAAAGAGTATGAAGAAAAAATTGATGAGCTGTTATATGACAATTATTGGAGGTGTGACAGTAGCTCTATTACTTTTTTTAAGGGCATTGTGCCAGAAAATAAAAAAGAAAACAAAGAAATATTTGAGGCTTCTTCTGCATTAGGATTGGATATGACTTCAAATGCAGCAAAAGAAGCAACAATAGCAACAGTTCCTTTACTTTATTACAATGAAGAAATAGCAGGACTTTTGTATTGTTATTTTGTGAGAGATAAATTGGTAGGCAGTTATTATGTAGGTGGTTATAATAATAGTGTATATTCTTTGACAGATAGAAATGTATTTTTAGCAGACGGCCATTTTTCAAAATATGAAACAGATACACCTTTTGCTACATTTCATGGCAGAAAAGCAACATTTCCTTCAGAAGGATTTTGTGATATAGGAAAAGATGCACAAAATAATACTTTAGCAGCAAATATTAGTGAAGATGGTAAACTTTCATTATATCGTTATCGCAATTATTTGGGAAGATATCGTAGTATTTATTTACAGAGAGGGCTTGTAGTAGATAGTGCGGCGTTTTTAGAGGAAGGTATGGCAGTGCTTTTAAGCAGACCTATTACAGAAGGAACTGGAGAGGGAGAAAACACACATACATCTTCTGAAAAATTAGTGTTTTTAAATCGTAATTTTGGTGTTACAGCAGAAAATATGGATTTGTCACATGGTACTTATACCTGTGTAGGATTTGATGGTACAGAACTTTTTTTAATGAATAACAAAACATTAGAATGTTATAAAAAAGGAGAAGAAGGCTGGACAATATCAAATCAATATTATTTAGAGCATGGTGCAAGTTATATGCACATAACGGATTTAGATGGTGATGGCACATTAGAATATTTTATAACAGATGGATTTGATTTGTATTTGTATCACAAAACAGATGCAGGTTTTATTAAAATATGGAGTACACATTTGGGTATTAAAAGTATTGAAAGCAGTATTTATAGTGGAGATTTAAACAGAGATGGCGTAAAAGAAATATATGTTTGTGATACAACAGGAACAGCTATGAGATATATTTTGACAGAAAAAGGACTTGCTATAAAAAATGATGATATTGTACATGGACAAGTAATATATGCTATGGATTTAGATGGTGATGATATAGAAGAATATGTCGGTATGAGTGATATAGAAAACTCTGATACAATGGTATATTTTAGTGAATAGAGGAAAAATATGACAGAACAACAATATTATATGGCAGAGGCACTGGAAGAAGCAAAAAAAGCTTTTGCACTGGGAGAAGTGCCTATTGGTGCAGTTATGGTAAGAGAAGGAGAAATTATTGCGAGAGGGTATAATTTGAGAAATAGTGCAAAAAATCCCCTTTGCCATGCGGAAATAGATGTAATTGATAAAAGTGCCAAAATAGTGGGAGATTGGCGACTAGAGGATTGTACGCTTTATGTTACAGTAGAGCCTTGTCCTATGTGTGCAGGAGCGATTGTACAATCAAGAATACCCAAAGTAGTTTTTGGTACGAGAAATAATAAAGCAGGCTGTGCAGGCTCTATATTAAATATATTGCAAGAACCACGTTTTAATCATCAGGTGGAAATAGAAGAAAATGTTTTGCAACAAGAATGTGCTGAATTGATGAAAGCATTTTTTAAAAATTTTAGAAAAAAGAAAGAATAGTCCCTTGCCCAAAAGCATAGGGATTTTTTCAGGCCTCCCATAAGTGTTTTATTTATGGGAAATAATACTATTGACAAAACAGACAGAAGTAGGGTATACTATTAAACAATACGGAAAAGCACAAAAATTTCCGTGCTAGTCGGGGCGTTAGCGGTGTCTTGTAGCCCACAATCCGCTACAGTGGGGACAATGTCTGTCAGGAGGTATTTGTTTTGTATGGACTGCCCTTTTGCGTTGGTGATGAAGATTGAGTCTTGTGCAACAGGAACTTATGAACCGTGTCAGGGTCGGAAGGCAGCAGCACTAAGTAAGCACTCTTGTGTGCCGCAAGGTAGCTTAGTCGGAGCGAACAAGGGAGGTAACGCATGGAAGGCAATATCGAATACAGACGCACGGATTTTATATAAAAAAATGAGGGCGAAACATCGCTCTTTTTTATTTGCCTATAAATTTGGTGTGTTGAGCGAAATAAGGGGAACTTTTTTATATGTGAAAAGTTCCCCATAAAAATTTTTATTTTTTATCCTCTTTTTTTTCTGTAGTATATTCTGTAGGTGGGTCATCGCAATAATATACTTTTCTTTCGGTATTCATTTCATAATGAGTTGATTTTTGCTTGTTATCATATTCATCTTCTTGATTAAAATCTTCCAAACCATAATAATAATATTTGTTTTCTTCTATTTTTTGATTTAGTTCATAGTCTTGTTCATTTTCTTGTTGCTGTATTGCCATTTGAATAATTTCATTTTCTCCTATACCCAATTTTAAAACTTCTTTTTGCATAGCATACCACATTACAATGCTTTGTCTTAATTCTTCAAATTGTTTTAGCTGGTCTTCTGTAAGCAATTTTTTGAAGTTTTTTTCTTTTTCTATGTAAGTAATATGGTCGTTCAGCGTATCTGTAACGGATTGCTTGAAAAAAAAGACATCTTCTTTTTTTACTGCTCTTATTAAATTGTTGTAAAATGTCAATCTTTTGCAATCGGGTAAATGAACAAAATATTCTTTTGCTTTAAAGTAAACAGCAGTAAAATAATGATTTATGACTTTGTTTTCGTCTATTTTAGATTTTGACATAAAAACTCCTCCTTTAAAATAGTATTAAATTTCATTTTGTATCACTTTTACAACCGATATGGTTAAAAAAATATCATAAAATTTTCAAAAGTGCAAAAAATGATACAAAAGAGATACAGAAAAGAGGTTACATATGCCAAAACCACGTAGTAAAACAGGCGAAAAGAATTTAATTGGTTCTCATCTAAAAATGCTCAGACAAAAATATCATTTATCTCAAAGGGATTTAGCTGATAAATTACAACTTTCTGGTATTGATGTAGATAAAAATGTCATTACTAGAATTGAAACAAATAAAAGATATGTTACAGATATAGAATTAAAAGCTATTTGTGAACTATTTCATGTAACATATGACTATTTAATTGATGGAAAAGACAATTAACCTCTTTATTATATAGTATAGACGATTATCAAAAAATAGTCTATATATAGTCGTAATTTTATAATTTTATTTTTTATTCAAGTCTATAACCCAAAAATATATTGATATAGGAGGATTTTAATGAATACAAAAGCTGTCGTTAAAAATAGAATTTTAGAGTTATGTAATGAAAGAAATATTTCACTTAATTATTTGGCACATTTATCTGCTGTACCACCTTCTACTATCAAAAATATTATGTATGATGTTAGTAAAAATCCGGGAATTGTTACTATCAAATTATTATGTGATGGTTTGGGTATATCTCTTTATGACTTTTTTGATACAGAAGCATTTAAAAGTTTAGAACAAGAAATACGTTAATTATTGTATTTTTTGTTCTTTTTTATTTGAAATATAATTCAAAATAATGGGGGAACTTTTTTCACTTGTGAAAAGTTCCCCCGTGTCCGTTGGACACTCCCCTTCAAAAACACGCTTGGAGCAAAAAGACCTTGAGGGCTCTGCCCTCAATACACCCGCAAGCCTTTGAAAAGGCTTGAGCGAAACTTTTTAAGAAAACTTTGTTTTTCTGATAACAAACAGAAATTACATTATAACCGTTTAAAGTCCCCTTACCGACAGCCCAAGCAGGGGAATTGTTAAAGGGGGTGCAACCCCCTTAACCCGTCGGGGGTGTGGGGGTGCTTCGGAACACCCCCACATTTTTGGCTACTTTTTTTAAAAAAGTAGCAACCATTTTACTACAAAGAACCGATACATTTCAATTTTCATTTTTTCAGTTAGTACTTATATAGATAATTGCAAAAACTTTTTATAAAAATTTTTTTGCAAAAAATAGGCTATAATTTGCTTTTTTTTCCCAAAACGGATATAATACTACCATATCGTGCGAAATTTGCAAAATTTGCAAAAGTAGAATTTTGGGAGGGATTTTTTTGGAAAAATTTTATATTACAACGCCTATTTATTACCCTAGTGATAAATTACACATAGGTCATTCTTATTGTACTGTAGCAACTGATACTATGGCAAGATATAAAAGACTACGTGGTTATGATGTTATGTTTTTGACAGGAACAGACGAACACGGTCAAAAATTAGAAAGAATTGCAAAAAAACAAGGCGTAACACCAAAAGAATATATTGATAATGTTGTAGTGGGTATTAAAGAGCTCTGGAAAACATTGAATATTTCTTATGATAAATTTATTAGAACAACAGATGATTACCACGTTAAAACAGTACAAAAAATATTTAAACAGCTTTATGACCAAGGGGATATTTACAAAAGCACATATGAAGGCTGGTATTGTACTCCTTGTGAGTCCTTTTTTACAGAACATCAGCTTGTTGACGGAAAATGTCCGGACTGTGGCAGAGAAGTAGAAAAAGTAAAAGAGGAAAGTTATTTCTTCCGCCTTTCAAAATATCAAGACAGAATTATAAAATATATGGAAGAAAACACAGAATTTTTACAGCCTAATACTAGACAAAATGAAATGATTAACAATTTCTTAAAACCGGGCTTAGAAGATTTAGCAGTTAGCAGAACTTCATTTGAATGGGGCATACCTGTAGAATTTGACCCTGGACATATTGTATATGTTTGGGTTGATGCACTTTCTAACTATATTAGTGCATTGGGCTATGGTAGTGATGACGACAGTCTATTCCAAAAATATTGGCCAGCAGATGTACACGTTGTAGGAAAGGAAATTGTACGTTTCCATTCTATTATATGGCCTGCTATGCTTATGGCATTGAATTTGCCTTTGCCTAAACAAATTTTTGGACATGGTTGGCTTGTTATTAACGGTGGTAAAATGTCAAAATCTGTAGGGAATGTAGTAGACCCTAATGTATTGGTAGATAAATATGGCGTAGATGCAATAAGATATTTCTTGTTGAGAGAAATTGCTTTTGGACAAGATGGTAATTTTAACAATGAAGCACTGATACAAAGAATTAATTCCGATTTGGCGAATGATTTAGGTAATCTTGTTTCCAGAACAGTGGGTATGATAGAAAAATATTTTAATGGTACATTGCCAGAAGCACAATCTCCTACACAATTTGATGCGGATTTAATAGAAACTGCAAAAAGTATTGTGCCAAAAGTAGAAGCAGATATGGACAAAATGATGTTTAGTGATGCTTTAATAGAACTTTGGAATTTAATTCGCAGAACAAATAAATATATTGATGAAACACAACCTTGGATATTGATAAAAGAAGAAGCAAAACATTCTGAATTGGCAAATGCTCTTTACAATGTAACAGAAAGTATTAGAATTATTTCTATACTACTGCAACCATTTATGCCTAATACACCAGAATTAATATGGAAACAAATTGGTGTAGAAGCTGGAGAACTTACTGCATGGGAAAGTGCAAAACAATGGGGCAAATTACCAAAAACACTTTCTGTAAAAAAAGGAAATGTAATATTTCCAAGAATTGATATGAAAAAAGAACTTGCTGAATTAGAAGAAGCAATTAAGGCTTCTCAAGCAACTTCTATTGCAAATCAAGAGAAAAAACAAGAAGAAAAAAAAGAGCAGAAAAAACAACCAGAAGTGCCTTCTGAAATTAGCATTGATGACTTTTTTAAAGTGCAGCTAAAAGTAGGAGAAATTATTGCAAGTGAAAAAGTGGAAAAATCTGATAAATTGTTGAGAAATCAGGTAAAAATAGGTGATGAAGTAAGAACAATATTTTCTGGTATTTCAAAATGGTATAGCCCAGAAGAAATGGTCGGCAAAAAAGTAGTTGTTGCTTACAATTTGAAACCAAGAAAAATGATGGGCGAAATGTCATATGGTATGTTGTTGTGTGCAGATGACGGTGCAGACAAACTTTCACTATTGACATTGGACAAAAATGATATTCCAAGTGGAGCAGACATAAGCTAATGTATTTTGAATCTCATGCACATTATGATGATAGACAGTTCAATAAGGATAGGCAGGCACTTTTAGAGTGTCTGCCTCAATATGGCATTGATGTGGTAATCAATAGCGGTTCAGATTTAAAAAGCTCTTATATAGGCAAAAAACTGTCTGAACAGTATGATTATATTTATTTTGCCGCAGGGGTACACCCCAATGAACTGTATGACATCAGTGAAAAAACAATACAAGAAATCCGTCAGCTGGCAGGACATAAAAAATGTGTTGCAATAGGAGAAATTGGTTTGGATTATCATTATGATACTTTTGACAAAGAAGTACAAAAATATTGGTTTGAAAAACAATTATCACTTTCAAAATTGCTTCACATTCCTGTAATAATTCATTCACGAGAAGCAAGTCAAGATTGCTTCGACATTATTAAAAAAAGTGGTGTCGAAAAAGGCGTTATTCATTGCTATTCGGGCAGTGTAGAGATGGCAGAGGAATATGTAAAAATGGGATTTATGATAGGAATAGGAGGAGTTTTGACATATTCTAATGCTAAAAAATTGACAGAGGTAGCGAAAAAAATATCATTAGAACATATTTTGATTGAAACGGATTGCCCTTATTTATCGCCTGTCCCTCACAGAGGAAAACGCAATGATTCCAGAAATTTGGAATTTGTTGTAAAAAAATTGTCTGAAATAAAAGGACTTTCCCCTACTGAAATAGCGAACGCAACATTAAAAAACGGTAAAAATTTATTTTTTTCATAAAAAATGTTGAATATTTATTACAGATATGTTAATATAATAAATGTAACAGGATAAGGATATATCACAATTGGGTATATCTTTATTTTATGCAGTAAAGATAGGCACAACTGAAAATAGTTGTAAATACTGTCAAGGCATTTATCAAAAAGGAATAATGTCAAATAAAACGAATAGGGTGTCCTATCCTATCAAATGCAACACCATAGGACATTCGAGGAGGAGAAAATGACAAAAAGACTGATTAGAGTAATAGCTATTGTAGTATTTATGCTGGCTATTGGCAGCAACACGGCCTTCGCTTACACAAAAACTGTAATTATCAATTTGGACGGTGTGCCTCGTATGATAAATACAGACAAAGAAACAGTGGGCGATTTAATGAAAACGTTAGATGATGTAGTTTCTGCTGATTATGTGTTACAAGGGGATATCAACAAAAACACAGAGCTAACAAAAAATATGGTCATTGATTTGACCTCCATCACGGAAAAGAAGATAACAAAAAAAGAAACCATTGCCTACGATACAGAAATTAGAGAAAATCCTGATTTAGAAGAAGGCAAGGAGAATGTATTGCAAGAAGGGGAAAATGGAGAGTTATCCATTATTACAAAAGAAAATTATTCTGGAGCGGAACTGATTTCTTCTGAAGTAGTAGAAGAATTGGTTACGAAAGAAGCAAAAAATAAAATTATTGAAAGAGGAACAAAGAAAAAAGAAATTCCAATTCCCGTCGTAGAATTAAAGAAAGAAAAACAGCCAGCAAGTGTTACTGCTTCTACAGTAACAAATAATAGTACTTCTTTAAATGTGGTGGCGACAGGCTATACACCTGGTGACCCAGGTTGTACAGGGATTACTTATACAGGAACAAAAGCATCAAGGGGAACCATTGCGGTAGACCCTAAAGTGATACCTTTTGGCACAAAATTATATATACCAGGTTATGGCTATGGTGTAGCTGCCGATACAGGCGGAGCAATTAAAGGGAATAAAATAGATTTGTGCTATGAAAGCAGAACAGAAGCATTAAATTGGGGTATCAAAAATATTACAGTGTATATTGTAAGATAATAAAAAATCCACTATTTTGTGTGTAAATAGTGGATTTTTTTATTGTTTTGAAATTTAATTTTTCGTATGAAAATCTAATTTATAAAATGTTCTTTCTGGTTCACCATTTGGAGAAAAACCGTTTATATACCATACTACTTTGTCATTGATACAAATAGGTTGACAATCATAAGAAAGCATTACCATAAAGGTAGTGCCTGCTGTTAATTCTGATGATATATTACCATTTTCATCTACTATTTTCGCTTCCATACTACAAGGAGAACCTTCAGAAAATACTTCCCATAATAACATATAATTTCCATTAGGAAGTTTTGTAATATAAGGTTTGCTAGCAGATAAGTTTTCCTCACTATTTGCATAATTTGTAATATTTACTTGTTTTACTCTTGAAGTATCTTTTTTGTTAATTATCAATAACATGACATCTCTTGTAGAAGATTTGCTTTTTTGGTCAATACTACTAACTGCTGCAATATAATTGTTTTCAGAAACTTCAAAACCGCCTATTGAAACACCTGTATAATTATTTCCTGTATCCCCTGAAATTTTAAGCATATTTACTACAGTACAAAGACCATTTGATTTTGTAAATTTGCCTTTGCTTAATTCATCATTATATTTTATTAGTACAACAGAGCGAGGATACGCATCTCCTAAATCAAGTGCTACTAATTTACCATCATCTATTGCAACATATTGGTCAAAAGAGTGGCTAACATATCCATATTCGTCATTCATTACTTTACTAAATTCATCAGCAATTTCCATTTTATCAATATCTACACTATATGTAATGTTGGCTTGATGATGATAACCATCACGTGATTGATACATTTCGTGACAAGAACGTATATACAAATAGTTGTTATATTCCACCATTCTTAAAGAGCCTGATTTGAATGGCTTTGTAGTATTATTGTTGCTGTAGTCTACTGCTCCAATTTTTTCCCAATCTTTATTATATTTTACTGTTTTAAATGTAATTTCATTGTCATTTTCGGCAGTATTGTTTTGTCCAAATACAATAAAATTATATTTGCTTCCGCAATACACTCCGCCAAAAAGAGGTAACTCCATAGCAATTTTTTTGCTTTTTATCAATTCATATGTATCACTGTTATAGGTATCTACATTTATGGTATTGTTGCTGAAATCTACAACACAAAATGTATTGTCGTCATTTACATACATATAAGATGTCACAACTGTTCCATAATTTCCATATCCATTATTGTTTGGAGCAGTTGATGTTAAAACTTTTGTTTCTCCCACACTAGATTTTGACATTGTAATCCAACCAGTTTCGGGGTCTGCAGGCAGATTATGAGAAGCAGATACGGTAGTAGATAACATCATCATAGCTGTTGCAAAACAAATTATTTTTTTGAATAACATAGTAAATCCCTCCTAATAATATTTATAGTTTAAAGTGGACAGGAACACCATTGCGGTATGTGACAGGAAGTTCTCCCTGTACAAGAGGCAATATATAATCCATTAATTCTTGTGTGACATCATTGCCTTGTTCTGTAATCCAATTTCTTGGTACAAATTTTACACGATTTGCAATTTTGCTAATAGGAGAAAATGTAATTTCAATTTGATAAGGTGTATTACTTGTTCTTTTGATACAAGCCATTTCACTAGAAAAACCACTTATTACTCTATCAGCCGCAGCATTACCTAAAAGACGAGCTTCGTGAATATCAGAAGCACTTGCAATATGAGAAGCACATCTTTGCATAACATTTAATTCTATGCTTCTAACTTTACAACCAATTTCATGACGAACAATTTCTTCTAAAAAACGTCCTGTGCCAGCGAGCATTTTATGTCCAAAATCATCTGTTTGTTGATTTTGCATAGCATCTGCAATATAATACCCTTCTTCATTTTTTAGTCCTTCACTAATGGCAACTACAACAGCCATTCTTTCAGAAAGTTTACACTGTAAATCTTCTAAAAATTGCTCAATATCAAAAGGAACTTCAGAAAGATAAATTAAATCGGGTGAAGCGTGACCGTTACATCTAGCTAAAGCAGATGCTGCTGTTAACCAGCCTGTATCTCTGCCCATTACTTCCACAATACTAACAGAAGGTCTTGCATAAACGTGACAGTCACAAGCAATTTCTGAAAATGTGGTAGCAATATATTTTGCGGCAGAGCCAAAGCCAGGACAATGGTCTGTTTCAGATAAGTCATTATCTATTGTTTTAGGTGCCCCGATAATTTTAATGTCGTTGATATTTTTTGCCTTGCAATAAGAAGCCAATTTTTCTACAGTATCCATAGAATCATTGCCTCCTATATAAACAAAATAGCCTATATTATGTTTTCTCAGTACAGATACTATTTTTTCATATTCCAAACTGCTTTCTTTCCAGTCAGACAATTTCATACGACAGGAACCTAATGCAGAAGAAGGTGTTTGACAGAGAAGCTGTAATGCTTCTGGATTAAAAAGGGCAGGTTTTAATTCTATCAGTTTGTCTGATAGTATGCCAAGTACACCGTTACGAGCACCATATACTTTTTCTATTGCTGTGCTTACAATACCCTTTTCAATGACACCACAAAGTGTGGCATTGATTGCCGCAGTAGGGCCGCCTGATTGTGCTACTAATAAATTTTTCATATGATTACCTTTCCTATATATTCATAATACGAAAATGATTTACTGGTCTTTGTTCTGTTCTACAATCTCTCATTTGTGGTACAAGTGTTTTAAAATGCTCTGTATTGTTGTGATATGCTATTGCATTTTCATCTTCCCATTGCTCAATAATGCAGTAATGGAGAGGATTTTGTGTGTTTTGATGTACTGTGTAAGAAATACAACCTTTTTCTTTTCTACTTTGTTGTGTCATTTTTTCAACAATAGAAATAAAAAGCTGTTGTTTTTGTTCTGCTATAATATTATCTGAAATAATTGTAATCATTTATAATCCCCTTTTTGAAATCGTATTATTATTATATTATAATTGTTTCTACTTTTTTGCAATGGTAAAGTAAAAAAAGAATAAAAATTTATAATATAGAACCTCGAAAAACAAAGTTTTTCGAGGTCTGAAAACAAATTTTATAAATTATATATGACAATTTTTTAAAGAGTCAAATTCATCTGTCATATCTTTTGGTGGAGGATTATCTAATAAACTAAATACTACAATAGCTAATATAGAAGTCAATGCACCAGGTACCATTGCATATATTTCAAATATGCCTCCTAACGAACCTAACAATCCCCAAACAATAGAAACCACACCACCAGTAATTACACCAGCAATAGCTCCTTTTCTGGTCATACGCCTCCAATAAAGAGAAAGTAGTACAGTAGGGCCAAATGCACAGCCAAAACCAGCCCAAGCATAACTAACCAAACTGAATATACTGCTGTTAGGGTCTAAACCAATTACAACAGCGATTGCAGTAATAATTACCACTGTCATTCTGCTTAATTTTAAAAGTTCTGCATCTGTTGCAGAAGGTTTTATAAATGCTTTGTAAATGTCTTCTGAAATAGAAGAAGCAGTTACTAAAAGCTGAGAGTCTGCTGTACTCATTGTAGCGGCTAATATAGCAGAAAGAAGTATTGCAGCTATAACAGGGTGGAAAAGACGCATAGCCATTGTCATAAATACTGTTTCGTGAGCTCCCTCTGCTAATGGAGGATTTAAGTAGGCAATACCAAAAATACCCACCAGTATAGCAAAAGAAAGTGAAATAATAACCCATACCATAGCAATCAAACGTGCTGGTGCGACTTCTTTAGAACTTCTGATTGCCATAAATCTTGCTAAAATATGAGGTTGTCCAAAATAACCAAATCCCCAACTAATACCAGTGATGACAACAAACCAAGAAATATTGTTTCCATTTGGTATAATATTTAATATTCCTTCGTGGCTTTGATTTACAATATCCATAGTAGTGTCTAAACTTCCTATTGATTTTACTGCTGCAACAGGTATTACGATAATTGCAAAAAACATCAAAAGACCTTGAAATAAATCTGTCCAGCAAACTGCTTTAAATCCTCCTAAACAAGTATAAATTACAACAATAACAGCACCCACTAAAAGCCCTGTTAAATAAGAAATACCAAAAACAGTCTGAAATAGTTTTGCTGCTGTAACAAAAGCAGAGGAAGTATATACTAAAAAGAATACAATAATAAATAGTGCTGTTAAAATACGTAATGTTCTGGAAGTATCACGAAATCTTTGTTCGAAATAGTCAGGCATTGTTAAAGAATTGCCAGCAATTTCTGTATATTGGCGTAATCTTTTTGCAATAATTTTCCAGTTTAAATACGTACCAATAGCAAGTCCTAATGCTGTCCATATCGCTTCTTGTGCTCCAGCCATAGAAAGATAAGCAAGTCCTGGAAGACCTGTCAAAAGCCAGCCGCTCATATCAGAAGCCTGTGCACTTAATGAAGCAACCCAAACATTTAAAGAACGTCCACCTAAAATATAGTCAGACATATTTTCGTTTTTATTTGAGAAATACATACCTATGGCTATCATAATGCCTATGTAAATCGCAAATATTACAACATAAATCATATTATCTCCTCCTGAAATGATTAGAGCTTTTAGAGTTTATCCATTTTTGAACAATAAAAAACAGATAGCTAAAGCCACCTGCAAAATTTTCAAAAAATGTCAATATAAAAATAGCAGGGGATAGCAAAAACTGCTATAAAGAAAATGCCTCCATTCCTGCCAATGTGTCAGAAACCCCCCTCGACGTTTCTTTTTAAAGCTCCTTTTTTTAATATGATTATCATTATACAATCTTTTTTTGATATTATCAATGTTTTTTTGAATTTTTGGAAAAGTGTATGAAATATTGTCATTTTAACATTGATTTTTTATGGCAATGTGTTATGATACCAGAATATAAACAATGAATAAATAATGTGTAAAAGAGAAAGGTGTTATAGTATGGAACAGCAAACAAAAAATAAATGGAAAGGATTTTTATTAGTTGCTTTTGGTGCTTGTTGCTGGGGTATTTCAGGAAATGTAGGACAATTTTTAAAAACAACAAGGGGTTTTTCACTAGAATGGATTGTATCTTGCCGTTTGCTAGTAGGAGGATTTTTACTTTTGTGTTATTTGTTTTTAAAACATAATAAAAAAATGTTTGAAATATGGCAGAAAAAAGAATATAGAATAGCATTACCTGTTTTTGCTATATTTGGTATGCTGCCTGCACAATATACTTATTTTGTAGCAATTAAATATTCTAATGCTGCTACGGCAACGGTATTGCAATATACAGGCCCTGTATTGATTGTGATTTATATGGCATTAAGACAGAAAAAATTGCCTTCTAAAGCAGAATGTATTGCTGTATTTTGTGCATTGTTTGGTACATTTTTGCTTGCTACAAATGGTAATTTACATAGTTTGACATTGTCACCAAAGGCATTGTTTTGGGGTGTGCTTTCTGCTTTTGCATTGGCATTTTATACCATACAGCCTAAAAAGTTGTTAGAAAAATGGGATTCTTCTTTTGTAATAGGTTGGGGTATGTTTTTAGCAGGTATTGCGATTTTTCCTATTCACCCTATTACCAGTTTTACTGGTACAATGGACATAGGAGCAGTGATAGCAATGCTATTTATATTGTCATTTGGTACAATATTTGCTTTTTGTTGTTATTTGGCTGGTGTTGCCATTGTAGGAGCAACAAAGGGAAGTTTAATTGCTTGTTTAGAACCTTTGTCTGCAACTGTAGTTTCTATTGTTTGGCTCAAACAAAATTTTAGTGCTATAGATTTTGTAGGTTTTGTTTTTATTATTGCTACAATAGGTATATTATCATTACCTAAAAAAGAAGTAGCTTTCAAATCATAATAGTATAGTACAAAATAGTCTGCTGCCTTTTGACATAATATAGACAGCAGACTATTTTTAAAGTATTATTTAAAAATTTCACAAGGCTCAAAAGAACCAATGGCGTGACAAGTGGAACAAACATCAGGACGCTGTTCATATGTAGCACCACAGAACATACAACGATAACCATTCACTTTCTGTTTTTGTTCTGTTTTTACAGGAGCTTCTGGTGTTTTTCTATTTTTTTGCATTAAATGAAGCATTGCTTCTAAAAATCTTCTTTCGTGGTCGTGTTCAATTTTGGCAATATTTTGAAAAAGCTGTGCTAATTCTGTCAGACCTTCTTCTTCTGCTGTTTTTGCAAAAGAAGGATACATGTTTGTCCATTCTGCATTTTCGCCAGAAGCAGCATCTTTTAAATTAGATAAACTGTCAGACAATTCCCCATATAATGTTGTATACAATAGTTTGGCGTGGGTAGACTCATTTAATGCCATTTTTTCAAATAGTTCTGCAATTTCATTATGTCCTTCTTTTTTTGCTACTGCGGCAAAAAAAGTATATTTGTTACGGGCTAATGACTCTCCCATAAGTGCAGCTTTTACATTTTGTTCAGATTGTGTTCCTTTTAATTCCATATATGCCATTCTCCTTTATATTATAATAATAAAAATTATTTGATAATGATTATTAAGTATTATAATATATTTTTTACTATATTTCAACATTTATTTATAATATTGTAAATAGATGTGTAGAAGCTAATATATTAAATTTTATTGATTTGTATTGTACAAAATATCAAGCGATATTGTAATATTACAAAATATTTGTTAAAATAAAAAAAGTTATGTATTTCGTATACAAAGTTGTAATTTTTGATGGTATGAAAAAAGGGGGATTTATTGTGTTTTCTACATTCCGAAAGGAATTAAAACAAGAGTTTAAAGGGTATAATGGTGCATTGCTTGCAAAAGATGCTATGGCAGGTTTGACAGTAGCAGCGGTAGCATTGCCGTTGGCATTGGCATTTGGTGTAAGTAGTGGTGCAGATGCCGGTGCAGGATTGGTAACAGCAATTATTGCAGGTATTGTAATGAGCGTACTATCAGGGGCATATTATCAAATATCAGGGCCAACAGGAGCAATGGCAGCCATATTGATGTCTATTATTGCCTCTTATGGTTTAGATGGTGTGTTTATTGCAACAACATTGGCAGGTGTATTTTTATTGATTGCAGGGATATTTCATTTAGGAAAAATGACATCATTTATACCAGCACCCGTTATTACAGGCTTTACATCTGGTATTGCAGTTATTATTGCATTGGGACAAGTAGATAATTTTTTTGGTGTAACATCACAAGGAAGCAGCACACTAGAGAAAATATTAAGTTATAGAACATTAGGATTTTCTCCAAATATGACAGCAGTTGCTATTGGTGTATTTGTTATGATATTTATGTTTGTATTTCCTAAAAAGTGGAATGCAATCGTACCAGCATCTTTAATTAGCATTATATTGGCAACAGCCGTTTCTATTGGTATGGATTTAGATGTAGCTGTAGTGGGAGAAATACCAAAAACATTATTGCCAGAAAAGAGATTACTTTTTTCTGCAATTAGTGCAGATAAAGTAACAGGACTGATTGCACCAGCATTTAGTATTGCCATATTAGGTATGATTGAAAGTTTGCTTTGTGGTGCAAGTGCAGGCAGAATGACAGGAAAACAGTTAAACAGTGACCAGGAACTTATTGCACAAGGTGTAGGCAATATTATATTACCATTTTTTGGGGGTATTCCAGCTACAGCAGCAATCGCTCGTACCAGTGTTGCAATAAAATCTGGTGCAAAAACAAGATTAACAGGTGTTTTTCACGCAGTAGGGCTTTTAATTTCAATGTTTTTACTGGGAGATGTTATGTCAAAAATACCGTTAGCAGCGTTAGCAGGTGTTTTGATGGTAACAGCTTTCCGTATGAATGAATGGATTGCTATAAATTATATATTGTCACATAAATTTAAAGGAGCAATGTTAGAATACATAGCGACAATGTTAGCAACAATATTATTTGACTTGACAACAGCGATTATTATAGGTGTACTAATTGGTTTGATATTCCTTGTAGTGCAACTTTCTCATATTGAAATCAATTATGAAAATGTAGATATGGCAAGAATGAAAGTAGATGACCCTGTACTTTGTGAAAGATATAATAATGCAAGAGTGGCTTATATTACGGGTCCTATGATATTCGCAAATACACAAACAGTAGCAGATATACCAAATCATTTACAAAATTGTGACACATTACTTTTTTCTATGAGAGGGGTATCTAATATTGATATTTCTTGTGCTCAAATTATGATAGAATTGTTGGAAGATTTTCAAAAGAGGGGCATTGATGTAGCAGTTTGTGGTTTACCTACACGTGCTATGGAAATGATGCACAGAAGCGGTTTATATGATATGCTTGGAGAAGAAAATTTTTATTGGAGTGTAGAAAGAGCATTATTAACAAATCGTCCTTTGCCTCCTATCAGAAAAACAGAAATATAATTGTGAAAAGAGGAAATAGTATGAAGAAATGTACATCATTTATTGTAGTATTGTTTTGTATTGTAATGCTTATGGCTTGTAGTAAAAGTGATATGAGTGTAACCATAATTACTTCTGGTAATTATCATATGGAATTAAGCCAAGAGCAACAAAATAATGAAAAAATTGCACCAGTAATAACAATAAATATAGATGATAAAAGCTTTCTATTTAGTTATGATGTACTTTCTTCTTATATCAATATTGGAACATATGAAATTAATGACAATATTTTGACTGCCACAACAAGCGATGAAAAATATCATTATGTATTTAAAATAGTTGATGAAAATACATTGTCTTTTTTAGAAGAACAATCTTCTAAAATTACTGTTTTTGATACTGCTTTTTCTGTTGTACCACAAAATGGTGCAGTATTTCAAAAAGAATGAAAAATAAAGGGTGGCTAAACAAGCATTTTAAAAGGGGAACTTTTTTCACTTGTGAAAAGTTCCCCCAGCGGACTTTGTCCGCTACCCCTTCAAAAACACGCTTGGAGCAGAAAAACCTTGAGGCTTTGGTCTCAGCTTCGCTTCGGTCGTTGCAGAACAAACGTCCACTGGACGTTTTGCAACTCAAACTCCACTCGCTTTTGAAAAAGCGAGGCAAAACTTTTATGGAAAACTTCGTTTTCCTGATGACAAACAGAAATAAAAATTATTTTTAAAACTACTCTTTTTGAACATTTCCGAAAAATAATACTAGCAGAAATAAAAATTTCTGCTAGTATACTTATATTATTCATTTTCTTCTGTATCATCTGTTTGTTGTGCTAATTCAAATTCTTCAGTAAGTATTTCATTTTCGTCATTTTCTTGTTGTTCCATTTCTTCAAAAACTTGACCATCTACAGGTAAATTATAATATTTTCTGACTTCCATTTCAATTTCTCTACACTGTTCTGGGTGCTCTTTTAAATAGATTTTAGCATTTTCTCTACCTTGTCCAATACGTGTTTCTTTATAAGAATACCAAGCACCGCTTTTATTTATCACATCAATTTCTGCTGCTAAATCTAATATATCGCCCTCTTTTGATACACCTTGTCCATACATAATATCAAATTCTGCTGTTTTGAAAGGAGGAGCAACTTTATTTTTAGCAATTTTTACTTTGGTACGATTGCCAACAACACTATCTCCTTGTTTGAGTGCATCTGCTTTTCTAATATCGATACGAACAGAAGCATAAAATTTTAATGCTCTACCACCTGTAGTAGTTTCTGGATTACCAAATGTAATACCTATTTTTTCTCTAAGCTGATTGATAAATACAACAGAACATTTTGACTTATTTGTAATACCTGTCAATTTTCTTAATGCTTGTGACATCAGCCTTGCTTGCAGTCCCATATGAGAGTCTCCCATTTCTCCCTGTATTTCAGCACGTGGTACTAATGCTGCTACAGAGTCTACAATTACAATGTCAATAGCACCGCTTCTTACCATAGTTTCTGCAATTTCAAGTGCTTGCTCTCCATCATCAGGCTGTGAAATATATAAATTGTCAATATCAACTCCTAATGCTTTGGCATATACAGGGTCCATAGCGTGTTCTGCATCAATGTAGCCTGCAATACCGCCTTGTTTTTGTACTTCTGCCACCATATGCAATGCCATAGTTGTTTTACCAGAAGATTCAGGGCCATATACTTCTATAATTCTACCTTTTGGAATACCGCCTACTCCTAAAGCAATATCTAAACTTAATGAGCCAGTAGGAATTACTTCCACATTCATTTTTGCAGAGCTATCTCCTAATTTCATAACAGAACCTTTTCCGAACTGTTTTTCAATATAAGCTAATGCTGCTTCTAATGCTTTTTGTTTATCTTCTGGTTTGATTTCTTCAAATTTTTTAGAACCTTTTTTATCTGCCATAGTTGTGAAGCCACCCTTTCTGCTATCAAAAATATCGAACTTATGTTCTTATTATAAATCAAAATTCTATTTTCGTCAACTATTGTTTTCTGTTCTATTTATTTTTGGTTTTTTCTCTGCTAATATCACTGCAAAAAATATCATTGTACAACCAACATATTCTTTGAAAGACAAACGTTCTCCATACAATACTGCTGCAAAAATAGAAGCAAAAACAGATTCTGTTGTTAATATGATTGCTGCACTAGATGGTTTTGTATATTTTTGTCCTATAGATTGCAATACAAAATATATTGCAGTACAAAATATTCCCAAAAGCAAAAAATATTTTATTGCAGATGGTGTAAAAAGGGGAAAAGCTGCTTTTTTGATTTGACGTAATACCAAAAGTGAAGATAGCACAAGCACAGTAATATGTTCTATCAATGCCAAACGAACAGCGTCCCCGCTTTCTAAAAATCTATCTGTATAACTTACTTGAAATGCAAATGCTACAGAAGCACTAAAAGACAATATCATACCAATACCATTGTATAAACCACTTGCATCAGAAAGTAATACAATACCTACCATTGTAAATGCTACAGCGATAAAACAGTTTCTATTTGGTTTTTTATGAAATATGCCCCAAAGTATAAAAGGTACAACAATCGCTGATAGAGAACCTAAAAAGGCATTGATAGAGGGAGTTGTATATTGTAATCCTACTGTCAAAAGCACAAACCCCCAAAACAAAAATATACCTAATATAGCACCATTTATATATTCTTGTATGGTAATCTGTTTTAGTTGTTTACAATACACAATACACAACAATACTGTTGCTATCAAAAAGCGTACCATAATAATTTGAAAAGCACTGTATCCCATTTCCAAAAGATATTTTAAAAATACGAAACCTGTGCCTCCTACTGCAGCTGCTGTAAGTAGCATAATATCGCCTTTGTATTGTCTCATTTCAGAAGCTCCCTTCTTAACCAGTCTAATGCAGTATGAACAGTTCTAACACGTATTTTTTCTCTATTTCCTACAAAATGACATTCTTTTGTTTTTGTAACGCCATCTATTGTCAAGCCAATGTAAACCAATCCTACTGGTTTTTGTTCTGTTCCACCGTCTGGCCCTGCAACACCTGTTGTAGATAAACCTATGTTTGTGCCCGCTGTTTTTGCAGCACCTTCTGCCATTTCTTTTGCAGTTTCTGCACTTACTGCACCATATTTTTGAAGTGTTTCTGATTTTACGCCTAATCTATGTTGTTTTGACGCATTAGAATAGGTAACACAACCATCTAAAAATACAGAGGAGATACCAGCATATTCTACCAGTGCAGAAGCAATCGCTCCTCCTGTACAAGATTCTGCTGTAGCAATTGTTTTTTGTTTTTTGATTAAAAGTTCAGAAACAACTGTTTGCATATTTGTTTCGCCTTCTCCATAGATATTATGTCCAAAACGACGATACATTTCTTCAGCAACAGGTGTTATCAATTCTTCTGCTTGTTTATTGTCTTTTGCTTTTGCTGTAATTCTTAAAAGAGATTCAGAATCTTTGGCATAAGGTGCAATGGTTGGATTTGTTTGGCTGTCAATCAAATCTTTTACCATTGTTTCCATAGCACTTTCTCCTACTCCAGCAATACGAAGTACACGAGATACAAATGTATATTCTTGTTTTTGTGCTAAAAATGGTTTGACTTGTTTTTCAAACATAGGTATTGTTTCTTTTGGAGGGCCAGGAAGCATAACTAATATTTTATTGTTTTTTTCTATAATGATACCAGGTGCTGTACCGTTGTCATTGTAAAGCACTTTGCTGTTTTTAGGTACAAAAGCCTGTTTTCTGTTGTTTTCAGTCATTTGTCTGCCTACTTTGTTGAAGTAATTTTCTATTCTTTTTAATGCTCTTTCATCAAGAACTAATTCTTCTTCAAAATATTTTGCACCTGTTTCTTTTGTGAGGTCGTCCTCTGTAGGGCCAAGTCCTCCTGTTGTAATAATTACATTCGCCCTAGAAAATGCGTGAAATATTGTATTTTCTAGTCTTTGTGGATTATCTCCCACAACTGTCTGATAATGCACATCAATGCCTAATTCTGCTAATTGCAATGCTAAATATTGTGCATTTGTGTTTAATATGTCGCCTAATAATATCTCTGTTCCTACTGCAATAATTTCTGCTTTCATTGTAAATCCTCCTTTGTTGTTGTATAAAAGCTTTGTTAAAATTTTATCACACAAACCATTTTTATACAAGTATCTCTATATTGTTTTACCACATACCATTACAATATGAAACACAGTATTGACTGCTTTATTTTTTATTTACGGCAAAACAGCAAAAAAGCACTATTTTTTCACTTCTTTTATATATATTATATATTTTTATATCTCTATAGCATTATTTCTATCTATTTTTATATTTTTATAACTTTATTATTATTTTTGCCGTTTTTACCGTAAGTAGTATAAAATCCAATTATATCAATACTTTTCGTAACGGCATTTTTAAAAAATTTCTGCCGTAAAACTGCCGTAAAATTTCATTTTTGCCGTAAGTTGTTATAGTTGATTTTTATTTTTAGTATATGTTGATACATATTGAAAAGTATTATATTACTTTTTTTGTAAAAATATCCTTTATATTACATTTAATTTTGCCGTCCTTTTTGCCGTCACTTTCTATCGTCATATTGTATTTTATCTGTTGGTGATTGTGGAAAATATTCTTTATCATAACAAAAAATAAGCCAAAGCAATATATACTTTGGCTTTAATCTATTATCCTTTTAAAACATTTTTATTTTTTACAATATAATCCACACCAGACACTATTGTAAAAAATGTTGCTAACACTATCAATATCAATTCTACTATTTCCATACCACTAATATCAAGCAAAACAACAATAATCATTATCATTTGTGTTGTGGTTTTAATTTTACCCCACCAGCTTGCTGCCATAACAATGTTGGCTTCCATAGCAAGCGTACGAAATCCTGTAATAGCAAATTCTCTACTCAATATAATAATTACTACCCAAGCAGGTAAATCTTCTAATTCTACCATAGCAATCAATGCAGAGCACACAAGCAATTTATCTGCTAAAGGGTCCATAAATTTTCCAAAATTTGTTACCATATTTCTGCTTCTTGCAATATATCCATCTAAAAAGTCTGTAATAGATGCTACAATAAATATTGCTACTGCAACATATCTGTGAAAAGGTTCTTGCAGCAAATTAGAAAGTAAAACCACTAAAAATACAGGTATCAGCACAACACGAAGCGTTGTCAGCTTATTCGCTAAATTCATTTCCATAATATAACTCTCCAATCAAATCATAATCACTTGCTTCTTTTACAAGCACTTTTACAAAATCTCCAGAAAGTAATTCTTGTTCTGCTGAAAAAAATACAAGTCCATCAATATCTGGTGCATCTTGCATTGTTCTGCCACAGTAAATATTTTCTTGGGGCAGTTTTCCCTCTACAATGACATTTTTTATGGTATTGATTTGTTTTTCACAGTATTGTGCAGATATGGATTTTTGCAGTTCCATAACCATATCTTTTCTTTGTTGTTTTATTTCTTCTGCTATTTGACAGTCCATATTTGCTGCGGGTGTACCTTCTTCTTGAGAATAACAAAATACACCTAATTTTTCAAAACGCATTTCGTTTGTAAACTGCATTAACTCGTCAAATTCTTGTTGTGTTTCTTGAGGAAACCCTACAATAAATGTGGTACGTATGGCAATATCAGGCATAGCTTTTCTTAATTTTGCTATTTTTTGTTTTAATATATTTTGTGTGCTTTTTCTGCCCATTCTTTTTAATATCGTGTCACTTGCGTGTTGTATAGGCAAATCAATATAATGACATATTTTAGGCTGTTTTGCCATCATTTCTATTGTTTCATCTGTAAGTGTTTCAGGATAACAATATAAAAGACGTATCCATGCAATGTCTTCTATAGCACAAAGTTTTTCTAAAAGTATATGAAGTTTAGGCTCACCATATAAATCTCTGCCATATATGGAGGTGTCTTGTGCTACAATTACAATTTCTTTTGCACCTTG
The DNA here is from genome assembly GCA_910586765.1 of uncultured Clostridia bacterium. Lineage (GTDB taxonomy): Bacteria > Bacillota > Clostridia > Lachnospirales > Anaerotignaceae > Coprocola. The sequence continues at coordinate 134,057 of CAJUJJ010000003.1, forward strand.
TTCTGCTAATAATTTCGCTTCTTCTACAAGACTGTCTATAGTACGACTTCTATGTTTTCCTCTCATATAAGGTATAGCACAATACGTACAATGATTATCACAACCTTCTGATATTTTTAAATACGCATAATATCCCGCTGTAGAAACCATACGAAGTTTTGCATTTTCGTTTTTCATAGCTTTATCAATGTTTTGAATGTGTTTTATATTTTTTTCTCCTTGCAATATACGCTTTGCCACTTCTGCAATATCTTCATATGCTGTTGTACCTACTACAGCATCAACTTCTGGCATTTCTTGAAATATTTCTTTTTCATATCTTTGTCCTAAACAGCCTGCTACAATAATACCTTTGCAAATAGCATTTTTTTTGTATTCTGCCATTTCCAATATGGTTTCAATGCTTTCTTCTAAGGCATCTCTTATAAAACAGCAGGTGTTTATTACAATTAAATCTGCTTTTTGTTCCTCAGCTACAATTTCAAAGCCATTTTTACGCAATATTCCTAACATTACTTCACTATCTACTCTGTTTTTGTCACACCCTAAAGAAGTAAATGCAACTGTTGCCATTACGTGACCTCCCTTACTACTTTTACAGCTTTTATAAAACAAAATTTTAGTATCTTTATACTATTATGATTGTTTTTTTGCTGCTGTCAAGCAATTTTTCATAAGCATAGCGATAGTCATAGGGCCAACACCGCCTGGTACTGGCGTAATTGCTCCTGCCACTTGTTTTACCTCTTCAAAATCTACATCACCGCAAAGTTTTCCTTGTTCATCTCTGTTCATACCTACATCAATTACTACGGCACCTTTTTTTACCATATCTTTTGTTAATGTGTTTCTTTTTCCTGTTGCTACTACAATAATGTCTGCACGTCTGCATACTTCTGTTAAATTTTTTGTTTTAGAATGACATATTGTTACAGTACCGTTTTGCTGAAGTAAAAGCATTGCTACAGGTTTTCCTACAATGTTACTTCTGCCTATTACAACACATTCTTTTCCAGTAATATCACAGTTGCTTCTTTTTATGAGTTCCAATATACCTGCTGGTGTGCAAGGTAAAAATCCCTCTCCTCCAGTATGCAATGCTCCTACATTTTGAGGGTGGAAACAATCTACATCTTTTTGAGGAGATATAGCCAATATTACTTTTGTATCATCAATGTGTTTTGGCAATGGCAACTGTACTAATATACCATTTACTTTTTTATCTTCATTTAATTTTTGTACCAGTTCTAATAATTCCGCTTCTGTTGTTTGTTCTGGTAATTCATAAGATACAGAAGTAATACCACAACTTTCACAAGCCTTTTTTTTGTTGTTTACATATACTTTAGAAGCACTGTTTTCTCCTACAAGCACTACTGCAAGACAGGGTGTTATACCTTCTTTTTTTAATTGCTCTACTTCTGTTTTGACTTCTTGTTTTATGTCTGATGAAATTGCTTTTCCATCTATTATTGTTGTACTCATAATAACCGTTACTGAAAACTTATAAAAAGTTATCAAAAATATTACTATCTTATAAAACTTTTATGTTTCATTTCTACTTCAATGTGTATGCTTTTGCCTAAGC
>CAJUJJ010000004.1 GCA_910586765.1 uncultured Clostridia bacterium
ACTCGCTTTTGAAAAAGCGAGGCAAAACTTTTATGGAAAACTTCGTTTTCCTGATAACAAACAGAAATAAAAAAATTATTTTTAAAATTACTCTTTTTGAACACTCCCGCATTTTTAACAAATCTTTTCAGCATAAATATAGATTTATTAAAAAATAAAACAGAGAAAAAATACATTTCTCTGTTTTATATAGTATATTATTGCTTTTCTAATGTTTGATAAATCCAACGGAGTAAAAAGCGATACACTTGTTTTTGGAATGTTTCTTGTAAAAGTTCGTGACGGCCTCCCTGATACAATTTCATTTCTACATTTTCACAGCCTGCTTCTTGCATCCAATGATATACTTTTTCGACACCTTTTCCATAATCTCCTACTGGGTCATCTTTTCCAGAAATTAAAAGCATTGGTAAATTTTTAGGCAATTTTTCTGCCCATTGTTCAGAAGATATGCTTTTTAATAATAAAAATAATTCTCTATATCCAGCATAAGTAAATACGAAACCACATTTTTCATCATTTATAAAATTATTTACAGATTGTTCGTCACTAGAAAGCCAGTCATAATTTGTTTTTTTAGGAGAAAATTTTACATTAAAAGCACCAAAAGCTAAACGACTTACAGAGTATCCTCTTGCTTTGTCCCCTTTTAATTTTGCTCCTTCTTTACTAAGCAGTATTGCAATATCTAAAAAAGGACTTCCTCCGCTTGTTCCCATAAATACAGAACCTGCTAATTCTTCTCCCCAATGGGTACAAAATTCTCTTGCTAAAAAAGAGCCCATACTATGCCCTATTAAAAAATAAGGCAATTCAGGATATTTCTTTTTTACAAATTCCATAACATATCTCATATCTTCTATAAGATATTGCCAGCTTCCTTCTTCTTCTCCAAAAAATCCTCTGTCTTCCCAATGCTCTACAGAACGTCCATGACCTGTATGGTCATTGCCACATACTACAAAACCTTGTTTTGCCAAAAAAGCTGCAAATCTTTCATATCGAATAATATGTTCTTCCATACCGTGTGCAATTTGTATAATTCCTTTGTATTTTATAAAACCGTCTGCTGTCCAAATACAGCCGTATAATGGGTGACCATCTCCTTTTGCAGGAAATGTAAATTCTTTTCTCGTTACCATATTAGTTTCCTCCTCTTTATTATTGTATTTCATGAAAAAGTTTGATTAAAAAATAGTATATGAATGTATTTTCATTTGTATAGCAATTTTTTTTAGTAATTTATTTTTCTAATTCTGCTAAATATTTTATAAAGGCATATGTTGTTTTTGCCATATTTTGATAGCCGTGCAGATTAGGGTGTGTCGTATCAGATACTTTCATAGGTTTTGATTTATCTGTTTGTTCTATCCATTTAAAATTCATAGAAGGATTGATTGACATAGAAATTGCAGACAAATAAATACCATCATATTCTTTGTTTTCATACGCTTGTTTTAATGTTTTTGTAAATTCTAAACGAGTATTTTTTGCACCATCTGTACTTTCTGTAGAAAAAAGCATTGTTGGTGTGTTTAATATAATTTTAATGTCGGCATCATATTGATGTATACTGTCAAATATGGTATTAAAATAACCTATAATTTCACTGTGGCTGTTATGTCCCACAATATTTAAGTCATTTACACCTAAACTAATTACTACATAATCTACACCTGCATATTCATTACTTTTCATATAATACCCAAAATCAAACTTTCCATTATTCAAAAATGGATTTGTAAAACCATATTTTGTTTGTTCATTACAATAGTCGTAAGCTGACCAGCCACCACGACCTTCATGTTTGTTTTCTTCTGTACCTCTTGTGCCTATCAAATGAATGTTCATAGCATCGTTTTCAAACAATTCTTTTACACAATTTGTATAGATATTTTCATTGATTAAGCTATCCCCTAAAAATAATACTGTTTTTTCTGTTGCTGCTCCTGCCTCTTTTTTTACTTTTATAATATCTGTAGAGGCTTTTACACTTTCGTCATTTTCTAAAGCAAATGTTATATTAGAATTTTGTTTTAAAAGAGAAATGCCTTCTTTGATATTTGTTTTTTGCCCGTTTTGCTCTAATAATACAATATTATCCATAGCACCATTTATTAAACCATTTTCAGCATATTGTATTATGTCAACACCTTCTACTACTGGTGTATATGCTGTTAATATCAATTCTTTTTGCTGTATACAGTTATCATTTATGCCTGTTGTACTGCTGTCAAAACCATATACACCTTCTGAAGGTGCTTTCCATTTTGATAAATTTATTTTTATTTCAGCGGAAGCGGTAGAAGGTGCTTTTTCTTTTGGCTGTAAACGTATTTCAGTAGGTTTGTTTGATAAAAAGTCAATTTCATCATATCTTACTTCACCATAAAAGCGGTGACCATTATTATTTTGTATTGACACACCTAATGTATCTCTGCTTGTAGCGATATTCATAACATAAAAATCATTTTGGTCTGCTTCTCCATAAATTTTAATGTCTGTAACAGCAGAAAGAAATTCATTCATACTATCATTTCCAGTCTGTTTTACAGTAAATAAATTTTGATTTAATTGTGTGGGCTGTATGGTATTTATTTTTACACTGGCATCTACAGAGCCTACTGTTTGCCAATTTACAGCATTTAATTTGTTTTGCATTTCTTCATCAAATGCTTCAAATTGACTTTGTTCTAAGGCATACAAAAATTTGACAGGTGTTCCTGCATCATACTGTGCTTTTAAATAAGCTGTTAATGTTTCTATAGTGGACATATTTTTTACGTTCATAGTACGCATATATATTTTTTCTCTATTTTCGCTGAATGAAATGCCATCATATATATTTTTCATTTGAGAATTTAACAAATGTACATCAAAATGCGTACAAAGTCCGTTTCTAGCAAGTGCTTTTTCAGGAGCAGTACATTCAAATATGGTTGTATTTTTATTATAAAATTTGCCTTCTTTTACTTTTTGCCAATCTTCCGAACCATCGAATAATTTTACACCAACGTTTCTTTCTATTCCCCATACACCATTTTTACAAATTATTTTGTCTGCATAACCATCAGATAATTTGTATAATGGGTGAGAAATAGGCACATCAATGGTAGTATGTTCATCTAAAAGCCTTATTTGTCCGCTTTCTCCTAATCCTTCTATTGTTGCAGGATTGTATGGATTGATGTTATATACTGTAGAAGACTTTGTAACAACTGCTTTTCCTTCTATATAAAAAGAACCATATTCATTATGCTGTTGTTGTGCTGTTTCGCTGTTTTGTGTAATGGGCTGAGCAAAAACAGTTGTTGTTGCCATTGTACATACCATAAACATAGAAATTACACTTTTATAAAATTTCAAAAAAAAACCTCCTTTGTTATGTTATATTTTCGCATTATTATTCATTATAGTACAAGCGTTTTAAAATCACAACTGCAACATTTTAGAATATGTTGGAAAGTCGTTTTTTGTCATTGCTTCTTTTATTGTTTTGCTATTTTTGATATAATAATAATAGAATAATACAGAACAGAAACAATATAAAGGAGGTTTTACTATGAAGAAAAAATTAATCTCTCTTTTACTGATTATTTGTTGCACTACTACATGGTCTTTTACAGCATATTCTAAAACAGAAATGATTGCAGAACAGCAAAAAACAGTTACTGTAACACAAAAGACAATATCACAAAAAGAATTTGAAAATATTGATAAAATACAAATTTTTTGGTCAAGAGGGCAAGTATATGTAACACAATCTCCAGATGAAAATGTTTATATTACGGAAAAAGCATTTGTTATGCCTAAAGAAACAGAAGTGGTAGGTGTTTCTGTGAAAGATGATACACTTTTGATAAAAGATTATCATACGATTTCTAATTTGTCTGTACAAAACAATATGGATATAGATACAAAAGAATTTCAACAGTTATTGCAACAGTATCATGATACAGAATATGATTTGTATGTTTCACTGCCTCAAAAACAATATAAAGAATTTTATTTTAAAACAGTCAATGCAAATTGTACTTTGGAAAACAATGATTTTAATACTGTAATTACAGAAGCAGTAAATGGTGAAATGCAATTTGATAATGTCAATGCTGATTTTATTAACTCTAATACAGTAAATGGAAATATTTTGTTACATACTGGTACAGGTGCCCAAAAATATCATTTAAAAAGTGTCAATGGCACTATCAATGCAGATTTTATAATATTTCCTACAGCATTATCTGTTGAAACAGTAAATGGTAATATTACATTATCATTGCCTGAAAATGATGGTTTTACAATGTATAAAAATAAATTAAAAACATATAAAGATTTTAGTACCTCTTTTGCATTAAAAGACAGTAACCAAAAAAAGGTATATAAAAATGGCGAGATATTGCTTGATATTGTTTGTGTAAATGGTTCTGTAACATTAAAAAAAGTGTAATATATTTAATTTTTTGACAAATATACACATATCTTGTAAACTAATATTGTTTCATGATATTAATTAAGAAAGGTGTGTGTATTTTATGGAAGAAAAAAGTATCAGCCGTTTATTAGAATTTCGAGATACCTCAAAATTATTATTTCAAAAATCGAATGAACTTTTACACAATTACAAAAATGCAGATATGATTGAAAAGCTGAAAACGCTTGTAGAAGCATTAAAAAATGTTTCTACAACATTTCACTGTCAAGAAAAAGAAATTGTAATAAATGAAACTGCTAAATTGTTGCCTTTGTTGAAATCTCCTTATAGTTCAAATGCAAATGAAAAAATGCAGTTTTGGATATTTGCATTTTTAGAGGCAGTAGATGCAGAACTGGTTATTACATTAAACAACTATGTGGAGTTGTCAGCGGAAATAGGCAATGCACTATATGAGTACATAGAGCATAGAAAAAGATGTAATCATTATGCTTCTTTGCTTGTACATACTGCATTGCGTACAGGATATAGCTTACCAGAAAAGACATATGATATTGTTATGGAGGCAATACAAAAACAACCTGATTTGTTGAGCAATTTTAAAGCACATCAAAATTATGTTTATAACAAAACAGAACAGAGAACATTTGACCGTTGTACTGTTTGCGGAGGAGAAGGAGAAGCATATTATACTTCTTTTGCTTATTTTATGGCAGACTTTGAAAATCCGTTTGAGCCAGTTAAAACATGGATAAAATGCAGTCATTGCGGAAATTTATTTACAAAGAAATTTCCAGAGGAATTTTTAAAACAATGTGAGCACTATGAGCTTATGTTACCAAAAATTACCCCCCCCCCGACATTCGCAATTTTGTTATGTTTCTGTAAATCGTCCTACTGCATTGAGCATTTGGTGTAATATATTAAATGAATTGCATAAATATGTAAATGGTAAATCTCTTTTAGAAGTAGGTATTGGTACAGGAGAACTTTTAGCAGTTGCTATTGAACTGGGTTATGATACAAATGCTGTAGAGCTTCGTCAAGACAGAGCACAGCAAATTGCAAATATGCTTTCTATTCCTATATGGTCATGTGACTTTTTAAAATTTGAGTCAGAAAAGAAATATGACATCATTACTATGGGAGATATTATAGAACACGTTACAAATCCTAAATCTGCATTAGAAAAGGCATATAGCCTTTTAAAAGAAGATGGTGTTTTATGGTTATCCACACCAAATTATAAAAGTTCTTTTACTCAAATGATGAAGTTTAAAGATGCTATGTGGAAAGAACCAGAACATATTAGCTATTTTCATTTAAAGGGATTTGAAGAATTAGCAAATGCTGTTGGATTTGTGATACAAAAATATCAAGTGAGCAATAGATATAATGGCTCTATGGAATTGATACTTATAAAAAAATCACACACTTTATAACAATTTAAAAACTTTTTCATAATAGCATACCCCATTTTTTATTTGCTGCATACCATAGCAGTAATAATATAAATGGGGTGTTTTTATGATTACAATAAGCCTTTGTATGATTGTAAAAAATGAACAAGATGTCATTGCACGCTGTTTGGAAAGTGCAAAAGAAATTGCAGATGAAATTATTATTGTAGATACAGGCTCTTGTGACAAAACAGTAGAAATTGCTTCTCGCTATACCAAAAATATTTATTATTTTGAATGGATAGATGATTTTGCTGCTGCTCGTAATTTTTCTTTTTCAAAAGCTACAAAAGAATATATATTATGGCTAGATGCAGATGATGTGATAGAACAAAAAGATAAAAAAGAATTTTTAAAATTAAAAAATACGCTTTCTCATAATATTGATGTTGTAATGCTCCTTTATCATGTTGCATTTGACCAAAATAACAATGCAATACATTCTTATTATAGAGAAAGGCTTTTAAAACGGAAACCAGATTTAAAATGGCTAGGTGCAGTACATGAGGCAATCCCTCCTAAAGGCAATGTAGCATATTCTAGCATAGCAATCAGCCACAGAAAATTGCACCCTTCTGACCCTGATAGAAATATACGTATATTTGAAAAGTTGCTTTCAGAAGGGAAAGAATTAGAACCTAGACAACAATTTTATTATGCAAGAGAATTGTATTATCATAAAAGATATGAGGAGGCAATTTCTCTTTTTGAACAATTTTTATATGAAGGAAAGGGCTGGATAGAAAATAACATCAGTGCTTGTATTGATTTAGCAAACTGCTATAAAAAAATCAATCAGCAACAAAAGGCTTTGCTTTCACTTTATCACAGTTTTTTATATGATATTCCAAGAGGAGAAGTTTGTTGCGAAATAGGAGAATTATTTTTAAAATGCCAGCAATATAAAACAGCAATATTTTGGTTTGAAACTGCTGCCAATCAAAAACCAGATATTTCTTCAGGGGGATTTTTTACTACAGATTGTTATGATTATATTCCTTATTTACAGCTTTGTGTTTGTTATGATAAATTGGGAGATTATAAAACTGCTGCTATGTACAATCAAAAGGCAAAACAGTGTAAACCAAATGATATGGTTGTATTGCAAAATGAAAATTATTTTAAAAGCAAAGGTATTTTATAAAAAAAACAATTTTTCAAAGAACCTACTTTTCAATGTTGAAATGTAGGTTCTTTGGCAGACAGAACCAATGCAGGGCATTGGTTTTTATTTGTTAAAAAATAGAGGTGTAATTGCACAAATAGAAATGCAATCTTCTTTTTGCTGATTTATGTATTTATGAGGAATACTACTTTGAAAATATATGCTATCTCCTTCTCTTACTTCATAATATTGTCCATTTAATTGCAGTGTCAGTGTTCCTTTTAGCACATAAGCACATTCCTCTCCTTCATGAAATAATTCTTCTTTTTCATAAGCCTGTCCACCTTTTAATGTTATTTTTGCAAAATCTATCATATGATTTTTGTCATCTGGTGAAAGTATTTGATAAATTCGATTTCCATTATTTGTAATGATTAATTTATGTTGTCCTTGTCGAATGACAATACCTGTTTTTTTTTCTATGTTCTCAAAAAAAAATCCAACATTAGTATCCAATGCCTTTGCAATACGCCATATACTTACGACTGTGGGTACGACTAAATCTCTTTCGATTTGACTGATTAAACCTGTGCTTACTCCCGAGATTTCTGAAAGTTGTAATATACTCAAACCTTTTAGTTTACGTAGTTGTTTTACTTTTTGTCCCATATTAAAATCCATAAACATTCTCCTTATAATAAAGAAATTATTCCTTATTTAGTTTACCATTTTTTATAAATGGCTACAAGCATAATTTTGTTAGACAATAGCAATACTTTATTGTAAATACATACCAATATCATTTATTATTGCTTGTTATGAATAAATTTTGATATTTTGTGCAATACTGAAAATGTCACTTTTTTCATTAATTATTTAAAAAAATAATGAAAAAACATTTGACAAGTATTCTTTTTTATGGTATAGTGTTACTTGCAGTAGGTCATAAACTTCTGGAGAAGTACTCAAGTGGCTGAAGAGGTGCCCCTGCTAAGGGTATAGGTCGTTTGCGCGGCGCGAGGGTTCAAATCCCTCCTTCTCCGTTGAGAAAGAACATCTAATTATATTAGATGTTCTTTTTTTATGGTAATATTTTAATAAAAAAATAGGCATCAGAGTAATTATCTGATACCTATTTTAAAGATTGGGATTTTACTATGCAATTTTTATAACATTAAGCAATAATTTGTATGGTACTGCCAACTTCCAATTTAGGAACAGTTGCTTCTTCTAAATAAATAGTACCTGGTAATTCTGCTTCTGTTTCTCCTGTGAAAGAAAATGTTACATGACCTAAATTTCCAAGATTTTGCATTACCACATCTCCAACTGCTGTGATGTTATATTCTTTTCCGTCAATAACTGCTTTTTGTCCTGCTTTAATTTCTTGTTGAATAGGGTTTACATCGATTGTATAACAATAGTCTTTTAATGTATCTGGTGCATTGTCACCAAACAATATAAACATTCCTTCAAATTCTGCTACACAAGCTCCTAATCCTTTTACTTTGTTGTCATAAATTACTGCCATATCAATTTCCTCCTTATTATTTTTTATACTTTATATTTTACACATACATACCGATACTTGCAAGCCAACCAACCAATACACGTGGTACACCTGTTAAAAATCTGGAATATAACACTGCTGGAACACCAACTTCTACTGTTTCTGGTTCTGCTTCTGCCAAACCAAGACCAACTGGTACGAAGTCACAAGCACATTGTGTATTTATAGCAAATAATGCAGGCAATGCTAAATTTGGATTGATATTTCCTTTACCAATTTCTACACCAATCAATGTACCAATTACCTGTGCCATAACTGCACCAGGTCCAAGCAATACAGAAAGGAATGGTATAGAACAAATGAAACCTAATATTACAAGACCAATACCTGTACCAGCCAAAGGAATTAACAATTTTGCAAACCAATCACCAAAACCAGAACCTTGTATTAAACCAATAAGCAGTGAAACAAATCCCATAAAAGGAATAATTGATGTAATCATTGTTTGTACTGCATCTCTTGCTGCTTGGTTAAATGTGTTGATTACTTTACCAGCAGCCATACCAATTTTTGTTACAATGCCACCTTTGTTACCTTCTGCCATTGTTTGAGATACTTTTTTATCTGCACTATATTTAAACTGACGTTCGTCTTTGTTTTCTTGTTTTGGAGCAGATGCCGCTACTGATGGAGCTTTGCTTTCAGAAACAGTACCTAATACAGTGGAACCAGGAGCTGCTGCATTAACAGGTTCTCCATTTGCATCACTAATTTGATTTACACCAACTGCGGAAACATAAATATCTTCTGTAATATGTTTTGCCATAGGGCCGCTTTTACCAACTGGCATAACGTTTATTGTTGGTATTCTTTTTTGTGGATAAATACCACAACGAAGTGTACCGCCACAGTCAATAATAACTAAAAATATTTCTTTTTCAGGTACAGATGTTTTAAATCCGTTTACAGCTTCACAGCCTGTTAATTCTACAATTTTATCTACGATGTCGGGTTTTGCACCGCCACCTGTAATATATACTAATTTATCTTTTCCTTCTTCTGGTTTTACTACCAATGGGCCACCAAAACCGCCGCTGCCTTTTACAATTTTAATTGCATTATATTCTGCCATATATATTATCCCCTTTCGAGTTTATATCAAATTTATAGTTATTTATTACATTTTTAATTCATTGCTTAATTCAATACCTTGCTGTTTCATAACAAATTTTGTTGTAAAATCTGTTGCCCAACCGCTCACGAAGTTCATAACTAAACCAACAAACATATAACGCATTGCTAAAGGCATTGTGCTAAGTCCTAATGTAGAAATACCTTCTGCAATTCCTAAGAATATAAATACTTCACCAGGATTGATATGTGGGAATACACCACTTGATGTATGACAGAAATAACTAGCTGAAGCGTAGTAACTTGGTTTTAATCTTTCTGGCATAAAACGTCCTAATGAAAGTGCTGTTGGGTTACCTAACATAAATGCACCTAAATATGGTAATATCATATAGCGTAATAAAGGATTTTTAGTAGATGCCTGTGCTAATTTGTTTATTCTTTCTTCACCAATTAAGTGAATTAATGTGTTCATAGCAATCAAAAGCATCAATACTACTGGTACAATACCACTCATCCAACCAATAAATGTTGAAGCACCTGTATTAAATAAATTCATAAAAGCTTCCGCAAACTTAATTATATAATCCATAAACTTTACACTCCTTTTTATTTATTCTCATTGTGTTTTTGTTGTCATTGCTGTTTTTTTAGGAGAAAGTTTTTGTCCTATTTTTTGGAATAAACTCAGTCTTGGAGGAATTTCACCGCCACTCATAATAATATTATAATTCATTACAGCGTCCAATATTGCTTTACGTAAAGGTTTTGGCAATTTTTCCACGTCTGTCTGTGTCAGTTCTCCAATGTTTCTCCCTTCAAAACCAGTAAAATCTTTAAACTTTGCCAGAACTGTCACACCCATCATTCTTTTTCCTGCTAATATGATACCGTTTTCGTCAATGGCAAACATGACAATAGCTCCTGCTCTTAATCCTCCATTTGTTCTGCCTATTGCAACTCTGCCCATTTTTCTCAAAGGACGAAAAGTTTTTGAAAAATCTTTCATTTGCATCAGTCCGAACAAACATTGTAATAAATATCCGCCTCCCAGCAGACATGCAACTAACCAAAAGTTCATGGCAAAGTCTCCTTTCAATATATTATAGTAAATTCCCAATACCTAATTTTATAAAACATCTTACCAACTGTTTATAATTTTCTGCTTTTGTAATTTCGGCAATATATTCTTCATTTTGTGCAATAGAAATCAATTCATCATATATTCTCACTAATACAGAGTCATCAAGTTCTTTGTCTTTTGGTAAAGCAAGCAGAAATATCAGTTGTACTTCCTCCCCGTTTTCACTCGCCAGCTTTTTAGAGCATACTCCCAAAGCTAATACTAATTTTCCTTCTTTTTGTTCATTTATGGTATGAGGAAATGCTACATTGTGTCCAAATACCATAGTAGAATTTTGTTCTCTTTGTAGTATTCTTTGTTCAAACTGTGTGTCTACAAGCTCCTGCTCTGTCAAGTGCTTTATCATCATTTTTGTATTGTCTAAGTACCCCTTTTTTTCATCTAACAAGAAAAATGTGTTTTCTTCCAGAAGTGCAGCAATCAATGATACACCGCTTGTTTCTTCTCCTAGAAAATCAACTTTTTCAAGATATTTTACTTTTTGTATGTGTAATAACAGCTCTTTTTCATCAAAAATGTCTTTAATTCTAATAATTTGTTTTTTCGTTTCAATAGGTATTCTTATTGTAGAAAATACAATATCATAACTGTCTAATAATTCCGCTGATATTTGTTTTTCAGAATATAAATCCATTTCTGCATTGTGGTCAAGCAGCTTTTTTAGTTGCGATGCAATGAGTCTTGCTGTTCCCCTGCCTGTACTGCATATTAAAGCAATGCGATATGGCTTTTGCTGTATAATGCTGTATTCCAGTATATAAACTCCGAAATATGCTGTAATATATCCAACTTCATCTTCTGGCACAGTAACATCATAGTATTGTTCGACTACTTTTGCTGCAATTTTTGCCATTTTGTAAGCAAGAGGATATTTTTTTGTAATTTCTTCTGCCAAAGGATTTTTTAACATATAACCAAATTGAAGCCTATTGACCATAAAAGAAATATGATAATAAAAGTCCTGTTGTAAATTATCTTTTTTTAAATATAAATTTAATTCATATCCTATTCTTTCAATAATTTCTTCAATTACTTCATCTATGTTTTGTTTTAATTCCATTTTGGAAGCAGTTTCTAAATCCGTTGGTGTTCTCATACCAGCAATAGGAATTGTCATAAATAATTTTTCTTCTATACTGAAATCTTGTTTTAAAAGTGGTCGTAACTTATTTGTTACTGTTTGTGTAATATTCCACGCATTGCTTTGCTGCAATGTATAAAATTTTTTATCCATATGGTTTAAGCTATGACCACTTTGTATTCTGTCTGCTGACACTACAACATATTGAAAAAAGTTTTTTTCTGTGGTACTTTCCAGACCATAATTTTGTAGCAATGTAATAATACTATCTCGTATATTTTCTTGTATTGTACACCCATCATACAGCATATCATAAATATTTTCTAATATAAAAAGCCTGATTTGAAATTCTTCTCCTTTTAAACGAATTCCTGCACTTTGCGTTCCTTCAATAGAAAGATTATAGTTTTTCAAAACTTTATTTAGCTTTTTAATTTCATTAGAAAGTGTTGTTCTGCCTAAATTCATGTCATAGGCTAATTCTTCTGTAGAATAATGGGTATCATTTGTCATAAGTGTTTTGATAATATAAGCTACTCTTTTTTGAGGAGAGTCAAAATCTCTTTGCATTTTTTCTAAAGAAATTTTCTTTTCCTCTAATTCATAATGGTCTGTAATATAAAAACGACACTCTCCCTGCTCCATTTCAATAAAAGCGGCATCTTCCAATAACTCATTTAATAATTTAATATCATTTCGTATTGTTCGTGTACTGACATTAAGTTTTTGTGCTAATTCTGCAAGAGCAATCATATTATTTTGCTGCAATAGCTTTATAATTAAAAATTTTCTATCTTCTGCAAAATAGTTGTTCATACTGTTTTAGCCTCCCCTGAAAAATCTTTCCCATACTTTTCATGCTGTCATACACGCTCATACGACTAAAAGCAGTAAATTAACCTCTTGTTTTTCCTCCAGCTACATTAAATGTAACACCGTGTACATAACTTGCTCTTTCGCTTGCCATGTAACAAACTAAATCTGCAACTTCTGTTAATTTTCCACTTCTGCCCAAAGGTGTTGTAGATGTTTTGCTGTATCCAGCACGCAATTCATCTACTGTAATTCCTCTTGTATAAGCTAATGCTGTTTCATATTGTATGGTACGTAATCCTGTTGCTTCTAGTATACCAGGTGCTACTCCCACTACTCTAACACCTAATTTACCAAGTTCTTTTGCCCAAGAACGTGTTAATGAATTGACAGCATTTTTTGTTGCTGCATATACGCTTTGTCCTTCAGAGCCTTCCAAACCGCTTTCGCTTGACATATTGACAATAACGCCTTTTCCGTTTTTCACCATTTCTCTTGCTGCTGCTTGAGCACAAAAGAATACACCTTTAAAGTTAACGTTTACTACTTTGTCCCAAACGGCTTCGTCTAATTCAAACTGTCCTTTTGGGTCTTTTGGGTCTACCAACAGTCTTGGAATATTGATACCTGCATTGTTTACAAGAACGTCTACACCGCCAAATGTTTCTACTGTTTTGTCTACCATTGACTGAACGCTTTCCATACTTGTTACATTTGTTACAACATAGAGCAATTTGCCACTGTTTTCATTTGTTTCAAATGTAGGTGCTTCTGGGTTCATATCGCATACAACTACATTTGCACCTTCATTTAAAAACTCCTGTGATACTGCTTTTCCAATACCAGATGCTCCTCCTGTTACAATAACAGTCTTTCCATTTAATCCAAGCCAATCTTTACTCATAATATGTTTCCCCCTTTAAAAAATTTGATATTATCGTTCTCTTTGTGGCTTTATTATAAATAAAAATGGTACTTCAATTAATACATTCTTTTTCACACCTTTGGAAAAAGAATGTAAAAACTATATTTTATAGGGAAACTTGTACTTTATATCGTATTAAAATTATTTATATTTTGTCAATTAATAGTTTATTCCCTAAAAATATAATAGTTATTTATTGTTTTATTGCTATTTTTAAGCAGTATTGTTGTTCGAATTTTGTGACATTATTTCTCCTTTTTCATTATTTTTTTGTATTACAACTATTTTATGAAACAATATACTGCTTTAAAAAACATAACAATTTGAAAAATCTATAACTCAAATATTACCTTTCTGTCACTGATTTAAACATTTTTTAATAGGGTTCTATCATTTTTGTAATTATAAGAATAAATATTCTTTATAATGATTTGTGAAGGCTGTAAAAATGCTGTAATTTTATCTATTGACTTTTATAAATGATGTGATACTATAAAAAAATATAAATACATATGTTGTTTTTTGTGCATTTTGTACAATATAAAAAATAGTTTTACAAAAAAATGTTCTTTTTATAAAAACAAAATGAAAAAGGAGAAATATTTATATGAAAAATAACAAAATATTAGTTGTAATACTTTGTATTTTAATAGTATTCTGTCATGCTACGTCAATATTTGCTTTTATATCTGCACCAAATGACATAGCAGGACATTGGGCAGAAAGTACAATGTTGCAATGGCAATCAGAAGGCAAAATCAAAGGATATGAGGATAATACAATTCGTCCTGAGGCTCCCATCACAAGAGCAGAATTTATTCATTTGCTTTGTAGTATCATTACTATAGAGCAACAAGAAAATGCTTCTGTAAGTTTTAGTGATGTAAATAGAAATGATTGGTTTTATAATGATGTTTCAAAAGCTGTTTATAGTCATATTATTGCTGGTTTTGAAGACAATACATTTCGCCCTAATGAAGTAATTACAAGAGCACAGTCTGCATTGATTATTAGCAATGCCTTACAACTTTCTCCAAACATAACAAATAATATCTTTTTAATAGATGATGATGACATTCCAGTGTGGTCAAAAAGTGCAGTATATACAGTATTAAATGCGGGTTATATTTCTGGATATGAAGATGGAAGTTTTGGAGCAAATAGAGATATGACAAGAGCAGAAGCAATTTCTATGCTAGATAGAGTAGATAAAAATAATAAATTAAATAAAAATGAAATATCTCAATATGAAAAAATAGATACTACTGCAAAAATAGATATATTAGAAAAAAGCAACACTGATGATAAAGAGGAAACAATTACAAAAACAGTATGGGAAAGTGGTGACAACAGTTTTGTTGCGTCTCAAAATAAAGAAAATGAAAATAAAAATACAGAAAAAATTTTAGTCATTACAAAAGAAAATATTGCTGATTTTTATGGAAAGACATTACAATATGCTACTGTAAAAATAAAATTAGAAGAAAATTCTATGGAATTATTGGATATAAAATTTACAGGAAATGTAGAAATTATTTCTGATATGCAAACAGATAGTCCCCCTACAGTATATTTAAAAGGCAATACAAGAATAAAAAATTTGACTGTTTTGACTCCTGTTATTATAAAATCAGATAATAATGTAATAAAAACACTTATTACAAAATCAGAAACAACAATATCTGGAAATACCAAAATAAAAAACTTAAAATGCTATGATAAAACAATTATTACAGATACTACTGCAATTATAGATACAGCACAAATTTTTTCTAATATTACCACAGAGAATAACACAGAAATCAATTATGTCCAAATGATACCAAATACAAATGCTAGTATTACTGCAAAAGGGAATATTCATAAAATAAGTGCAAAAGGAAAGGGAAATATTTGTTATATTCATTTAGAAGAAAATACAAGTACATATATAGATATTTCAGATTTTGCTGTAGTAGAAAATATTACTCTTTCAGGAAATGCACAAAGTAATATCAGTATAAAAAATAATGGAGAATTAAAACAATTCATTTCTTTTTCTCATTGTTTTGGCACTACAATTACAAATTATGGCACTATAAATAGTATTGTGGTTTGTAATACAGAAACTGTTACAGTAGAAAATGCTGTAGTAGAAGCTACAACATTACAAAACATCAAATTAATTTCACGTCCAAAACAACTGCATTATAAAGAAGGTGACACATTATCTCTTGTAGGTATTTCATTACTTTTAGAATATCAAAATAATATTACTCAAATCGTAAATAATGTAAATGACTTTGCATTTTATCATATACAATCATCACCTGCTCACAACACAATATTAACAGCAAAGCATCACAATATGCCTATAAAAATATACAGCAATGACAAATATGTATATGTAGATTTTATTACAATAGAAGATATTGACATAGCTATAATAGATACAAAACTCTTCCAAAAACTAATTCAACAATGTAAAACAACATTAGATAATACATTCATTCAATATGCAGAAGAAGAAATTCCAGTAGGACAGTATTATGTTTCTGAAAGCGATTTTACTTTATTAAAAGATATTTTATTTACTTCAGAAAAATTATTACAAAAAGAAAATTTAACACAACAACAAATACAAAAACAATATGATATATTGCAAAATGCGTTACAGTATTTTGAACAAAAAAGAATACTTTCTGAAAAAGTAATTACGCCTCCAATATTGTCTGTCAATAATGAATTACCACAGTATGGAGAAGAAAATGTTGTATTTACAATAGAGAATATTGAACAAGATACAACATATTATTATACATTAGATGGTAGTGAGCCAACACCAGAAAGTATACCTTATACAGAACCTGTTATATTATTGCCGCCAAAATCGACATCACAAAGTTGTGTTTCTATTAAAGCCATTGCAGTACAAAATGACATTTGCTCTGCTATATCAGAAAAAATTGTAACATATTCTGCTGCATTGCCTATTGAAAATATTGTACTTTGTCATTTAAAAACTCCTATGATGGGAGAAGAAACGATTACTACAGTACAGTCAAGCGATGAAACACAATATGTAGTACATTCTTTTTGCTGGAAAAATGCAGCAGATGAAAATGAAATTGTAAATTCATTTCAACCAGAAACAAGCTATGTTGCAGAAATTGTTTTAAAAGCAAATAAACCTTATGCTTTTCAAAATGATATACTACCCGAATTAAAAGATATTGCAAAGGAAGAGATAAGTATTTTATTAGACAAAAATCGTTCTGATGCAAATACTTTGTATGTATTGGTTACATTTCCAGCTACTCCACCTATTCCTACAGAAGAAATAGCAGAAAAAGAACTAAACAATTTATTGCAATATCCTATTGATGTTTCTGTAATAGATACTGACATTCCTAGTGATGATAAAGAGATAAAAGAATTTTGTTGTGAAGCAATATCAAAATCAGCTCAAGAAATAATAGCAAAATATTGGACAGTAGAATTTAATATATTAGGTTATTTTCGTGGAAGTTCTTCTATTGGCGTAACAGGTAAATTTACTATAGTTAGTACAATAGACCCTTCTATATATTTTACTGCTCCAAATTATGTGGATATAAATATTACAATTAAATCAAATAGTGATTTAGATAGTTAAAAAAATGCCTGCAATGATTTACATTGCAGGCATTTTTAAATAGTATACGTTGTATTGTTAGGGAGTTTTATATCATATATTATTTTGAAATCACTTCTTTTGCCATTTGCATTAAACCTTCTTTGTCAATATCTGCACCCAATGCTGTCATTTCATAAACAATACCGTCTTCTTCCCAGAAAAGAGATTGTATATTCATTTCTTCAATTTCGCTGCTGCCATAAGAAATTTCCAAAGCACCTGCTTTTTGTGCTTCTAAGTCTTCATCAGATGGTGTTACATCTGGTGGGAAAAATTTGTATGCTTGCATATCATAATGACCTTCAATGCCATCTAAATCTACTATTTCATCAAAACTGGAGTAATCGCCACCAATTTCATCAGATACTTCTCTATTTGTTATAGCAATGTTTTCTTCTCCTCTTTTGTAGCCAAATGTCACCATTTTATGCTCTGCTGTTACTTTGTTAAACTCGCTGTCTGTACCAGATATTGCACCAACAGAAGCACTATCAAATACAAAACCGTTTGAAAATTCTTCTATAAATTTTGGTGTAAAATCTACTTTTTTCTGTACTTCTTCTGCTGTTGGAATACTATCCCATTCTCTATAACTGTGACTTGTATAGCCAGTCATTTTCATAGCAGCATAACAAGTAAATGACATTACACACAATGCACCTACTACTACAGCAGCTTTTAATTTTTTAGAAGCAAATAAATTCTTTTTCATAACGTTTTCCTCCTGTAATTTGATTTGATTTTTGATGTTAAAAAATAATTGTTGGGACGGTTCCATGTTTTTTACTGTTTGCTTTAGTTCTTGTTTTATAAAATTATCTATTTTTTTATCCATTTTTCTCACAAACCCTTCCCTTAAAAAATGCGTCTGCTTTCAATTTTTGATATAGCTTTTTTCTGGCAAAAAATAATCTGGATTTTACAGTACCTTCTAAACTGCCTGTAGCTTTTGCAATTTCTGAAACAGACATTTCATTGTAATAATATAATATTACTGTAATTCTCTGCTTCAAATCTAATTGATTGATAGCTTCCAGTAGTTTTCTTCTTTCTTCTTTTTGCAAAAATGTTTTTTCGGAATCTTCTTCCACACTTTCGTCTATTGTTTCAAATAAATTTTCAACAGGTACTGCAATTTTTTCTTTTTTAGCAAATTTCCAGGCTGTCCTTGTCAATATTTTGTAAAACCACGCTTTAAAAGTTGCAGGGTCTTTTAACTCTTTTATGTGGAGACAGCACTGGACAAATGTTTCTTGTAAAATATCCTCTCCTGTGTAACGATTGCCCGTAATTAGATAAGCTGTTCGCAATGCTGCGTTTTTATATTTTTCGTATATTATGAAAAAAGCAGTATCATCGCCTTGCTGCATTTTTTTAATCCATTCTAATTCTTCCACGTGCTGCCTCCTTTGTTTCTTTATTACTTGGTGCACCTATATTTATAAGAGTACCATATTGCGGTATTGGTTCAATTTTTTTTAATTTTTTTTTAAAGCAGTACCATTTTTTTTATATTCAGTTGCCTTTTTATATTGCTGTTTCGGTGCACCTGTATATAAGAGCGATATGTTATGATATTGGTTCAAAAAATTTTTTATTTTTCAAAAAGTGGTAATAATAATAAAAAAATACAGGAGGATAGATATATGGCATTATTAAATGGAAAAATTGCACTTGTGACATCATCTACAAGAGGAATAGGATACTATACTGCCAAAAGATTAGCATCAGAAGGAGCAAAAGTATATTTAGCAGTACGCCGTTTAGACGCTGGTAAAAAAATAGCAGAAGAAATACAACAATGTGGTGGCAGTGCAGATGTAGTATATTTTGATGCAGAAAAAGAGCAAACATATACTTCTATGATACAAGAAGTATTACAAAAAGAAAATTGTGTTGATATACTTGTAAATAATTTTGGCACAACAGACATACAAAAAGATTTAGATGTTGTAAAAGGGGATACAGACAGATTTTTTGATATTATAAACACAAATATCAAAAGTGTGTATTTACCTTGTAAAGCAGTCATACCTTCTATGGAAAAAAATGGTGGAGGAAGTATTATAAACATTTCTTCTGTGGGAGGAAAATTCCCCGATATTTCACGTACAGCATATGGTGTTTCAAAATCTGCTATCAATTTTTTGACAAAAGATATTGCTGTACAATATGCCCATAAAAATATTCGTTGTAATGCTGTACTGCCTGGATTTATTGAAACAGATGCCTCTATAAATAATATGTCATCAGAATTTTTAAGTATGTTTTTGAAAACAGTGCCACTTGGTAGAGCAGGACAACCAGATGATATAGCAAATGCAGTATTGTATTTTGCAAGTAATTTGTCTGCTTTTGTAACAGGAGAAATACTTTCTGTTTCAGGAGGATTTGGTATACCTTCTCCTATGTATCCAATGTATAAAGATATGATAAATAAGGGATAAAAAATTGTCTGTACTGCTTTGATAATGGTAGTACAGACAATTTATATTATAACAAACTATTTAATTTTTCAGTCAAATGTTCTTCTGGCACAGCACCAATTACTTGGTCTTTTATTTGTCCATTTTTAAAAAACAGCATACAAGGTACATTCATAACATTATATTTTACTGCTAAGTCTTCACACTCATTAATGTCTACTTTTGCCACTTTTGCTTTTCCTTCATAATCTTTTGCTAATTTTTCCATAATGGGTCCCATCATTTGACAAGGACCACACCACGTTGCAGAAAAATCAACTAATACAGGTTGATTGCTTTGTAATACTTCTTTATCAAATTCATTTGTTTTTAAATGTAATAACATAAATGATTTCCTCCTTCTGTACAAGTGATATTACTCTTTTATTATAATAAAAAATAAAATGTTTATACCAATATAACAAAAGTATCATAAAAAGTCAATAATTATTATTAAACAATAATTATTATTATATATTAAAATTTTTTTAATTTTGTGTATAATTTTTTTAGAGTTGTTTATAATTACTATTGAGAATGTTATTCTCCCCCATACAAATAACATTCTTTCTACTTCTTCCCCTAAAAAAGAGTTGGCTTTCTGTAGAGATTGTCAGCTCTTTTTTCATTATAATAATAAAGTTATTTTAAACTTACTTTTTTGGATATAATATAACTAGAGCCAGCCAATAGCAATGCTGTAATTACAGAGTAAAATAGCACTATACTGTAAAATTGTATTGTTCCAGTGCTGCTTAGCATACCTCCCATAGAATTAATAGAATATATTAATTCGTCAAGAAATCCTCCACTATAATAATAATGAAATATAACTCTCATCATATTGCTTACAATAAAATTTTCTACCATATCAATCAAAAAGTATAAAAATAGTGCAATAGGAATATGCCCTTTTTTGATAGAAGGCAAATATGCTACAGAAATCACAAAATAAATTCTAGCAATGGTTTGTGCTATTCCTACCAAAATGCAAAGTACAATTTGAAATGTAACATACCAATATCCTTCTTCAAACATCTCTTTTATAAATAAGCTAAATAATGTATATTGTTCTTTTATCAATCCTTCTGCCGATGCGGTAAACCATACAAACTGCATCATTCCAAACATACAAACACCAATGGCAATACCCAATATAATGCTCCAAAACATTGCTACTGCAAATTTAGAGCATACTAACTGCCAACCCTTTACAGGCAATGTTAACATCAAATAGCCTTCTCTTTTATAAAGGTTTTTATAGTATCGATTAAACAATGTTACAAAATAAACACAAAATGTACTTCCTGCTATCACAAAACCAGCAAGCGAAACAATAGAAATCATTAATGTATTTGGATTATTTAAGCTGATACATAATAACATAGTAAGCAATATAAAACTTGCCATAATTGTAAAAAATACTTTATAAGTGGATTTGATTTCATATTTCATTAATTTTAACATCATACTCTGTACACCTCCCTAAATAGTGCATCAATAGAAAGTCCTTTTTGTTCTCTTATTGTATCCACATATTCGTCAAGTTCTATTTTTCCCTCTTTTAAAAACAATACTTTATCAAATATTCTTTCTACATCATGTATTAAATGCGTAGAAAGTAATATGGAACTTTCACTGGAATAGTTTTTTAATATTGTGCTAAGTATATAATCTCTTGCCGCAGGGTCAACTCCGCCTATAGGTTCATCTAATACATATAATTTTGCCTCTCTTGACATAACAAGTATCAACTGTATTTTTTCCTGCATACCTTTTGACATCGTTGTAATTTTTTGTTTTTCTTCTAAATGCAATGAGTTTGCCATATCTCTGGCTTTTTCTATATTGAAATTTGTATAAAAATCATCAAAAAGACAAAAAGCATCTTTTACTGTCATCCAATTACTTAAATATGTTTTTTCAGGCAAATAGGAAACGATTGATTTTGTGTAAGTGTTGGGAGTGTTTCCATCAATCAAAACGCTTCCTTTGTAGTCTTTTATCAATCCTACAATTGTTTTTATCAATGTGGTTTTTCCGCAGCCATTAGGCCCTAAAAGCCCTACAATTTGTCCAGAAGCTATTGTTAAATTTAGACCTTTTAATACTTCTTTATTGCCATATTTTTTTTCAAGTTGTTTGATTTCTACAATATTATTCATTATTTTCCCCCTCCTTTTGCCATAATTCTATTTTTTGTATAATTTCTTTTTTGCTATAGCCTATTTGTTCCATATATCCCATAAATTTTTGTAATTCTTGTTCTGCCAGTTTATTTCTTAATGTCATAATGATACCTTCATCAGTTGTTACAAAACGTCCTGATGTCCTTTCTGTATAAAATAAATTTTCTCTTTCCATTTCCGCTAATGCTCTTTGCATTGTGTTGGGATTGACTTCAAATTCTTGTGCAAGTTCTCTTACAGAAGCAATTTTTTCTCCAGCAGATAATTTACCAGATACCATACGTATTTTCATTTCCATTATAATTTGCATATAAATAGGAATTTTATTGTCATATTCTTTCACAAAATATCCTCCTTTCTAAATATTACTGTATTAGATACTTAATACAATAATATAATAATACTTTCTTTTTCTGTTGTCAATATATTTTTGATATTATTTTATGGCATATCCTTTTTTTGATTTCATACAATGTAGTATATTATATATAGAAAGGAATTTGATTTTTATGGAAGAAAAAAACACAACTGTGGATATTACTAAAATTTCAATCAATACAGAGTTACCTCAAAAACAAAGAATTGATGATTTTATAAAACAGATTAAAAATCCCTATGATTTTTTGTGTTATGATTATAGAGTAAAAATTAAATTTTCTGAAGATAGTGATGTTACAATACAAGATGTTTTAAAACGTTATTATGAAATGCTGCAAAATCAATAATAAAAAAAGATAAGCCACAGTATTATTTTTCTGTTTTTCTTGAAAAAGATAGTAAAAAATGAGATAATAGCCATATAAAATTGTTGTTCATTTCTATTGTGTTATGATATAGCGTAAAAAAGACAATAATAATAGAATGTTTATTGATTGAAGGAGAAAATATATGAAATCATTTAAAACAATTATATTGGCAGCAGGAGAAGGAACTCGTATGAAATCTAAAAAACCGAAAGTATTTCATGAATTATTTCATACCCCTATGATTTGTCATGTAATAAAGGCGGCAGAAGATTGTAATACAGAGGCATTGTGTGTTGTAGTAGGACATAAAGCAGAAGAAGTAAAAAAAGCTGTAGGAGATAGAAAAATTACATTTGCATTGCAACAGCAACAGCTTGGTACAGGTCATGCAGTAATGCAGGCAATGGATTTTATAGAAAACGATAAGAATATATTAATATTATATGGAGATACTCCTCTTATTACAAAAGAAAGTTTACAAGAATTGTTAGCATTTCATGAAAAAGAAAATAATAATGTTTCCATTGTTTCTGCTGTGTTAGAAAATCCAGAAGGATATGGCCATATTATAAGAGATGAAAAAGGCAATTTTTTGAAAAACATAGAACATAAAGATGCTTCAGAAACAGAAAGACAAGTAAAAGAAATTAATACAGGAATATATTGTTTTAAAGGTGCTGATTTAAAAAAAGCACTTTCTCAATTAACAAATGATAATGCACAAGGAGAATATTATTTACCAGACACATTAGAAATCATATTGCAATATGGTGGAAAAGTAAATGCACTTGTTACAACAGATGCTTCTGCATTTTTTGGTGTAAATTCTCGTGCACAATTAGCACAAGCCATTGCCATTATGCAGGAAAGAATTAATAAAAAACATATGGAAAATGGTGTAACAATATTGTCACCTGAAACTACTTGGATTGACCCAGAAGTAAAAATTGACCCAGATACCATACTATATCCCAATACTATAATAGAAGGCAATACAAAAATAGGACAAGATTGTACCATTGGCCCAAATGCAAGATTAACGAATATGGATATAAGAGATGAAGTACAACTTCAATATAGTGTTGCAATCAATTCTACTATAGAAAATGGTGCAAATATAGGGCCTTTTGCATATATTCGCCCTGATTGTCATATTGGAGAAGGTGTAAAAGTAGGTGATTTTGTAGAGGTTAAAAATTCTAATGTAGGGAAAGGTACAAAAATTCCTCATTTGACTTATGTTGGTGATACAGATGCAGGAGAAAAAATTAATTTCGGCTGTGGCAGCATTACAGTAAATTATGACGGCAGTAAAAAACATAGAACTGTTGTGGAAGATAATGTATTTGTAGGTTGTAATGCGAATTTAGTAGCTCCAGTTACCATAAAAAAAGGCTCTTATATTGCAGCAGGCTCTACTATTACGAGAGATGTACCGGAAGAAGTGCTTGCTGTAGCAAGAGCAAGACAGCAAACCATTGAAGGTTGGGTAAAAAAACATTGATTTTTATGGAATAATGTTGAAATATAGTCGTATTTAGTGTAATATAGAATTGTATTTACTTTTGCCATATAATATGGCGTGACACTATTGAGCAGAGAAAATCATAGGGGGATATAGGAAATGACTTATAACTGCAATAGCGATATTAAAATTTTTGCCTGTAATTCTAACAAAGATTTAGCTGAAAAAATCGCAAAAGACTTGGGATTGACAGTAGGAGATTCCGAAGTAGAAAAATTTAGTGATGGAGAAATATTTGTCAAAATCAATGAAACAATTCGTGGTGCAGACGTGTATATTATTCAGTCTACTTGTGCACCTGTCAATGATAATTTGATGGAATTGCTTATTATGATTGATGCTATGAAAAGGGCTTCCGCTGGTAGAATTAATGCGGTAATTCCTTATTATGGCTATGCAAGACAAGACAGAAAAACACGTGCCAGAGACCCTATTAGTGCAAAATTGGTTGCAAATCTGATTGCTTGTGCTGGTGCGGACAGAGTTTTGACAATGGACTTGCATTGTGCACAAATACAAGGATTTTTTGACATACCAGTTGACCATCTTTTAGGAGCACCGCTTTTAGTAAAACATTATTATGAAAAATTCCACCATGCGGATAATATTGTTGCGGTATCTCCAGACTTGGGAAGTGTAGGCAGGACAAGAAATTTTGCAGAAAAAATGAATATTCCTCTTGCAATTATTGATAAAAGAAGACCAAAAGAAAATGTAAGCGAAATTATGAATATCATTGGCGATATTGAAGGAAAGAAAGTAATATTAATAGATGATATGATTGATACCGCAGGTACTATTACAAATGCAGCGAACGCATTAAAAGAAAGAGGAGCAGAAGAAGTGTATGCTTGTTGTACGCACCCTGTACTTTCTGGCCCTGCAATAGAAAGAATTGAAAATTCTGCAATAAAAGAATTGATTGTATTAAATACCATTACATTGCCTCCAGAAAAACGCATTTCAAAAATAAAGGAATTAACTGTAGCAGACATTTTTGCAGATGCTATTAATAGAATACATGAAGGCATTTCTGTTTCTAAGTTGTTTGACATTGAAATTAAATCTTAATATAAAAAAACGGCATAGTTGCTTTACTATGCTGTTTTTTTATATATTTTTACAATTTATAGTATATTATAGTAAAATATTTCTTTTATTTTTATAAAAAATTTTTCAGTAACTATATTTTTTTTATAATACTGTTATTTTTTTGGCTTAATCCTATCAAAAATGTATCTTTTTAGCAGAATTAATTTTGATTTTGTATAAAATAAAATTTTATTGCTCATACAGTTTGTCTAAAAATTTTACTCATTTTTTATAAAAAAAACAAATAATTATCATAAAAATTTGAAAATTTTAGAAATACACAAAAAAATTGGTGAAAAAATAGATTATTTTTGCAAAAGATATTGACAAATTTATAAAAATATATTATATTGTTAAAAGTAAGACAAGCAAAGGCTTGTAATCCTGTATAGAAAATTATTTTATAGATAAAGATATGAAAATATATCTTTATTCTCACAACTACTTATTAATATATAATTTAGGAGGAATTTGATATGAAAATCGCATTTTTCGACACAAAACCTTATGACAAAATAGCTTTTGACGCTGTTTCTAAAGAAATGGGTTATGAAATCACTTATTTTGAAGAAAGATTAACTCCAGCAACAGCAGACAAAGCAAAAGGTTTTGATGCTACTTGCAGTTTCGTAAATGACGAAGCAACTGCAGACGTTATACAGACATTAAAAGATGGCGGCGTTAAAGTTATGCTTTTAAGATGTGCTGGTTTTGACAGTGTTGATTTAGCAAAAACAAAAGAATTAGGTATTCCTGTATTAAGAGTACCAGCATATTCCCCAGAGTCTGTTGCAGAACACGCTGCTGCATTGCTTCAAACTGTAAACAGAAATACTCATTTAGGTTCTAACAGAACAAAAGAATTTAATTTCAACATTACTGGTTTAATGGGTGTTGCTCTTGTTGGTAAAACAGCTGGTGTAGTAGGTACAGGTAAAATTGGTAAATGTGCTGTAAACATATTAAGAGGATTTGGTATGAAAGTTATCGCTTATGACGCTTTCCCAGACAAATCTAGTGACATTGAATATGTAACATTAGATGAATTATATGCAAAATCTGATGTAATTACATTACACTGCCCATTGTTCCCAGAAACAAAACATATGATTAACAAAGATTCTATTGCAAAAATGAAAGATGGCGTATTATTAGTAAACACTTCCAGAGGTGGCTTAATCAATACTGAAGATTTATTAGCTGCTGTAAAAGCTGGAAAATTCAGAGGCGTAGGTCTTGACGTTTGTGAAAAAGAACATGAATATTTCTATGAAGACAGAAGCAATATTACAGACAAAGACCCTGTATTACAAGAATTATTACAGAATGAAAGAGTTGTCTTGACAGGTCATCAAGCATTCTTTACAGAAGAAGCTTTGAGAGCTATTGCTGAAGTTACATTAGGAAACTTAAAAGCATTTGTTGATGGTGCTGAATTAGTAAACCAAGTAAAATAATATTTGCATTATCATAAAAAAGTGCTGTCGCTTTTGATAAATCATCATAAAGCGGCAGCTTTTTTATTGTGTATATTATTTTAGTTTTTCCCACTCTGCTTCTTTAAAGCCTATTAATATACTGTTTTCTGTAATAATAAGAGGTCTTTTGACAAGCATACCATTTGTGGAAAGTATAGTATATTGTTCTTCTTCTGACATATCTTTTAATTTGTCTTTTAATGCTAGTTCTTTGTATACTAATCCGCTTGTATTAAAAAACCTTTTTAATGGCAAACCGCTTTTTTTGTGCCACTCTTTTAGTTCCTCTTTTGTAGGATTTTGTTCTGCAATATTTCTGTCATTAAAAGAAATATTGTTTTCTTCCAACCATTTTTTTGCTTTTTTGCAAGTGCTGCATTTTGGATATTCTAAAAATAATATAGACATAATTTTCCCCTTTCTTATGGTGTTAAATTGATACTTTTTTATTATACAATATTTTTGAGATAAGTTCTAAAAAAATGTATTTTTTATAGCAGAATGAAAAAAAGTTTATTGATTTTTATATTTTTATGCCTTACAATAAAATTAGTTTTATACAATACAAACAAATGATATAGGAGGGATAGCATGAAAATTGTTATTATTGAACCTTTGGGTATTACACCAGAAAAGGTTGAAGAAGCTGCAAAAGTGGTAAAACAAAAAGGGCATGAAGTCGTTTATTATGAAACTAGAACAGAGGATACTGCGGAATTGATAGAAAGAGGAAAAGATGCAGATATTATTATTGTAGCAAATTTGCCTTTCCGTAAAAATGTAATAGAACATTGTAAAAACTTAAAATTGTTATCTGTTGCCTTTACAGGGGTAGACCATATTGATATTGACTATTGCAAACAAAAGGGAATTATGGTATGCAATGCAGCGGGATATTCTACAAATGCAGTAGCAGAACTAGCATTTGGTTTAGCAATTTCTGTATTAAGAAATATTCCAGCTTGTGATAGTGTAACAAGGGTAGAAGGTACAAAAGCAGGGCTTGTTGGTACAGAACTTTATAACAAAACATTTGGTGTAGTTGGTACAGGTGCGATTGGCACAAAAGTTGCTTTGATAGCACAGGCTTTTGGCTGTAATGTCATAGCATATAGTAGGACAGAAAGAGAGAATGTAAAACAAGCTGGTATTAAATATGTATCTTTGGAAGAATTATTAAAACAAAGTGACATTGTATCACTTCATGTACCTTTTAATAATGAAACAAAACAACTGATAGGAAAAGAACAAATTGCAATGATGAAAAAAACTGCAATATTGTTAAATACAGCAAGAGGCGGTGTTGTAGATAATAATGCACTTGCTGATGCACTCAATGAGCAAAAAATAGCTGGAGCAGGTATTGATGTATTTGAAATGGAACCTCCTATTGCTAAAACACACCCATTAGTAAATGCAAAACATACAGTGTTGACACCTCACGTTGCTTTTGCTTCTGAGGAAGCGTTGTATGCAAGAGCGTTAATTGTGTTTGATAATATTATAAATTGGGAAGCTGGCACAGCGAAAAATGTAATTGTTTAAAATAAATAAAAAGACATTAGTGATATTTCTATTTCTAATGTCTTTTTTTGTGCTATTGTCAATTTTGTTTGTATTGATTAAAATAATACTATATCAAAAAGAAAAGGAATGATAAAAATGATACAAGTAACTTATTTTCACCACAGCGGATTTATGGTAGAAACAGAAAATAATTGTTTAATATTTGATTATTTTACAGAAAACGGCAAATATGATTTTTTAGACATTTCGAAATATAGTTCTAAAAAAATAGTTGTGTTTGTATCTCATTTTCATCAAGACCACTATGACAGAAAAATATTTGACTGGCAAAAAACAATACCACAAATACAATATGTTTTGTCAGATGATGTAACACCTATCAGAACTGTACAAAATGTGCATAAAGTACATTTCGGAAAAAATTATCATATAGATGATATTGAAATAGAAACATTTCATTCTAATGATGAAGGTGTTGCGTTTTTGGTAAAGGCAGATAACAAAGTAATTTATCACGCAGGCGATTTGAATTGGTGGCATTGGAATGGTGAAAGCGACAAATTTAACAAAGGTATTGCTGGTATGTATAAAAAAGAAATTGATAGAATGAAAAATATGGTTGTTGATGTTGCATTTGTACCAGTAGACCCTCGTTTAGAGGAAAATTATATACTTGGTTTAGACTATATTATGAAAACAGTAAAAGTAAAAAAAGCGTTTCCTATGCACTTTTGGGAAAAATATGATATTTATGACACTTTACAAAAAGATGAAAGGAGTGTAAATTATAGAGATTGTGTTGTTCCGATACAACATACAAATGAGTTGTTTGTGATAAAAGAGGAGGAAGTATAGTGAGTGTTAAATTGATAGCATTAGATATGGACGGTACACTTATGAACAGTAAAAGTGAACTGTCTGAAGGCAATAAAAAGGCATTAGAAAAAGCAATGAATGCAGGTATATTGGTAGTGCCAGCAACAGGACGTGTGTATAGTACATTACCAGAAAGTGTAAAAAACTTGCCTGGTGTAGAATATGTGCTTTCTTCTAATGGTGCTGCGGTGTATCGTGTGGGAGAACAAAAACCTATTTATACCAATTTTATGAGTACAGAAAAAGCATTGAAAATTTATGAAGCAATAAAAGAAGTGCATTGTGTAAAAGAATTTTATATCAATGGATATGGGTATTTTGAGAAAAAAATATTAGATTGTATTGATACATTTGATATATTGCCTGCTTTTCGTAAATATTATAAAACAACAAAAGTAGCAATGGAAAATATAGAAGAATTTATAGCACAAAATAAACAAGGTGTAGAAAAAATCAATTTGCCATGGATTACACCAGAATTAAGAAAAGAATTGCTACAATGTCTTTCTGTTGTAGAAGATATTGCATTGACATCTTCTTTAGGGGCAAATATAGAAATCAATAATAAAGGAGCAAATAAAGGAGATGGATTAAAAGGACTTTGTAATGTCATAGGATTGGATATGTCAGAAGTAATGGCTTGCGGAGATGGCGGAAATGATTTGGAAATGATAGAACAATCTGGCTATGGCATTGCTATGGCAAATGGAGAGGAAGAAATAAAACAAAAAGCAAAATTTGTAACATTGTCAAATGATGAAGATGGTGTTGCATATGCCATTGAAAAGTTTTGTTTTGGAAATTTATAATTGTCATAATATTGTTTTCTTTCTATAAATATATATTAAATGATATTTGGGGGAAAGAATATGTTTTTGATATTAGAGGGAAAACAAATTTTAAAAAAAAGTATTTTGTATTTATGTGCATTTTTGTGTCTTTTGTGTGTTACTAGAAAATTTCAGCCGAAAGCAGCAACTGCTTCTGTAGATACTTCTGATAAAAGTTATGTTGCAATAGTGATTGACGATTTTGGATATAATGGAGAAGGTACAGAAGATATGATAGCGTTAGATGTTCCTTTTACAGCAGCCGTAATGCCATTTTCAAGTAATTCAGCAGAAAATGTTTCAAAATTACAATCAGCGGGAAAAGAAATGATTGTACATATGCCTATGGAATCATTGACAGGCAAAAAGGAATGGGTAGGAGATAAAGGTGTATTTACTTCTATGTCTGATGAAGAAATTGCACAATGCGTTGAAGAAGCATTTTCTATTGTAGAGGGAGCAAAAGGTATTAACAATCATATGGGTTCTGCAATTATGGAAAATGAAAGGTGTTTCTCCGCAGTAATGAATGTAGTAGCACAAAAAGGACTTGTTTTTGTAGACAGTATGACAACAGCAAATTCTGTGGGAGATGCTGTGTGTCATAAAAAAGGAGTAACAATATTAAAAAGAGATGTTTTTTTAGATAGTACAGATGATATAAATGTAGTAAAAAAACAAATAATGCAGACAGCAGAAATTGCTAAACAAAAAGGTTATGCAATAGGAATTGGACACGTAGGCCCAGAAGGTGGCAATATTACAGTGCAAGCAATAAAAGAATTGGCACCTGTATTAGAAAAACAAGGTATTGTATTTGTTACAGTAAGCCAACTAAATGAAATCGTAACAGCACAACAAAATAATTAAAACGATAAAAGGGCAAGTATGTACTGCCCTTTTTGTATGTATTTATTTGTTAAAAAATTCTTTTGTACTAACGATAATACCGATAAATGCTAAAACACAAAATACTGTAAGAGGCAGTGATATATTAGAATAAAGTAATTTATCTGCTATACTGCTGTCTGAAAACATTTGATTTTGATATGCTGCAATGATACAACAACCAACGCCAATACTGCCACTTATTAATAAGCCAATACCATATAACATATTTTTCATAAAATTCCCCTTTCTATTGTAATACATTACTTCTTTTATAGTAACAATATTAGTATAGCATATAAATTATTATTTGAATAGTTTTTTATATAAAAAAAGGACAGCTTTATATACTGTCCATTAAAATAGTATTATTCATTTGCATGATATGGTTCTATAGTAATTTTTTCAATGATAATATCTTCTACTGGTTTATCAGAGCCATCTGTTTGTGAAATAGCAATAGCGTCTACGGCATCTAAGCCGCTATACACTTGTCCAAATATGGTATAAACACTGTTAGAAAATACACTTTCTAATTCAATAGAGCCACCGTTTTGCTTATAATAGTCTATTGCTTTATTTGTAAAAGCATTTTTCATTTGGTTAATACTAATAAATCTTTCACCTAAATAAATGCCCATGTTGTCGCCATCTTCTTCTGTTGTTTTAGATTGTATTATAGTTTGTAATATCTGTTCTGAAACAGCATTGTTTTGTACTATAAAAAATTGACTGCCGTTTGTGTTAGGGCCTCTGTTTGCCATAGCAACAGCACCTCTAAAAAAGTATAATTCGTCAGAAGGCTCATCTTCAAAATCTTTTTGCCAAATACTTTCTCCTCCTGTACCAGTTCCTGTAGGGTCACCGCCTTGTATCATAAAATTGTTTATTACTCTATGAAATATTAAACCATCGAAATAACCTTCTTTTGCGTGGGTTTTGAAATTTTCAACCGCTTTAGGTGCTTGTTCTGGAAAAAACTGCATACGAATTTCCCCTTTATTTGTTTGTATTACGGCAATTTCATCGCCTTCTTTAGGCATTTGTGATTGTAAAAGTTCTGCATTTTCGTCACGTTGTTGTGTTTGGCTAATTTCTGAAGGTTCATTTTTTTCTGTTGGGGTGTTGTTTTCTGCATTTGCAGAACAACCTACAGCAGAAAAAAGAAACAGTGTCATAATAAAATAAGTTACTGCTTTTTTCATTTTATTCAATCCTTTCTGTTATGAATACTATTTGTCATTGTAGTATACTTTTTCTATACTGTCAATGTATTCAAAAGTAATTTAATCATTTGCAAATTTTTAAAAATTTATTTATAATGTGTATTATCAAAATGTGTCATAAGGAGGTTAAATATTATGTTGATTGTAAATACAGATTATATTTCAGGAAAAGAATTGGAAATGTTAGGAATGGTAAAAGGAAGTACCATACAATCAAAACATTTAGGAAAAGATATTTCACAAAGTTTTAAAACATTAGTAGGAGGAGAACTAAAAGCCTATACAGAAATGATGAATGACGCACGTGCTTTAGCCACAGAAAGAATGAAGGCAGAAGCGACAGCAATGGGAGCTGACGCTATTGTAAATGTACGTTATTCTTCTTCCTCCGTTATGCAGGGGGCAGCAGAAGTTATGGCATATGGCACAGCAGTAAAATATAAATAAAATAAAATAAAAGCTGTAACTTCAACAATAAAAGTTACAGCTTTTTGCTATTAAATTCTCTCATCATAACGAAGTATAATTTCTTTTGCAATTTCTTTTTTTTGTTTTCTTGTATTCATTGCTTGCCGTTCAATAAATTTGTGGGCTTCTTCTTCTGTTTTATTTTCGTATACCATTAAAAGATATTTTGCTTTTGCTGTTAGGCGAATATCTTCTATTTTATGTTGCAATTTTTTATTTTCTTGTACTAATTTAAAAAAGCGTCTTTGATTGCCTTGTAATAAAATGAGTGTTTGACGAAATTGCTGTCTTTGTATAGGCTTTGATAATACAAAAACACCTTCTTTTTCCATTTTTTCACATAAAGTACCCATAGCATCATTTTTCAGTAAAAGCAAAACACCAGCAGTTGTTTGTTTAACGGCAAATATAGCAATGTCTGTACCAAATTCATCTACTAAAGGCGTGTTAATTAATATAAAATCAAAAGTTTTTTGCTGTAAAAGTCTTCTGCCTTCTGCACCATAAAAGCAGATTTCGATTTGATAATAAGGAAAAAAAGAGGTAACGAAAGAATGTAATGTTTCACTGCTTTTTTCTGTTGCGGATAATATCAATATTCTTTCCATAATTTTTCACCACCTTTGCGGTGTTTAATATCGTTGAAAATACATATCATATTCTATTTTATTTCTGTCACTGGAGGAGAAAAATGTTTCCCATTCTCTTTGTTTTACAGCCAAATAACTTTTTAGTGTTCTTTCTGGTACAATAGATTTTACAAAATTGCTGTTTTTTGCTAATAAAATCGCTTCGTTTAATGTTTGAGGAAGCATTTCATATTCTTTCGTATCTTCGTGAGAGGCAGAAAATAAATTTAGATTGCAAGGCTTGGGTAAAGGACTTTGTTTTGAAATACCTTCTAAACCAGCATAAATCAATAATGTAAATGCTAAATAAGGATTAAAACAAGGGTCAGGAGAACGCAATTCCATACGCTGCATTTCTTTTTTTGCATGAGGAATACGTATCAACTGAGAGCGATTTTGATGTGACCACGTCACATATTTTGGTGCTTCAAATTCTCCAAAACGAGCATAAGAATTTGTTAATGTATTTAAAAATAAAGAGATTTCTCTTACTCTGTATAATATGCCTGCAATAAAACTTTCGCAAATAGCAGAATGTTTTGTTCCTGTTTGTGTTTGAAAAATATTTTCTCCATTGCGAAAAAGTGATAAATTAATATGAACACCATTTCCCGGCTTTCCAGAAAGTGGTTTTGGCAAAAAAGAAGCAAAAAGACCATTTGCAGAAGCAATATTTTTTACAACTGCTTTAAATGTTATAAAATTGTCAGCAGCTTCTAAAGCGTCAGCATATTTAAAATCAATTTCATTTTGTCCAGGACCTTGCTCATGATGAGAACTTTCAGGGTGTATTCCCATTTCTTCTAATGTAAGACAGATTT
This sequence comes from uncultured Clostridia bacterium, assembly GCA_910586765.1. GTDB lineage: Bacteria > Bacillota > Clostridia > Lachnospirales > Anaerotignaceae > Coprocola. The sequence goes on from CAJUJJ010000004.1 coordinate 34,017, forward strand.
GACGACGTACATTTTCTCCTTTGTCAAGAGGGGCAACATCAAAATAACCTGCATTGTCATAAGGGATTAATGTAGGGGCATCTTCAAAAAGATAAAATTCACATTCTGTACCAAACATACAAGTTAAATTTTGTTTTGTAGCCTCTTTTACAGCATTTTGTAATAAATACCTGCCATCGCCTTCAAATGGCATACCATTAGGGTATTTGATATTGCAGTAAAGACGTATGACATCGCCTTCTGAAAAAGAACGCCAAGGCAATACAGAAAGTGTAGAAGGGTCTGGAAAGAGCAATAAATCAGAGGCTTCTACTTTCATAAAACCAGCAAATGCAGAAGCATCAAAAGAGATGCCTTCTTCAAATGCTTTTTTTAATGCTCTAGGTGTAATAGAAATATTTTTTTGTGTGCCAAAAATGTCACAAAAAGCAAGACGTATGAATTTAATATCGTTTTCTGAAACAAAATTTATAATTTCATTTTTAGTTATATTCATATGTAACCTCCTATCATTATGAATATTTTGTAAAAAAAGAAAATACCATTTATTTATAAATTAAATTTTATATGATATTTTTAGTGTAGCATATTTTGGATATTCTAGCTACTTTACAGAATAAACAGAACAATGTGACATTTTATAAAAAAGTTTATAAAATATGTAAAATATTTTATTATTTTCAAAATAAATCAATATTTGACTTGACAAAATGGAATTAATAGGAATATAATGACGCAGTAAACAACAATGGCGTTGTGAAAGGAAAGAGTCTTTCATTACGTCATTTTTTTATGGAATAATAAGCTACCTTATGGGAGGTAAATCATATGAGTGAAAACAATAATGTACCAGAATATTTTGGAAGTATGGTGTTTGGTGAAACAGCAATGAAAGAACGTTTGCCAAAAGATGTTTACAAATCATTAAAAAAGACAATAAAAGAGGGTACACCTTTAGACCAACATATAGCAAATGTTGTTGCAAATGCTATGAAAGATTGGGCTTTGAGCAAAGGAGCAACACATTTTACACATTGGTTTCAGCCAATGACAGGCATTACAGCAGAAAAACACGATTCTTTTATATCACCTTGCCAAGATGGTACTGTTATAATGGAATTTTCTGGAAAGGAATTAGTAAAAGGAGAACCAGATGCTTCTTCTTTCCCTTCTGGAGGATTGCGTGCTACATTTGAAGCAAGAGGATATACTGCGTGGGACCCTACATCATATGCTTTTATAAAAGATGGAAGCCTTTGTATTCCGACTGCTTTCTGTTCTTATACAGGGCAGGTATTGGATAAAAAGACACCTTTATTGCGTTCTATGGATACCATAAGCAATCAGGCTTGTCGTATATTGAAATTATTTGGAAAAGAATGTAAACGTGTTACCACAACAGTAGGTTCAGAACAAGAATATTTTTTGATTGATAAACAAGATTACAAAAAAAGAAAAGATTTGATATTTACAGGAAGAACGCTTTTTGGTGCAAAACCACCTAAAGGGCAAGAATTAGATGACCATTATTTTGGAAGTATACGACCAAGAGTTATGGCTTTTATGAGAGAACTAGATGAAGAACTTTGGAAGTTAGGTATACTTACTAAAACAAAACATAATGAAGTAGCACCTTGTCAGCACGAAATGGCACCTATATTTACTACAACAAATATTGCTACAGACCAAAACCAACTGACAATGGAAATGATGAAAAAAGTAGCAGACAGACATAATTTAGTGTGTTTGCTTCACGAAAAACCATTTGAGTATGTAAATGGTAGTGGAAAACATAATAACTGGTCACTTTCTACAAATACAGGAGAGAATTTATTAGAGCCAGGTTCTACGCCTAGCTCCAATGCACAGTTTTTGCTATTTTTGACAGCAGTAATAAAAGGAGTAGACGAATATCAAGATTTGCTTAGAATTTCTGTAGCAAGTGCAGGAAATGACCACAGACTGGGAGCAAATGAAGCACCACCAGCGATTGTATCCATGTTTGTGGGAGATGAGTTGTCTGCAATATTGGATTCTATTGAAGCAGGAACAGATTATACAGATGTCAAAAAAACAATGATGAGTGTTGGTGTTTCTACATTGCCAAGAATACCAAAAGATAATACAGACAGAAACAGGACATCTCCTTTTGCTTTTACAGGAAATAAATTTGAATTTAGAATGTTAGGTTCTACGTTTAATATTGCTTGTACAAATGTTATGCTAAATACTATTGTTGCAGAAGAACTGTGTCAGTTTGCTGATGAACTGGAAAAAGCAGAAGATTTTGATACAGCATTGATGATGCTGATACAAAGAGAAATCAAAGCACATAAAAGAATTATATTTAATGGCAATGGTTATGACCAGAAATGGGTAGAAGAAGCAGAAAAAAGAGGGCTTATGAATTTAAAAACAACACCAGATGCACTCCCTCACTATACAGATGATAAAAATTTAAAATTGTTTACAAAACATAAAATTTATACAGAAATAGAAATTGCCTCCAGAAAAGAAATACTACTGGAAGAATACAGCAAAACAATAAATATTGAAGCATTGACAATGTTGGATATGCTCAAAAAAGATATTATACCAGCTTGTATTGCATACAATAAAAAAATAGTAGATGCGGCTATTGCCAAAAAAGAAATTGGTATTTCTGCTGATTTGGAAATAGAGCAGGCAGAACAATTATCTGAAAAAACAGCTTTGCTTTGTCAAAGACAACAAGCATTAGAAAAAGCACTAAATAATGTTCCAGATTTGGAACAGGGAGAAGCTGCTGCGAAATATTTTGGCAATGTTGTGATAGAAAAAATGGAACAAACAAGAGCAGTTGCTGATGAATTAGAAATGATGATAGCACAAAATGATTGGCCTATGCCAACATATGGAAAAATATTATATTATGTATAATTGTATACTCTCCTTACTACAATAAATTATAATAAAACAGAGGTTTTTGTATTTTAAAAATATAGTAAAAACTTCTGTTTTATTTTTGTTGAAATGAAAAAAACACTTCTTTGTATTTGTCAACAAACTATGATATAATGTAGCCGATTGTAATATAGAGAGGATATTGAAATGGAACTAAAACAAAATATAATTATTAAAATAGAACAAGATAGCATTGCACAAGAATTAGGTATACAAGCAGGAGATGTGTTACTGGCTGTAAATGGACAAAATGTACAAGATGTTTTTGATTATAGATATTTGATACAAGAGGAATATGTAGAATTAACAATACGTACCATAGAAGGAGAAGAATATATTGCAGAAATAGAAAAAGAAGAAAGTGAAGATATTGGTATTGTATTTGAAAGTGGTTTAATGGATAATGCCAAAAGCTGTAAAAATAAATGTATATTTTGTTTTATAGACCAGCTGCCAAAAGGTATGAGAGAAAGCCTTTATTTTAAAGATGATGATTCTCGTTTGTCATTTTTGCAGGGAAATTATGTGACATTAACAAATATGTCAGAAAAAGATATTAACCACATTATATTTTATCATCTTTCTCCTATCAATGTTTCTGTGCACACAACTGATTTAGAATTGCGAAAAAAAATGCTAAGAAATCCTAATGCAGATAAAGTGCTTGATGTGATGAAAAAATTAGCAAATGCAGGAATAGAAATGAATTTACAGGTTGTGCTTTGTAGGGGTATCAATGATGGAAAAATATTGGATAAAACAATAGAAGATTGTGCCCGCTTTTTTCCTCATGCGAAAAGTATGTCTATTGTGCCTATTGGCTTAACAAAATATAGACAAAATTTATATACTATGATACCTTTTGATAAACAAGAAAGTCAAAAAGTCATTACACAAGTAGAATATTGGCAAAAAAAATTAAAACAAAAATTAGGAACATCATTTGTATTTTTGTCAGATGAATTTTATTTAAAAGCAGGTTGTGATTTGCCTGATGATACTTTTTATGAAGATTTTGCACAGTATGAAAATGGTGTTGGTATGCTTTCTCTTTTGAAAGCAGAATTTGAGCAGGCATTGCAAAAATATCAATATCAAATGCCAAAACAAAAACAAAATACAATATCCATTGCAACAGGAGAAGCAGCATATGATTTGATAAAAAAATTGTGTGATAAAGTAATGCAATACTGTCCGAAATGGAATATTTATGTTTATAAAATACACAATGATTTTTTTGGAGATGAAATTACAGTTTCTGGGCTTTTGACAGGACAAGACATTATAAAACAGTTGACAAAAAAAGAATTAGGAAGTTATCTTCTTTTGCCTGAAAGCCTTTTGAGAAATGATACCACAATGCTTTTAGATGATATAGAAATAGAGGACATTGAAAAAGCATTAAATATAGTGATTAAAATAACAAAAAATACAGGAGAAGCATTACTTTGTAATATATTAGATTTGGAGGAAATGAAATGAGTAAACCTATTGTAGCAGTAGTAGGAAGGCCAAACGTAGGAAAGTCTACGCTTTTTAATCGTTTGGCAGGAGAAAGAATTTCTATTGTGCAGGACACACCTGGCGTAACAAGAGATAGAATTTATGCAGATGTAGAATGGACAGGCAGAAAATTTACATTGATTGATACAGGCGGTATGGAAATTGGTGCAGAGGACGTAATATTGAAACAAATATTGCAACAAGCAGAAATTGCCATTGAAACAGCAGATGTGATATTGTTTATTACAGATGCCAAAGCAGGTATGACAGATGATGACAAACAAGTGGCAAATATGCTTAGAAGAACAAAAAAACCAGTTGTATTAGCTGTAAATAAAATAGATAATGTAAATAGAGATAGTATGAATATTTATGAATTTTATGAATTAGGTATAGGTGACCCGATTGCCATTTCAGCAGGACAGGCGTTAGGACTGGGGGATATGTTAGATGAAGTCATATCTTATTTCCCAGAAAATGCCGAAGCTGAGGAAGAAGAAGAAGTGATAAAAGTGGCAATTATAGGAAAGCCAAATGTAGGAAAATCTTCTTTGATAAATAAAATATTAGGAGAGGATAGACTGATTGTAAGTAATATTCCTGGCACAACAAGAGATGCTATTGATACGCCTATTGAAATTGATGGGCAAAAATATGTTTTTATTGATACAGCAGGTATGAGAAGAAAAAGTAAAATAAAAGAAGAAATCGAACGATTTAGCATTATTAGAGCAGTTGCAGCAGTAGAAAGATGTGATGTAGCAATATTAGTGATTGATGCTAATGAAGGCATTACAGACCAAGATACTAAAATTGCAGGGATTGCACACGAGAGAGGACGTGCCGCAATTATTGCAGTGAATAAATGGGACGCTATTGAAAAAAATGATAAAACAATGAACAAATATTTAAAAGATATTGGCAATGAACTTGCTTATATGCCTTATGCACCAAGAGTATTTATATCTGCTCTCACAGGGCAAAGAATTACCAGAATGTTGGAGTTGATACAGACAGTGCATCAAAATCATTCTTTACGTATTAGTACAGGGGTATTAAATGATGTATTGATAGAAGCAACAGCAATGCAGCAGCCCCCAGCAGACAAGGGAAGACAGTTGAAATTGTATTATATGACACAAGTTTCTATTAAACCACCTACATTTGTAATATTTGTAAATGATAGAGAGTTGTTCCATTTTTCGTACAAAAGATATATTGAAAATCAACTGAGAGAAGCATTCGGATTTGTAGGCACACCAGTGCATTTTATTATAAGAGAAAAGGGAAAAGAAAATTAAAGGGGATAGTAAATATGTTTCGCTTTGTCTGTATATTGTTGGGGTATGGTATTGGTTGTTTGCAGTCTGCTTATTTAGTAGGTAGAATTGCAGGGCACGTGGATTTAAGGCAGTATGGTAGCGGTAATTTAGGCACAACAAATGCTTTGAGAGTGTTAGGAAAAAAAGCAGGTGCAATTACATTTGTTTGTGATATTTTAAAATCGGTGATAGGCTTTTTGCTGTGTAAAATGCTTTTTAAAGATATTCCGTTAGCAGGACTATATGGCTGTGTTGGTGTCATATTAGGACACGATTTTCCTTTTTATTTAGGTTTTAAAGGAGGAAAAGGAATTGCTTGTATGATAGGACTTGTATTGTGTTTGAGTATTACAACATGGTATTTGCCTGCTTTTGCATTTGGCATAGGTATTATTTGTATTGCTGCTACAAGATATGTTTCGTTGGGTTCGATGTCATTTGCTGTAATGATACCTATTGTGTTGTATAAAGTAGGTTTTCCGCTAGAAGGCACTATCATTGCAGTTTGTTTAGCGACATTAGCATTGTATCAGCATAGGGCAAATATAGGCAGACTTTTGGCAGGAAATGAAAATAAATTAGGTGCAAAAAGAATGGAAAAAAATGTTTAAAGGAGGGATTTTTATGAAAAAGATTGCTGTAATTGGTGCAGGAAGCTGGGGAACTGCATTAGCTGTTATGCTGGAGCAAGACGGTCACGATGTTACTATGTGGGCAAGAAATGAAAAAGCTGTGGAAGATATGAAAAAAACAAGAGAAAATAAACAGTATTTGCCTGGCGTAATATTAGGAGAAAATATTGATGTTACTTGTGATGCAGAAAAGGCAATACAATCAAAAGAAATTATTATTTCCGCAGTACCTTCTCGTGCAGTAAGAGAAACTATGACAAAATTTGCAGATTTATTTCAAAAAGAGGCAATTATTGTAAATGTAGCGAAAGGATTGGAAAAAGATAGCTTGTTAAGATTGTCACAAGTAATAAAACAGTGTGTGCCTCATTGTCACCCTTGTGTGTTGTCTGGACCAAGCCACGCAGAAGAAGTAGGAAGATGTATTCCTACAGCTTGTGTCATTGCAACAGAAGAAAATGACATTGCAAAAATGATACAAAAAGAATTTATGAACCCTAACTTTAGGCTATATACTAATAGTGATGTTATAGGAGTAGAAATAGGTGCTGCATTAAAAAATATTATAGCATTGGCAGCAGGTATGTCTGATGGTCTTGGATTTGGAGATAATACCAAAGCAGCACTGATGACAAGGGGTATGACAGAAATGTCAAGACTGGGTATTGCTATGGGAGGAAAAGCAGAAACATTTGCAGGACTTTCTGGCATAGGAGATTTAATTGTAACTTGTACCAGTATGCACTCCAGAAATAGACGTGCTGGTATATTGTTAGGAAAAGGCAAGTCACTTGACGAAACATTAGCAGAGGTAAAAATGGTGGTAGAAGGTATCAATACTGTGCAGGCAGCGTGTGAATTGGCAAAAAAATATCACGTTTCTATGCCTATTACAGAAGAAATCAATCAAGTGCTTTTCCATAATAAAAATGTAAGAGAAGCTGTTTTGCAGCTTATGACAAGAGATGGAAAAGCAGAATAATATAAAAAAGTATCTATTTTATTAGGATAACTGCATTAAAAATATTGTATATTTTATAGAAGAATAAAAATATTCAGTTTATCAATAAACTTCCGTTTGCAAAAAATAAAGTTTTTTGTCCAACTTTTTTGAAAAAAAGTTGGTAGGGTTTTAGGGGTGCTGAATGTCCAGCGGACATTCGCTCAGCACCGACCGAAGCGAAGCTGAGATATTGGGGAAACTTTTCACAAGTGAAAAAAGTTTCCCCAAAGATTTCAGATTTTTATTAAATTCATAATAAAATTACTTTTTTGACAAACTGAAGTATCTGTTTTATCACAGATATTTTACAAAGTATATTTATAATGATATACTATTTAAAACAAGGTGACCGCCAACTTTTCCTAGAAGGTGTTAGGTGGTCACCTTGTTTTTTATTGTAGTGATATTCAACAAAAATTGCTATATATTACCTATTATTCCATAGCCATTTCAGATACCTGTAATTTAATAAACTGTCTTGCCGTTCTTGGAGAGCGTCCTCCTCTTGCAAGAGCAAAGCGTTCTGCTAACATATGCAATTCTTTTTGTTCTAAGTCAATACCATATTCTTCTGCAAGACTATCCACAATATCAAGATATTCTTCTTTATCAGGAACAGAAAATGTGATTTCTAAACCAAAACGGTCAGAAAGAGAAGCAGCCGTTTCTAAAGTATCCCTCAAATGAATTTCATTGTCTGTTATGCGTTCTGACATAGTTTCTCTTACTAAATGACGGCGGTTGGAGGTAGCATAAATTAAAATATTGTCTGGTTTTCCTGCAACACCGCCTTCAATAAATGCTTTTAATGCTGTAAATGTTTCATCTTCCTGTCGAAATGTTAAATCATCTAAAAATAATATAAATTTAAAAGGACTTGCTGCTACTGCATCACATATTTTATTAAAATATTTTAGCTGTGCCATAGATAAGTCAATAATTTTTAGACCTTGTGAAGCATATTCGTTTACAACCGCTTTTACTGTAGAAGATTTTCCTGTTCCTTTGTCACCATATAATAATATATGGTTTGCTAATTTGCCTTGTAAAAAAGAAAGTGTATTTGACAATATTGCTCTTTTTTGTCTTTCATATCCCTTTAAATCGGAAAGACGTATACTGTCTGATTGAGGCAAAGCAATGATTTCTCCTTTTTCTACTGTAAAAGCAGTTCCTCTTGCAAAATAGCCATATCCTTTTTGTTTATAAAGTTGATAAAGAGAAGCAACGTCTTTTACTGGAAGCTGTGCAGAATTAGGAAAACGAGGCAATGTATGTAAAAAAGCACTTTCTTTGGGAAATGCTTTGACAGCTTGTTCAATAAGCATATCTCCTGTAATAGAAGAAACCGTTTCTAATACCTGCATATCAAATGATACAGAGGATTTTATGTGTTCTGGTATTTCCTCAAAAGACTTTTTACAACTTAAATCTGCAAATATGTTGTCATCATATACCAGTTCCTCATAAAATAAACGAGATAAATCTTTATGTTCAAATATATAACCACATAATTCTCCATAAGCACGACAAAAGTCTTGTGCTGTTTGAGAGTAACTTTCCATAACATCATAAGTTAATTGAAATATAGGTGCTTTTGCTATGTGACGTAGTGTAGTTAGAGAGCAAGAAGCAAGCAAAAAATCATTGATTTCCATAAAAACACTCCTTTTGTTTTGATTTATATACTGTTTTCTTGATTTTTTTGACGAATGTCATCACCAAAAAACTTTAACATAATATATGTGCCAGCAATACGAGAAACAAGTCTATCAGAATACTGATTGATTAGTTCATCTGGTGCTAAATTGGTAGAAATAATAACAGATTTTTTTGTTAACATTCTGGTGTTTATAATATGAAACAATTTCGCACTAGAAAGTATGGTGCTAAATTCTGTGCCTAAATCATCTATTATTAATAAATCTACTGTAAGTAAATCCTCCATAATATTTTCTTTTTCTTCTTGACTATCGTTGCGAAACTGCTGTTTTTCAATGATGTCAAAAAGTTGTCCTGCTGTCATATAAAGTACAATATATCCTTTGTCTAATAATTCCTTTGCAATGCAGTTGCATAAAAATGTTTTGCCTAATCCTGTTTCACCATATAAAAATAAATTTTGAAATGTCGTATCAAAATTTTCGCAAAAATCTATACATCTTTTTAAAATTTTTTTAATGTTATCTCTGGAAGACCAACCTTCATATTCATTGATTTCTTCACTATAATATCTAATATCAAATGTATCAAAATTTTCTTGTGTTACAATTTGTTTGATATTGGACTGGTCGTATGCTAAATCAATTAGTTTTTGTTTCATACAGTGACAAGGGACATTGTCAATATAACCTGTATCTTTGCAATCATTGCAGACATAATTGAGCTGAAGTGCATTTTCACAAAATCCTAGTTGTTCAAGAAGTTTCTTTTTTTCTTTTTGAAGTTGTGTGTGTGATTTTTGCAATTTTTTTAAAAGCATTTCTTTGTTTTGTGGTTTTTGAAGCACCATACGAGCAATGTGCACACCTGCTAAAGCAATTTCATTTTCTATTTCTTCTATGCGAGGACAAGCGGTATAAATTTCATTTCTATTTCTTTGTAATTCGTGTTGTTTTTGTGTGCGAATTTGTTCATATTGACGCAATACGATTTTATATAATTCTGATTTTGTAGCCATACAGATACACTCCTATTAACTATTTTTTAAGCGTTCTCTTGCTAATCTTTCTAATTCTTCAAAATCCCATTCCCTTTGTTTGTAGTTGACAAATCGGTTTTGTTTTACAGTAGCATTTTTGTTTTGTTTGGAATGTGTTGCTTTTGCTACTGTATTTTGTTTTTGTGTTTTAGAAGACTGAAAATTTTTATCTAAATTTTCGACATCTTGTGTTGTTTTTATATTTTTATCATACCAATCTTTTAATATTGTGTCAGTATATTTAAACAGATTGCCGTTTCCGTGTGTTTGCAATATTGTTTTTTCACAGGCAATCAATATCATTTCTATAGTGAAATGGTATTCTTCTGTCCATTTTTTAACATATTTTTCTTCTGCTGGAGCAATCATACGACCGTTTATTCCTAATGCTTTTAAAATTTGTTTGTAGCCGTTTTGATGTAAATTGATATATTCTGCTGCTTTATCTGGTGTTGTAATGCCTTCATTTGACCAGTTTATTGCTACTTTTTCAATATAGCGTAAATCATAGTGATTGTTTTCTGTGCAATATGTAAAAAGTAGCTCTATTACTTCTAGTGAAAGTTTTAGCCAGTCATGAAAAGCCATTATGATATTCATATCTTTGTAAGATAATGTTCTAGCTAAATGTTTTTCTGCTAAAGTAAAAAGTTTTTGTGCGGAACTACTTTTGCTCATTGCTATCATTTCTTCTTGTGTATATTGAGGTGGTGTAGTGTAAACATTTTTTTGTACCACTGGTTTTTGTTCTTTTTTTGATTTTACAGGTAAAAAGTGAGCCGTATTGTCTTCTAGTAATTCCACAATGCCTTGTTCTTGCCAATATTTCCAGCTTTTTATGACATCACTTTCTAACATATCAAGAACTTCTGCAATAGATTGATTTGTTAAAGAAGTATCCCCATTTAAAATATGACAATAAGCATATAAATAAACTATAACAAAAGAAGGCTGAGCTTTTGGCATATATTCCTCTATAAAAATATTCGAAATTTGTGTTGTTTGAAATTCTGTAAGTTCTACTGAAAAAGCCATTGTTTTATACCCCATTTTCTAATCACAATTATCGATATGGTAGTATATCATATTTTTTTTAAAAATAAAAGAGTTTGAAAATGTTTTCAAAATAGGGCAGGCACATATTACAAATGTTTATCGTATACTAAAAACAGCAGTAAGTGGAAAGAGGGAAACTATGAAAATGACATTACAAAATAGTGATAATGAAATACCTTGTTGTATTATAGAAATAAAAGCAGAAGGACAACAAAAACTGCGTCTTTTTGATATGGGATTTTATGCAGGGAGTATTGTAACACCTCTATATGAATGTTGGGGAGGAGGTACAAAAGTTTATGAAGTCAAACAGACACTAATTGCACTGAGAAAAAAAGATGCAGAAAATATATGGGTAAGGGAGTTGAGGGAATATGGGCAAAAAGGATAAAGAAATCATAATTGGTTTGGCAGGAAATCCTAACACTGGAAAAAGTACAGTATTCAATAGCTTGACTGGGTTAAAACAGCATACAGGTAATTGGTCTGGCAAAACAGTGACAAATGCAAAAGGTAGTTTCTTTTTAGAGGGAATACACTTTGTAATATATGATTTGCCAGGTATCTATTCCCTTTTTTGTGACAGTGCAGAGGAGTGTTGTGCAAAAGAATTTATTTGTTCCACACAAACAGATGTTATGGTTGTTGTAATAGATGCCACATCATTAGAAAGAAATTTGACATTAGTGCTGCATATATTAGAATTGACAGAAAATGTAATACTTTGTGTCAATTTGATAGATGAAGCTCAAAAAAAGGGCATTCATATAGAGAATGAAATATTGTCAGAACAATTAGGTATTCCAGTAGTTTTTACTAGTGCACGTTCTGGAAAGGGCATTACAGAACTCAAAAAAACAATACTGTCTGTTGTCAATAAAGAAATTATTGTTTCTCCTCATAAAACAACATTTCCTCAAGAAATAGAACAATTATGTGAGGATTTTTTAAAACAAGCAAGTCATATTGTACCAAAAGGCATTTCACCAAAATATTTTGCAATGGAAGTATTAGAAGGGGATAAATGGTTTTTGAATATGATGGTGAATAAATTGGATACAATACAAATGGAAGAACTTTTAGCAAGAGAGGAATTTTCACAACAGTATTTGCAACAAATAGGATATACCAGAGAAAAATTAAAAGAACAAAGAAGCATTGCATTTTTAAAAAGAAGTTATGATATAGCAAAACAGTCTGTAACAGAAAAAACAGAAAAAGCAAAAAAAAGAGAGCGTTTGTTAGATAACATTTTTCTTTCTAAAAAAACAGGCATACCAGTAATGTTAGCATTGTTAGCATTTATATTTTGGATTACCATAGCAGGTGCAAATGTACCTTCTAATTTGTTGATGGAATTATTTTATAATATAGGGGAAAAATTAGGAGCGTTTTTAAACTGGTGTGCTGTGCCAGACTGGTTTTATGGTATTGTGAAAGATGGTATTTTTTTAACAGTAAGTTGGGTGGTCGCTGTAATGCTTCCGCCTATGGCAATATTTTTTCCACTGTTTACACTATTAGAAGATTTTGGACTTTTACCGAGAATTGCCTTTCATATGGACGGATTATTTCAAAAGGCAAATGCACACGGCAAACAAGCATTAACTATGTGTATGGGATTTGGTTGTAATTCTGCTGGTGTAACTGCTTGTCGTATTATAGATTCTCCAAGAGAGAGATTGATAGCGATATTAACAAATAATTTTGTGCCCTGCAATGGCAGATTACCACAACCATTATCAGAGAAACAATACAAATAAACAATCAAGTAATAATACATAGATATAATATTTCTGACAAAACTGATAAAACTGACAAAAAATTTTACACTCTTTTATTTTTATAAATATATATAGAAATATATAGAAAATATATACTTTTTTTAAAAATATATTATACCCTTAAAAAAAATGTCAGTTTTATCAGAAATATAGTTCAAACCATTGATATTACTGTGTTTATAGCACTGACAGTTTTCAAAAAAATTTGTCAGTAAAATGTCAGTTTTGTCAGAACTTGAAATAGTCAATTTTCAATATAATATATCTTAATAGATAGTATATTATTTTTTACGACATTTTTGGACAGTTGAATGACATTTTTGTTTTATTTTTGTCAGAAGTTACTGTAGTCAAATTTTGTATAATGTTGCATAAATATTTATATTTTTATTTGTTTTGTGTGGGAAAAGGTATCTGTTCCAAAGGGGGAGAAGTATAATATTGAAGCAGAGAAAAATACAGCTTGTCACAACGACAAAAAAAATCCTCCTGCTCTTTAGGAGCAAGAGGAACAATTTGAATATTTTGTATTTGATTTTTAGCAGACATATAAAACACCTATTTTCATTTTTTATTATAGTATGTTTACATTGTTTGAAATAGACTATCTGCTTTTTGTGGAAGCTGTTCTATACTTTCAATAAAAGGTACTTCTGTATCTACTGTACCAAAACCATATTTGGCATACAAAAAAGGAATATTTGCAATTTTTGTTGCATTGTAATCTCCCTGTGTGTCACCAATATAAAACGCTTTTTCAATATGATTTCTTTGCATAATCAATTTGATATTTTCGCCTTTGGGCTTTCCTGTTCTGCCAGAGTTTTCATAGTCTTTAAAATAATGCCCCAATTTGTGATAATCAAAAAATGCTTCTATATAACCTGCTTGACAGTTGCTTACAATATATAAATCATATTTTTGTGACAATATTTGTAATGTTTTTTCTAAATTGTCAAAAAGTTTTCCGCCATTTTTGGCAATTTCGACTTCTTCTTGTTTTCCACATTCTTCTGTAATAGCAATTCTTTTTTGTGCTTCTATATCAGGCAAAAGTGCAGTAAATATTTCTTCTGAAGTTTTCCCCATAAAACTTTTTGCCTCTTGTGCACTTACTTTTTTACCATTTAATTCTTTGTATCTGTCAAAAACAGTGTTCCAAGCATTTGCAACAGCTTGGCAAGAATCCCAGAGTGTACCATCTACATCAAATATAATTGCGTTCATAAGTATAACCTCCTCTATTATTGTTTATTATTTTGAAACAAGTAACTTTTTGAGCCCTTCCTGCAAACCATCTACAGAAAGGGGATACATAGCAAACAAATCCGCAAGTACATCATAAGTATGTGACCAATAGCTGCTCCATTGAGGGCGTTTTGCAGGATTGAGCCATATAATATGTGGATATTTTTGTTTAAAGCGTTGAAACCATTCTATGCCTGGCACACTGTCACGCACGCCATAACTATAATAGCTGCTTGAAAGCAATTCAGAAGGTTCCATCATAGCATCTCCTACAATAATGACTTTGTATTCACTACTGATATTTTGCAGTATCCAATTTGTATCGACAGCAAGTTTTACACGTAAACTTGGTTCTGTGTAAACTTTAGAATAAATACTGTTGTGGAAATAATATACTTTTAAATCTTTAAAATGATTTGATTTGCTTACAGACTGAAATAAGGCACTGCAAAGACGGCTGTAATATTCTACAGAGCCCCCTGAGTCCATAAGCAATAATACTTTTACAGTATTTTTTCTAGGCTTTTGATAAACTACTTTTAATTTTCCTGCATTGTTGCAAGTTTCTTGTACAGTGTTGTCAATATCAAATTCTGTTTTTGGGGCATCAATGCGGCTTGAAAATTGGCGAAGTTGACGAAAAGCCATTTGAAATTGTCTGGTGTCTAATGTGTTGTCATTGCGGAAATCTCTGAAATTACGTTCTCCTGCCACTTGAAAAGCAGTTTTGTAACGAGAAACGCCACCAACACGTATGCCTTTAGGGCTGTATCCGCTGTTACCAAATACAGATACGCCACCTGTGCCAACCCAATAACTACCGCCGTTGTGTTCTTCTTTTTGTTCTTGTAAACGCTCTAAAAGCATTTTTTGTATTTCTTCTGAAGACAAATATGCATTTTCATTTGCTCTGTCCATATCAAATTTGTCTTTTGGCTTGTCTTTGGGATTTTCCAACCACTCCAATAATTCTTTTGGGAGTTCTTCTGTAAATTCCATATCTTTAAAATATTCTAAAAATGCACCGTCAAAACGGTCAAAATCCGTTTCGCTTTTGACAAGTATAGCACGGCATAAATAATAAAATCCTGTAAAACTGGAATGATGAAGCCCTTTTTTTAATGCTTCTAATAATGTCATCCATTCATTAAAAGAAACAGAAAGTCCACGCTTTCTCAAAAGGTAGAAAAAAGAACTGAACATATTTTACACCTACTTTATCGTTTATATTTTTCGAGTGTATCTAAATCTTCATTTTTTTTGAGCAGTACACCAGCAAAAGGAATTTCACTTTTAATTTTTTGTTGAGAAACGCCACCTAATTGTAATGCTTGTATCCAGTCCAATACTTCTGATGTGCTTGGTTTTTTCTGTATAGAAGAAAGCCCCCTAATCCAATAAAATGCTTCCATAACTTGTTTGAGCATATCAGTATCTAAATTTGGAAAATGTACATTGACAATTTCTTCCATAAGTTCTTGAGAAGGAAATGCAATATAATGGAATATACATCTTCTCAAAAAGGCATCTGGTAATTCTTTTTCTGCATTAGAAGTAATAATAACAATAGGACGATGTTTTGCTTGAATGGTCTGTTTTGTTTCTGGAATGTAAAATTCCATTTTGTCTAATTCCCAAAGTAAATCGTTAGGAAATTCAAGGTCAGCTTTGTCAATTTCGTCAATGAGTAATATAACTTGTTCATCAGAAGAAAATGCCTCTCCTAATTTGCCTAATTTTACATATTTTGCAATGTCGTCAACACCTTGATTGCCGAATTGACTGTCATACAATCTTTGCACAACATCGTATACATACAATCCATCTTGTGCCTTTGTAGTAGATTTGATGTTCCATATCACTAATTTTTTGTTTAATGCTTGAGAAATTGCTTCAGCAAGCATTGTTTTGCCTGTTCCTGGTTCTCCTTTTATGAGTAATGGTTTTTGTAAAGCCATAGCAATGTTTACTGCTCCCATCAATTCTTGAGAAGCAACATAGTTTTGACTTCCTTGAAATGTATTTTCAGAATACATAATTGTTCTCCTTTCTTAAATATAAAGTGTCAAAAAAACCTTGAGGCTTTGGTCTCAGCTTCACTTCGGTCGTTGCAAAGCGTCCAGCAGACGCTTGTTTTGCACCGACCGTAATAAAATGAAGAAAAACTTCGTTTCCTTAAAAATTATTTTGAAATATACTTTTTTTAGATACTTCTTAATTGTTATCATTGTATTAGCAAGTGCTTTATTTTGTCAACTAAATTTTATACAGATTATTGAATTTTTAGGCATATACTGAAAAAATAATGAAATATGGAGAGGAGAAAATATGGAGTTTGCTATTTATAGTAGAAAATCGAAACAAACAGAAAAGGGAGCGTCTATACAATATCAAATAGATTGCTGCAAAGAATATATTGTAAATCACTTTGGAGAACAAAATAATATACATATATTTGAAGAAAAAGGAATTTCTGCAAAAAATACAGAACGTATGCAATTTCAAAATATGATGCTTTTGGCACAGCAGAAAAAATTAGATTATATTGTATGTTATCGTTTGGATAGAATAAGTAGAAATGTGGGAGATTTTGCAGTGCTGATACAACAGCTTTCATTATGGGATACAGCTTTTATATCTGTACAAGAACAGTTTGATACTTCAACACCTTCTGGCAGAGCTATGATGTATATGGCTTCTGTGTTTGCTCAGCTAGAAAGAGAAACCATAGCAGAAAGAGTAAGAGATAATTTGTTTTACTTGGCAAAAAAAGGTTACTGGCTAGGGGGAACATTTCCTTTAGGCTTTACATCACAAAGAGTAGTACAAAATAAACATTCTTATTGCTATTTGGTAGAAAAACCCTTTGAAATGAATATTGTAAAAAATATATATACTCTTTTTTGGCAATATGGCACGCTTTCAGAAGTAAAAAGACAATTAAAAAAACAAAATATTTGTACAAGAAAAGGAAATGAATTTTCATTGACAGCAATAAAAGAAATATTAGCAAATCCTGTGTATTGTAAAGCGGATAGTGAAGTAATAGAGTATTTTTTAGAAAAAGGGGCAGAAGTGACATTTACAGAAAAACAGTGTAGTGATGACTGTGGGCTAATGGTGTATAACAAAAGAAATTATACAAAAAAGTCATCACCTAGACAAGATATGCAGTATTGGATAGTGGCATTGGCAAAACATAAAGGTGTTGTTTCGGGGGAAAAGTGGGTAAATATACAACACATACTGCACAAAAATAGCAGACAATATACACAACATAAAACAGAAAATAAATATGCACTTTTTTCAGGAGTATTGTATTGCGGAATATGTGGGGAAAAAATGCAGTCAAAAAAAAGAAGAAATCATCAAAAAACAATGACATTTGATTATATTTGCAGAGGAAAATTGCAAGGGAAATGCTGTACTATACAAAATTTATTAGGAAAACAAACAGATGATAGTATAGAAGAAATGCTTCTAAAGTATATAGAACAAAATGACCACTTTTATGAAATATGGAAAAAATGGAAAGAGCAATATCAGCATAAAAAGTGTTATGAAAAGGATATAGCATATTGCCAAAAGCAAAAACAAAACTATATTGATTTGCTGGGAAATAAACACATCAGTGATGAAGTGATAAAAGAAATCAATAACAAAATAGAAGAATTGTCAAAACAGCAAAAACTGTTTCAGTATAAAAAAATGCTTTATGAAAAAGAACAGTATTATTTGAAGCAATATCAATGTAGTACATTTCGCATGCTTTGGAAAAAAATGAGCATTGTCCAAAAACAGCAGACAATACAGTATTTAATAGAAAAGGCAATATGGAATGGAAAAGAAATAAAAATAGTATTAAAACAGTAAAAATATACCTAAATATACCATTAAAAAAAGGAAAACTTTTTTCACTTGTGAAGGGTTCTTTCAATATCTCAATTTCGTTTTGGTGGTTGCAGAACAAATGTCCACAAGCTTTTTGAAAAAAGCTTGACCAAAAATTTTCAAAAAAATTTTAATTTTACTACTTATTAAATAATGTTCTCAAGTTTTTACTGGGGAATACCTCTCATTTGTGTTGCGAAAAATTTTTATGGTTTTTAAAGTTTTTTCAATAGGGAATATGTTATAATAAAAATGAAAAAATTTTTGAAAGGATAATAAAATATGAATGGTATCAAAAATAAAATACTTTGTATGATGATAATTTTTATTGCGATGATTGCAGCAGGGTGTCATGGCAAAGGGGAAGAAGTAGAATTTATGGACGCAAATGGAAATTTTAGTATCAAATTGCCTTCTAGCTGGATACAGGATACAGGAGTTAGCAACAATGATATGATTGTGTTGTATTCTAATGAGCAAAGAGATGTTATTGTTTCTATACAAAGATACGACAGAGAAATTGCAGAAGATACTATGGGGCTAAATTCTTTGGAAAAATTTCAGCAATTTTACAAAATAAATTCTATTGTATCAACAGTATATGCACAGGGAGAAGTGGAAGATGTAGAATACAGTATGGAGGGTATGAAAAATATAGCAGCACAAGAAGTTGTTTCGAAATCTAGTGACAATACTACAGTAAAAGCGTTTTGTGTGATAGCTGAAAATGATGCTGCTTATTATACTTGTACGATTACAGGAGAACAAAAAATTTATAATAAAAATATTAACAAATTAAAAGAAGTGCTTTCTAAATTAGAAGAAAAATAGTAATGTAAATTTTCCCTAAGTATGGCTGTGGCTTTCCAACGATTATTATGCTTGCCAGTATTTTTTTTTCAGGAGGAAATCCTCTGTTAGCAGGCGTATTTGTAGTGTTGGCGTTGTTGCTGTCAGTAAGTATTACATTGTTGGTGTCTAGTATGTTGAGCAAAACAATATTAAAAGGAGAAGCATCGTCATTTACATTGGAGTTGCCTCCTTATAGAAAACCACAGTTTGCAAAAGTGATTGTCAGAAGTATATTGGATAGAACAATATTTGTTTTGGGAAGGGCTATATCAGTTTCTGTTCCTGCAGGAGCGTTGATATGGTTGTTACAAAATATTACAATAGCAGATAGTACATTGCTAAGTATGTTTTCAAGTCTATTAGAACCTTTAGGCAGTATTATGGGATTGAGCGGTGCGATATTGGCTGCATTTTTACTGGGAATACCTGCAAATGAAATTGTAATACCTATATTGTTGATGTACTATAGCCAGAGTGGTATGCTTGTAGAAAGTTCTGGTATAGTAGAATTAGGAGAAATATTGAGAAATAATGGCTGGACAATCATTACAGCACTTTGTGCTATTTTGTTTTCTCTCAATCATTTTCCTTGTGCTACAACACTTTGGACAATCGCAAAAGAAACAAAAAGTGTAAAATGGACAACAGTGTCTTTTTTGTTACCTACTTTGGTGGGCGTTGTAATATGTGTTTTGATAAATATGATAGCAAATTTGTTTTTGTAATATGCCATAAAGAGTTTGGAAATTATTTTCTAAACTCAGTTTGTCAAAAAAATAGTTTTATTATGTATTTAATGAAAGTCAAAAATCTTTGGGGAAACTTTTTTCACTTGTGAAAAGTTTCCCCAAACCCCTTCAAAAACACGCTTGTAAGCATAAAAACCTTAAAACCTTGAGGCTTTGCCTCAAACTCCACAAGCTTTTTGAAAAAAGCTTGACCAAAAACTTTTTTAAAAAATTTAGTTTTTTTACCTGATATAATGAAAGTTTATTGAAAAGTTGAGTTTGGAAATTATTTTCTAAACTCTTTTTTTGTATAAAATAAAGTGTAATAAAAAATACTATATTGACAAATGGAAAACACAGTATTAAAATAATACTACACCCCAGAGGGGTATTAGAAAGAGGTGACATATGTGAAACAAAAATTTGATGTAACAGGTATGACTTGCAGTGCTTGCAGTGCTCATGTTGAAAAAAGTGTTAACAAATTAGCAGGTATTTCTTCTGTCAATGTCAATCTGTTACAAAATTCTATGACAGTGGAATATGAAGAAACAGAACTAACAGACGAAGAAATCATAAAAGCAGTAGAACAAGGAGGATATGGAGCAAAAGTACATGGTAGCCAAAAGGCAGATACTTCTACTGAAAATATTGCACGGTCTGAAATGGACGCTATGAAAAAAAGGCTGATTTGGTCATTTGTATTTTTAGTACCTTTGTTTTATATTTCTATGGGACATATGATGGGTATGCCATTGCCTAGTATATTACTTGGGCAGGAAAATATGATGTCATTTGCACTAACGCAATTATTTTTGACATTACCTATATTGTATTTGAATAGAAAATATTTTTCTGTTGGTTTTAAGGCATTGTGGAACCGTTCTCCTAATATGGATACGCTTATTGCATTAGGTTCTACGGCAGCATTTTGCTATAGTGTTATTGCAATATATGCTATGGGGTATTATATGGGGCACGGGGATATGGCAGCAGCTCACAGCTATGGTATGGAATTTTATTTTGAATCTTCTGGTATGATATTGACATTGATTACAGTAGGGAAATATATGGAAACTCGTTCTAAAGGGAAAACATCAGAAGCAATTACAAAATTACTGGATTTAGCACCTAAAAAAGCAACGATACTCAAAAATGGTAAAGAAATTGAAATTGCGGTGGAAGAAGTGCAAAAAGGTGATATTATAGTAGTACGACCTGGACAAAGTATTCCTGTAGATGGTGAAATTATAGAAGGATTTTCAGCAGTAGACGAATCTGCATTAACGGGAGAAAGTATACCTGTTGAGAAAAAAGTTGGAGATATGGTAATTGGTGCTACGGTAAATAAAACAGGCTATTTTCAATTTAGAGCAGAAAAAGTAGGAAGTGATACAACACTTTCTCAAATTATACAGTTGGTAGAAGAAGCAAGTGCATCAAAAGCACCTATTGCAAAGTTAGCAGATAAAGTAAGTGGTATATTTGTACCAGTAGTAATTACAATAGCAGTAGCAGTAACAGCAATATGGTTGTTATTGGGATATTCTTTTAGCTTTGCACTTTCTATAGGCATAGCAGTGCTTGTGATTTCTTGTCCTTGTGCATTAGGACTTGCTACACCAACGGCGATTATGGTAGGAACAGGAAAAGGTGCAGAAAACGGTATATTGATAAAATCGGCAGAAAGTTTGGAGATTGCTCACGAAGTAGATACCATTATATTAGATAAAACAGGTACTGTAACAGAAGGAAAGCCTAAAGTAACAGATGTGATTTTAGCAGAAGGTATTTTTGAAAATAAATTATTGAGAAATGCTTTTGCAGTAGAACAACTTTCAGAGCACCCTCTTTCAGAAGCAATCGTCAATTATGTAAAACAAAAAAATGTTACTGCACCAAATGGTGAAAATTTTGAAGCCATTGCAGGGCAAGGTGTCAAAGCAACTGTTTCTGGAAAAGAAATTAGTGCAGGTAATTTAAAAATGATGAAACAAAAAGGCATTGCAGAAAATGATATATTTGAAAAAGGAGAAAAATTAGCAGAGGAAGGAAAAACACCTTTGTATTTTGCAGAAGATAATAAATTACTTGGCATAATTGCTGTAGCAGATGTTGTAAAACCAACAAGTAAAAAAGCGATAGCGGAATTTAGAAAAATGGGTATTGACGTGATAATGTTGACAGGGGATAATAAACGTACAGCAGAAGCAATAGCAAAGCAAATGAATTTAACAAGAGTAGTAGCAGAAGTATTGCCTCAAGATAAAGAAAAAGAAGTCAGACAAATACAACAACAAGGTAAAAAAGTAGCTATGATAGGAGATGGCATAAATGATGCACCTGCATTGGCAAGGGCAGATGTAGGTGTTGCCATTGGAGCAGGCACAGATGTTGCAATAGAATCAGCAGATATTGTGCTTATGAAAAGCGATTTATTAGATGGTGTTGCAGCAATACAGCTGAGCCGTGCAGTTATCAGAAATATCAAACAAAATCTGTTTTGGGCGTTTTTCTATAATGTGATAGGAATACCATTGGCAGCAGGATTGTTTTTTACAACATTAGGCTGGAAATTAAATCCTATGTTTGCAGCGGCAGCAATGAGCTGTAGTTCTGTATTTGTTGTAACAAATGCTTTGCGTTTAAAATTGTTTCAACCTGACTTTAAAAAGGGAGAAACAATAGAAAATAATAATACTATAGTAGAAGAACAAAAAAAGGAATATAAGGAGGAAATAAAAATGAAAAAAGTATTAACTATTGAAGGTATGATGTGTGGACATTGTACAGGTAGAGTAGAGCAAGCATTAAATGCACTGGAAGGTGTAAAGGCAGAAGTAAGTCTTGATGATAAAACAGCAACTGTTACAGCAGCAGAAGAAGTACCAGAAGAAATACTTGTAAAAGCAGTAACAGACGCAGGGTATACTGTTGTTGATGTGCAGTAAGGGGAAGATATATGAAGGCAGACCAAAAACAAATGATACGCTTGCTTAAAACAGCAAGAGGACAAATAGATGGTATATTGAAAATGGTAGAAGAAGACCGCTATTGTGTGGATATTTCTAATCAAATTATGGCAACAGATGCTATATTGAGAAAAGCAAATAAAGAAATATTGAGAGCACATATGAAATGCTGCGTCAAAGACGCACTGGAAAAAGGGCAAGAGGATACAAAAATAGATGAATTGATAGATATGATAGATAAAATAAAATAAATAAAAAATGCTGTTAGTTTTACTAGCAGCATTTTTTATATAAAAATTTGCGTATGATGAAAAAATATTGTAAAATGATGTAAATAGTTCTCTTTTTTTAAAAAAAGAGGGGTTAGCTTTGCTAACCCCTACATACTCTCATAAAGTTACTAAAAAAAGAGAAATGATAATACAAATAAATATATTTATTATGGATACACTAAAGTAAAAATAGTAGTAATGATATTGGGAGGATAATTATGGAACAAAATGATATAATGTTATCTATTTGCATGATTGTAAAAAATGAACAAAGATGTCTGGAAAGGTGCTTAAAATCAATAAAACATTTAAAAGAGCATATAAATTGTGAAGTGATTGTAACAGATACGGGTTCTACAGATAAATCTGTAGAAATTGCAGAAAAATATGCAGATAAAGTGTTGCATTTTGAATGGTGCAATGACTTTTCTGCTGCTAGAAATCATGGTATAGAACAAGCAAAAGGCGAATGGGTTATGGTAATGGACGCTGATGAGGAACTGGTGGAAGATGTATCTCATTTGGTAAAGTTTTTTAACAGTGAAGAAAAATATCGCTATACAGGTGCTTTTTGTAAAATGAAAAATTGTTTTAATGCAGAAGTTTGTAATAAAATAGAAAGTTTAAGAGATTACAAAGGAGATACCTCTGATTTTTTAGCTTATAGAATATTTCGCAGAGACTTAAATCCAAGATATGTTGGTATTATACATGAGTATATGCCTTATAGAGAACCTGTTTATACAATAGACACTACAACATTATATCATGATGGATATGCTTTTGAAGATGAGAATAAAAGAAAACAGAAAAAAATAAGAAATGCTTCATTACTGGAAAAACAGATAAAAGAAAACCTCCATGATTTAAGGGCAGTCGTTCATATTTTAGTAGAAGAAGATGTTATTAATAAAGAAGTTTATAAAAATTTGATATTGCTCACAGAAAAATTGATGTATAAAAATTTGAATAATATATTTGTACCAAATGCTTTTGTAAAAGTAGCTCGCTATTATGACAAAAATGATGAAAAACAAAAAGCATTAAAAATATGTCAAGACTATGTAAAATTGTTTACAGGAGAAGGCAAAAATAAAATGTATCAAACATTTGAAATAGACATTCGTTTTATACAATCAAATGCTTTATTTAAACAAAAACAGTATCGTCCTGCATTAAAAATGATGGATAGATATTTGCAGTTAATGGAAAAATACCAAAATGGGGCATTAGATTTGCAGTTGCTAAGAACAGGTTCTCTTGGCTTTGCAAATGATACACAAAAAGAATTTATAAACTTTTTGAAAACAAGATGTTATATGGAATTAAAAGAATATGAAAAGGCAAAAGAAATGATAAAAACAATAAATTTGAGAGAAACAGTAGGAAAAGGATTTTATAATTTTTATTGGCTGATTGTGAGATTGTGTAATATAAAAGAATGTGATATGACTTTAGGAGAATATTATACAATATTGGTTGATGCTATGAAAAGAGAAATACCAAGTCAAAAGAAAGTAGCAGAAGATACTTATAATATGGTACATTCTTACATTGCAAATTTGCCTAAAGAGCAAAGAGATGTGTTGTTAGGACAGATTATTTCTTCGGAAGAAGGAAAAGCAGATTTGTGGAATATGATAAAGAAAAAAGAAGAGGAAAAAAAGGAAAGTTTAAAAAAGATGGTAGAGGATACCAAAATAACAATTAAAAAACTGATGGCAGAAACAACAATGAGAGATAAAGCATTAGATTTGTCAGAGAGATTGCAAAAAATTGTACCCGAAGATGAAGAAGTAAAAGAATTTATAAAAGTGCTGAGTAAATGATTGCTATGTTTATAATTCCTTTTTATGTTATACTATAAAAAAATAAAAAAGGAGAGAATGGAATATGAAAGAGATTGGCTTTATAGGCATTGGTGTTATGGGGAAATCTATGGTGAGAAATCTCATAAAAAAAGGTTTTACTGTTTCTATTTATACAAGAACAAAACAAAAAGCACTTGATGTAATAGAAGAAGGGGCATTGTGGTGCGATAGTATAGCAGAGTGTGTAAAACAAAAATATGCTGTAATTACAATGGTAGGCTATCCTAAAGATGTAGAAGAAGTTTATTTCGGAGAAAAGGGAATATTGCAAAATGTTTCAGAGGGCACTTATGTGATTGATATGACTACAACAAGTCCTAAATTATCAAAAAAGATATATCAAGAAGGGGCAAAAAGAGGCATTTCGACATTAGATGCTCCTGTTTCTGGCAGCGATATTGGTGCAGCACAGGGCACATTGTCTATTATGGTAGGCGGAGATAAAGAAGCATTTGAACAATGCAAATTTATATTTGAAGCATTGGGAAAAAATATAGTGTATCAAGGAAAAGCAGGTTATGGACAACATACTAAAATGGCAAATCAAATTGCATTGGCTGGAGCGATTTCTGGAGTTTGTGAGGCTTTGACATATGGTGAAGTAGTGGGATTAGACTTAAATACTATGTTAGATAGTATCAGCAAAGGAGCAGCAGCAAGCTGGCAAATGGATAATATGGCTCCACGCATATTAAAAGAAGATTTTGCTCCAGGATTTTTTATAAAACATTATGTAAAAGATTTAAACATTGCATTAGAAGAAATAGATGACAGAGGTGTTACATTAAATGTTTTGCAAACAGTAGAAAATATGTATCATACATTGCAAAGAGAAGGAAAAGGAGATTTTGGTACACAAGCATTAAAACAATATTATGAATAATGCTATAGTAGAAAAGGGGGATAGCATATGAATGAAAAATTGTTTGAACTATTGGAAAAGGCAAAAAAAGACCAAACATTAAAAAATATGCTTTTGAATACAAAAAAAGAAAAAGACCCAGCACTTGCTTTTTGTGAATTGGCAACCCAGCAAGGTTTTCCCATTACAGTAGGGGAATTGTTTGCAGAAGGAGAAGAATATTGTTCTAATCTTTTAAAAAGCTGCAATGGTGGTGCTACATATCCTAGAGAAGGCTGGGACGATAGCTATGAAATGTTTTTTGCCTCTTTAGAAAGAATATAATACAATAAAAAAGAAGTATGTAGTTATTTATACATACTTCTTTTTTATTATTCTGGCCATTGAAAAGTATCTACAATGTTTTTTGCTATAGCATCGACTTCTTCTGTATTACCATCATATACACTTTCATAAACCATAACAAATTTGTGGTCACCAACAATATAATATTGTGTAGCATTTAATGTCATATCATCTTCTGTAATAGAAAATGTAAATGTATATAATACATAATCATTTGCAGTAAAGCTGCCGCTTCCATTTAATGAAGTACCTTTTGGGAGTTGGTGTACAAGCTGATTGACAATAGCCTGCCTAAATGAGATATGGTCGTCTGCACTATATTTATTTGTACCCATATTGATAGAAATATTATTTGGCAATGTTTCCTCCTCAGTTCCCTCTAGTAAATAAAAAAATTTATCTGCTTTAGAATGGGTAGAACTCTCTATCCAACCTGTTGGAACAGTGTAAATACCGAATGATTTTGTGTAAGTAGTTCCGTTTTCGTCCGTGACAGCAGTTTGTTCTGTAGTATCTTCTTGTGTATTTTCTTTTATATCAGGTTCTATCATATCATTTGTATCACTTTCTGTATTTTGTTCTGTATTATTTTGTGTATTTTCTGAAGATGAAGGTGCTGTACAAGAGGTAAAACAAAAAAGTGATAATATAAACAAAGCAATATATTTTTTCATAAATACTTCTCCCCTTTTTTGATTAATATGATATAGTATTATTTTGGTAAAATCAATAAAAAAAGAGATAGTTTTTGATGTAAAAAACTATCTCTTTACGATTATTTTTTAATAAAATGTTTATCATAGTGAATGGCTAGCCAACGCAATACTTCATTTACGTTATTTTGTTTGATATTAGAAAGTATCATTTGATGTTCTTCTATGCTTTTTTGGCAATCTCTCAAACCATGTTGATTATTGTGTAATATCATTAAATAAAATACATCTTCAATTCTTTCATAAATAGAAAGGAAATATTTATTTTGACAAACGGATATGATGCTTTTATCAAAAAGTATAGATTGCTGTACTAATTCGTGAAAATCGTGCGTTTCTAAAGCATTATGTTGTAGTGTAATGTGACGCTGCATATGTTGTACAATTTCATCTGTTCTATTTAACTGCACACATAGTAAATAAGCACCACATAGCATAGCACAAATAGTTTGAGCAATTTCGACAAAACTTTCTTCTGTAAAAGAAATTACCTTTGCACCATTGTTAGGTATTGTTACAATCAGTCCATCTTTTGCTAAAAGCATTAATGCCTCTCGTATAGGAGAATTGCTGACTTGTAATTCTACTGCTAAAGCATCAATATTAATTTTTTCTCCTAATTGATAATGCTGATGAAGTATTTTTTGCTTTATGACATTATAAACTTGTTCTTTTATAGTAATTCTGCTGACTGTACCCATTTAATGCTCTCTCCTCATTTGTAGTATTGATAGGATTATATACTATTTTTGGGGAACTGTCAAAGAAGTTATTCAAAAAAATGGGATATATTTACATTATACCCCAAATAATACATATTCTGTTGGTATTAAATTGCCACCATTATGACGCATATAAAAGCGATAACTAGGGTCAATTTCGTGTACCATACGAGCAATTTTCCAAATGTCTTCATTGTTGTGATAAGTACAAATAGCAAGTTTAGGGTGATTTTTGCGAATTTGTTTTGTACAGCCCTTTAGAGCAGATTGCTCTGCACCTTCAATATCCATTTTGATAAAAGAAATTGCTTCTGTAATATCTTCGTCTATTGGCACAACAGTAACTGCATTTTGTTGATTTTGGCTTTGGGAACTAAGTGTGTTAGCAGAAAAGTCACTTTCATTAAATTGAATATATAATGTATCTTGTTTTTCGCCAGCACCTTTTTGACGTAGCTCAATGCTGGGCAGTCCCTTTGTATTTTGTTCTAATTTCGCATAAATTTTGGGCGTAATTTCATAACAATATATTCTTTTGTATTTTTTGTATGTATCTATAAATTGTAGTGCACTATCGCCTATGTACGCACCTAAATCAACAAATACTTCATTATCGTTGCAGCAAAATACATCTAAATCAAAATAATCTCCAAAATTGATTTCTTTTGTTTCAGATAATAATTGAAAGTCCAATTCTATCCAATTTGATAATATTGCTAACAATACTTTCTTAGAACGATAGTCACATAAATTTTGATAAAGCCATATAAAATCCTGCTTGTGTTCCCAGAGAGCTTTTGCTCTGTTTTCAAATAAAGTATAGTCATTTTTTTCTGGATTTAGTGTTCCCCAATAAGGAAAGCGTATCATATAGTCAATGAGTGCTTGCTGATTTTGGGGGTGAAGGCGATGAAAACAAGCACGCATATGACGTAACAAGCCAATTTGTTCTAATTTTTGTATTTGTTTGATAATATCTTGAAATTTTCTGTCAATTACATTGTGTATCAGTATTTCTTCAGAAGTAGCTTCTAATTGCTGCAAACGATATTTTGCTAATGCAATCCACTGGCGAAGGGAATAAAGTAAATTTTCGTTTTTTTGAGGGGGTGTAAAAGAAATGCCGCCATAATTTAAAAATAATGTGTTTAATTCTTCTATTGTACTGTCAATATCTTCACTGAACGTGCCCCCCCCCCCAGAATATATGTTCGTTAAAATGGTCAAAAACAGCCTGTTTTTCTAGCTTTTGTATTAGCTTTTGTAATTGTTCTAATTCTTTTTTTGTCAAATGAAAAACCTCCTTAAAATCATAATATGAAATGAGTATAGCACTTTTTATCCATATTTGTAAATGGGTTTTCAAAATATAAAAAAGCTCCTAACTACATACAATAGAGAGGAGCAATTTTACGATATTACCAAATTTGTAATTGTTCTGCTTGTTGTGATAATTCTTTTCTAAATTTAGGGTGAGCTATGGCAATGAGATTTTGTGCTCTTTCTGCTACAGTTTGCCCTCTCATTTTTGCTACACCATATTCTGTTACAACATAGTCTACATCATTTCGAGAAAGTGTTACAGCAGCACCAGTTGTCAAAAAAGGAGTAATTTTTGATATTTTTTCATCTTTTGTAGTAGAAGGAAGTGCAATAACAGAACGACCGCCTTTGCTCATAAGAGCGCCTAATACAGTATCTGTTTGCCCTCCTATACCACTGTATTGTCTGTTGCCTATGCTTTCAGAACAACATTGTCCTGTTAAATCTACTTGTAGTGTAGTGTTAATAGAAATCATATTGTCATTTTGTGCAATGACATAAGGATTGTTGACATAATCACCATCTAATATGGCAATGGCAGGATTGTCATTTAAAAAGTCATAAAGCTTTTGACTTCCAAAAGCAAATGCGGCAACCGTTTTGCCTTTGTGTATATTCTTTTTTAAATTTGTTACAACACCTGCTTTCATAAGTTCAGCCATACCTTCTGTAAGCATTTCACTATGAACTCCTAAATTTTTTTTATTTTTTAAACTTTGAGCAACAGCATTTGGAATACCGCCTATACCAAGCTGAAAAGTGTCACCATCGTGTATAAAGTCAGCAATGTAAGCACCGATTTTTGTTTCTATTTCTCCTACTGGCTGAGTAGAAATAGAAACAATATCATGACTATATTCGTATATGTAGTCTACTTGAGAAATGTGTATGATGTTATCTCCTAGTACACGAGGCATTTTGTCATTTACTTCTAATATAACAATGTCCGCTGCTTCCAAAAAAGGTCTTTCATATACAAGAGAAAGTGACATAGTGAAATAACCAAATCTGTCCATAGGTGTTACACTTGCAATAAATATATTTGGTTTTTTGTCTTCTAATACCCATTTTGAAAAATTGCGAAAATGACAGGGTAAAAGAGAAGTCCTTTTTAATGGGTGCATATTGCGACTGCTTGCTCCAAAAAAATAACACATAGAATGTATGTTTTTGACATTTCTTTGAGGGTCTTGAAAAGGAAATGTACTAAATTCTAAAGCATTAAATACACGTACATTGTTTACTCTGTCATCTATTTCATGCAATCTTTCTAAAAAGCCAGAAGGCTCACAACCAGCTAATGCTGGAAGTATAATATCATCACTTTTTACTTTTTCTAATACACTATCTAAACTAATTAGTTTTTGAGCATATTGCTGTTTTAAATCCATAGAAAGTACCTCCATAGCAAATAATTTTTAAATAGAA
This sequence comes from uncultured Clostridia bacterium, assembly GCA_910586765.1. Taxonomy (GTDB): domain Bacteria; phylum Bacillota; class Clostridia; order Lachnospirales; family Anaerotignaceae; genus Coprocola. The sequence continues at coordinate 64,188 of CAJUJJ010000004.1, forward strand.
TTTTTTTTGTTTGGTATAAATACTCCTATCACACCAGCAATTACAACAGGCACTACCCACGCAAAGCCAAATTTTGCAAAAGGAAGACTGGACATAAAAGAAACTTTGAGCATATCTAAAAATCCCATAAGTACCGCCATATATGCTGCAGATTTGAATATGTTGTCATTTTTAATATAATCTGTAAATGTAGAAAGAACAATCATTGTAACAACAGTAGGATAAAGTAAATTGAGTATAGGTACAGAGAAATTTACTATTGTTGTTACACCAAATTTAGAAACAACTGTACTAAATATACAAACCGCAGCAACAACCCAACTGTATTTTAATTTATTATTTGTCATAGAAGAAAAATATTGTGCAGTGGAAGAAGTCAAACCAACAGCAGTTGTTAAGCAGGCTAATATTACAATAATAGCTAATACAACTTGTCCCACTTGACCAAATAATGATTTTGTAATACCAACAAGTAGTGTTGTCTGTGCAATAGAGGCATCATATTGTTCTGAAACAGTGCCACCTAAAAAACAAAGTCCTCCATATACAATCATTAAAGCAATACCTGCAACAATACCAGATTGTGTTGCAATTTTTACACGAGCATTTTTTTCTCCATAGCCTTTTTCCACAATAGTAGCCATAACAAGTATTGCAACAACAGTGCCCCCCATAGCGTCTAAAGTTTGATAACCTTGCATAAGCCCTTCTGCAAAAACGGTTTCGATTTTAGGCATAGGAGCAAAATTCCCAATAGGGGCAATAAAGCCTTTTATAATCATACAAGCAAGTACAAATAAAAGGGCAGGTGTCAAAATTTTACCTACATAATCCACCACTTTAGTAGGACGTACTGCTAATATAAATACAACAATAAAAAATAAAACAGAAAATAATATAGTAGGAATTTGTGGAAAATTTGGTTGTATAGAGATTTCATATACTGTAGAAGCCGTTCGAGGAATACATACAAATGGCCCTACACAAAGTATCATAATGCTGCTTATAATGGCTGCAAAATGATAGCCTCCCCTTGTAAGCACACCTCTGTTGGCATCTTCAAATTTACAAGTAGCAATAATAGCTAATATTGCTAATGTAACATCACCAATTAAAAAACCAAAAAAACCGACATACCATTGAGAACCTGATAACATACCTAGATAGGGGGGAAATATTAAGTTTCCTGCACCGAAAAATGTAGAAAACATCATAAAACCAATCATAAGCATGTTTTTTGTTTGCTTTTGCATAAATAACCTCCTTAATAAATGTAATTTACAGTTTTTAAATAAATAATAGAAATATTTGCTTTGTATATCCCCTCTGCACTTATACTATATGATACATTATTTAGCCTATTGTTGTAAAGAATTAAAAATAAAAAGCCCTTATGAATGAAAAATGATTTTTCTTTCATAAGGGATATGGGGGATTTTGTTTATCATTCAGCTTGCTTTTTGCTCTAAACGAAGTTTGTCAGCAATAAGAGCGATAAATTCTGAATTTGTTGGTTTTCCTTTGTGATTATTAACAGTGTAGCCAAATAAGGCATTAATTGCATCTACCTTGCCTCTGTTCCAAGCAACTTCTATTGCATGACGGATTGCTCTTTCCACTCTGGAAGGTGTGGTATTACACTTTTTTGCAATAGATGGATAAAGCTCTTTTGTGATGTAATTTAATACGTCCATATCATTAACAGACATAATAATAGCCTCTCTCATGTAGTGATACCCTCTGATATTAGCAGGTACACCAATTTCATGGAGTATGTTTGTTACTTTTGTTTCCAAATCATAGGCAGGAGAGGGGGAAGTATTTGCTTGTATTGTAAATCCTTGTGAAATGGCGTTTTTTGCTGATTTTTCATAAATAAGCTGATGAATACGACTAGCAAGTGACTCCATATCAAAAGGTTTTACAATATAATAAGCTGCACCCAAATCCATTGCTTTTTGTATGACTTTTTCCTGTGTAATGGCGGAAAGTATAATACAAACAGGGTGAAAGCCATCTTTATTTTTTTGTAAACGTTCTAATACACCAAGTCCATCTAAACGAGGCATTATGCCGTCTATAATAGCGATGTCAGGGCGAAATTCTTGTATTTTGTTACAGGCATCTACTCCATCATAAGCAATCGCTACAACTGTGATGTCCTCTTGTTTATTTAGATAACTCACCACTACATCGCAAAATTCTTTGTTGTCATCTGCAAGTAGGACTTTTATTTTTGTTTGGCTCAATGTTAATCCCTCCAATAATTTAAGTTTGGTCGTAAATATTTTTAAAATACTCTATAAAAGTGGAAATATTTACCTGTCTTTTGAGTATAGTGCATAATATTTGTAATTGCAATATTTTCCGCTAGACATTTTTTTACACCAATTTACATTTCGCTAAAACAGAACAAAATAACTAATTTTTTTTATGTGGTATTATAGTATAATATCGTATAATTTGTAAAAATTGTCATTATTTTAGGGAAATTTTTTTATAATGGAATGATTAAAAAAGTGATGTAATTTGTTTTATTCTGGTTGAGGAATACCATGTATACAAAGATTTGTATTTTTATAACGAAAATCAAATGTTACATCTTTTCCAAACCACTCTGGTGCAACGAAGTCATTTGCTTGTTGCTCAGAACAAAATTCTACTTCTGTTGTAATAAGTCCTTTTAAATTGCCTTCATAAAAATCAATTTCAGCAGTTAAATTGTTTTGTAGAGGAACAAAATAGCGTTTTTTGACAACGGGAGGAGCATCACATTTTTTTTGTAATGATTGATATTGTTGTTGTGTAATAGGCATTTCAAATTCTTCATGTGCTAAATGTCCTTTTCCTTTTACAGTTAAAAAGTAGTCATTGTTACTTTGACGAATTCGTATGGTAGGAGAAAAAGAGATATAACATTGTGAAATCATAGCATAGTGATATGGTTCTAAAGAAAAGGGAATTTCTTTTGTTAAAAATTTTCTTTCTATTTCCATAATAGTGCCTCCTGTACTGTTTTTGATACTATTATAGCATTGCTATGTGTAGTTGCAAAGTATGATATTACTGTGATATAATAAAAAAAGAGATAACGTTATAGATATGGAAAGAGAGGCGATTGTAATATGAAAAATGTTTTAGTTTTTTTAGCAGAAGGTTTTGAAGAAATAGAAGCAGTTACAATAGTAGATTTGTTGCGTAGAGCAGATATAAAATGTAAAACGATGTCAATAACGGGAAAAAGGGAAGTAATGGGAGCACATGGAGTGCCTTTTATAGCGGATATGCTTTTTGATGAAAAAATATGTATGGAAGCAATAGGACTTGTATTACCAGGAGGTATGCCTGGAACAATTAATTTACAAAACCATGCTGGGCTAACAAAAATGCTAGAAGAATTTTATAAACAAAATAAATTTATTGGAGCAATTTGTGCTGCACCTATGATATTTGGAAAATTAGGTTTTGTAAAAGATAAAAAAGCAACCATTTATCCGGGAATGGAGGAAAATTTAAAAGGAGCAAACTGTAGTACAGATGTAGTATGCTATGATGGAAATGTAATGACATCAAGAGCACCAGGAACAGCTATGGCATTTGGACTAAAATTGATAGAAGTATTTGCAGATGAGAAAAAAGCAAAAGAAGTAAAACAAGGACTTGTGTATCAACAATAGTAAAAAATCCCTCAGAATATAGTATGCTGAGGGATTTTTATATGTAAACATAATTATGGAATAGGTATAAAATGAAATAATGTTTTGATGATATCAGGAGTAAATTTGTTTAGTCCTATTTGCTGTGATGCTTGTAGTACAGTAGAAATATCTAAATTGTAAATATAAGAAATATTTTCTGCTGTATAGTATTTTGGTATACCGCAATATAATTCCCTAGCAAAAACATGACATACTGTACTAGAACCGTTTTTCATAATAGTAAAAAAAGTTTTTTGGTCAATAGTCGTTACATTTTCTTTTGCCATAATGCGTTTAATTTCAGACTGAGATATATGGAGTAGTTCAGCAGTTTGTGAAATAGAGTAAGGCGGTTTTTTGGTTTTTAAAAAAATATCAATTTGTTTTAAATATGGCTCAATTTGTGTTTCATATTCCTCTTTAAATGTTTTCATAATGTATCCCCCCTGCAATGATACTATTAGTATACTATGATAGAGTAAGCTTTTCATTATGAAATGATTGGAAGAAATATTGTGGAAAAATCACAAAAAACAGAAACAAACATATTCTATAAAAAGGAGGTTGTACTATAAAAAGGGGGAGAAAGAAATATGAAGTTGATAGCAGTTGATGCAGGGCATGGTATGGATACAGCAGGAAAAAGAACGCCTGCATTTCCAGATGGTACAATTATGAAAGAAAATGAATTTAATAGAGCAACAGCAGAATTTTTAGTAAAAGCATTAGAAAGAAATGGCTTTAAAACACTTTTAACAGCACCAGAAATAAAAGATACCCCTTTACAAACAAGAGTAAAAAGGGCAAATAAAGCAAAGGCAGACGCTTTTATATGTATACACGCAAATGCTTATGACAATAAATGGAATGATGCAAATGGTATTGAAAGCTGGATTTACAGTAAAAGCGGAAATAAAACAATGCGACTTGCAGAAGATATACAAAAAGAATTGATTGCAATTACAAAAAGAAAAAACAGAGGAATTAAAAAAAGTAGTGATTTGTATGTGTTGCGTTATACAGATATGATAGCAGTGTTAGTGGAATGTGGTTTTTTAACAAATTTAGAAGAAGCAACATTATTGCGTTCAGAGAATTACAGAAAAAAATGTGCAGAGGGAATTTGTAAAGGTATCTGTAAATATTATGGTGTAACTTATCAAGCTGAAAAAGTGAAAGAGGATATAAATTGTTGTCAAAAACGATACCAAAAAGTGAGTGAATTGCCTTATGGTAGAGATGTAGTACAAATGTTAATAGAAAAAGAACTTTTAAAAGGAAATGAAAAAGGCGATTTGGATTTAACAATGGATATGGTTAGGATATTGATAATATTGTATAGAGCAAAAGTGTTTGAAAAAATAAAATAAAAAAATAGAAGCAAAGGTTTTTTTTACCTTTGCCTCAGCCTATGAGAAGTAAACATTCATCAATAACTTCTTGTGGTATTGTAATCATAGTATAACCTCCCTTTATTTATAAAATCTTATTTTGTAGATATAATAGCATTAAAATATAACAATTTTATTGAAATTAGATTAAAATTCTATTAAAAATAAAATAAAAGAGTGTCGAATTTGTCGACACTCTCTGTTTTTTATACTATTTTAAAACAAACCGCCGCCTAAACCACCAAGACCGCCTGTAATTTTACCCATTTCATTGGTATACATTTCATCTGCCTGACGAATTGCTTCATTCACAGCAGATAATATTAAATCTTCTAACATTTCTACATCATCTGGGTCAACTACTTCAGGGTCAATTTTAATAGATTGTATTTCTTTTTTTCCAGAAATGACAATTTTTACAGCACCACCGCCACTTGTCATTTCTAATGTTTTTTGATTTAATGTTTCTTGTGTTTCTAACATTTGTTTTTGCATTTTTTGGGCTTGTTTCATGATGTTGTTCATATTCATACCGCCCATACCACCCATACCGTTAAATCCTTTTGCCATATTTTATTTCCTCCTAATCATTTCTTTTTTCATGTAAAATGCTGCTAATTTTATTGTTTGATTATTCTATTTTACAAGAAAGAAAACAATTATACAACTGCTTTTATTCTTGAATTTCTGCATCAGGAATATAAGTACCTACTAAACTTTCAAAATTTGCATCTTCATCTGTCTTTTGTTCTGTTGTACCATAGGTAGAGTAATACCAGTTGTCATATTCTTCTTTTGTAATAGTAGAAAGAGAAATACTTTTATTGATGTGTTGTTCTATTTTTTGCTGCAATAAATCAATATTTTTTTTCACAATATCTTGCAGTACAGTAGTACTACAAACAATATATAAATTTTGGTCTGTTTCTTCTTTAAATTCTAGTGAAGTATGAGAAATAACACTTTTTAGAGGGATACTATCTAAGTCTTCAAAAATAGTCTGCCATTGTTGTTTTATTGTTTTTCTGTCCTCAGAAAGTGCAGGAAGACGCTTAAAAACAGTAGCAGGAGTAGCCACTGTAGTATTTGTTTGAGTAGTTGTAGTAGGAATAAAAGAAACTCCATTTTTTATTTGTCTTTCTAGTGCTGCTAATTTTGCAGAAATTGCGTCAATGTCTTTTTCTTGTGTAATGCTGCAAATTTTGAGTAATGTTACTTCCAATAGTATTCTTTCATTGGAAGCATATTTTAAGTCATTTTGTAGTGCAGAAAGTGTTTTGATAAAATACATACATTCTTCTTTTGACAATTTTTTGGATTGTATTTGTAGCTGTGTATATTCTTCAGAAGAAACATCTAATAAAGAATGAGCATCTTCTATAGTGTTGCATATGAGTATATTTCTTAAATGAACAATCCATTCTGTTACAAATTGAGCAATAGAACGCCCTTGTATCATAATTTGTTGTATAAAATCCATTATTGCAACAGCATCTTTTTGTAATATAGCGTCTGTCATAGAAAATAAAATACTGTTGTCAACAGCACCGACGACATCAAGAACTTTGTCTAGTGTAAGTGTTTCATCACTGTAAAAAGCAATACATTGGTCTAATATGCTTAAAGCATCTCTCATAGAGCCATCACCTAAACGAGCAATGTAATGTAATGCTTGTTGTTCCACAGCGATGTTTTCCATTTTCATATAATTTAAAAGTGTCTGTGTAATTTCTTCTGTTGTAATGCGATGAAAGTCAAAACGTTGACAGCGAGATAATATTGTAGCAGGGACTTTTTGAGGGTCTGTTGTAGCTAATATAAATACAATATGAGCAGGAGGTTCTTCTAATGTTTTTAATAAAGCATTGAAAGCCCCTGAGGAAAGCATATGCACTTCATCAATAATATAAACTTTGTAATTTCCTTGTGCAGGAGGATATTTTACTTCTTCTCTGATTTCTCTGATATTGTCCACACCATTGTTAGAAGCAGCATCGATTTCAATTACATTCATACTTCTGTTTTCTAGTGCCGCAGTACAGAGTTCGCAATGATTGCATGGATTTCCATTTTTAGGAGAAAGACAGTTTATAGCTCTTGCAAATATTTTTGCAGTAGAAGTTTTTCCTGTTCCTCTTGTGCCACAAAAAAGATAAGCGTGAGAAACACGATTTGTTACTATTTGATTTTTAATTGTTTTAACAATATGTTCTTGTCCTATTACACTTTTAAAAGTATCAGGACGGAATTTTCTGTAAAGTGCTGTATAAGACATAAAAAATCTCCTTTCGCTTTGTTATTTTATCATAGTAAAACTAAAAAAGAAAGAGTGTGGTATTTTATATTATAAAAAGCCATAAAATAAAGACAAAGGCAGGTGTTTTTAAGTGAAAGCAATAGAAAAGTATAGTTGTTTTTTATTGCTGTTTTTGATTTTATTTTATGGTGTTACAAAAAATGAAAAACAAACTACATTACAGAAATTACTATTTTGTGATAATATGCAGCATTACAAAATAGTGGAAGGAATACATAGCAATGTGTATTATCAAAAAGAGAAAGAATATGCAGAACTAATACAAAGACAAGCAGATACGTATTATGCTATGATTGCAGAAGATTTCAAATGGAATAAAACAGACAAAATAAATTTTATACTTTTTGAAACAAAAGAAGATTTTACTTCGTCATTGTTATATAGTGGAGAAATTCCTATGGGTGTATATTATAATGGTGTAATAGCAATTCTTTCTCCTAATTTATGGAAAGATAAAAAAGAAAACTGGCAAATAAAAGATGATTTTTTAGAAAAAGGGCCTGTAGTACATGAGATGATACATTTTGCAGTAGATGATAAAACAAAGGGGAATTGTGAGCAGTTTTTGTCAGAAGGGATTGCATTGTATTATGAAGAAAAATACACTAACTTTTTATGGGACATAAAAGAAAATGAAAAGCAGATTATTATTACCAAAAAACAACTAAAAGAAAATTTTAATGAATTAGATAGTTCTGTAGCTTATTGGAAAAGCTATGAATGGGTAAAAAAATTTGTAGAATGTTATGGTGAGAAAGCACTACAGGAAGCATTAGAACAAAAAGGAGAAAAACATTACTAATTGTGAAAAATGTTTTTATTTTACATTTCTATTTATTTTTAGTATAATAGATAGAACAAAAATATAACAAATAATAGAAAATACTTTTTTGCTCTTTGGAAAAGATATTTGATATAGGAGGTGCTATTTTGCAAAAAAAGGTATTGATAGTAGATGATGAAAAAAATATTGTAGATATTATAGCATTTAATTTAAAAAAGGAAGGTTTTCAAATCATAAAAGCAGCAGATGGAGAGGAAGGACTGAGAAAAACATTTGAATACCAGCCGGATATTATATTGCTAGATATTATGATGCCAAAAATGGACGGATATGAAACTTGTAAAAAAATTAGAGAAAAATTGCAGACACCTATTATTATGTTAACAGCAAGAGCAGAAGAAGTAGATAAAGTGCTTGGATTAGAACTAGGTGCAGATGATTATGTTACAAAACCATTTGGCATAAGAGAATTGGTAGCAAGAGTGAAAGCAAATATTAGAAGATTGGAAGCATTGGAAAAGCAGTCTTCTGCGGTAGTGGGTAATCAGCAGCAATATGGTAGAATTAGTATTAATTTGGACAGATATGAAGTGCAGAAAGATGGAAAAGTAGTTGATTTAACATATAGAGAATTTGAATTGCTTAAATTTTTGGCACAACAAAAAGGACAAGTTTTTTCAAGAGAGGCATTGTTAGAAAAAGTATGGGGATATGAATATTTTGGAGATGTACGTACAGTGGACGTTACAGTAAGACGTTTAAGAGAAAAGATAGAAGATGACCCTGGAAAACCAGCAACGGTATTGACCAAAAGAGGCGTAGGCTATTATTTTGATTGTTAAGGGACAGATGATATTTTATGAAAAGTTTAAAATGGAAGCTGATTGCTATGTATTTAGGTTTGGTGCTTTTGGTAATGATAGTAAGCGGCACATATATACTATTAAGTTTAAGAAATATAGAAATCAGTAAATCAAGACAAGAATTGGAAACATATGCTAAAAAAATAAATGACCAAGTCATTACAGGGGGAGAAGAAGAATATTTTCAAACAGAGCTTTTAAGAACAGTATCAAATTCTATAGGCATACAAGGAAATATATTAAATGCGAAAGGAAAAACAATCGCTTCTACTACAGATTTGCAGCCACCTTATGAAGATTATAAAAGTTCTGTTATTGTAGCAGCGATGTCTGGAGTTGCTTCTTTTTCTACTGGCAAAAAAAATACAGACTCTTTTTGGCTGGCAAAGGAATGGATAAGCTATGCAGCACCTGTAAAAGATGCAGATGGTAATATTGACTATATTATATTTACAAGATTAGATGCAACAGATATGAAAAATAGTTTGAGACAAACAACAAAGACAATTATTATTGCAGTAATGTTGGCTTTACTTTTGGCTGCAATAATGGGTTTTGTGTTTTCTCAAACATTAACACGACCTATATTGGAATTAACAAAAGGTGCAAAAAATCTTGCTGAGGGAAGTTTAAATCAAAAAATAAAAGTACGAAGTGATGACGAAATAGGACAACTTACAGCAAGTTTTAATAATATGGCCACAAAACTGGAAAAAAATATAGCGGATATGTCAAAAGAAAAGAATAAATTAGAAATTATACTACATAATATGACAGATGGTGTACTTTCTTTTGATAAAGAGGGGGAACTCATTCATGTCAATAGTGCTAGTATGGATATGTTGGAAGTAAATGAACTGCATTTAACATTTTCACAGTTTATAAAAAAATTTGATATTAATTCGGGTGTTTATTTGGATATGGGGCCAGAGGTTTCGCAAAAAGTTAATTTTCCTGTAGGAAATCGTTTTATCAATGCAAGTTTTTCACCTTACTCTAGTGAAACAGAGAAAATAGCAGGGGTAGTAGTGGTATTGCAGGATATTACAGAGCAGAAAAAATTAGATGATATGAGAAAAGAATTTGTTGCTAATGTATCACACGAATTAAGAACACCTTTGACTACTATAAAAAGCTATACGGAAACACTTTTGGAAGGTGCAGTGGAAGATATAGAAATTGCAAAGGAATTTTTAGGAATAGTAAATAGTGAAGCAGATAGAATGGCATTTTTGGTAAGGGATTTGTTGCAACTTTCCCGTTTTGATAGTAAACAGGTACAGTTAGATGTAACAGAAATTCCATTGAATGCCTTTTTAGAGGAAACAGTAAGACAAAATAAAATTCATGCAGAAGCAAAAGAACAAAATTTGTATTATGTACCTGCAAAAAAAGATGTTATATTGTATGGTGATAGAGATAGAATTAGTCAAGTAATCAATAATATTGTAACAAATGCTATAAAATATAGTTTGCCGAAAGCAGAAATACGTATTTTTACAGAAGAAGATGCGTATTACTATAAAATTATAGTAAAAGATACAGGTATGGGAATACAAAGAGAAGATTTGCCAAGAATATTCGAGCGTTTTTATAGAGTAGATAAAGCACGAAGTAGAGCAATGGGAGGCACTGGATTGGGACTTGCTATAGCAAAAGAAATTATGGAAAGCCATAGAGGACGATTGACAGCAGAAAGTGAATATGGAAAAGGAACTACAATGACAATGTGGTTTCCAAAGGCACAACAAGAACCTTGGGAGGGAGAAATACTGTAATATAAGGCATTGTAATGTTGCCAAATTAATGTAATTCAAACGTAAGGGCGTTGTAACATAATTGTAACAATACTAGGTTATAATAATGGCGTGTAGAGTACATGGTACAAAAATTTTAGTTGAGGAGGCCAATTAGAAATGAAAAAATTTTCTATCGCGTTTATTGTTGTAATGCTTTTCTGCTTTGCACCAGTGCTTGTTTACGCAGGGCCTCTTGATGCTGAAACGGCGGAGCAGGAACTTGGCCTTTCCGTAACAAGCGGTATTGATATGTCTAAAGAAACGCAATCTACCTTTGATGACACAAAAACCATCGCAGGTGTGGCAAATCAAGGAACTGCTATAGAAATCAGTGTTAGTACAAAAGACGCCAATGGGGATTTAACAGAAAGTGCAAATTTTGAAATAGAAGTTGGTGCTTCTGGTATATTTAGCCAGACTGTAGAATTAAACCTTGGAGAAAATGTTGTATCTATTACAGCATCAAAAGAAGGCTGTGAGACAGTAAGTGGAGAAACCATTGTCAAAAGGCGTAATATTACTATTAAAAATGAATTGGAGAATACAGTTTCGATTCCCGGCAGCACAAGAAACCTATCGCTAACAATGTAAATGGGCAAAAATGAAATATAGAAGCGGTGAAAAATCAATGAATATCAACAAAATGAAAAGTTTTGTCATTATTATTTTGGTTATAGCTGCTGTTTATCAAACGGGATTGTTATGGCTTGAGGATACAGCAAGCCATAACTTTTTTTATACTGTTTTTGGTCTGGGAGGTCAAAAAGAATTTACAGCAGAAGAAAATGTGTTGCTTTTGCCGAGTAAATTTGTGATAGGCAGTGGAAATAAAAAATATACAGTGGCATATGCGAATGACATAGAAAAAGAAGCGGTATTGTCAGAAGGAAATGACTTGCTTCAGGAAATTTTAATGCAGTCAGAAACAGCTATACTAAAACAAGCAATACCTTGGGAAGAAATATTGGAAGATAAATGTTTGTTGTTAAAGTATTCTTTTTTTGTTCCAGTGTCAGAATATTTTGAAAATTATAATAAAAAATTTTTGATACCTACCATAAAGAATTTTGATTGTATTGCATTGGTACCAAGTAAAACAGGAAATGGTATAACAAATGTTTATTTTATTAATACAAGTCAGGAAGAATGTTGTAATATATCAATAAACAAATCTCGTATTAGTGCAAAATTGTATACTATGTTGGAAGCAAAGCAAAGTGATTTAACATATGTTTCTACAAAGCAAAGTGGTTTTAATTTGTTTCAAGATAGTGTTTTTGTACCTCAATGGAAAGAAAAAAGCCTTCCCTATAGAAGTGTTATGGAAATAAACCCTTTTATGAAAGATGGCAGTATCAACAGATATTTTTTAGAAAATTCAGTGGATAGCTTTTTTAAAAATTTAGAAGCAGATTGGAATAGAGTAGATGAAACGGGCACATTTATATTTAGTGATGAAACAGTAGTAGTAAGATATTATCCAAAGGGGATATTAGAATATTATAGTTATGGAACGTATGATACAGAAATAAAAACAGATATTGTTACAGGGTATCAAATTTGTAAAAACTTTATGAATAATGACACTTCATTAGAAACAGAAACTTATTTATCTGGCATAGAAATAAATGGAAATGAAATATTCTATTATTTTGATTATACAGTAGATAATTATCCTATATTGCTTTCAGAAGCAGTACAAAAAGAGTTTGATATGCCTCATGCCATAGAATTTTGTGTAAGAGGAAATTCCGTCAGAAAATATAAAAGATATGCTCATAATTTTAAAGCGGTAGATATAAAGGATAAAGAAATATCAGTGGAATTTTTAGGAGCATTAGACCAAGCCATTGAACAATATCAAATCAATCATGAAGAATTAGAAGTAAAAGAAGTAGAAGATATGTATTTAGCGTATTTTGTAGAACCTAATTTTACTGTAACAATGAAATGGATAACGGAATTATATCACGAATTGTATATAGGGAAAACAGCAAAATAGATAAAGAAAGGAGTAAGAACTTTGGAATGGAAAGCTGTAAAAAACTTTCTTCTGGTATTGCTTTTTATAATGAATGTAGTATTAGGATATTTTAATTATCAGCAGTATCAGCAGAATGTATTAACTTCTAGTCAAGAGAGAGCCATTTATGAAGTTCTTTCTCAAAATCGTATTATATTGTATACAGACCTTTTGACAAAATTTCCACCTATGAGAAAACTGTCATTAAGTGCGCCTATGTATAGTAGAGATGATATGAAACAGCAATTTTTTGCACAAGAAGAAGCAACGATTACGGTAGAATTTAATAAAACAATTATAACAAGTGAAAATAAAGTGCTTACTATGGAAGGAAACAAAGGAGAACTTGTGTTTAAAAATGGCACAAGAGAAAGTAAAACAACGACATTAAATGAAGCAAGAAAAGAAGCAAGAGAATTTGTGGAAACTATATCAAAAAGTAATGGAAATCATTTTGAAGTAGGAAATGTGCAAGAAATAGAAGGAGGTTATAAAGTCACTTTTTTTCAAAAATATAAAGGAGTATATGTTTTTGCAAATGGCTTTGAAGTATATGTTGGAGAGAAAGGAATTTCTCGTGTAAAATTAAATTATTTTAATACAGAAGGGTTTACAGGAGATAAAAAAGATATTTGTTTTTCTGATGAGGCATTGCTTACTTTTTTAATTGAGATAGAAAAAGAAAGACAAGAAACAAATACGTATGAAACAGTTACAATACAAAAAATGGAATTAGGATATGATTTTCAAGAAATGGAAGATTTAAAAATAGAAAATGCAGCAAAATTAGTACCTTGTTATAGGATTTATGTTTTAGGCAGACAACAGCCTTATGTTATAAATGCGTATACAAATGAAATTATAAAACAAATATAAACAATAATGAAATATATCAGCAATTTTGATAAAATAGATAATATTTGATAATGTTAATAAATACTTTCTGCTAAAAAAGATAATATTTTATTAGTGTTTGGCAAAAAGATAGTAAAATAGTAATAAAGAATTGTATTTTAAAAAAAGAATTTTGATAGTATAGGCAGTGCTTTTATAAAGTAGCTGCCTTATTTTTATCAAAAAAAGAAAGATTTTTATTTTTACAGATGTTAGAACATAAAAAATGTTTGAGATTTTAGTATTTAGTGGTATAATTGCTATAATAAAAATAAGAAATTTTATAGTAAAGATAGGAATGAAATGACATTTATGTTATAATACATTGCTAAGACAGTATTTTGATTGTTTTAAAAAATAGATAAATAGATTTGATATATAATATAGATATAAAAAAATGACTGAAATAAAAAATAATATGATGATTGTTTGTGATACTTTTGATATAAAAAACAAGAGTTTCTTTGGGAGGAATTGAAGTTTTTATGGATAAATTAATTGTAATGGGGCAAAAACAGTTAAAAGGAGAAGTATGCATTAGTGGTGCAAAAAATGCAGCAGTTGCGATTATTCCAGCAGCAATTATGGCAGATGATGTTAGTATTATAGAAAATCTGCCTTGCATAGAAGATGTAAGTAGTTTGTGCAATACAATCAATAAAATAGGAGCGAAAAGTTCTTTTTTAAATAAACATACATTACAAATTGATGGCAGAAATATCAATAATATTTGTGCTACTTATGAAGAAGTACAAAAAATTCGTGCATCTTATTATCTTTTGGGTGCACTTTTGGCACGATTTAAAAAGGCAGAAGTTGCTATGCCAGGAGGCTGTAATTTTGGTACAAGACCTATTGATTTGCATTTAAAGGGATTTAGGGCATTAGGGGCAGATGTGGTTGTAGAAAATGGCATTGTAAAGGCTTATGCAGATAGATTAGTAGGCACATCTATATATATGGACCAAGTGAGTGTGGGTGCAACAATCAATATTATGCTTGCTGCTACTATGGCAGAAGGAAAAACAGTGATTGAAAATGCAGCAAAAGAACCTCATATTGTAGACACAGCAAACTTTTTAAATTTTATGGGGGCAAATATTAAAGGTGCTGGTACAGATGTAATACGTATTACAGGTGTTAAGAAATTACATGGAGCACAATATACCATTATACCAGACCAAATTGAAGCAGGGACTTATATGATTGCTTCAGCAATTACAGGAGGAGATGTACTTGTAAAAAATATTATTCCAAAACATATGGATTCTCTTTCTGCGAAATTGGTAGAAATGAATGTAAAAGTAGAGGAATTTGATGATGCTATTCGTGTAATATCAGATAAACCTTTGAGAAATGTAAATGTAAAAACAATGAGTTATCCAGGTTTCCCTACAGATTTACAGCCTCAAATGGCAGCATTATTAAGTGTTTGTCAAGGAACAAATATTATTACAGAAAATGTGTGGGAAAATCGTTTTCAGTATATAGATGAATTGCGTCGTATGGGAGCAAATATTACAGTAGATGGTAGAATTGCAGTAATAGAAGGGGTACCTTATTTAACAGGTTCACAAGTTTCTGCTACAGATTTGAGAGCAGGTGCAGCGATGATATTGGCAGGGCTTGCTGCAAAAGGAGAAACACATATTGATAATACAAAATATATTGATAGAGGCTATGAAGATGTAGAACATAAATTTTCTGCATTAGGTGCTGAAATTAAAAGAGTACAGGTATAAAAAATAATATGTACTATATAATATGAGGAGGACATTGCTTTATGGCTGTAAAATTTTGTACGATTGCCAGTGGAAGCAGCGGAAATAGTGCGTTTGTAGGAACAGAACATACAAAGATATTGATTGATGCAGGCGTAAGTGGGAAATGTATTACACAAGCTTTGTCCTATTTAGAAACAGCAGGGGATACTATAGATGCTCTTTTTATTACACATGAGCATACAGACCATATCAAAGGAGCAGGTGTTATTTCTAGAAAATTTGATATACCAATTTATGCTACTTGTGGAACATGGCAGTCTATGGAAAATCAAATTGGAAATATTTCACAGAAGAATAAACGTTTTGTATATGCACAAGAGCCTTGTATTATCAATGACATTTGTGTATATCCTTTTGCTATTCCGCATGATGCTATGGAACCTGTAGGGTATAGTATTGAAACAGAAAATCATAAAATAACCATTGCCACAGATTTAGGCCATATAACAAATGATATAAAACAAAAATTACTTGATAGTGAAATATTGCTTTTAGAAGCAAATCATGATGAAGAAATGGTAAAAAATGGTTGTTATCCTTATTATTTGAAAGAAAGAATATTAGGAAAAAAAGGACACATTTCTAATCGCACAGCAGGAAATTTATTGTGTGACATAATGTCTGAAAGGCTGAAATATGTTTTTTTAGGTCATATGAGTGAACAAAATAATTATCCTCGCCTTGCCTATCAAACAGTAAAAAGTATATTAGAAAAAAATGATATTAAAATAGGAAAATATTTTCAATTAGATACTGTGTCAAGATATAATAGTAGTCGAGTGGTAGAATTATAGGGAACGGTTATGAAAATTACAGTAGTTTGTGTAGGAAAATTAAAAGAAAAATATTGGAAAGAGGCCATACAAGAATACAGTAAACGTCTAACAAAATATTGCAAATTGGATATTGTAGAATTGCCAGATGAAAAAGCACCAGAAAATTTGAGTAAAGCAGAAGAACAGCAAGTCTGTAAAAAAGAAGGAGAAAGAATATTAAAAGCAATAAAACAAGACGCTTTTGTGATTGCACTTGCTGTGGAAGGAAAAATGCTTTCTTCTGAACAACTGGCGAAACAAATAGAAAAGTATACTGTAGAAGGTGTAAGTCATATTGTATTTATTATTGGGGGCTCTTTGGGATTGTCGCAAGAAGTGATAACAGCAGCAGATAAAGTGCTTAGCTTTTCTGCTATGACATTTCCTCATCAAATGATGAGAGTAATATTGTTAGAGCAGATTTATAGAGCAATGCGTATTATAAAAAAAGAGCCTTACCATAAATGAAAAATTAAGAGGAGATAGTATGGAAAAAGTAGTAAAAAATAATATTGAAGTTGTTATAATAGAGCAAAACGAAATGAATATAAAACAAGCAACATCTGCTATAGATGCGATAATGGATATAAAATATCAAACAAATTGCAGTAATATTGTGATAGATAAAAAATGTATTGGGGAAGATTTTTTCCAATTAAGTACAGGATTAGCAGGAGAGATATTCCAAAAATTGACAAATTATCATATTAGATTGGCAATATTTGGAGATTTTTCAATGTATACTAGCAAAGCTTTAAAAGATTTCATATATGAAAGTAATAAGGGAAAGAATTTCTTTTTTGTTGACACACAACAACAGGCAGTTGAGAAATTGTGTAATGTGTGAGGAAAAATAAAATATGTGCCACAGTGAAAAACAATATATTCATAAACTTTTTGATATAAAAGACTATATAAAACTTTATAATATACAAACAGAAGTAATACAAAAAATGTTGTTGGTGTATAATCAAGAAGATTATGAGGACTTTTTGAAATACCATTGTGATATAGAAGAAGATGTATTTTGGCTGTATTATTCTGCTGTAAAGGGCGAAAGTCTTTTTATTGGAGGATATGATGGAGATGTAAGTAAAAAAGTGGAACTGTTTTTAAAACAGAAATTACCAAAGGACTTGTTTTGTAGTATTGTACAGTATATACAATGTCTATATGTCGATTTAGGAACAAAAAATACAATAGAAAAACAAATTGCTGTTTGTAATCAGTGCTTGCAAAATACTGTATATTCATTATTACTGTGTTATGATGAAACATATTGTGCAGGGGCTTATTTTTTAAAAGTAAATGTTTTTGTATAATGTGTATGAGCAAAAGGAGCTATAAAATGAATTATTATGGAAATCCCATTACAAAGCTAATTGAAGAATTTTCTGGATTGCCTGGAATAGGAAGAAAATCTGCTCAAAGATTAGCATTTTATATTATCAATATGCCAAAAGAAAAAAGTTTAGCATTGGCATCTGCTATTGTAGAGGCAAGAGAAAATGTAAAATATTGTTCTGTTTGCTGCAATTTAACAGATGATGACCCTTGCCCTATTTGCAGCAATTTAAAAAGAGACCATAAAACAATTATGATAGTAGAAGACCCTAGAGATATGGCAGCATATGAAAGAACAAAACAATATCATGGATTGTATCATATTTTGCATGGAGCAATCTCTCCTATGCTAGGGATAAGCCCTAAAGAATTAAAAATAAAAGAATTGCTTGATAGATTGCAAAAAGATGATAGTGTGGAGGAAGTGATACTTGCGACAAATCCTAATGTAGAAGGAGAAGCAACTGCAATGTATATTAGTAGACTTTTGAAACCGCTTCAAATAAAAGTAACTAGAATTGCAAATGGAGTGCCTGTAGGTAGTGACTTAGAGTATGTAGATGAAATTACATTGTCTAGGGCATTGGAAGGTAGACGAGAAATGTAAAAGTATATAGAGTAAGTAAAGGATTGAAATAAAATATTCAATCCTTTTTTTATGTTAGAAGAACATTGTTTTAAGTAAAGGAACAAATAAAAATTGCCAAACAAATACAAATACTGCTGTAAAAAAGTACCAGTTAGATTGTTTCATTTATACATCACCAGCCTTTTCAAAAAAATGTAGAATTTTGTCGCAAAACCATTATAACGAAATATTATAAAAAATACAACTTATAAGGTTTATATTTATAAAACCTATTACATTGTTATTTTACTTTTTGGCTTGGGCTATACTTTACTGAAAAGGTAAAAAAGGCGGTGAAAATCCATGAATTATAAAAAAGAAATGGGTGTGCGATTAAAAGAAAGAAGAAAAGAAATGCGTATGACACAAGAACAGCTTTCTGATTTGTTAAATATTTCCATAAAACATTATAGTGAAGTAGAAAGGGGAATTACAGGGCTTTCAGTAGAAAATATTATTAAAATTAGTAATATACTTCATGTGAGTATAGATTATCTTTTAAAAGGAGAGGGAAAGAAAGAAGAATTTCCATATGATATGATATTGTTTTATCAAAATTGCTCTACAGAACAGAAAAAAGGAGTAATGCAAATATTTCGTGGTATAGAAAAATTGGCAAGAAAATAAAAAAAAGTGTTTCAAAAGAAAATAACTTTTGAAACACTTTTTTAATAGTGATATAATTTAATACCATCTTGTGATAGGCAAATTGTTATTTATGCCTTTTGTAAATAATATTTGATGCAAATCTATGACACCATTATGAAAAGCAGCAGCACAGCCGCAAAGGTATAAGTCCCACATTCTAATAAATTCTTCATCAAACATAGTATGGATAGTATCTAAATTTTGTCTAAAATTGTTGTCCCAACAAAGTAATGTTTTGTTGTAATGAAGACGTAAATTTTCAATATCTAATACATCAAAATTAAATTCAGCAGATTGATTAATAATTTCTCTTAGAGAAGGTATTACACCTCCTGGAAAAATATATTTTTTAATCCAAGGGTCACCAGCATGTTCTTTTTTGGCACTAATGTAATGTAACAAAAATAAACCATGTGTATTTAGTACATCAGCAACACTGCTAAGGAATTTTTGATATTGTTCTCGTCCTACATGCTCTAACATACCTACGCTGACTACTCTATCAAATTTTTTGTTGAGATGTTTTAAATCTCTGTAATCTAACAATTCTACAGTAATATCATTTTGTAATCCTTCTTGTTCAATACGCTGCTGACATTTTTTGTATTGTTCTGTGCTGAGTGTAATGCCAGTGCCTTTGATATGATATTTTTTGGCAGCCTCTATTAAAAGAAATCCCCAGCCACAACCAATGTCAAGTAATGTCATATTTTCTTTTAAATAAAGCTTTTGAAGAATATAATCTACTTTGTTTACTTGTGCTTGATAAAGGGAGTCTGTTTCGTTTTTAAAATATCCGCAGGAATAACTCATTGTTTTGTCTAACCAAAGCTGATAGAAGTCATTTCCTATATCATAGTGAGAAGAAACTTCTTTTTTTTGTGTTCTTTTGGAATTAGAAGGAAATATCAATTTTTTTAGAGCAGATTGGTCTGTGGAGAATTTATCTATTTGACATAAAAAGTGGTCTAATGCGTTGTATAAGTCTCCTTCGATTTCTAAATCACCACGCATATATGCTTCCCCTAAGGCAAGAGAAGTGCTTTTTGTTAGTTCTTTTATGTCAATTTCTTTTTTAAAATGTACAATAAATGTAGGTTCTCCCTTGCCTATTTGATATGTGTTATTTTGATATTTTATGAGAAAAGGGTATTCATCAAATTTTTGTAAAAATTTTACCATAATATTTTCTTCTAAATGTGTTTGCATTGTAAAACCTTCTTTCTAAAATAAATAGTATTATGGAAAGTATAGACAATATTCTGAAAATCAAACCCTAGTAAAATATACCTCTTTTTATGATAAGAAATCTACACTAATTTTACACAAAATTGATAGGAATTTAGGGACATTTTGTTAAAAATATTCATAAATGTATTTGTAGTATATAATATAAAATATTGTATGTTAGTTTTGATATAAAAAAGTTTTTTTAGTATAATATAAATAAAAAAAGTATATAATAAAGAGAAAGGACTTTTATGATATATAATTATGTTAAATAAGTTCACAAAAAGTTTACAATTTTATTAGCACTCACCTATTGACAGTGCTAACAAAACGGTATATACTATTTTCAGAACAAAAGAAATGAACAAAAAAAGTCCATTTCAAGTAGTCCATTAATATAATTATAATAATTTATTTCATTGGAGGAATGGCTTATGATGTTACCTAGTATTTTTGGAGGAAATTTATTTGACGAGTTTATGAACTCACCATGGGACAAAGAATTTTTTGGAGGCAAAACGCCTTTCTTTGGTGCATATGAAAAGAGTATGATGAAAACAGATATAAAAGAAAAAGATAATAGCTATGAAATAGATATTGATTTACCAGGATTTCAAAAAGAAGAAATTAGTGCAAATTTGGAAAATGGCTATTTAACAATTAACGCATCTAAAGGAGAACAAAAAGAAGAAAAAAATGAAAATGGAGTATACATTCGTAGAGAACGTTATACAGGACAATGTGCAAGAAGCTTTTATGTAGGAGATGCTGTAGAGCAACAAGATATTAAAGCGAAGTTTGAAAATGGCATATTACGTTTGACAATACCAAAAAAAGAAGAAAGAAAAGTGGAGCAAAAAAAATATATTGCTATTGAAGGATAACAAAATGAGGGAATACGGTACTACCGTATTCCTTTTTATGTTATAATAGCTCTGTATGATAATGTGAGTAAAAGAAAGGAAATAATATGACAGATAGAGAACTAATTGATTTTTTGGCAATAGCAGAAAAAATGAAATGTAATACTAGACATTCGTGGACATCAACAAATAGAAAAGAAAGTGTTGCAGAACATAGCTGGAGATTGTCATTGATGGCACTTTTGCTGGAGAGAGAAATAGAAAATGTTGACTTTCAGAAAGTAATTAAAATGTGTATTATACACGATTTGGGAGAGGCAGTAACAGGAGATATTCCTTCTTTTTTGAAAACAGAAAAACATTCTAAAGAAGAAGAAAAAGCGATTGTAAAATTGATGGAAAAATTGCCAGAACCTCAAAGAAGTGATATGATGACACTTTTTGAAGAAATGGAACAAAGACAAACAATGGAGGCAAAAATTTATAAAGCATTAGATAGATTAGAGGCAGTAATACAACATAATGAGGCACCAATTTCTTCATGGCTGCCTTTGGAGTATGAGCTGCAACAAAAATATGGTTGGGAAGAAGCACAAATTCATGAAAGATTGAGCAGACTACGTGAAACAACGAAACAAGATACGATTGATAAAATAGAAAGGGAAAAGTAATAAAAAATAGTATTTGTAACTATATTTCTAATTGAAAATATTTTTGCTTTTGAAATAGGTGTTGCATAGAGAGGGGCTTTTTGATAAACTATAAAAATGTAAAACTAATAAATAATGAGGTGAACCGTAATGGGTCTTTTAGAAAAAATATTTGGAAATTATAGTGAAAAAGAAATTAAGCGTATTACGCCTATTGTAGATAAAATTGAAGCACTATCACCAGAATTTGAAAAATTGTCTGAAGAAGAATTAAAACATAAAACAACAGAATTCAAAGAACGTCTTTCAAAAGGAGAAACGCTTGACCAAATATTGCCAGAGGCATATGCAGCAGTAAGAGAAGCAGCAAGCAGGGCATTAGGTATGCGTCATTTTAGAGTACAGCTTTTGGGCGGCATTGTAATGCATCAAGGACGTATTGCAGAAATGAGAACAGGTGAAGGTAAAACATTGGTTGCAACATTGTCTTCTTATTTGAATGCTTTAGAAGGAAAAGGAGTACATGTAGTAACAGTAAATGATTATTTGGCAAAGCGTGACTCTGAATGGGTAACACCTTTGTTTGAAAAGTTAGATATGACAGTAGGCGTTATATTGAATAATATGGAAAATGATGAACGTAGAGAAGCATATGCTTGTGATATTACCTATGCAACAAATAACGAATTGGGATTTGACTATTTGCGTGATAATATGGTAGTAAGAGAAGAAAGTATGGTACAAAGAGATTTGAACTTTGCTATTATTGACGAGGTAGACTCTGTTTTAATTGATGAAGCAAGAACACCTTTGATTATATCAGGCTCTGGAGCAAAATCTACAGAACTATATAAAATAGCAGATACTTTTGTAAAAACATTGAAAAAAGGTAAAATATTAAATGAAGAAGAAGCACTAAATCCTTTGACAAAAGAAGAAATACAAGAAGAAGGAGATTATATACTAGATGAAAAAGCAAAAAGTGTTACATTAACACAAGAAGGCGTGAAAAAAGCAGAAAAGTTTTTCCATGTAGATAATCTTTCTGATGCAGAAAATTTGGAAATACAACATCATATCAATAATGCCTTAAAAGCAAATTATAATATGCACCTTGACCAAAATTATGTAGTACAAAATGATGAGGTTATGATTGTAGATGAATTTACAGGACGTATTATGCCAGGAAGAAGATATTCTGATGGTTTACATCAAGCGATTGAGGCAAAAGAAAATGTAAAAGTAAAAAAAGAAAGTAAAACATTGGCAACTGTTACATTCCAGAATTTCTTTAATAAATATAAAAAGAAATGTGGTATGACTGGTACAGCAAAAACAGAAGAAACAGAATTTAGAAATATTTATGGTATGGACGTTGTAGAAATTCCTACAAATCGCCCTGTTATTAGAAAAGACCATCATGATGTTGTTTATCGTACAGAAGCAGCAAAATTTAGAGCAGTTGTAAAAGATATTATTGCTTGTCACGAAAAACATCAGCCAGTATTGGTTGGTACTATTACAATAGATAAATCAGAACAGTTAAGTAGAATGTTGAAAAAAGAAGGCATTAAACATCAAGTATTAAATGCAAAATATCATGAACAAGAGGCAGAAATTGTTTCTCACGCAGGGGAACTAGATGCTGTTACCATTGCGACAAATATGGCAGGACGTGGTACAGACATTAAATTAGAAGAAGGCGTTGCAGAAATAGGAGGATTAAAAATTATTGGTACAGAAAGACACGAGTCCAGACGTATTGATAATCAGCTTCGTGGCCGTTCAGGTCGTCAAGGTGACCCTGGAGAATCTAAATTTTATATTTCTATGGAAGATGAATTAATGCGTCTGTTTGGTTCTGAAAAAACAATGAAATTAGTAGATGCTATGGGATTGCAAGAAGATGAGCCTATAGAAGCAGGTATGCTAACGAGAGCTATTGAAAATGCACAGAAAAAAGTAGAAGGAAATAACTTTGCTATTCGTAAACATTTATTAGAATATGACCAAGTAATGAACGAACAAAGAGAAATTATATATGGTGAAAGACATAGAGTTTTAGTAGGAGAAAATTTAAGAGAAAGTATTGTATCTATGATAGGTGATGTAGTAGATAGATATGTAGATGCGTATACTGGAGAAAGTGAATTTTCGGAAGAATGGGATATGGCAGGATTAAGTGAAAGTTTAGGCTCTATTATTCCTATAGGTTCTATTAAAATAAAAGAAGATACAAAAGAAAATTTGACAAGAGATAATTTAAAAGATACGCTTAAAAAATTAGCAGAAAAAATATATGAAATGAAAGAGCAAGAAATTGGCGACCCAGAAAGAATGAGAGAATTAGAAAGAGTAATACTTTTAAGGGTAATTGACCAAAAATGGATGGACCATATTGATGATATGGACCAAATGCGTCAAGGTATTGGTTTGCACGCTTATGCACAAAGAGACCCTCTTATTGAATATAAATTTGCAGGATATGATATGTTTGAAGAATTAAGCAATAATATTCAAGAAGATACATTGCGTATGTTATATAGGGTAAAATTGGAAACAGAAACAACAAGAGTGCAAATGATACAACCTATGTTTACAAATAAAGATGATACTGTACAGAAAAAGCCAAAAGAAAGAAAAGAGGCTAAAATAGGTAGAAATGACCTTTGCCCTTGTGGCAGCGGCAAAAAATATAAAAACTGCTGTGGTAAAGAAGCATAAATATTTTGTATGTTAGTATGTAATGAGGAAAAAATTATCCTCACAAAAATATAAATAATAAAACATTTTAAGGAGATGATTTTTTATGTTCGAATTAGAACAAATTCGTTTATCGCTGTCTGCGTATGACGAAAAATTAGAGGAAATGGGGGCTTCACTTTGACGTCGCTGGTGCGAAAGAAAAAGTAACAGAATTAGAAGAAATATCTGCTGACCCAGATTTTTGGGGAGATATGGAAAAAAGCCAAAAGGTACTAGTACAACTAAAGGGATTAAAAAATAAAATAAACAGATATGAAACACTTGTAACACAATATGAAGACATTTTGACATTGATTGAAATGGGCACTGAAGAAGAAGATGCAAGTATTATTAGTGAAGTACAAGAATTGACAGATAATTTTTTAGCAGAATATGATAATTTAAAAATTTCTACACTTTTGGACGGAGAGTATGATAAAAATAATGCTATTGTAACATTACATTCTGGTGCTGGTGGTACAGAAGCTTGCGACTGGACAAATATGCTTTTCCGTATGTATACAAAGTGGGCAGATAGAAATGATTTTCAAATTGAAATATTGGATATGTTAGACGGCGATGAAGCAGGTTTAAAATCTGTTACAATACAAGTCAATGGTGAAAATGCCTATGGTTATTTAAAATCAGAAAAGGGAATTCATAGACTTGTTAGAGTATCTCCTTTTGACAGTTCAGGAAGAAGACATACTTCTTTTGCTTCTTGTGATGTTATGCCAGAAATTGAAAACGATACAGATATACAAATTAATGCAGACGATATTCGTATAGATACGTATCGTGCGAGTGGTGCAGGAGGACAGCACGTTAATAAAACATCATCTGCCATTCGTATTACACATAATCCAACAGGTATTGTAGTACAATGCCAAGATGAAAGAAGCCAATTTAGTAATAAAGATAGAGCAATGAAAATGTTAAAAAGTAAGCTGCTTTCATTAAAAATAGAGGAACAAATGAAGAAATTAGCAGAAATTCGTGGTGATGTCAAAGAAATCGGCTGGGGAAGTCAAATTCGTTCTTATGTATTTATGCCATATACTATGGTAAAAGACCATAGGACATCAGAAGAAACAGGAAATGTACAAGCTGTTATGGACGGCAATATTGATAATTTTATTAGTGCATATTTAGCATGGATACACAGTTAACGAGGTGGTTGTTCTTTGAAAGAAATTGAAATTACACAACAGGAACAAAACCAAAGACTGGATAAATTTTTGTTAAAGTATTTTAATAAAGCATCAAAAAGTTTTATTTATAAAATGCTGAGAAAAAAGCGTATTAAATATAATGGCAAAAAAGGAGAAGGAAACGAAATACTTCAAAAAGGAGATTGTTTACAGCTCTATCTTTCAGAGGAAACAATGCAAAGTTTTATGGAAGAAAAAGCCATATATAAAGCAGAAAGACAGTTTGAAATTGTGTATGAAGATAATAACCTGCTGGTGGTATCTAAGCCAGCAGGACTTGTTGTACACCCACAAAATAATAATGATAGAAATACATTAATTGACCAAATATTGTATTATCTCTATGAAAAAGGAGAATATACCCCTACAAAAGAGAGTACATTTACACCAGCTATTTGCAATCGTTTGGATAGAAATACAAGCGGCATTGTTATTGCTGGAAAAAATTTGAAGGCAGTACAAGCAGTCAATGATGCTATTGCAAAAGGAAATATCAATAAATATTATATAACATTGGTAAAAGGAAGTATTACGCAACAAGGAAAAGTAGTAAGCTATTTAAAAAAAGATAACGGAAAAAATCAAGTAATATTATATGATAGTCAAAAAGAAGGAACAAAAAAAATTGTAACAAAATATAAACCTATTGCCAATGCAGAAGATATGACACTTTTACAAATTGATTTAGTGACAGGACGTTCTCATCAAATTAGGGCACAAATGCAAAAAATAGAACATTGTATAGCAGGCGACAGAAAATATGGTGAAGAACAATGGAATGTATATTTAAAAAAGAAATTTAATTTAACAAATCAATTTTTGCACGCTTATAAGGTAGTATGGCAGCAAAAAGAAGGGGATTTAGCATATTTAGCATCAAAAGAATGGATAGCACCACTGCCTGATACATTACAACAAATTTACAATTTTTATTTTAAATAATAAACTGATTGTTCGTAGTATAAAAAGAGGAGGCAAATTATGAAAGCGATTATATTAGCGGCTGGTTATGCAACCAGATTATACCCTCTGACAATAAACAAGCCAAAAGCATTGTTGACAATCAATCAAAAACCGATTATCAATTATATTGTAGAGCAAATTAATACGATAGATGTAGTAGATGAAATTTATGTTGTAACAAATCACAAATTTATTAATTCTTTTGCAGGCTGGCAAAATGAAACAATAAGCAGAGCAAAAATTACTGTTTTAGATGATGGCTCAACAGAAGAACAAAATCGTAAGGGTGCTATTGGGGATATTGCATTTGTAATCGAAAAAATGAACATAGATGATGAATTGCTTGTTGTTGCAGGAGATAATTTCTTTACTTATCCGCTAAAAGATTATTATGACTTTTATGAAAAAAAACAAAGAGATTGCGTTTGTGTAAAAGTATGGAAAGATGAAAATACATTAAGGAATTTTGGTATTGCATTGCTTGATGAAAGTAGTAAGGTATTAGAAATTGAAGAAAAACCTGAAAAACCAAAATCTAATACAGTAGTATTTGCTACTTATTTTTATAAAAAGGATACAGTACCTCTTTTTCAAAAATATTTGTCAGAAGGAAATAATCCAGATGCACCAGGTAATTTCCCAGCGTGGTTATATAAACAAAAAGAAGTGTATGCCTATACTTTTAATGGAGAATGTTATGATATAGGAACACGACAAAGTTATGAAGAAGTACAGCAATTATTTCAAAAATAATTGTTGGAGTAAAGTATACTGTGTTTTGGCTGTCGTTTTCGGCAGCCTTTTTTAAAACAAATATAGGAAAGGAGATTTTTTTTTGGAGTGGATAGAAATTTTTGTGGAAACAAGTCAAATTGGTTTGGAATTGGTAAGTGGTCTGTTGTATCAGTATGGACTAACAGGGCTTATGATAGAAGATGGCTCTGATTTTGAAGAATTTTTGCAAAATCCAAATAGAGAATGGGATTATATAGAAGATGAATTAGTGGAGCAAAAACAAAAACAAGCTACAGGTATTACATTTTTTATAAGGGATAATGTATATGGTAGAGAACAACTGTCAGATATTAAAAGTGCTTTGCTTTCTTTAAAAGAGAGAGAAAAAGAATTTGATTTAGGCACATTAAAAATAGTTGTAAAAAATATAAAGGAAGAAGACTGGGCAAATAATTGGAAAAAATATTTTAAACCATTTGCAATAGGGGATAAAATTATTATAAAACCATCTTGGGAAGAACTGGAACAAGCAACAGAAAAAATTGTATTAAAAATTGACCCAGCACATATTTTTGGCACAGGAACACATGAAACAACGCAATTATGTATTGAATTGATAGAAGAATTTGTAAAAAAAGGAGATAGCATATTTGATATAGGTTGTGGAAGTGGTATACTTTCTATTGCTTCATTGCTTTTGGGGGCAGGAAATGCAGATGCTATTGATATAGATGTAAATGCAGTTGATGTTGCTTATGAAAATGCTAAAAGAAATGATATTGATAAAAAGAGATATTGTGTTGTAGCAGGAAATATATTAAATGATGAAGCATTGCATAAAACGTATAGTAATAAGAAGTATGATGTAATAGAAGCCAATATTGTAGCAGATGTCATTATAGCACTTTCAAAACAAGTACCAGAATATATTAAAAAGCAAGGTATTTTTATCTGTAGTGGAATTATAAAAGAAAGAGAACAAGATGTAAAAACAGCATTAGAGAAAAATTACTTTACAATATTAGATATAAAGTATAAAAAAGATTGGGTTGCAATAGTAT
Organism: uncultured Clostridia bacterium; assembly: GCA_910586765.1. Taxonomy (GTDB): domain Bacteria; phylum Bacillota; class Clostridia; order Lachnospirales; family Anaerotignaceae; genus Coprocola. Next base: position 92,634 of record CAJUJJ010000004.1, read on the forward strand.
CTCGTTATGATGGATAAGGGGGTTAAAAATGCCTAAATTTTTTGTAACGAAACAACAAATAAAACAACAAATTGAAATAGTAGGAGAAGATGCCAAACACATCAAAACAGTTTTGAGAAAAAAAGAGGAAGAAGAAATAATTGTTTGCGATGGCGAAGGTACAGATTATATTTGTAATATAAATTGTTTTGAAGAAAATAAAATCATTGCGGATATTGTAGAAAAAAGACTTTGTGAAGCAGAACCTCCTGTAAAAATTACATTATTTCAGGGATTGCCTAAAGCAGATAAAATGGAGCTAATTATACAAAAATGTGTAGAATTAGGTGTTGATGCTATTGTACCTGTAGAAACAGAACGTTCTATTGTAAAATTGTATAAAAAAGAACATAAAAAAATAGAAAGATGGCAAAAAATTGCAGAAGCAGCAGCAAAACAAAGTGGTAGAGGTAAAATTCCTCAAATTGGGAATGTACTTTCATTTGAACAAGCATTACAATGTAGTAAAGAATTGGATAAATCTATTATACCATATGAAAAAGAACAAAAAAGAAATTTAAAAGAGTTTGTAAAAAGTTTTGAAGGAAAGAGTATAGGTGTTTTTGTAGGGGCAGAAGGCGGTTTTTCTGAGCAAGAAATTGCAAAAGCAATACAACAGAATGTGTTGCCTGTTACATTGGGAAAAAGAATATTGAGAACGGAAACAGCAGGTATGATAACAACAGCGATATTGATATATGAAATAGAACAGGGAGATAGCATATGATATATTTTGATAATGCAGCAACAACGAGAGCCTCTGAAGAAGTAGCAAAAAAAATGACAGAAATGCTTTGCTATAATTTTGGAAATCCAGCATCAGTAAATAAATTAGGATTGCAGGTAGAAAAAGAAATTAGAAAAGTAAATGAAATTTTAAGCAGAGGAATTCACTGTAAAACAAATGAAATTTATTATACTTCTGGTGGTACAGAAGGGGATAATTGGGCGATATTTGGAACGGCAGAAGGATACCAAAGACAGGGAAAACATTTGATTACAACAAAAATAGAACACCCTGCTGTAAAAAAGCCTATGGAAGCATTAGAACAAAAAGGATATGAAATTACCTGGCTTTGTGTAGATAAAAAAGGAAAAATTGATTTGCAACAACTTCAAAATGCAATAAGAGAGGATACAATACTTGTAAGTATTATACTAATAAATAATGAAACAGGCGTGATACAAGATGTAGCAGAAATTGGTAAAATAATAAAACAAAAAAATAAAAATACATTGTTTCATATAGATGCGGTACAAGCATTTGGAAAATATGATATTGATGTAGAAAAAATGAATATAGATTTGTTGACAATGAGTGCACATAAAATCAATGGACCCAAAGGCGTTGGTATGCTTTATAAAAGACAAGGATTAAAAGTCAAACCTTATATATTAGGGGGAGGACAGCAACAGGGGCAACGTTCTGGTACAGAAAATGGTGCTGGTGTAGTAGGGCTAGGGGTAGCAGCAGATATTTGTTTCCAAAATATGAAAAAAAATCAGCAAACTGTTTTTGAAATCAAAAAGACACTGTCAGAGGGGATATTGAATGAAATTTCTGATGTACAAATAAATGGAGATACATTAGAAAAGAGTAGTCCTTATGTGTTGAATGTTACTTTTAAAGGTGTGAGAAGTGAAGTATTACTTCACGCACTGGAAAGTAAAGATATTTTTGTTTCTGCTGGTTCTGCTTGTGACAGCAAAAAGAAAGTAGGAAGCCCTGTATTGACCGCTATGGGATTGCCTTTTGAAGAAATAGAAGGAGCAGTTCGATTTAGTTTTTGTCAATATAATACTGTGGAGGAAGCAAAATATTGTTTGGAGCAATTAAAAGAAATCGTACCATTTTTGAGGAAATATAACCGATAGAAGGGAATTTGTATGGAAGAAAAAGTTTTGATAGTAAAATTTGGCGAAATTGCTATGAGAGGAAACAATCGCCCAATATTTATTTCTCAGCTTGTAAAAACAATGAGAAATAATTTGGAAGGAGAAGGAAACTTTTATATTGTAAAAGAGCAAGGCAGATTAATTGTGGAAGATAGAGGCGGAGAATTAGATTATGATAGAGTGATACCTAAAATTGTACCTATATTTGGATTGGTAGGGGTTTGTCCTGGTGTAAAAACAACAGACCAATCTATGGAAAATTTGAGAGAAGTCGCATTAAAACATATGCAGACATTTTTTGGTGAACAAAATACAACATTTAAAGTAGAAGTAAAAAGAGCAGATAAAAGATTTCCATTGACATCAAAAGAAGTTGCAGCAGATATTGGAGGATATGTACTAGAAAGAATGGAAAATTTGAAAGTAGATGTGCATAATCCTAATGTAGTGTTGAGAGTAGAATTGAGAAATGATGCTTATGTTTTTTCAAAGGTAATTAAAACATATGGCGGATTGCCTGTAGGTTCTTCAGGAAAAGGAATTGCATTGATGTCTGGTGGCATAGATAGTCCTGTTGCTGCATGGCTTATGGCAAAAAGAGGGATTGCTGTAGAATGTGTTTATTTTCATAGTCCACCTTATACAAGTGAATGGGCAAAACAAAAAGTAGAAGATTTAGCAGAAAGAATAGCTTGTTTTACAGGAGAAATAAAACTTCATATCATACCTTTTACAGAAGTACAGTTATATTTATTGGAACACGTTCCTCATGATAAATTAACAATATTTTTAAAGAGGGCAATGATGAAAGCAGCAGAAGAAATTGCTTATAAAAGTAATGCTTTGGCATTGATAACAGGAGACAGTGTAGGGCAGGTAGCAAGTCAAACATTGCAAGGTATTCATGCAATTAATTCTGTTTGTACTATGCCAGTGCTTCGTCCTCTGGCTGGTATGGATAAACAGGAAATTGTAGATTTAGCAAAAAAAATAGGCACTTTTGATATATCCATTAGACCATATGAAGATTGTTGTACCATATTTGTAGCAAAACACCCAGAAACAAGACCTAAAACAAATATTATAGAAGCAATAGAGAAGAAATTAGAAGAATTAGATAATTTGATAAAAAAAGCCATAGAAACAGAAGAAATTATTGTAAAATAAAAAGAAAAGTCCTTTTATTAATTTTTAAAAGGGCTTTTCTATTTTGGGAAAGGAGGGAAAATAATTGAAAATAGATAGATTATTTCAAATAGTGTATATACTTTTAGAAAATAAAAATGTAACGGCTAAAATGCTTTCTGAACATTTTGAAGTGTCGCAAAGGACAATATATAGGGATATAGATATATTAAGTCAATGTGGTGTACCTTTGTATACTACAAAAGGAAAGGGAGGAGGGATTGCATTATTAGAAAATTTTATACTAGATAAATCTACTATGACAGAGCAAGAACAAAATCAAATATTAATGGCATTGCAAAGTTTACCGAAAGGAGGAAAAGAAAATGTAAAAGAGACGTTAAAAAAGTATAGTAGTTTTTTTCAAAAGTCAAATGAAAACTGGATACAAGTAGATTTTTCAGAATGGGGAAAACAAAGAGAAGTTGTATTTGATATGCTAAAACAAGCAATTATTAATAAAAATGTTATATCATTTTTATATTATAATAGTAGTGAAGAAATGTCGCAAAGAAAAGCAGAACCATACCAATTATGGTTTAAGAGTAGAAATTGGTATATAAAAGCCTATTGTAGAAATAAGCAAGATTTAAGATTATTTAAAATAAGTCGTATGAGAGATGTTAGTGTAACAGAAGAAATGTTTGATACGATATGGCAAAATAAAGAACAAAAAATAAATGAAAACACATTTGAAGATATCACAATTATATTAGAAATAGATAGCACTGTTGCTTATAGAGTTTATGATGAATTTGAAATAGAACAAATAGAAAAAAAGCAAAATGGGAATTTTTGTGTAAAAATGAATTGCATTGAAAATAGTTGGGTATATGACTACATTATTTCTTGGGGAGAATATGCAGTAGTAAAAGAGCCTTTGTCTGTCAGAAAAAATGTAGAACAAAAAATAAAAAATATGATAAAAAAATATAATATATGACAAATAGGTGTCATATTTATTGTGTTATACTCATTCTATCAATATAGAAGGAGGAAAATAATATGAAATATGAAATCGTAATGTTGGAAGAAAAAAGAGTAGTAGGTTTTTGCCAAAGAACGGGAAATGACAAAGGAGATATGGGTAATGTCATAGGTGGATTGTGGCAAAAATGGGGTCAAGTGAATGATGTGCAAGGAAGAAAAAATAAAAAGTATATTGGATTATATACAGATTATGTAGGTATGGAATATGATACTACAGTAGGCTGTGAAATAGATAAAAATGCTTCTATACCAGAAGGTATGACAGAAAAAATAATACCAAAAGGTAAATATGCAAAATTTGTGTTGAAAGGAGATGTTGTAAAAGCAGTACAAAAAGCGTGGGGAGATATTTGGAATATGGATTTAGAAAGGACATTTACTGCTGATTTTGAAGAATACCAAGAAGGCGAAGATATGGAAAATATGGAAATTCATATTTATGTAGCAATAAAATAATAGAAATAATACAGTAGTATATTTTTGTAATACAAAAGTATACTACTGTTGTATTTATAATAAAAAATAACAAGTAAATAAAAAGTACATATTGTTTTACTGTATTTTTGGTGATTTTATACTATAAAATTATAAAAATTTGAAAGAAAAATGTAACATAAAAAGGCTACTATTCTACTGTTTTATATGGTAAACTGTTGCTATGAATTAACAATTTGGAAAAACAGAATATCATAAAAGGAGGGGCAATCCAATGAAACAGAAAATAGCAGTTTTATTGGTAGCTTGTGTGTTATCTACAAATTTTTATGCTGTAAGTTATGGAGCAAATTTTTCTGACATTAACAATGTGCCATGGCCTGGTGCTGTAACATATATTAATACGGTATCTGATTTGGGATTGATGGTAGGAGATATTGATGCAAAAACAGGCAAAAGTATGTTTCGTGCAAAAGACCATGTTACCTACTGTGAAACAACACAATTAGCATATGCTTTATTGAAAAAAACAGGAAAATTGAAACAAACAAGCTCTGATGTTGTTTCAAGATGGACACAAGTTATGCAAGGATATAATATACCTGCATGGGCTTATGAGAGTGTTTCTTATGCTTTGGAAAATAATATTATTTCTTTAACAGATACTTCACGTTTTGTTACAAAAAAAGGTGGTGTTGTAACAAATAATTATGCAAGCAGAGAAAGTGTTGCCGTAATATTTGGAAAATTTTTAAGCCATCTATATACTGTAAATACCAATGCTACATTAACATTTCATGATAAAAGTAGTATTGCAAGCACCTCTGTACCCTATGTAGATTTGTTAGCAAGGTTAAATATTATGGTAGGAGATACAGATTCTAATTTTACACCAAAATCAGCAATTAATAGAGCAGAAACGGCTGTATTGGTATCAAAGACATATGATGTATTAAATAGTAATACACAAGTTACACAACCTAATACAAGCAATGTAATTTCTGGAACAGTAACTTCTTTAGAACAAAATGGAAATAATAAATTGGTTGCTATTACAACAGAAAAAGGAGATAAGCAAGGATTTATAGTAGATAGTACAACAAATATATATCAAGGAGATACTACAAAAACAATTAATTTGTCTGTGATAGAAATTGGAGATGGCATTTCAATAGAATATGATGGTTCTAAAGCAAAAGTAATACGTTTGGTAAATGATGCTGTACCTTCTACATTGGAAGTAAAGGGAAGTATTGATGATGTTACATCAAGTAAAATCACATTAGTAAAAAGTGATAAAAGTACAGAAAGTTATTATTTTGCAAATGATTTTGATATTAAATTAGATAAAAAGACTATTTCGCAAAAAGATTTGCTTGATGAATTTGATGAGTATGTTTTAGATGCAACATTGACATTAAATGGTAGTGGAAATATTATATCAGTAGATGTTACAAAGGGAAAAGAAACAGGAGTTACTGGTATTTTAGAAAGCATTTCAGAAGATGAATTGAGTGTAAAAGAAAGTAAAAATAGTAAAACAAAAGATTTCGAGTGGGTAAGTAATCCAGACATTTATTTAGAAGGAAAAGAAAGCACTGTCAGTAGGATAAGAAGAAAATTAAATGATGATGAAACATTGTATGTAAAATATTATTTGGATAGTAAAGATAGAGTAAAAAAAGTAATGGTGTCAGAAGATGAATTTGGAGAAGCAGATACAAAATCAACTATTACAGGTACAATTTCTTCTATTGATGACGATAGTGTAAAAATACGAAAAAGAAGTGATGGCAAAAGAGAAGAATTTGATTTTGCTTCAAAAGTAAAATATTATTTAGATGGAGATAGTTGTAGTTTTAGAGATGTAGAAAAAGCATTTAATAAAGAAGATGATAAAACTGACCCTGATGATTTTTATATAAAGGTATATTTAGATGATGATGGTGATGTAATAGAATTGTATGCTTCTTTGAGTAGCAAAAATTTAGAAGGAAAAGAAAAATATGATACCATTGATGGAAAAGTCTTACGTATGAGTGAAGATGAAATCAGAGTGGAAGAAGACGATGAAAAGGCAAAAAATTATGATATTGCAAGAAATGCAGATTATTATATTGAAAATAGTAAATCAGAATTTGAAATCAGTACCTATTCTAAAGTAAAAAAAGCCTATGATGAAGCCTGTGATGATGATGACGATTTCTTTGTAACATTATATTTAGATGACGATGATGAAGTGGTTAAAATTGAAGCATCTCCTGAAAGAGATTCTTATGGCAGAGAAGTAACAGGTACTATTACAAAATTAAATAAGAATTCTGTAACATTAAAAGATAAAAGCAGTTATGATATTGACGATATAGATGATGTTAAAATGTATCTGAATGACAGTAAAATAAAAAAATTAGAAGTATTAGAGGATATGATAAATGATAGAGATATTACATTAAAAGCAGTATTAACGATTGAAAGTGGAGAAGTAACAGAAATAGACGCATATTATTATGAAATAAAAGGAGAATTGCTGTCTGTCGACAATAAAGTAATGGAAGTAAAAACAAGAGATGATACAACAATAGAAGATATTGAAGTATTAAGGACTTCTATAGATGTGACAGGAGATTATACATCTTTTAGAGATATGACAGCAGGGTTGAGAACAGAAAATATTACTGTAACATTAGAATGTAGTGATGATAAAGATGATAGAGGAAAGGTAATTAAAATTACAGCAAAAAATGATTAAATTGTAATAGTATAAAAGAAATATAGAAACCGTAAATTGTAAATTTTGATATAGAGATTTGCAGTTTACGGTTTTTTGTAAAAATGTTTTAGTAGAAATGAAAATTTATATTGATAAAATAGGAGTATTGACGGTATAATAAAACAATCGGAACAAAAAAGAAAGGATTGAAAGAATATGAGATATGAAGGCACAGTATATCGTCCGCCAAGTGAAGCAAGTAGTTTAATCATACAGTTAACAATAGGGTGTGCAAGAAATACCTGTACATTTTGTGCAATGTATAAAGATAAAACATTTCGTGTAAGAGATTTACAGGAAGTAGTAGAAGATTTAGAAATGGCAAGAAAATACTATCAAAGGATAAAAGTCAGAAGAATTTTTTTGGCAGATGGAGATGCACTTATTGTAAAAACACAAGATTTACTTTATATATTAAATAAGTGTAAAGAATATTTTCCAGAAGTAGAAAGAATTTCTGTTTATGGTGCACCAAAAGATATTATACACAAAACACCAGAGGAATTAAAACAGTTAAAAGATGCTGGATTAGATATGGTGTATATGGGGCTGGAATCTGGAGATGACCAAGTATTAAAAGAAGTGAAAAAAGGAGTAACAGCAGCAGAAATGATTGAAGCAGGACAAAAAGTGCGTGCTGCTGGTATGGTACTTTCTATGACAATTATATCTGGTTTGGGTGGCAAAAAGTTGATGAGAGAACACGCATTAAATAGTGCTAAAGTAATTAGTGCAATTAAACCAGAATTTGTAGGATTTTTGACACTACTGATAGAACCAGGAACGCCTATGTATGAACAGTATAGAGCAGGAGAATTGGATTTGTTAAGTCCTGAAGAAGTGCTTGATGAAACACAACTATTTATTGAAAATGTAGATGCAGAAGGCACTGTATTTAGGGCAAACCACGCTTCTAATTATATTCCTTTGGCAGGTACATTAAATGCAGAAAAACAAATTATATTGGAGCAAATAAAACGTTCTAAAGAACAGAGTAGTTATAGACCAGAAACATTTAGAGCATTGTAATAACAAAGTGTGGGGTAGATACCCCACACTTTTCAAATTGTATTATAAATATAAATGAGGGAAAAATATGAAACAAAAATCATATAAATTTTTTTCAAAATACACTATATTTATTATTGTTGTAAGTTGTGTATTAAATGGAATGATATGGATAGTTTTTCATGGAATTCCTATTGTGGGTATTCCTAAAGTAGAAGAAGTTGAAAGTATTACAATTTACTATAATGATGTGCAACAACAGGAAATTGTAGAGAAGGAAAAAATAGAACTGTTGATAAAAGCGAGCAATCTTTTAAATTATAAATTTTTAGGAAAAATAAAAGAAGAAGAACAGCCTATTATTTGTATGACTTACCATTTAAAAAATGGAAATGATGTAATGATTAAAGCAAATAATACTACAGTATGGAGAAATGAAAAATTATATGAAATAAAACAAAAAGATATATTTGTTAATATTGTAGAAGGAATATTTTTTGATATAGAAAAAGAGTAATGTTTTATTAATAAATAATTCGTGATATAGTATATTTAAAATAATGTTGATGATGTAACTACATAGATATAAAAGGAGTCGGTGACATGGCGTGGCTGGGGTTATTTGCCCTTATCGTTTTTTATTGGTGTTTTTTTACAGCTATAGTAACAGGCAGAAGAAGTTGGATTTGGCTAGGTGTACTTTGTGTACCTGTGTTGACTATGGCTATTGGATATAAAACAGGTATGCAAATAAATGGTTTGATTGTAACATTGTGTGTATTTATGTTTGTTGTTTGTAGAAATAGTTTAAAAGATATATTGTTGTGGAACCAAAAGAAAAGAAAATATCATTGGGTATTTTTGGGGATATTGTGGTTAATGTGCTTTTTATTTTTGTTTTATTGCATTATAGAATTGCAAATAAAAGGATATTTGTATGATTTTCAAGGTTGGAATGTGGAAAAAAGAAATTCATTTCGTATTACCATTACAACATTGCCTGTTGTATGGATTTCTTATTATTATGGCGAAATGTTTTATAATAGCGTAGATAGATTGTGGAGGAAAAAAAGTGAATTAATATTGATTGCTTGTAACTTTTTTGTAGCAAATAGTAGAGGAGGAGATACAGGCATTGACAAAGGATATTTTTTAGATGGTGTAAATAATGGTATTAATTATCATTTCCGTATGACAAAAGGAACATATTATATGCTTCAAAAAGAAAAGTCATTGCGTTTGAAAGTACAAAAGGGGCTACTTGGAGGGTTGTATGTTTCAGAAAATCCTTGTCCTAATAATATGAAAAAAACATTAAAACGAGATAGAAAAAATGCAAAAATTGGTATTGTAGTATTTTTTTTGGTGTTGATATTTGGCATATTTTTGTTCTTTTTTCCTCAAGTATTTGAAGTATTGTATTTTTGGAAATGAAAAAAGCGTATTTTTTTATAGAAAAGGTAAATGCTATATTTGAGGTGATATTATGTTAAAATGTTTAAAAAACTTTGACACATTACCTGCACAAATGAAAAAACAAATTATAGATAATAGCAAAGATATGAATGCTTTTTATACTTTGCCTTTGGAACAAAGACAACAAGTGCTTGATAGAATTGCAAGTTTAAATACAGAAGCAGAAATTAGAGCATATCTGAAAAAGTAATATTTATGATAAAGTGTATTCCTATAGATTGGGAATACACTTTTTATATTGTTATTGCATAGTATTTGCCTTTGAGATATAATAACGATAATATGCAGCAGAAAAATGACAAATTAAGAGAGGAAGAAAAATATGAAATTAGGTATTGTAGGTCTTCCAAATGTTGGAAAGAGTACACTTTTTAATTCTATGACATTGGCAAAAGCAGAAGCAGCAAATTATCCTTTTTGTACCATTGACCCTAATGTAGGTATTGTTGCAGTACCAGATGAAAGATTAACAAAATTAACAGAAATGTATCATTCTGAAAAAACAACACCAGCAGTAATTGAATTTGTAGATATTGCAGGACTTGTAAAAGGGGCAAGCAAAGGAGAAGGATTAGGAAATAAATTTTTATCTCATATTAGAGAAGTAGATGCTATTGTTCATGTGGTACGCTGTTTTGAAGACAGTAATGTAGTACACGTAGATGGCAATATAGACCCTATCAGAGATATTGAAACAATCAATTTAGAATTAATTTTTTCTGATTTAGAAATATTAGAAAGACGTATTTCTAAAACGGTAAAAGCAGCAAAATCAGATAAATCATTGCAAAAAGAATTAGAAATATTGCAAACATTAAAAACAGCATTAGAAGAAGGAAAATGTGCCAGAGCAGTAGAATTTGAAGCACCAGAAGATATTGCATTTGTAGAGAGTCTGACACTTTTGACACAGAAACCAGTGTTGTATGCAGCAAATGTGTCTGAAGAAGATTTAGCAGACAATGGTGCAGGAAATCAATATGTAAATAGAGTACGTATATTTGCAGATAGTGAAAATTCAGAGGTATTTGTACTTTGTGCTAAAATTGAGGAAGAAATTTCCGATTTAGAAGAAGCAGATAAAAAAGAATTTTTAGCAGATATGGGAGTAGAAACAAGTGGCTTAGATAGATTAATTTCAGCAAGTTATAAATTGTTGGGATTGATAAGCTATTTAACAGCAGGGGTAACAGAAAGTCGTGCATGGACAATTAGAAAGGGAACAAAGGCACCTGGTGCAGCAGGAAAAATACACAGTGATTTTGAAAGAGGATTTATAAGAGCAGAAGTAGTAAGCTATGATGATTTAATAAAAATTGGTTCTTATAATGGTGCAAAAGAACAAGGTTTAGTGCGTTCAGAGGGAAAAGAGTATGTTGTAAAAGATGGAGATGTAATATTATTCCGTTTTAATGTGTAATAGGAGAGGGGCATCGCTTTGTTATATTTTACATCAGACTTACATTTTTATCATGAAAATATTATTAGACATACAAATAGACCGTATGCAAATATAAGTAAAATGAATAATGATTTAATAAAAAAATGGAATGAAAAAGTAAAGCCATATGATGAAATATATATACTAGGTGATTTTACAATGAAAGGTGCAAAATTAGCCACAGAAATATTGTACCAACTAAAAGGAAAAAAACATTTGATAAGAGGAAATCATGATGGTTTTGTAGATAGTTCTGAATTTGATAAATCGTTGTTTTCTTCTATACAATATTATGCAGAGATTGTTTATACTAATGTAGAATTTGTGTTGTTTCATTATCCAATATTGGAATGGAAGGGAATGTTTAAAGGAAGCATATCGCTTCATGGACACCAGCACAATTATGAATATTATAATTATAATAATTTAGAAAATAAAATTCGTAGATATGATGTAGGTGTTGACGCAAATCATATGACACCTGTGAGTGCAGAATATATTATTTCTTTTTTTAGCACGATTTGATGAAACAGCAAAAAAGAAATAAAAAAAAGAAGGATTTTTGATTTTTATATAGAATATATACCATAAAAGGAATAATGAAAAATAACCGATGCTTTTCGGGTCATCATAGAAGGGAGCTGTTTTTATGCGTTATAATTTTATAGGAAAAAATATAGAAGTAGGGGAAAAAACAAAAGAAAAAGTTAGTGCAAAATTAGCTAGAATTGATAAATTTTTCCCAGAAGAAACTGTAGCCACAGTGACATTAAGTAGTGAAAAATTGGGCACAAATATTGAAGTAACAATCCCTTATCACAAAAGAATGATTCGTGCAGAAGTAAGAGATGCTGATATGATGGCAGCAGTAGATGAAGCGATTGATATTTTGGAAAATCAAGTAGTTCGCTATAAAAAACGTCTGAGAACAAAAGTTCGTCAAAGTGCTGAAGCTTATAGAGCAGAATATGAGTCACTGCATATTGCAGAGGAAGAATTAGATGAAGAACCATTGTATAAAATCGAAAGAATTAAACACTTTGAAGTAAAACCTATGGACGCAGAAGAAGCTGTTATGGAAATGGAATTGATTGGTCATAGTTTCTTTGTATTTAGAGATGCGGAAACAGAAAACATTAATGTAGTATATAAAAGAAAAAATGGTTCTTATGGTTTGATTGACCCTGAATAAAATGAGAAGTGTCAAAGAGAGTGGAATGTTCCACTCTCTTTTTATATGTAATTGTTTTTAAACAGCATTTTTTAAATATAAATTTTTGCGATATTGTAAAGGAGTGATACCCATATATTCACGAAATACTTTGCTAAAATAGCTAGAACTGTTAAATCCTGTAGAAAAAGCAATTTCTGTAACAGAAAGAGCAGTATTTTGTAAAAGAGATAAAGCAGTAGAAATACGATATTTTGTAATGTATGTTATAGGTGTTGTGTGCAATATTTGTTCAAAACAACGAAAACATTCTCTCTGACTGATATTTGCAGAAGAAGAAAGTAATTCAAGTGAAATAGCTTTGTTGTATTGTGTGTGAATATATTCTAATAATTGTTTTGTGCGTTGATATTCTATTGTGTTGTGAGAACTAGAAGATTGTAAAGCGGTTTGACAATTTTCAACGATTTCATAACAAATATAAGAAAGTTGTTCTCTTATAGCAAATAAAAAAGCAGAAGGTTCTTCTGTAAAAAGAGAACAAGCCTTTTTAAAATGTTCAATACAGTTTTTCTGCCAATCTGTTTCAGAACAAAATACAATGTAATGCAAATTGTGACAACAAAGCAAAGGAGAAATATAACGCTCCATATATATACTTTTGGTGTTTCCGCTTACTAATTCTGCATCAAATACAATAGTAATTGCAGTACAATTTTGTTCTGAAGCCTTTTTCATAAAATGTAGTACATTAGTATTGATAAAAAGAAGCTGCCCTTTTTGTAATGTAAATGTAGTTTCGCCTAAATCTACAAAAAGACTTCCTTCTGTTACAAGTATAAGTTCTAAATCTTTATGCCAATGCCAAGGAATTTCAGGGTGGATATAATATTGAAAATCAGTAGTATAAACAGTGCAAGGAAAAAGAGGTTCTATATGAGAATAAATCTGTTTTTGGTTTTGGTCTGTAATGACATTACAATGGTCTATCGCTTTCATAAAAAAACTCCTTTGGCAGTATTGTATTATTTTTTGACAGTATTATAAAAGAATATATCAATTATTGGCAGTATAATAATAACAGAAAAAGAGAAATAATACAATAATAAGGGGAGAAAAATTATGGTAACAATATATAATATTCAAGATTTAGAATTATTTTTTGATAGTATTAATGATTTTGAAAATCCAGTAACAATACAAACAAAAAAGGGGCAATATAGCCAAGATTTAAGAAATAATACAACATTGCAAGAAGTGCTGATTTCTGTAGCAGGAGAAAAAGGATTGGAGCAGATTTGTTTAAATGTAGAAGGAAATAAAGATTTAGATAAAATTGTGACATTTTTGTTGTCAATGAATAAACAGGGGCGTTACTCTTAAAGCAAAATTACTATAATGTTGCTGTAGGAGGCGTAACAAAAGTAAGGCTGTCAAGTTATTTGACAGCCTTATTGTATTGTTATTTTTTATAATTTTTAAGTGCTTTTTCATAAGTACGAAATGTAATTTCGTCAAAACAAACCATTTGTACTTTTTCAATGTCATTGTTATTTTCTAAAAATGTCATAATTTCTTTTACAGCAATTTCAGCTGCTTGTTCTACAGGATAACGATAAACGCCAGTGCTGATAGATGGAAAAGAAATTGAAGTAATATCATATTCTTGAGCCAATTTTAAACTATTGCGGTAACAATTTGCTAAAAGTTCAGCTTCTCCTTTGTTGCCACCACGCCAAATAGGGCCAGGTGTATGTATTACATATTCTGCACGTAATTTATAACCAGAAGTAATTTTTGCCTCACCTGTAGGACAACCACCTAATGTTTCACATTCTAAAAGCAACTCTTTTCCAGCAGCTCTATGAATAGCACCATCTACACCACCACCACCTAAAAGAGATGTATTAGCTGCGTTTACAATCGCCTGTGTTTTTACTCGCACAATATCCCCTTTTATGACAAAAAAACGTTCTGCCATGACATATCCCTCCTTTATTTTTTATTTTATCCCTTTTTCTGTTTTTCGTAAAGTAAATTTTTAGAAAAACAGTTTTTTCCAAAAAAAATGAACATATATTACAAGACTTTTTTTGTTATAATGTATAAAATAATAAAAAGAGTAAATGTATTTGATATATTGTATTTATTTTCAATTTGATAGTACAGTGTTAATATCAAAAATGTATAATTCTTTCCTATTTGTACAATAATACCACAGATAAAAACATAAAATTGTAGCAAAACGAAATACAATTTTAAAACGTGCACGATTATGAGTACAATTTTTTATGTAAAATATACAATACAATGTTTTGTTTTTGTTCAAAATATAAATTTGCTTTAAAGCGTTACGCTTTAAATTGCTAAATTAAAGTTTGACTTTAAAATAAAGGAGTAATAAAATAATAACATCATAAAATACAGAAATAATTAAAAAGTGTTTGAGGGAGGAAAATCATGAAGAAGGGAATTTTTAGAACAATTTGTTCTTTTACTGTAGCAACCGCTATGGTTTTAACCGCAACAGCTTGTAGTAGTAGCCAACCAGCAGAGCAACAAGGAGAGGAACAAACACAACAGCAGTCAGAAGATGGAGAACAGATTAAAATTGGAGTATTGCAGTTAATGGAGCACGATGCTTTGGATAATGCAAGAAATGGATTTGTTGATGCTTTGGCAGAAGGTGGCTACGTAGATGGCGAAAAAATTGTAATTGATGTACAAAATGCACAAGGCGACCAGTCTAATTTAAAAACAATGAGCCAAAAATTTGTAAATGATAAAGAGGATTTGATACTTGCTATTGCAACACCAGCGGCACAGTCTGTTGCAGCAGAAACACAAGAAATTCCTATTTTGGCAACAGCAATTACAGATTATCCAGAAGCAGGGTTAGTATCTTCTAATGAAGAACCAAATGTAAATCTTTCTGGTACAAGTGATAGAACACCTGTAAAAGAACAGTTTGCATTGTTAAAACAAATATTGCCTGATGTAAAAAAAGTAGGTATTATGTATAATTCTAGTGAAGCAAATTCTGAAATACAAGCAAGGTCAGCAATAGAGGCTTGTGAAGAATTAGGACTTACTTATCAAGAAGGTACAGTAACAAATGTAAATGATATTCAACAAGTAGTACAGTCTATTGTAGGAGAAGTAGATGCTTTGTATATTCCAACAGATAATACATTTGCTTCTGCAATACCTTTGGTAGTTTCTATTACAGATGTGGAAAAAGTACCTCTAATCTGTGGCGAAAATGGTATGGTAAAAGGCGGCGGTTTAGCAACAGTAGGTATAGACTATTATAAACTTGGTGAGCAGACAGGTAAAATGGCAATTCGTGTATTAGAAGGAGAAGATATTTCTAAAATGCCTGTGGAATTTCCAGATTCTACAGAAGTATGTATCAATTTAGATACAGCAGAAAAAATCGGTGTGACAATACCACAAGAAATTATTGACAGTGCAGCAATCGTTATTAAAGATGGAGCTGTTGAAGAATAAATTAACAATTTTATAGTTTTTCAAAATTACAAATGGAAGTATTTTTCTTTTGAAATAAAGCTACTACAATCTCACTAGTTTTATACAGTGGGTAGTTTACAAAATTGCTTAGAGATAATTTAATTGACAATTTGAGAGAGTGCTAAGAAGCACTCTCTTTCTATAATTTATAAATATAATATGGAATGGGTGAAAGTATGACTTTAATTTCAATGGCATCTTTTTTAAGTGCTATTTCGCAAGGTTTATTGTGGTCTATATTGGCGATTGGTGTATATATTACATATCGTGTATTGGATTTTGCAGATTTAACGACAGAAGGTAGTTTTCCATTAGGAGCAGCAATAGCGGCACAATGTATTGTAAATGGAGGAAATCCTTTTACTGCAACAATGCTATCTTTTGTAGTAGGACTAGTTGCAGGATTTGTAACAGGAATATTACATACAAAATTAAAAATTCCTGGACTTCTTGCAGGTATATTGGTTATGACAGGTTTGTATTCTATCAATTTGAGAGTAATGGGAGGAAAAGCAAACTTACCTTTGCTCAAACAAACTACAATAATAACATCTGTTGTAGAATTTTTTAGCACAGAAGCAAACGCATTTTCTACAGCAAACGCAGTTATGTTAGTAGGTGTTGTATCTGTGGCAGTAGTAATATTTTTGTTATGGTTGATGTTTTCAACAGAGTTTGGATTTGCATTGAGAGCAACAGGAGATAATCCACGTATGATAAGTGCATTAGGTGTAAATACAGATATTATGATTATATTAGGTTTGATGATTAGTAATGGTTTAATATCATTGTCAGGAGGGCTGATAGCACAATATAATGGTTATGCCGATGTAGGTATGGGTGTAGGTACGATTGTTATTGGATTGGCTTCTGTTATTATAGGAGAGGTTTTGTTAGGCAGAAGGGGTATGGCATGGTGTTTAACTTCTGTAGTAGTAGGTTCTATATTGTATCGTATTATTATTGCATTTGTATTGGCAAATAAATTGCAGCCAACAGACTTAAAATTGTTCTCCTCTATTGTATTGGTAATTTGTCTGTCATTGCCAGCAGTAAAAGAATGGTATAGAGATTTTACAAATAGACGAAATCATAAAGCAGAAGCATAAGGAGGTATAATTGTGTTAAAAGTAAATGGTATTAAAAAGACATTTTCTCCTGGTACAGTAAATGAAAAGCGTGCTATAAAAGAAATTACATTTCATTTAGAACCTTCTGATTTTATGACAGTAATAGGAGGAAATGGTGCAGGAAAATCTACTATGTTAAATGCTATAGCAGGTATATTTAAAGTAGATACAGGTAGTATTGTCATAAATGGTAGTGATGTTACAAAATTGCCAGAATATAAAAGAGCAATTCATATTGGACGTGTTTTTCAAGATACAAGAATGGGAACAGCTTCTGATATGACAATAGAAGAAAATATGGCTATGGCATTGCGTAGAGGTAAAAGTAGAGGTTTAAAAAGGGGTATTACAAAAGCGGAAAGGAGTTTGTTTAGAGAAAGACTTGAAATATTAGATTTAGGATTAGAAAACCGTATGACAGCAAAAACAGGTTTGCTTTCTGGAGGACAAAGACAGGCATTGACATTGCTTATGGCAACTATGACAAAACCAGAATTACTTTTGTTAGATGAGCATACAGCGGCATTAGACCCTAAAACAGCAAAAAAAGTATTGGAATTGACAAACCAGATTATTACAGAAGATAAATTAACAGCATTGATGATAACACATAATATGCAAGATGCTATTAGATTGGGAAATCGTTTGATGATGCTTCATAAGGGTAGAGTGCTTATTAATTTGCAAACAGAAGAAAAGAAAAATTTAAAAGTGGCTGATTTGCTGAAAATGTTTGAAAAAGCGAGCGGTACAGGTATGACAAATGATAAAATGCTTTTAGGATAATAAAATGATAAAATAGGACTTGAAAAATAGTCCTTTTTTTATTTTAGTCAAAATTAGAAAAGTAGAAAGAGGAATAAAAATGGCAGTAAAGTTTTTAATGGAGATAGGTTTTATATTTAAGAATGATACAAAATATAAAAGAATAGCAGGGGGAACAAATTTAAGTTATACAGATGATTTAAGTTGTTTAAATATTGTGAATAAAAATATAAAGATAAAAACAAAAAATGGCGATTTTATTTTTGAAGTAAAAAGTGTTGATATATTTTCGTCAATATCTGGATTTTTAAATATTGGTCTAACTTTATATGATAGTATAGAATTTGATTTTGTTAATATTAGAGATAAAGTGTATATTATGTCATAATAAATAATTTAGAATTTATATTTTGTAAATTAAAATGATAAAGGAGAGAATATTTTAATGAATAGAGAAGAATTAGAAAAATATATTACAGAAAACTATAATGCAAATGCTGAATTTTTGTGGGCGAAGTATCCAGATTATGCAATATTTCGACATAATAGCAATAGAAAATGGTTTGCATTGATTATGACTATTTCAAAAGAAAAGTTAGGACTGCCAGAATGTGATATGATAGATATTATGAATGTCAAATGTGAAACGATTATGATAAATTCTTTTAGAGCAGAAAAAGGAATTTATGCAGCATACCATATGAATAAGGCAAATTGGATTTCTGTTTTATTAGATGGTAGTGTAAGTGATGAAAAAGTAAAAATGCTAATAGATATGAGTTTTCGTTTAACAGCTCCAAAAATAAAAAAAGTGAAAATAAAAGACAAATAAAGTGAAATAAAAAATAATTTATAATAAAGAAAAGGGAGAAGGAAAGGCAAGTATGGTGTTATTGTCAAAAGTAGAAATTGTTGATATGGTAGAAAGAATTAAAATTTTAAATCATTTAGGAAAAATAAAAGAAAGTGATAGTTTGCTGAAAGCTTTAGAAAATGGAGTAATTGACCCATATATTTCAGATTACATATATTATAGTGAAATGACAGCAGAAGAAATTGCAGATAAAGTATTGTCATATAAACCAATTTATTTATAATTTACACAATATTAATTTTAATAATGAAAATTTGGATAAATAAAGAAATTGCAGGTAATACTATTAACAGTAAATCAAAAGGAGTTTTTGCAATGGGTATTAAAAAAGGAAAAGCAATATTGATTGGTGCTGTAACAGGCTTTGCAAATGGTCTGTTTGGCTCAGGAGGAGGAACGATTGTTGTACCATGTATGGAAAGATTTTTGAATGTAGAAGAACATAAAGCACATGCCACTGCGATTGCAATTATATTGCCTTTGTCATTGCTTTCTATAGCATTTTATGTGTGGAAAACAGATGTATTGTGGAGTGTTGCGTTATGGGCATCATTAGGTGGTGTTGTAGGGGGATTTATAGGAGCAAAATTGCTTAGTAAAGTATCAGGAGTATGGCTGCATAGAATATTTGGTTTATTTATGATTGCTGCAGCGATAAGAATGATAATATGATAGGAGTTATAACAGCAGGTGTGTTGGCTGGCATAATAAGTGGTATGGGAATTGGAGGAGGTACGATATTAATACCAGCATTGCTTTTTTTGCAGGATATGAATCAACAACAGGCACAAGGTATTAATTTAATTTATTTTGTTCCAACAGCAGTGATTGCACTGATTACACATATAAAAAATAAAAATGTTGAAGTAAAGGCAGTAAAATCTATTGTACTAACAGGATTGATAGGAGCAGCGGCAGGAGCATTTTTAGCAGTAAGAATGGACGCAACATTGTTAAGAAAGTTTTTTGGAGGATTTTTATTGCTTATGGGATTGTCAGAAGTATTTCATAAAAAGAAATGTGAAAATGAGGTAAAAGAAGGGAGCAAGCAGTATATGAATGAAATACAATTTGCGAATATAAAAGCAGAATTTCAAAAGGCAGATTTAGAGGGAAAAATAAGACTTTATGTTACAACAGAAGGATTGAGTACACAACAATATAAAGAACTTTTGGGAATGTATCCTGTAGGAGAATTGGAAGAATTGGAGAAAGCATTGGGATAAAAGTGTTATTTTTTGAATGTTTAGGCGTGTCAAATAATTGACACGCTAAGTCGAAAACGAGTTTTCGACTTGTTTAAACAGAAGTATAAACAGCTTGTTCCATCGGCTTAAAAGCCTTGAAACTCGCTGTTTTCCTCAGGCGGGCAAAGCTCGCCTTGCGGATTAGAATGGGGAGTTGCACTCCCCAAACCCCTTGCTTTTTACGGCAAAATGAAGTTTTTTGACAGACTGGGCGTGTCAAATAATTGACACGCTACACTCTTTTTATCTTAATAGTGCTGTATTTCTATAGAGTAATAAAAAAAATCGTTTTCATTTTTGTATTATCTGTTATAATATAGTAAAAGAAAGGAGTACAATAATGAAATATATTGAGCATTTGTTTGTAGGTGGCAGTGTTCAGGATTTAGATACCATTCTTTATAGTCTTAGTCGAGATATTACTGTTTTCCATTTATATTGTATTTGTCTGTTTTATAATGAAAAAAGAAACCATGTGGAGATTATGTCTAGTAAAGAAATTTGTAAAAAACGATATAAAAGTAAAAATTTTGAAGTAATTGGTGTAGCATATGGCAAAGCGGAAGCAATAGATTTGTTTTGCTATATTATACAACAGGCAGTAGAAAAGGGGAGTAATCTACAAAAGGCGGAGGAATGGATTTTATGAAAGTATTACATATTTTAGCAGGCATTTTTTGTGTTATATCATTGCTTGTAGTAATATTAATTTCTTCTGTAGAGGTAGCAGTATATGGAGATATGGGATATTTTCAAAAAGAGTATCGCAAATATGATGTTATGAAAAATATAAATATGGAAGAAAAAGAATTGCTTTTTGTAACAGAAGAAATGATGTCGTATTTGAAGGGAAAAAGAGATAATCTAAATGTAAAAGCAATGATTGATGGCAAAGAAAAAGAATTTTTTAATGAAAGAGAAATTGCTCATATGGAAGATGTAAGAGTTCTTTTTTGGGGAGGGCAATGGCTAAGAAGAATAGGAATTGTTGTATGTGCTATAACGACTGTTTTTTTAGTATTTCAAAATAAAAAAGTATTTTTATTAAAATGCTTGAGAAATGGTTTGATTTCTTTTATAGTTGTTACAGCAACATTAGCAGGCATTATAGCAACTAATTTTACAAAATATTTTATAATATTTCATAAAATATTTTTTTCAAATGATTTGTGGATATTAAATCCAAAAACAGATAGATTGATAAACATAGTGCCAGAGCCCTTTTTTATAGATACTTCTATACGTATTGTAGTTATTTTTTTTGCTATTATTTTTTTTGTATGTATTGGTTGTAGTATTTTATTAAGAATTGGAATAAAAAAGACAGGAGTATAATATGGGAATACTTGTTATACTATGGAACATATTGAAAGTAATTATTTTTATTATTTTGTTTGTTGTAATGCTGATATTAGTAGTGATGGCATTAGTATTATTTTCTCCTATTTGTTATCAAGTAGAAGGAAATTATATACAATATGTCAATGGAAAATTTGATGTAAAATGGATATTAGGAGCAATACACGCTTATGGAATATATGACAAAGGAGATTTAAAATTTTCTTTGCGTTTATTTGGATATTGTATTTATGGTGCTGATAAAAGGCAGAAAAAAAAGAAACAAAAAATAGAATATACACAAGAGGATACTGTGCTTTCTGCACGAAGTAAATCAGAACAACAAGAAGGACAAATAAAACAACAGGAAAAACAAACGGAAAAAGAAACAACAATAAATGAAACAGTAGAAGCAGAAGTAAAAACAGAAAAATCAGATATAAAACAAAATCAAAAACAAGAAACAAAACAAAAACATAGCCGAAAAAATGTGTCTGATAGTAAAGCAAATATTAAACAAAAAAAACGAAATAAAAATAAAAAAATAAAACAAAATGAGAAAGAGAATAAAAATAAAAAAATAGATATAAATTATTTTATTCATATGGAAAATAAAAAAGAATTGTTTCAGGCAATCACAACATTTTTAAAAAGAATGTTAAAGGGAGTTTCACCAAAACATTGTAGTTTAAAAGCGACAATAGGAACAGGTGACCCAGCATTGACAGGCTATTTGTTGGGCATTGCTGGAACAGCAAAAATGAAATTTGGTAAAGGATTGCAAATTACAGGAGATTTCACACAAAAAATAATAAAAGATGTTTTTGTAGATGTAAAAGGTAAAATATTTTTAAGTTATTTATTGTATGCAGTATTGAGATTATTATTTGTAAAACCAGTTTATAAAACAATTATGGTAGTATGGAAAGGACGTAGATGAAAAAATGGGTAAAGGATTTGATACTTCTTTAAATGTGTTATTTGATAAAGTGGAAGACATTGTTTCTACGAAAACGATTGTAGGAGATGCCATTACAATGGGAGATTTAACATTGCTGCCTTTGATAGAGGTATCTGTTGGTGTAGGAATAGGAGCAAAAGAAGGAGCAAAAGAAGACTCCGCAGGGGGTATGGGGGCAAAAATTACACCAAGTGCAGTATTGGTAATACAAAATGGAAATGTGCAAATGATTAATATTAAAAATCAAGATGCTGTAAATAAATTAATTGATATGGCACCAGGTATAGCATCTAAATTGAATTTTGGTGCAATATTTGGAAAAAGGAATGAAAATAAACAACCAAAAGAAGAAGTAAAATTTGAGGAGGAAATCGTAACAGAAGAATAGGAAGTGTTATATGAAAACATTGATAAAGTATTATGATAAAGATGTTTTGAAAAATATTTCTGCTCCTTTGGCTTTAAAACCAGAAAAGATAATATTTTTTTATGATAATGGTATACAAGATATGACATGGTTTCATAGCTTGAAAAAATGTTTTAAACATACTATGCCTAATATTATTATGGAACATATTTCTTTAGATATATTAGATATGGTAGAAATTTATAGTAAAACAAAAAAGGCGTTAGAAGAAAATGAATATTGTGCTATGGAGTTTACAGGGGGCAGTGAGCTTATGCTCATTGCTGGCTTTAAAGCAGGTGCAGGAAAAGGAGTTCCTCTTTATTATACAGATTTAGTAAAAGGAATTATATTAGATTTAGCAGAAAATAAACCTGTAGCAAATGTACCAAAAATAAAATTGGAGCATTTTATGGACGCAAGAGGGGCTTGTCTTATGGGATACTCTCATAAAGAGCCTTTGGAAAAACGATATAATGATATATTAAATATGTGTGATGTATTATTTAATGATATTAATCATTGGAAAACAACAAGTAATTTTATACAAATTGTGGCAGCAAGATTTTCCAATCATGAAATGTATATGAAAAGTAAAATAGAGGCAACACAAAAAAATGGTAAAAAGGTGACACCTGATAAAAAAATATTGTATGCATTTCAGAAATTTGGTTTTATAAAAGATTTAAAAATGACAAAAGAAAATGTTAGTTTTTATTTTAATTCTGTAATGGACAAACAGTATGTTATTAATTATGGTATTTGGCTGGAGCTTTTTGTGTATATTCATGCGAAACAGTCTTGTGCATTTGATGATGTGTGGTTAGGAGCATTAATAGACTGGAATGCGTATGATGCTTCTAGGATGGCAGGAAATGAAATTGATGTAGTGCTTTCAGACCAGTCTATGCCAGTATTTATATCGTGTAAATTGAGAAGTGCAGATGCAGCAGCAGTAAATGAATTAATGATTGAAAAAAAGAGAATAGGAGGTTGGTTTTCAAAAGGAATATTGGTTGCTTTTGGAAGGGATAAACAAGAAAAAACAGCTACATATTTGAGAGCAAAAGAATTTGGTATTGAAATATTAGATGCCAAAGACATATTAAGTGCAAATTTTAGTCAAAGGCTTGTAAAAATAGTGAAAGAACATGACTTAAATAGTTTGAAGTGGAAAAAGGTGTAAAAAGTATGATAACAAAAAAAAGATTACTGACTGCTGTTTATACAGGATTATTAATAGGCGTGCTTTTGGAATTAAAAGATGGTGCAATACATATTACAAGAGTAATATTTTATTGTGCTGTATATTTATGTGCATTTTGTTTGATAGAATGTATACGATGGATAGGAGAAAAATATTTTTGATTTTCTAAAGTTTTAAATAGTATAATATAAAGAGCAAATACAAGACACAATACAAATTTGTCTTGTATTTTTTTATAAATATATAATTTTAAAGTGTATTTGTATTATGATAAAACAATAATAAATTTTTGTACAAAAATAAATACAAATTATATCATAGAAAGTAATTTTAAAATAAAATCCGAGTATTATTTTGAGCAAATATACTAAAAATAATATAAAAAATAGTGCAATATTTTCTGTAGTAGATAAAAATGTACAAAAGAGGAAATGATATATTGTATAAAGTAAATAAATAAAAATAAAGAACACAAATAAAGTATGTGCTAGTAAAAAAAGGTGATATAAGGTATAATAAAAATAACAAAAACAGGCTCCTAAATTTATAATATGGTAAAGTTTTGTAATACCATAAACAATAATAATGGAGGAAGTGTTTTGTAATTAATAATTTAGAAAGGGGTGAGGCTGCGTAAGCAGCAAGAAGTATGATTACAACAACTAACTTAAATGAATTATTTCAAATCGTGAATGTGGAACACGGTGAACCCCACCACGTTTTAGGTATGCATGAGGTAGAGCATGAGGGAGAAAAATTTGTAGCAGTAAGAGCTTTTGTACCACAAGCAAAAGAAATTGTAGTAGTAGATGATGCTGACCAAGATAAAACATATCCTATGATGAAGATACATGAAGATGGTTTTTTTGAAGTCATCATAGAAGATAGACAAGAATGGTTTAGATATCAGTTATCTCTTACAGATTACGAAGGAAATCAATGGACAACATATGATGCATATTCTTTTGCACCTACAATATCAGAGTATGACAGATATCTTTTTGGTGCAGGTAACCATTATAAAATATTTGAAAAATTAGGAGCACATATTACAACAGTAGATGGTGTGGAAGGAGTTGCGTTTGGCGTTTGGGCACCAAATGCGAAAGCAGTTAGCGTTATTGGTAATTTTAATAGCTGGGATAGTAGAAGAAATCAAATGAGGGTATTGGGAGAGTCTGGAATTTGGGAGTTATTTATACCTGGATTAAAAGAATATGACCAATATAAATATCAAATTAAAGATAAATATAATAATGTATGTGACAAAGCAGACCCATATGCTTCTTTTGCACAATTAAGACCAGATACAGCTTCTGTAATA
Source organism: uncultured Clostridia bacterium (assembly GCA_910586765.1). GTDB lineage: Bacteria > Bacillota > Clostridia > Lachnospirales > Anaerotignaceae > Coprocola. The sequence goes on from CAJUJJ010000004.1 coordinate 117,828, forward strand.
TATGATAATAGCCGTTATGTTTGGGGAGACAAAGCATGGACAGATGATAGAAACAGTGAACATATTTATCAAGGTCCAATCAATATTTATGAAGTACATTTTGGAAGCTGGATGAGAGTACCAGAAGAAGGAAACCGTTCTATGACATATTTAGAAGGTGCAGAGAAACTGGTTGCTTATGTTAAAAAAATGGGTTATACGCATATTGAGTTGTTGCCTGTTGAGGAACATCCTTTTGATGGTAGCTGGGGATATCAAGTAACAGGATATTATGCACCAACAAGCCGCTTTGGTACACCAGATGAATTTAAGGCATTTATAGATGCCTGTCATAGAAATGGTATAGGTGTTATATTAGACTGGGTACCAGCTCATTTTCCTAAAGATGCTTTCGGATTGGCACGTTTTGATGGTACAGCATTGTATGAACATCAAGACCCTAAACAAGGAGAGCACCCAGATTGGGGTACATTAATATTTAACTATGGTAGAAATGAAGTAAGAAACTTTTTAATTGCAAATGCAATTTATTGGATTGAAGAATTCCATTTGGACGGCTTGAGAGTAGACGCAGTAGCATCTATGTTGTATTTGGATTATGGTAAAAATGATGGACAATGGGTACCAAATGAACACGGCGGAAGAGAAAACTTGGAAGCAGAGGAATTTTTAAGACATATGAATTCCGTTATTTTGGGTAGACACCCTGGTGTAATGATGATTGCAGAAGAATCTACTGCTTGGGCTGGTGTAACAAGAAGTGCAAATTATGGTGGTCTTGGATTTAGTTTGAAATGGAATATGGGCTGGATGAATGATTATTTGTCTTATGTAAAAAAAGACCCTATTTATAGAAAATACCATCATGATAATTTAACATTTAGTATGGTATATGCTTATACAGAAAACTTTATATTGGTATTATCACATGATGAAGTAGTACATGGTAAATGTTCTATGATGGAAAAAATGCCAGGTGATTTGTGGCAAAAATTTGCAAATCTTCGTGTAACATATGGATTTATGTATGGACACCCAGGTAAAAAGCTGTTGTTTATGGGTAGTGAATTTGGTCAGTTTGCGGAATGGAGTGAAGCAAGAAGCCTTGATTGGCACTTGTTAGAATATGAAACACACCAAAAGCTGCATCAGTATATGAATGATTTGAACCATTTGTATTTGCAAGAGCCGGCATTATGGGAAAAAGATTTTGACCCAACTGGTTTTGAATGGATAGAATGTAATGATAGAGATAGAAGTATCATTGCATTTATTAGAAGAGGTCAAGACCATACAAAAGAATTGATAATTGTATGTAACTTTACACCAGAAACACATTTTGGATTTAGATTAGGTGTTCCAGTAGCTGGTACTTATGAAGAAATATTTAATAGTGATGATGAAAAATATGGCGGTAGTGGTGTTATCAATAGAAAGCCTCTTGTAAGTGATAGAATAGATTGGAATGGCAGACAAAGCAGTATTGAATTAAAAGTACCACCTCTTGGAATTACAATATTAAGAAGAACAGAACAAAATGACGCACACTAAGTTTTAAAAAAAATTTGTAAAGTTTTTATATGCAAAAAGACGGTTTTTTATTGACGTGAAATGTTTTTTTGTGTATAATTCAATAATGTGCTATATGAAAAAAAGACATATTTTTTTAAATAGCGTGTAACAAAAAGGAATCTCACACCTGGGAGGGAGGGAAATTCATGTCAGAGGTAAAGGTAAAAGAAAATGAATCCTTAGATAGTGCTCTTCGCCGTTTTAAAAGAAGTTGTGCAAAAGACGGTATTATGGGAGAAGTACGTAAAAGAGAACATTATGACAAGCCAAGCGTTAAACGTAAAAAGAAATCTGAAGCAGCTAGAAAACGTAAATTTAAATAATGTTTGATTGGCAAAGGAATGATTGTATGGCATTAAAAGAGCAGCTTTTTGAAGACTTGAAAAGTGCTATGAAAGAAAAAGATACAATACGAAAAGATACAGTACAGTTAATTCGTTCAGGTATTCTACAGATTGAAAAAGATAATAAGGTGGAATTAGACGATAAAGGTGTAATTGAGGTCATTGCGAAACAGCTAAAAAGCCGTAGAGACTCATTGCCTGACTTTATTAAAAGTGGTCGTCAAGATTTAGTGGATAAACTGAACAAAGAAATTGAGATATTGTTGAATTACCTTCCAGAGCAGTTAAGTGAGAGTGCAATTCAAAAGGTAGTAGAAGAAACAATAGCTGAACTTGGTGCAACATCTTTTAAAGATTTGGGAAAAGTAATGAAAGCAATTACACCAAAAATAAAAGGCGTTGCAGATGGTAAAGTTGTAAGTAATATTGTAAAAAATATTTTAATGAAATAAGAGTGAAAAGCCAGTGTTGTAATGACACTGGTTTTTTGTGTGGAGAAAACCACGCGATAGTCGCGTGGTTCCAGAAAGCCTACTGG